>JAFSKN010000068.1 GCA_017448975.1 Clostridia bacterium
AGCATATGCCGCTTCATACTGGCCCCGGTCGATGGCGCCAACGCCCATTTTCAGCAGCCCGAACACCGCCGCGCCGAAGGCGAGCGTAAACCCGATCACCGCCACGAAAATGCCGCTGATCGCCACGGAGCCGAAGATGATGTAATACAGGATCATGAGCAGCACCACCATGGGCATGCCCTGCACCAGCCACATGCTGAATCGGGTCACGCCATTGGCGACAATGTTCCCATTCCGGCAGAGCATGAACACCAGGAAGCCCAGGGCTGTGCCAAACAGGATAGACAGGACAGTGATGAGCAGGGTAGTCAGCACGCCGTTTCCGAACAGCTCCCAGCGGTTCTCCCGCAGGAAAGTTTTGTTGAAGCTGGAAACGATGCCGTCCCAGAAGGATTCCGCCTGGGAAGAAAAGATTGTGGTTTCCGCTGTCTGCGCAGTAGGCTGAGCTTCGGTCTTTAGCACAACCAGCACCATGCCGCCGGTGAAGTTTGGTTCAGAGAACAGCACGCTTTCCGCCCGTTCCGGCGTAACGCCGATGCCCGCCGCGGCAAAGTCACACTTCCCAGTCTGTATCGCAGGCAGGATCGCGTCGAAATTCATATCTACGATTTCAAGGCCGTAGCCATTCGCTTCACAGAAAAGAGCGGCAAGCTCCATGTCATAGCCCACGACTTGACCGTCGCGGATGTACTCAAACGGCGCGTAACCCGATTCTGTCGCCAGTCGCAGCGTTCCATTTTCAGCTTTCAGTGCGGTGATGTCCGGCATGGGCTTCGCGTCCTCGTCCTCGTCAAACCATTTGGCCGCCAGCGCGTCCAGCGTCCCATCGGGCAACTGTTCGAGGAAAGCGTTAAACTGATCTTTCAGCGCTTTTCCCGCTTCATTTTTCGCGAATGCAAAGGCAAACACATAGTCGTCCAGATATTCATGCAGATAAGTTAAGCGTTCGTCTTCATGCATCAGAATCTGAGCCACCGGTTCGTCAACCGCGAAGGCTTCGACCTTTTTCCCTGTGAGCGCCGCCACCAGGTCGGCCTTCCCAATATAATAATCGATCTGAGCAGACGGGAGATTCTCTTGAACCATAGCATCGAAGTTGGTTCCGCTTTGCACACCGATGCGTTTTCCGTCTAACTGGGACACGCTGGTATATACGCCTGCTTCGCTGACGGTCGATTCTCCAAGATCCGATGACCGCACCACCAGAACGATGCCACCATAGCCGGTAGGATCGGAAAACAGCACCTGTTCCTCCCTCTCCGGCGTTACGTTCATATCCGTGGTGAAGTCATATTTGCCGGATTGGATCGCCGGAATACGACCATCGAAAGCTACGTCGCCCAGCTCCAGGGCGTAGCCCCTGTCCCGGCAGAAACGAACTACAAGATCAATATCATAGCCCACGTTTTTGCCGTCCTTGATGTAAGAAAAGGGCATGTCCGTAGAGGTGGTCACGACCCTGATCGTGCCGTTTTCACCGGTCAGATCGGACATATCCACGACCTTTCTTTCTTCATCAATGCCGTACCAGATGTTTTCCAGATCTTCCATGGTGCCGTTTTCCCGGCTTATGGCGAGAAAATCATTGAGTTCAGCGCACAGGGCGGCGCTCTTAGGATCATTCTTCCGGAATGCAAAGGCGTAATTATTTTGGGTAATTCGGTCATGGATATAGTCAATTTCGAGGTTTTCCGCATGAACAGCGAACGCTCCCAGTTCGTCCCCCAGGTAAGCATCGATCTTCCCCGAGAGCAGCGCGGCGATGCAGTCTGGGTAGCTGTTGAACAGCAGGTATTCGCTGTCCGGGAAATATTCTTTGGCGGCGTCCTCCATCAGCGGCCCCACCAGCACGCCGAGGCGTTTTCCGTTGTAATCCTGCCAGCGGACGGTTCCCGTGGCCTGGATTGCTGAATTGCCGTCATCCAACACCCCCACGGCAATGCCGCCGTAGTAGTTGGGAGAACTGAACAGCACGCTCTCGGCCCGCTCCTCCGTAACGGTGATGCAGGAGGAAGCAAACTCGCACTTGCCGCTCTGCACAGACGGCAGGATGCCGCCAAAGTCCATGGGCACGATCTCCAGCGCATAGCCGTATTCCCGGCAGAATCGGGCGGCCACGTCCACGTCATAGCCCACGATTTTGTTATCCTTCATGTAGGTAAAGGGAACCATGGACAGGTCAGCCGCCATGCGCAGCGTGCCGTTCGTCGCGGGAAGACTGGCAAAGTCTATCACCGTGCGCTTTCCGTCGTCTTCGCCGAACCAGACGGCGTCGATTTCCTTCATCGTTCCGTCTTCCCACAGCTTTTCCAGGAATTCACTGTACTGGCTGCACAGCGCCTGGCCCGCTTCCGTCTTGGGGAACACGGCGGCCAGGTTGCTTTTGTCCAGCAATTCGTCCAGGATATTTATCTGCGGGTTTTCGATTTTCAGAAAGCGAAGCATGGGTTCATCCATGCACCCGGCGTCCAGCTTCCCGGCATTCAGCGCGGCCAGCACGTCGGTCACGGTGTTGTAGTAATAAACCTGCGCGTTCGGCAGCCGCGATTCCACCAGCGCACCGCAGATGGTTCCGGTCTGCACGCCAATGCGGGCGTTCGCCAGATCGTCTATCGAAGTGACGCCCATGTTTGCCGTCTGCTGTGCGGGTGCCGCCGCTTTGCTCTTGAGGATCGCCATCACCGTGCCGCCGGTATAATAGGGATCGGAGAAATAAACGCTTTCCTTCCGTTCCTCGGTGATGGTCAGCCCGGCGGCGGCAAAGTCCGCTTTCCCGGACTGGATAGCGGGCAGGATGCCGTCAAACAGCATGGGAACCACTTTCAGGCCATAACCGTTCGCTTCGCAGAACCGGGCGATCAAGTCGATTTCCAGGCCCACGACTTCGTCGCCCCGGTAATAGTTCATGGGCGCGTAGGCCCCTTCCGTCGCCAGGGTCAGCACGCCATTGGGCGCGGGGAAGGAGGCGTAGTTCGGCACGGACTTTTCGCTTTCCGGGCCGTCTGTCCAATTTTTTATGATCTGCTCCAGCTCTCCGTTCTTTTTGATGGAAGCGAGCCAGGCGTTGATTTCCGCAAGCAGCTTTTCCCCATTTTCTGTTTTGGGCAAGGCGATGCCGAAATCAAAATCGTCCATGCGTTCTTCCAGAACGGCCAGCTTATTGTTTTCCGCCGCCATCAGCCGGATCACCGGCTCGTCGCCCGGGAAGGCGTCGATCTTGTTGGCTTCCAGCGCGGCGGCCATATCGGGATAGGAGTTGAAATAGCTCACCTTCGCGTCCGGCAGCGTTTCCAGCACAATTTCGTCAAAAGTGGTACCGGTCTGTACGCCGATGCGCTTGCCGTTCAAATCCTGTAAGGAAGCAGAGCCGGAAGCAGCCGAAGCGGTGGATGAAGCGTCCTTTTGCTTCAAAACCGCCGCCGTGTTCCCGCTGTAAAGGATCGGCATGCCAAACAGCACAATCTCCGCCCGTTCGTCGGTGATGGTGATACCGCAGGAAGCAAAATCACATTTTCCATTCTGAACGGATGCCAGCACCCCA
>JAFSKN010000041.1 GCA_017448975.1 Clostridia bacterium
GCCCTGGTTCAGGGGTTTAGGGGGACGAACCGCCGATGACCGCCTGTGGCGGGAATTTCATCGGCGGTGAGATCAGCCGAAACAAGCAATCTCCGAAGGAGTTGCGCAGATTGAGGCTGCGGATGGAAGAAGCCCCCTGCCTCGTATCTTCTATTAACCTACGTGTACATTATAAAGTATCAAGGAGAATGACCATGGCTAAGAAGGAATCCGCGAAAAAAGATTTGAAGCTCGACAACACCCAGCAGGAGAAAATGAAGGCGCTGGAAGCGACACTGTCCAGCATTGAGAAGGAATTTGGCAAGGGCACGGTGATGAAGCTGGGCGAAAAGACCGCCATGCAGGTGGACGTGGTGCCCACCGGCTGCTTAGACCTGGACATGGCGCTGGGCGTGGGGGGCATTCCCCGGGGCCGCATCATCGAGGTGTTCGGGCCGGAATCCTCCGGTAAAACCACGGTGGCCCTGCATGTGGTGGCCCAGGTGCAGAAGCGCGGCGGCGCGGCGGCCTTTATCGACGCGGAGCACGCTTTGGACCCCGCCTACGCCAAGAATTTGGGCGTGAACATCGACGAACTGTACGTGAGCCAGCCCAACTGCGGCGAGGACGCTTTGGAAATCGCCGAAGCGCTGCTGCGCTCCGGGGCCATCGACATCGTGGTCATCGACTCCGTGGCCGCCCTGGTGCCCCGGGCCGAGATCGACGGCGAAATGGGCGATTCCTTTGTGGGCATCCAGGCCCGGCTCATGAGCCAGGCCATGCGCAAGCTCACCGGCGTGGTGGCGAAAACCAACGCCATCGCCCTGTTCATCAACCAGATCCGCGAAAAAGTGGGCGTGATGTACGGCAACCCCGAAACCACCCCCGGCGGACGGGCCCTGAAATTTTACGCCTCCGTGCGCTTAGACGTGCGCCGGGGCGAGCAGCTCAAGAACGGCAGCGACGTGATCGGCAACCGCACCAAGGTGAAGGTGGTCAAAAACAAGGTGGCCCCGCCCTTCCGTTCCTGCGAATTTGATCTGATCTACGGCCAGGGCATCAGCCGGGAAGGCAGCCTGCTGGATATGGCCGTGGCCAAGGATATCATCGTCAAATCCGGCGCCTGGTTCTCCTATAACGACCAGCGCATTGCCCAGGGCCGGGACAACGCAAGGCAGTATTTGAAGGATCACCCCGAAATCGCGGACGAGATCGACGCCCTGCTGCGCCAGCAGATGGCCCAGATGACCGTGCCCGCCGTGGACGGGGACGATATTCCTGAAATGGACCCCGATATGGGCGACGGCGATGAAGCGTGACCGCGCCCTTGCCGCCCAGATGGACGCCTGCGGCCTGTGCCGCATCGAGCTGGATCACGTAGGCGTGAAAGCCGGGGCGGACGTGCTGGTGGAGGACGTGAGCTTTCACATCCACTGCGGCCAGCTCACCGCCCTGGTGGGCCCCAACGGCGCGGGCAAAACCACCCTGGTAAAGGCCATTTTGGGCCAGCGTCCCTATACGGGCACCATCCGCCATGTGGACGCGGAGGGCCATGCTTTCCCCGTGCCCCGCATCGGCTATGTGCCCCAGCAATTGCCCTTTGACCGGGAAATGCCCCTGACGGTGTGCGATCTCATGGCCGCCAGTCTGTCCCGCCGCCCGGTTTGGACGGGGGTGGGCAAAGCCATGCGGGAGCGGGTGCACAAAGCCTTAGAGGAAACCCAGGCCGCCAGCCTGATCGATAAGCGCTTGGGCGCGCTGAGCGGCGGCGAACTCCAGCGGGTGCTGCTGGCTATGGCCCTGACCCCGGTGCCTGATCTGCTGGTGCTGGACGAGCCGGTGTCCGGCGTGGATCAGAACGGCCTTACCCTGTTTTTGCAGACCGTGTCCGCCCTGCGCCAGACCCATCACATGGCCATCCTCATGGTGAGCCACGATTGGGATCTGGTGCGGCGGTACGCCGATTTCGTGGTGCTGGTGCAGCAGAAGGTGCTGAAAGCGGGCGCACCCCAGGACGTTTTTTCCTCACCGGAGTTCTTGAACGTGTTCCGGGGCGAAATGCCGCCTATCCTGGAAAGGGACGCAAACGCTGGAGTGCAGTTTAAGCCGCAATGAAGAAAAAGTGAAAAGTGGAAAGTGAAGATTTGAATGGCGGCGTTTTGTTTGACAGTGCAGATGATTGGAAGCTCTATTTCAATTCTACTTTTCACTTTTCACTTTTCACTTTCCATGAACAGCAATTTTTTGGGGGTGGTGTGCTTGAACCGCCAATATACCCGGCTGGATGAAGCGAGAACGCTGATCGACGGCATCATCAAGTCCATCAGCAACGAAGAGGACAAACGCGGGGCCTATGTGCATCTATACGGCGTGGGGCTGCTGGCCTCCCTGCTGGCTCTGAAACGTGGCTTTGACCGGCAGACGGCGGAAATGGCCGAAATCGCCGGGATGCTCCACGATCTGCTCACCTATGTGGATCGGGCCTCCGATACGGATGATCACGCCCACACCTGCGCGGACTACGCCAAGGAGCACGTATTGGATCATCTGTCCTGCTTTTCCGACGAAGAAAAGGCCGTGATGTACCGGGGTATTTACAACCACAGCGATAAACAGGTGCTGGGCGACCCCTTTGACGAGCTCATCAAGGACGCCGATGCCGCCCAGCATGCCCTGCGCAACCCCATGGAGGACTTTTTCTATGACAAGCCCCGCATTCAGCGGGCGATCAAGGATCTTCTGTGATAGAATATGTTCAGCAAGGAAGAAATTCAGCGCATCGCCATGGAGCAGTCCGCCCGGGATCTGAACTGCGTCCCGGAGGATTTTTTGAAGTCGGGGCCTGTGCTGGCCTCTGGTAGACTGAGTCCCCAAGCCAAGCGATACTATAAAGAGCCGCTTCCCATCAATTTTGTGTCTTATGGAAGCAACGTGGTGGCCTCCGCATCGACGGAATACCGGGACATTGCGGCGGAGTATATTCAAAAGTTCCAATTTTACCGCTGCTTTGAAACCCCCGCCATCCATTGGCTGGACGAGCGTCTGGTCCCCATGGGGCAGAAGGTTTGCTTCATGGCGGAATACCAGCTCCCCGACCCGGACAGGGTGCGGCCCTTGCCCTGCTCTTATGCCATGCAGGTGCTGGAGCAGCAGGATTTTTCCGGGTTGTATTTGCCGGAATGGAGCAACGCCCTGTGCGAGGATCGGAAGCAATTGGACGTGTTAGGCGTGGGCGCGTATGACGGGGACACGCTCATCGGCCTTGCCGGCTGTTCCGCCGACGCGGACATGATGTGGCAGATCGGCGTGGACGTGCTGCCGGATTACCGCCGCCAAGGTATCGCCGCCGCCCTCACCAGCCGCCTGGCCTTGGAAATCCTGAATCGGGAGAAAGTGCCCTTTTACTGCTCCGCCTGGTCCAATCTGCTGTCCGTGCGCAACGCCCTCCGCTGCGGTTTTACCCCCGCCTGGGTGGAAATGACGGTCAAACCCCTTTAAACCGCGGCGGAAATCAACCGCTGAACCCCCTCACAGAATAAAGGAGGCCCCTCTTGTCCACCATTTATCAAGCGATGAACGCCATCCTGCCCTTTGAATGCTTCGAGCTGGATTTTATGAAGCGGGGCCTGCTGGCGATATTGCTTTTGACACCCCTGCTGGCCCTCATGGGCACCATGGCGGTGAACCGGCGCATGGCGTTCTTTTCGGACGCTCTGGGCCATTCGGCGCTCTGCGGCGTTGGGTTGGGATTGCTGCTTGGCATCCAAAGCCAGCTGGTCAGCATGATCATTTTCGGCGTTTTGTGGGCCGTGATGATTTCCCGCATCAACCGCACCGGCGGCGCGTCGGCCGACACCATCATCAGCGTGTTTTCCTCCACAGGCATCGCGGCGGGCCTGCTGATCCTGTCCCGCAACGGCAGCTTCGCCAAGTATTCCGCCCTGCTGGCGGGGGACATCGTATCCGTGCCGGAGGGCGATTTGCTGTGGCTGCTGCTGGCCCTGCCCTTGGGCGTGGGGGCCTGGGCGCTGCTGTACAATAAACTGCTGCTCACCGCCGTGAACCCCGCCCTGGCCCAGAGCCGGGGGGTGAACACCAAATGGGTGGAATACGCTTTTGTCTCCCTGGTGGCAATTGTGGTCATGCTCTCCATCCGCTGGGTCGGCGTTCTGCTCATCAACGCCCTGCTCATCCTGCCCGCCGCCGCCGCCCGCAACGTATCCCGCACCGCCGCCCAGCACGCCCTGTTCAGCGTATTGATCGGCCTGTTCTGCGGCGTGGCGGGCCTGGTGATTTCCTACTATATGGAAAACACCGGCGCGGGCGCGGCCATCGTATTATGCGCCGCCGTGTGCTACGCCGCCACCCTGCCCCTGCGGGCGCGGGTGCAGTGAGGATTATGTTCAGGGGCCTCTGCGGCCCCTGAAACCCCGCAGCAGGGGACTTCGCCCCCTGCACCCCGTCAGGCAATCAGCAAATGCGAAAATAACAAACAATGCATGCCTGTTTGGAAAAGATAAACAAGTAAGCTCCTGGGCAACGAAAAACGAGGTATATGCCAGGGAAAAAGCGAGCTTTTTCCTGGTCATATCCTCGTTTTTCAAGTGCGCTTCGCGCACGGTGGGCGGCAAAGCCGCCCGCCCAGGAGCGATGGCCTGCGACTTGAGTGAGAGTCCAGGGACGAACCGCCGATGACCGCCTGTGACGGGAATTTCATCGGCGGTGAGATCAGCCGAAACGAGCAATGTCCGCATGAAGCGGACTTGCGACGATTGAGGCTGCGGAAAGGGGGCTGAAGAAGCCCCCATTTTTGTTGTGTTTTATCACCGTGCCGGTTCTTCGATTTTTGCCGCTTCCTTTTTCTTCTGCACCCATTCGCGCACCAGGATATACACGGTGGCGGTAATGGGAACGGCCACCAGCATGCCGCCTACGCCGCCCAAGCCGCCGCCCACGGACACCGCGGCCAGCACCCATAGGCTGGGCAGCCCCACAGAATCGCCCACCAGCCGGGGATACAGGATGTTTCCTTGCAGCGTTTGCAGGGCGACAATAAAGACCAGAAACCACAGGGCCAGACCGGGATTGGCGGTGAACACCAGGAAGGTGCCCAGCGCCGCGCCGATGTACCCGCCGATAATGGGAATCAGGGAAGTGGTCCCGCTGAGCACGCCCACCATCAGGGCGTAGGGCATACTGAAAATCCGCATGCCCAGCCATGTCAGCACACCCAAAATCAGGCCGTTGATGCTCTGGCCCACAATGAACCCGGAAAAGCACCGGTTGGCCGTTTGCATAATGCGCTGCAATTTGTTGTTATTCTTTTCGCTGACGGAAGCCCACATCAGATTCCGATATTGGTTCTGCAGCTTTTGTTTACCCGTCAGCAGGAAAATGGCGAAGATGGCGGAGATCAGGAAATTGGCGATCGACCCGGTCACGGCGCTGATCACCGTCACGGTATTGGAGAGCAGGCTGTTATCGCCGATGCCGTTAATGGCCCATTGCACCGCGCGATCCTGAATGAAATTCCAATCTACTTCCAAATCTTTCACGTAGTTCGTCACGGTGGGCACATCGCTGAACGTTTCCAGCACCCAGCCCTTTACCTCAAGGAAATAGTTGGGAAATTCGCGAGCCAACACGGTGAAAGCGTCCGTCAATCCGGGGATGATGATGGATACCAGCAGTACAGCCAGAAATACCACCAGCAGCGTTGCCAGCAGGATACAGATGGGCCGTCTGGCCTGATTCATCCATTTTTTCTTGCTGTTTGGGAAGAGGATTTTTTCAAACCGTTTGATGATGATTTCCAGGATATAGGCAAAGATCATGCCCACAATCAACGGGCTGGCTACCTGCCAAAGCCTCAGTGCGGTATCGAGGATAAATTCTATGTGCATGACCGACAAGGCCAGCAATGCGGCAAGCAGCATCAGGCGGACCATTTTCCTTTCTCCAAACCATTTGGAAAGAGGATGTTCATGCTCGCTCATGAGATTCCCTCCTTGCGGGGCCGGGCGTTGGGGGTGATATGTGAACGGCCCGAACGGCGTTTTCTTTTCAAAAAGATTATAACACAGGATTCTTTTCCCCGTCTATGCTTTTTTTGCCGGATAACAATGTTTCACGTGAAACATTCCCGGCAAGATAAAGGGCTTGTGTTTCACGTGAAACATCCCATTGACTTTCCGGCACGGTTGTGGCAAACTGAACGGGTAGAAGCGGGAGGGACTGCGTATGCGGATTACGGCGCTGAGGCTGCGGGATTTTCGGGGATACGGGCAGGTGCTGCTTGCTCCGCCCGAAGGCGTGACCGTGCTGGTGGGCGAAAACGGGGCGGGTAAAACCAACCTGCTGGAAGCAGTGCATCTGTGCTGCTTAGGCCGCAGCCACCGCACCAGCAACGATAAGGAAATGATCCGCCAGGGGCAGGAAACCGCCGCCGTGCAGCTGACCGTGGAGCGCAAGGACGGACGGCACGAGGTGGGTGTGCGGCTGTATGAGAACGCCCGCCGCCGCAAGGTGGTGTACGTCAACGGCAAAACAGCTTCCCGCCTGGGAGAACTCATGGGCCACGCCACCTGCGTGATCTTCTCCCCGGAGGATCTGGCGCTGGTAAAGGAGGGCCCCCAGGCCCGCCGCCGGTTTCTGGACATGCTTTTATCTCAGGAGCAAAGGGCGTACTTTTACGCGCTGCAAACCTATATGACCGCCCTGAAACAGCGCAACGCCCTGCTAAAGCAAGGCGATACCCGCTCTCTGCCCACCTGGGACGAACAGCTTGCCGCCGCCGCCGCGCCGGTGGTGCGCCTGCGCCGTACGGCCTGCGAGCAATTGCACAAGCGGGCCGCCACCCATTACCGCTATATCGGGGGCCGGGAGGAAGAAGCTTTCGCCCTGCGCTATCAAAGCGCCCTGGCCCAAAGCGAGGGGGTGGAGCAGGATATGCTGGCCGGGCTTCGCGCCTGCCGGGAAGAGGAACTGCGCCGCCAGACCACCTGCTTCGGGCCCCACCGGGACGATATTGAATTGACCCTCTGCGGCGCGCCCATCAAGGCCTTTGGCTCTCAAGGCCAGATGCGCACCGCCGCCCTGTCCATGAAGCTGGCGGCCTTCGATCTGCTGGAAGCCAATCAGGGAGAACCGCCCCTGCTGCTGCTGGACGACGTATTAAGCGAATTGGACCCGGACCGCCGCCGCCGCCTCATTGCCCGCATCGGCCGGGCCCAGGCCCTGCTGACCTGCACCGATCAGGCGGACTTCATCGGCGCGCGCCCCGCCTGCGTGCTGCGGGTGGAAAACGGCAGCATCCGGGAAACCGGCGCGGAAGAAGCGGGCTGTGAGGAAGGGGAAAAGCGATGAAAACGCTGAAAGAAATCCGTCCGGTGGGCGGAGGGTTTCTGAAAAAATACGAATTGCATTACGACGCCGACGGTCAGCCCGTGTGCTGGGAGGTCATTTCCCTCAACGACCTGAAAAGGGCAAAGGACCTGGCCAGCCGCAAAACGGCGGTGGAGATCATTGCCCGCTTTCAGGACGGGGATTACCTGCTGTGCCGGGAATTCCGCTTCGCCGTCAACGATTACGTGTGGGAATTCCCTACCGGCGTCATCGACGGGGACGAGACCCCGGAGCAGGCCGCCGCCCGGGAACTCAAGGAAGAAACGGGCCTGGAGCTTGTTTCCGTGGACCGTGCCCTGCCCCCCGCCTGCTACTGTGTGGGCCTGACCGACGAAATCATCGTGCCCCTGTTCGTCAACGTTCGAGGCGAAATGAAGCCCTGCCGCGAAGCCTATGAGGACATCCGGCCCTGTAAAATGTCTGTGGAACAGATTCGGGATTTGCTGAAACAGGAAAACGTGAAAATCACCGAAACCTGCATGCTCATTTTAGGGATGCTGACCGCTTAAGAAGGAACCTCTGGGGCCTCCGCGGCCCCAGACCCCGCGGCAGGGGATGATCCCCTGCACCCTCTCCTGCGGAATACACTTGATGGAACGAACAAACAGTCACCCGCTGCTGCTTAAAGAGAACAGCAAAACTTGACGACCTTGTGCTTCTGGCCCGGCCGCTGAAAGCGGCCAACCCGGATGCAAAGCATCCGGGGAAAGCCGGGGAACAATCCTTAGGGGAAAGCAAGCTTTCCCTATAGGATTTTCCCGGCTTTCCGTGGGCCAGAAGCCTTCAAACTTTCGTATCTCCCAGTAACAGGCGGATGTTGTTTGTTTTTTCTGATTAAGTTGATTCGCCAGGATGGGTCCAGGGCCAAGCGGCCCTGGTTCAGGGGTTTAGGGGGCTGAAGAAGCCCCCTGCTCCGAAAAAAAACGAATTACAAAGAATCACCGGAAAGTGAGGAATCACCATGATCACTGCCCAAACCATTGCCCACGATCTTTTGTCCATCCGCGCTGTATTCCTGCGGCCCCAGGAGCCCTTTACGTGGGCCAGCGGCATCAAAAGCCCCATTTACTGCGACAACCGGCTGACCCTCACCGCCCCGGAGGTGCGCACCCATGTGGAGGAGGGCTTAAAAGCCCTGATCGAAGCAAACTATCCCGACGTGGAGGTGCTCATGGGCACGTCCACCGCGGGCATCGCCCACGCCGCCATTACCGGCCATTTGATGGGCCTGCCCATGGGCTACGTGCGCTCCGGGGCAAAGGACCACGGCCGGGGCAACCAGATCGAGGGCAAGCTGGAAAAGGGCCAGAAGGTGGTGGTGGTGGAGGACCTGATCTCCACCGGCGGCAGCGTTATCGAAGTGGTGGACGCTCTGCGGGAAGCCGGAGCGGAAGTGCTGGGCATCGTGAGCATCTTCACTTACGGCATGAAAAAGGGCCTGGAACGCTTAGCCGCCGCCGGCGCGCGCAATATCAGCCTGTGCAATCTTGATACCCTGGTGGAAGTGGCCGCCCAGGAAGGATATATCGAACAGGAAGCCTGTTCTCGCCTGCTCCGCTTCCGTGATAATCCCAGCGACGAGAGCTGGATGAAATAGGAACGAAGGATTTCCCCCAGCCCCCTTCCAAGAAAGCCATAAGGGATATTGAATGAACCATCTTCTTCATAGAAAGAAGGGAGTTTTGCAAGATATGTTAAAATCCATCACCGTGTTCGCCGGGTCGGCGGACGGATGCCCGGAGGTATATAAACAGGCGGCGGAGAACTTGGGCCGTATCATCGCCCGGCAGGGGCGGGAGCTGGTTTACGGCAGCGGGTACTGCGGCCTCATGGGCTGCGTGGCCAAGGGAGCCAAGGCGGAAAACGGACGCATTGTGGGCATCAACGTGCGCCGCTTTGAAGAACACCTGCCCCTGCCCGGCACCGACGAGCTGATTATGCTGGAAACCCTGCCGGAGCGCAAGGCCGCCCTCATCGACCGGGGCGAAGCCTGCATCGCCCTGCCCGGCGGCGTGGGCACCTTGGACGAGCTCATGGACGTGTACGCCCTGGTGCAGGCCGGGATTCTGGAAAAACCCGTGGGCCTGCTGAACGTGAACGGCTATTACGACGGCTTGCTTGCCCAGCTTCGCCGCGCCAATCAGGACGGCTTCCTGAACGATCGGGATTTCCGCCGCCTCATCGCCGCCGACGACCCGGAAACGCTGCTGCGGCTGCTGGACGGGGAAGCATAAAGCATAAAAACAAAAACGCTGAATCCTTTGCGGAATCAGCGTTTTTCAATGGTGGCTCTGAACGGATTCGAACCATTGACACTTCGGGTATGAACCGAATGCTCTAGCCAACTGAGCTACAGAGCCAAATGGTTGCGGGGGAGGGACTTGAACCCTCGACCTCCGGGTTATGAGCCCGACGAGCTACCGAACTGCTCTACCCCGCGTCATGCGCTCCCTTACGGGTGCATAGGTCATTATATGATAAAGTGGCGGGCTTGTCAATACCTTTTTTTAAATCTTTTTTAAAAAGCAAGGGGTAAGCTGTTTCTAACCAAGAAGATCATCTGGACAAAGCCAAAACCGCCGTGGTATGATAACCGGGAAAAAATTTTTTGTTTTTTTCTGTAACGAAAACGCGATTTGTCCGTCTAACCGGTGAGTCGGGATGAGGGGAGGTGAGAAACGTGACCGAGGACAACAGCGGGAAGCTGTACGAAGCGTATTATATGCGCGTGTTCTCCTACGCCATGACCTTAGCGGGGGATCGGACCCAGGCCGAGGAAATCACCCAGGAAACCTTCTTCCGGGCATTCTCCAAGAAAAGCGCTTTTCGCGGGGAATCGGACGAAGCCACCTGGCTGTGCGCCATCGCCAGGAACTGTTATCTGGATGAAAAACGGCGGCAGGGCCGGAGCGAACCCATGCCGGAGGAGCTGCCGGATACCCGAAAAGGCGTGGAGCAAAGCGTGGCCGACCGGGATTCCTCCCTCCGCATCCACGTGGCCCTGCACGCCTTAGAGGAACCGTACCGGGAAGTGTTTGAGCTGCGGGTTTTCGGGGAACTGAATTTCCGGGACATCGGCATGATTTTCAGCAAGACCGAAAACTGGGCCCGGGTCACGTATCACCGCGCCCGGCTCAAGCTACAGGAAAGGATGGATGAAAAGTGAAGATGGACTGCGAAGTGATCCGCGACCTGCTGCCGCTGTACGCGGATCAGGCATGCAGCGAGCAGAGCCGCGCCCTGGTGAACGAACACCTGCTGGACTGCGCGGACTGCCGGGATATGCTGCAAAAGATCAAAGAAAACGAAATCGAAAACGGGCTGAAAAAGGAAAAGGACTCGGTGCTGCAATACGGCATCCGGCAATTCAAAAAGCGCACGGCGGCGGTGGGATCGGCGGTATCCGGCGCGTTCCTCATTCCGATCCTGATTTGCCTGTACCTGTTCGGCTCCCCCATGGGCTGGATCGACATCGTGCTGGCTTCCCTGTGCGTGGCCGCCTCCGTCAGCGTGGTGCCCATCGTGGTGCATGAGGACAAGCTGTTCTGGATGTTCTGCGCGTTTACGGCAAGCCTCATGCTGCTGCTGGGCGTGGTGTGCATCCACGGCCGCGGCACCTGGTTCTGGATCGCCTCCAGCGCGTCCCTGTTCGGCCTGGCGGCGGTGGGCCTGCCCTTCTTAATCAAGGCGCGGCCTATGCAGAAGCTGCTGGGCGGCGCCAAGCCCTGGGTGGTCATTACGGCCCTGGACATCGCGCTGTTTGTGAATATGATGAATATGATCAGCGCCCACGGAAAAATCACTTTAGGCACCATCCTGTTTTCCATCGGCGTGTTCGCCGGGATCGGGCTGGTCATTGCCGAAATCATGAGGAGGAGCAAGAGAAATGAAAAGTAACAAGCTGCTGAAAATCCTGGCGGCGCTGTGCGCCGTGGTTCTGCTGGCGGCGGCATGGATGATGCCCCTGGCCCAGGCGGAACAGGATCACGTGGGAGACGGCGAAACCGGCGCGGCCATCAGGGAAATGAAAATCAACTGGACCAGCGGCAGGGTGCATATCGCCTATCACAGCGGGAACACCATCCGGATCAGCGAAAAGATCACCGGCACCATCAGCGACGATATGCGCATGCGCTGGCGCGTGGAGGGAGACACGCTCACCATCGAATACGATCAGCCGGGATTCCACCTGTTCTCTTTGACCTCCTATGAAAAAGAACTGACCGTGACCCTGCCGGAGCATTTCGTCTTTGAAAAGGCGAACATCTCCGCCACGTCCGCCGATCTGGACATCCCCGCCCTGTACGCGGACAGCGTGCAGCTGAAATCCACCTCGGGCGATATCCGGGCGAAGGTGACCGCCCGAACCATCCAGGGCGAAATGACCTCCGGGGATATGGAATTGCAGGTGATGAGCGCGGCGGAGGAAATCAAGCTGAATTCCACCTCCGGCAATATCATCCTGGAATCGGGCTGGGACGCCGGAAAAACCAAGATCGAAACCACTTCCGGCACGATTCAGGCAGCGGTGAAGCAGACGAAAGAATTCAAGGCCGCCTCCACTTCGGGCAATATCCACGCGGTGCTGGGAGAAACGAAGGAAGTAACGTTCAAGTCTACCAGCGGCAATATCATTGCGGAAATCACCGGCATGGAAGAGCTGGAGATCCGCGCCACTTCCGGGGACGTGACCGCGTATCTGCCCACAGTGCCGGGGTTCACGGCGCGCGTTGAAACGACCAGCGGCGATTTCCAGCACACCCTGTCCCTGAACAAAGAGGGAAAAACCTATCGCTGCGGGGACGGCAGCGCCAAGGTGGAGATCCATACCACTTCGGGCAGCATCAAAATCAGCGAAAAAGCGCGTTGATCGGATGCCCAAAAGAACACGGGACCGGTTTTCCTGCGATTTTCAGCCGTTGACTGATCGCGGAATACCGGCCCCGCTTTTTTTCTGTGTCAATCCGTAAACGCGATCATGGAAACCATATCGCGCACGGAATCGGCGCTGATATTTTTCACTTTGTTGAGCATTTCCCCGTCAAACACCAGCATGGCGGAATTGCCGCCGTCTAAGTTGATGGCCTCCCGCACGCCCAAGCCCAGGAAGCGGTTTTGCATCCATTGCAGGGAACAGCCGTCGCTGTCCTGGCGGCGGCCCAGCACGGTGAGGAACAGATAATCATTGGGCGCGAGCATGCCCATGCCCTGCCGCGGCTCGCATGCTTCGGCGTCCAGCTCCTCGGGCCGGAAAGCCTCGCCGTTCTGCACCAGGATGGGGCCGAAGGCCCAGGTGTTTTCCACGCCCATATCCAGGTACTCCTGGGCGGTATGCGCATCGGGCAGATAGGTGCGCAGAGAGCCGTCCGGCAGCGCGGCCATCACGTCCAGGGGCGGGAACTTGCGGTTCGTGCGGGTCACGTTGGAATAGACCCGGCCTTCGCGGACGACGATGCCTTCAACATCCTTCGCGTCCTTCCGCCAGCCGAAATAATCGTCGCTGAACGCCAGGATCACGCCCTCATGCTTTTTCACGATGGTCAGGGGCTTGTTAAAGCGTTTCCCGGTCATCTGTTCGTCGCTGAAAATGGTGCGGATCCGGTTGCCGCCGGACAGGCGCACCCGGGTTTCCAGCCAGACCAGATTATCGACGCGGTTATCAAAGCGCTTGATCTCAACGGACAGGGTGCCGCTGATGTACAGCCAAAGCCCCGCGTCGGGATTTTTGTAGAGAAAGGGCGCGGCGGACTTGTCCTTTAGGGTGCCGTCCTCCGCCAGTTCCGGCAGCTCCGGACGGGCCGTGGGGCCTACGGAGGCCGGGCCGGTCATGGGAACATAGGACGCGGGCCGGGCGTCCTCCGCGTAAAGCCGTTCCTGCACTTCGGGGGTAGCCACGTCGCCGTCTTCGCCGTATTTGCTGATGAAGCGCCGGATTTTCCCGGCGGTATCCTTTGTGAACGTGTCGCCGAAAGACTTGGAATTGAAATACCCCAGCTCATACAGCCGTTTTTTCAGCGCCACCACGTCCTGGCCCTTGTCGCCCACGGTGAGGGCGCGGTATTCCGCCCGCGCTGGCACAGGAGTGGCGGGGAAAAGAACGCAGAGCAGCAGGAGGACGCACAGGCAGCGGGTGAAAGGTCGTTTCATGGCGCTCATTGCACTTCCTTCGCGTTGGTGACGGCCAAGCGTTCCCGGACGGCTTTAAAGTAGATTTCCTGCTCCTCCGCCGTTACGTTCAGGCAGCTGCACACCAGCCGCAGCACCCGCTGCTGGGCGACGCGGATGTTATATTTGAAGGCTTTCACGTTCGATCTCCAGGCGCTCATGGTGGTGTTTTTGTACAGCGCGAAATGCCGGGGCAGCAGCTGTTTGAGCAGCTCCTCGTTGCGTTCGATTTCCGGCTTCACGGTTTCCGTGTACAGGAAGCTGTGCTCCATGACCTGGGCCAGCCGCGTCAGGAATCTGGCCCGCATTTCGGGCACCCGCAGCAGCCGGTTGATCAGGCTGTAATGGGAGGAAATGCGGCTCCCGGCCTTGGAGCCGTCCAGCAGCATGTAGACCGCTTTATCGGTAAGATTGCCGCCGCCCTCCACGTCGTACAGGACATACTTCCATTTGCCGCCGGGGACGCGGTAGACGCGCACATTTTCCAGATCTGTGTTCATCACGCACAGTTCAAAGCTGACCCAGGTGAACAGACTGTCCACATCCAGGCGGTCGGTGACGTATTGCAGGTTCTCCGGCACATTCAAATCGTTGGCCTTGACGAAGGCGCGCAGCGCCCGCCAGTCCTCCGCGCTGCCGTTCTGGATCTGGTCGTCCCGCGCTTCGCCCTCGATGATGTCGATCCTGTCGATGATCTCCTTGTCCGTTATGCCTTCCCACTGGGCTATGGAGTATTTATTGGCCTTCTCGCGGATATTGTACTGGCCGGAATATCCGCCGTTGATGTAGACGATCACGGTTTTGCCAGCCAGATACATGATATCCAGGCCGTTGGCAAGACGGGTGAACACCAGATCCCGCATGCGGCAGTAATCCGCGTCGGAGCCGGTGGAACGGATGGTGAAAGCGCGGTATTCTTCATAATCCCGCTCCGGGAAAGGGTTATAGTGGAAGCGGTTCTCCCCGCCATAGGCGGTGCGGGCGTAGACCGCCAGGGATTTCTGCCGCAGTCCCCGGGTGGAGCTGCCTACGATGTGGAAGGAGCCGAACTGGCTGATCTGCCGCACGCCGTCTTCGTCAAAGTATTCCATGTGGATGGGATATTCCCAGTCCGTATTGTAATTCGGCTTTTTAAACAGGCCTTTTCTGCCGTACAGATAATCCCAGTCCGTGCTGAGACAGATCACGGGGGTGATGGCGGGATCGTTGATGATATAGCTGGATGTCACGGTATAGGAGGGCAGCTTGTTTTCCGCAATGGCTCGGACGCGCAGCACTTCTGTTTTTTTCAGACTGAGGGGGCCGCTGTACTGTTTGGATTTGACCGTGGGCTCGCTGCCGTCCAGGGTGTAGTAAACGGGATCGTCGCACGTCACGGTGACCTGAACGCCTTCGTCATAGAATCCCGCCGGGGTTTCGATCACAGGCAGGGCGGCCTGGGTCTCATACACCCGCGCTTCGTTCTTCTTGCGCGGTGTGGCGGAAACAAAAAAGCCGTAATCCTCCCCGCCGCCAGCCAGGCCCCAGGAAAAGCCAGGATACTGCCGGGGATACTTGATTGCCTGCACCTCGTTGCCGTCCTTGTCCGTCAGGCGGACGGTTTCGCCCGAGGAGTTCAGCTTGAAGGGCGCGTAATGCGTTTTTTTATTTGGCTGATTGGTATTTTTATCATCGCCGCAGCAGTAAACCAGGGCGTATTCGCCGCTGCCCAGGACGGTGTTGGACGGGAAAGTGAAAGCATAAAGATCGTTCTTGGAATCCGTCAGCCCCCAGCCGGAAAGGCGGACGGATTTGGGGCCACTGTTGTAAAGCTCGATCCAGTCATAAGCATGGCCGCTGGTGTCGAATACGCCGTTATCGGTCATGATCTCGGTAATCACCACATCCGCGTTCGCTGTCAGGCAGAAACCGGCCAGCAGCAGCGTAAGCGCCAGCAGTGCGATGCCATGGCTTCCTTTCATTGTAAAAAAACCTCCGGCGGCAAAGCCAATTGCAGAATTATAAGGTAATATTACTACATTTTACAGCCGCTTGCAAGGAATTTGTCGGCGTGCCCGGATACAGAACGCCAGGGCCGATCTTGCGCTTGAAACGCGGAAAAAGCTATGCTATAATCGCCCTAATGGGAGAAATATTGCCGACCCATGAAAAACTGCAACGAACCGGAGGTTCCGCTTGTGAAAAAGGTATTTTGTCTGCTGATAGCCGTCCTGCTGTGCCTGCCCTGGGCGCTGGCCGCCGCCGACGGCGGAAATGTTCCCACCGGGGAAAATATCCGGAAGGTGACCATCACCTGCACCGGGGACACGCTGATCGGGTGCAACGAAAGCGTGCGCAAGAAAGGCGCGGGGTCCTATTCCTACGACACCTATATTGAAAAGTACGGCTACGCCTATCCCTTCGCCGGGCTGTACGACCTGTTCAGCCAGGACGACATCACCTTCGTGAACCTGGAAAACGTGCTGGCGGACAGCATCAAGGGCGGTTTCTCCAAGTCCCGCCTGGTGTTCCGGGGAACCAGCGATTACGCCAAGATATTGACCGCGGGCAGCGTGGAGGTAGCGACCCTGGCCAATAACCATTCGGAAAACTACGGCACAGAGGGCATCGAAAAAACCGCTGCCGCCCTGGAGGCCGAGGGCATCGGCTATTGCGGCACCACCTTCGGCCTGAACGCCTACTATATCCACGAGGTGGGAGATATTAAAGTGGGCTTCGTTGGCGCGTATCCCCGCTATAACGCCGATAACCGCACCAGGAACCAGGCGCAGCTGAAAGCCTGCTTTGACGCCTGCAAGGAAGCGGGCTGCCAGGTGATCGTGGCGTCCATCCACTGCGGCGGCGAGTACCAGAAAAAGCATGCCGACATGCAGGAGCGGTATGAAAAGCTCTGCAAGTCCATGGGCGCGAATCTGGTCATCGGCAACCATCCCCATGTGCCCCAGGGCATTCATGTGGCGGACGGCGTTACCTGCCTGTATTCTCTGGGCAATTTCACCTTCGGCGGCAATACGGGCGTGGACGAGCAGCTTTCCGTCATCCAGAGCTACGTGGCCCAGTTTGACCTGTATTTCGACGGCGACACCTACTTGGGCCATCAGCTGACCATCTGGCCCATCCATATCAGCGGCACGACGCCGGAAAATAATTACCAGCCGGTGCTGGTGTCCGGCGCGGAGGCTGAAAAGGTGATGAAGCTGATCCAGAACGACTGCGGCAAGCTGAAACTGAACCCTTATGTGGACGGCCAGGGAGCGGTGCAGGACTTTGTGCCGTGGAATCAGTGATTTGCAGGAAGTGCCCTTGAAATCCCTTTTGCCTAAGCCCATACGATGTATAAAAGGAGCGATTTTTATGAAACGTTTCGCGATTCTCCTGTCCCTTGTGCTGCTTGCCGCGCTGCTGCCCCTTGGGGCGCTGGCGCAGGATTATCCCTTTCTGCTGGAGGCGGGAGGGTCTTTCGCCTACTGCCGGGACGATCAGGGCAATCTGCTGGTGTACGGTGACAACCAGTTCGGCCAGTTGGGGAAGGGCAGTACGGCGCAGAAAAAGAGCCCCGCCGTTTTCAAGACAAAAAACAGCGAGCTCGACCCGGCGCATATCCGTCAAATTTCCGCGGGCTGCGATTACTCCTTTTTCCTGATGGACGACGGCAGCATTTACGGCGTGGGGAATAATTCCTATAATCCCCTGCTGCTCGGCGCAAGCCGCGGCATGGCCACCACCCACGTGCGCATCCCGCTGCAGGATACCACCGTGGTCAAGATTGCCTGCGGCTTCGGGCATGTGCTGGCGCTGAACGAGGCGGGCGAAGTATGGGCCTGGGGCCGCAACAGCGACGGTCAGGTGGGCTGCGGCAGCACCAAAAAAGTGACCGAGCCTTACAAGCTGCCCCTGACCGGCATTGTGGACATCGCCGCCGGAGGCAAATTTTCCATCGCCCTGGACGAGAACGGCGTGCTCTGGGGCTGGGGCAAAAACGAATCCCGCCAGCTTGCCGGCGGAAAGGATCAGTACTTTACCACGCCGATCCAGATCGATATCGGCGATATTCAGCCCGCTTTCATCGACGCGGGGGGTGAAACCATCAGCATAGTGGACACGGAGGGCAAGCTGTGGATGTGGGGCCGCAACGACGTGCAGCAGATCGGCATCGACACCAAGGGGCAAGCGGTGCTGAAGCCCCGGCTGTTCGAGGAACTGCCCGCGCCGGTGGTGTTTATCGACAGCTATAATTCCCAAACCTTCGTGATCCTGTCCGACGGCTCCCTCTGGGGCTGGGGCAACAACCGCTCGGGCCAGCTGGGCCTGGGAAAAAAGACCGCCGGTTCTCCGGTGAGCATGATTTGGCCTTCCGATGTGATTTACGTCACCAGCTTCGACGTGTCCATGAACTGCGTGCTAAAGGACGGCACGGTGCTGGCCTGCGGCAGCAACAAATTCGGCCAGTTCGGCAACGGCAAGGTGAGCGACTTCCACATTCCGCAGATTCAGGCAAACGGTATGGATCTGATCACGAAAGAACAATAACGCCACGGCATTCTCAGCGGTTCGGCTCCCGGATCTCTGAACCAGGGCCCGTCCGGGCCCTGCCCCCAATCCTGGAAAAGCGGCATCATCGTGCGCGTTCCCCGTCAAAAGAAAAGCGGAGGGACAGACTGAAATGAGTTCGCTCATGCTTCGGCTGTCCTTCCGCTTTTTCACGTGTTTTTTTCCTGCCGCTTGATGGCGGCCACCACCATTCGGTCGGCTGGGAGCCAGTCCACCGCGTCCAGTTCGTCCAGGCTCAGCCAGCGGGCGGATTCATGCTCCCGCAGGGTGAGGGTGCCGGAGGCCACGGCACACCAATAGCAGCCCATGGATAGGTGAAAATCCGGATAATCCCATTCCACCTGGGTGAGCTTTTCGCCCACGGTGATTTCGGCGTTCAGTTCCTCCCGGATTTCCCGGGCCAGGGCCTGCTCCGGGGTTTCCCCCGGTTCGATCTTCCCGCCGGGAAACTCCCAGCCGTCCTTGCTTCTCCCGTATCCCCGCTGTGCGGCGAAGATGCGGTCCCCCTGCCGAATGACTGCGGCCACCACCTGGATTGTTTTCATAGAACGATGCCTGCTTTCCGCGAAACACACAGGAACGGAGGCCTGTTCACGCATTCAGAACAGGCCCCCGCAGACCGTTTCGGCTTACTTTTCAATCGTCAGGAGGCTGTCGAAGCCGGTGACTTCAAAAACCTCCAGGATCAGTTCGTTGGCGTTGCGGATGATCATGCCCTTTTTGCCCATCAGCGCTTTGTGGGCGGACAGCAGCACCCGCAGCCCGGCCGATGACACATAGTCCAGCTTTTCAAAATCGAAAATCAGTTCATCCAGGCCCGGCAGCACCTTTTGCAGCGCGGCGTCCAGTTCGGGGGCCGTAGATGTTTCCAACCGGCCTTCCAAAGCGATGGTCAGGGAATCTCCGTTTCTGTTTTCGGTAATGGTCATAGCACACACTCCTATTTTATGGTTCTCTCTGCGCGGCTGCGTCAGAGTTTTTTCAATACGGTCAAATCCACGACGCCGCCCCGGATGCTCACCTTCACGTCGTCCGACAAAGCGAGCAGGACGGACCGCTCGTACTTATCCCATTTGGGCATAGCGATGATTTTATCGCTGATATCGTCGCTGTAGGCCTCGGAGCCGTAATATTTTTCAATATCGCCGCCCACGGACAGGGCCGAAACGAACATCTCCCGCAGCTTGCCCAGGAAGCCCTTGGCGGCTTCGTTTTTCCCGGAGCTGGAAGATTCGATCAGGTCGTTGCGCTGCGTATTCCCCAGCTTTTGCCTGGCCGTCAGGTGCAGCTTGCATTCCGTTCCTTCGTTTTCCAGCCAGAATTCGGCGTTCAGCGTCCCGGTCACGCTATGCACCAGGGAGAGCATTTCTTCCGTGATCAGGCACAGCTGCGTGCCCTGCTTGGGGGAAAGCCCGGCCTGCGCGGCAAATTCTCTGGTTTCCTGCTGTGCGTCGATAAAGCCCTGACCGGAATTGTGAACAGCAATGATTTTGGAATTCATGGAATATGATCCTCCTTATACTGCAATACGGAAACGCGCGAAGGGATTACGCCAGCGGCAGCATCACGGCGGCGGATTTGGCCGCCTCCAGCGCCTGCCTGGCCGTTTCGGCGGCTTGGGGGCTGGCGGTGACGATGAACTGGGCCAGGATGGAGAGCATCAGGCTGGCCAGCAGCAGGATGACCGCGCCGCCCAGGCGGGAGGAAATCTGCGCGAAGGGCATAAGCTCCATGCGGTCGGCGGCGGAAAGCACGGCCACGTCGCCGGTGCCGCCCATGTTGCTCATGCACAGGCCGGCGGTAACGCCCGCTTCAAAGGGATAGAAGCCCACCAGCTTGCCGATGAGGGCCGCGCCCGCGAAGGCGCCGATGCAGGTGGCGGCGCAGAGGAGCAGGTAGGTGACGGAGAAGCTGGAAATCACGGTGCCGATGTCCAGATAGCAGATGCCGATGCCCACCAGCAGCATGTTGGTCAGGTTCTTCATCACGAACTGGAACCACTGGAAGCAGGCCACTTCGATACTTTCCGGCACGATGTTGGTGATCTTGCAGATGGCCACGGTAATGATCATCCAGGCGTAGGCGTGGATGGTGATGCCGGTGCCCAGGGCGTTCCACAGCCCTTGCAGGATGAAGCCCCAGGCGAAGAACGCGCCGGAGGTGAGCAGGCCGATGCCCAGGTTCTTCACGTCGATATGGTCGCGCTTCTGCTGCATTTCGGGGCTGATTTCCAGCTCCTTGGGGTCCATATGGCCCGCTTTCATCAGCTGGCCGTTGCCGTTCAGCTTGCCCTTGATCACCTTGACCAGGATGCCCGCCAGCACGATGGACACGGCGTTGCCGATGGCCACGGCGGGGGTCATGACGGACAGGGCTTCCGTCGCGCTCATGGAGGAGCTGGCTTCAAAGATCTTGGAAAGCGGGGTGGCCCCGGCGCCCATGCCGCCGCCCATGATAGGCAGGGCGATCAGAAGCAGCGCGTTCATGACGGGATAGCCCATCAGCGCGGCAACGCCCATGCACAGGCCGAACGCTAAGATCAGGCCGCCGAAAATGGCGGGGAAGTAACGGGCCGCGGCTTTCACCAGCAGCTTTCGGTTCATGCCTAAGATGGAGCCGGTGATCAGGGCGGCGATGTACCAATCCAGGAAAGCGCCGTCGCCCTTGAAAAAGGTGTTGATCTTATCCACCAGGTTCAGGCTCTTTAAGGGGGTGGTCAGGGTGCCGTCCGGGATCAGGTGGAAATACACCAGCAGGGCGGAACCGAAGATGCACACGATGGCGCCGCCGCCTAAGAAATCCTTGATGACGGGGGTATGGTCGCCGATCCAGCCCAGGACGGTGCCAAGCACGATCATGAACAGGAAGCAGCCGGTCATCCCGGCGGGCAGCACGCCCAGATAGGTGGCGGCTAAGCACACCACGGTAACGATCAGGAAAATCGGCCAGGGCAAGTTGAAAAGCTCCAGGCCTTTTTTCTGCTTGATGGTCTGGTTCATATTGCTCATATTCTTTTCCCTCTCTTGCGCGTTTTGTTACAGCCGGGCCACGCCGCTCTCCCGGGCCGCCTTCGCCACAGCCGCCGCCACGGCGGGGCCGATGCGTTTATCAAAGGCCAGGGGCAGGATATACTGGGCGTTCAGCTCTTCGGGGGCCACCAGATCGGCCAGGGCGTGGGAGGCGGCCTGCTTCATCGCCTCGTTGATGTCCCGGGCCCTTACGTCCAGCGCGCCGCGGAACAGGCCGGGGAAGCACATCACGTTGTTGATCTGGTTGGGATGGTCGCTGCGGCCGGTTCCCACCACGGCAGCGCCCGCCGCCAGGGCATCGTCCGGCTCGATTTCGGGGGTGGGGTTCGCCATGGGGAACACGATGGCCCCGGGGGCCATGGACTGCACCATTTCTTTGCTGACGATATGGGGCGCGCTGACGCCGATGAACACGTCCGCGCCCTTCATGGCGTCGGTCAGCTTTCCGGAGAACTTTTCGGGATTGGTGATTTTCGCCATTTCCTCCTGGGCGGGGTTCATCTGCTCGCCCTCGCACAGGATGCCGAAGCGGTCCACCATCTTCAGGTGCTTCACGCCCAAGTTCAGCAGGTGCTTGCCGATGGCGATGCCCGCGCTGCCCGCGCCGTTAATGACCACCTTGGCCTCGCCGATGTCCTTCTTCACCACCCGCAGGGCGTTGATGAGGGCCGCGCCCACCACCACGGCGGTGCCGTGCTGGTCGTCGTGGAACACGGGAATATCGCAGATTTCCTTTAAGCGGCGCTCGATTTCAAAGCACCGGGGAGCGGCGATGTCTTCCAGATTGATGCCGCCGAAGGAGCCGGAAATCAGATACACGGTGCGCACGATCTCGTCCACATCCTTGCTGCGGATGCAGAGGGGGAAGGCGTCCACGTCGCCGAAAGCCTTGAACAGGGCGCACTTGCCCTCCATGACGGGCATGCCCGCTTCGGGGCCGATGTCGCCAAGGCCCAGCACCGCCGTGCCGTCGGTGATTACGGCCACCATGTTGTGCCGCCGGGTCAGGGTGAAGGACTTATCGTAATCCTTCTGGATTTCCAGGCAGGGCTGGGCCACGCCCGGGGTGTAGGCCAGGGACAAATCTTCCTTGTTCTTCACGGGGACGCGGGAAACGACCTCGATTTTACCTTGCCATTCGCCATGCAGGCGCAGGGACTCTTCCGCGTAATTCAATTGGGAGCACCTCCTCAAATATGGGTCATGTTACGAACATTTTACATGGTTTCAGCGGAAAAATCAATACCAAATCGGATAAACTTCAAAACAAAAGAACAAGCGGGGCGTTGCCCCGCACCCTACCAGGGGGATGATCCCCCTGGACCCCTCTCCTGCAGAACAGACTTGATCCGTTGAACAAGCAATCCCCTGCTGTTGCATGGAGATAATGGCCAGACTCGCCGCTGGTGTGCTTCTGGCCCGGCCGCTGAAAGCGGCCAACCCGGATGCCTTGCATCCGGGGAAAGCCAAGAAAACCCCAGGGGAAAGCTCGTTTTCCCCTGGGGTTTCTCTGGCTTTCTATGGGCCAGAAGCCGTCAAACTATCGTATTTTCCAGCAACAGGCGGATACTGTTTTTTCTGCCCAGCTTGTAACATCGCCTATTGGGTTGCAAGGGATGAAATCCCTTGCCGCGGGGTCTGGGGCCGCGGAGGCCCCAGCGTTCCCTTACCGAATCAGGGTGATATTGCGGAACACGCTGACCAAGGTATTGGCGACGGTGGACATGGTCTTGATGAAGATATCCAGCGCCACGCCCACAACGTCCTTGCGGGTATCACCCACGGTGTCGCCGGTAACGGCGGCCTTATGGGCAGCGGAGCCCTTGCCGTGGCCTTCCAGCGCGCCGGATTCGATGTACTTCTTGGCGTTGTCGAAAGCGCCGCCGGAGTTGCCCATGAAGATGGCGCGGGGGATTGCCACGATGGTCGCGCCGATCAGCAGGCCGCCCACGAATTCCACGCCGAAGAGGAAGCCGCCGATGACGGGGATCACCATGGCCAGGATGGAGGGCACCAGCATTTTTTTCAGGGCCTGCTTGGCGGCCAGCTCGATCATGCGGTTGTAGTCCGGGGTCTTTTCACCGGCCAGCACTTCGGGGGTCAATTGCTTGTCGCCCTCGTCGGCCATGCGCTTGGCGGATTCGATGGTGTTATCGGTGAGCATGGCGGAGAAGTATTCCACCAGCGCGCCGCCGATGATGGCGCCCGCCACCACCACGAAGGAGGCGATGTTCAGGTTCATTTCGGAGGAATAGTTGCCCACGTAGCTGACGATCAGGGACACGGTGGCAAAGGCGGCGGAGCCGATGGCGAAGCCCTTGCCTACGGCGGCGGTGGTGTTGCCCACGGCGTCCAGCTTATCGGTGATCACGCGCACGTTGGCGTCCAGGTGGCAGCTTTCTGCCAGACCGCCCGCGTTGTCGGCGATGGGGCCGAAAGCATCGATGGAAACGGTGGCGCCCACGAAGGCCAGCATGCCTAAGGCGGCGGTGGCTACGCCGTAAATGCCCGCCAGCTTGCCGGATACGAACAGCGCCAGGCCGATCACCAGCACGGGCAGCAGCACGGACCGGGAACCCACGGCGTCGCCCTTGGTGACCACGAAGGCTTCGCCCTCGGGGGCCATTTCGGCCAGGGTGCGGGTGGGTTTATAATCGGTGGAGGTATAGTATTCGGTGATGGAGCCGATGGCTACGCCGCTCAGGATGCCCAGCACGGTGCAGATCCAGGGAGAGGCCCAGCCGGCGGTCCAGCCGTATTCATCCTTGAGCACGGCGGCGTCAGCGCCGGAGAAGCAGATGATGGCGGCCACGAAGCCCAGCACCACGGTCAGGCCCGCGGAGATCCAGGTGGCTAAATTCAGCTCCCGGGAGGGGTTGTCGCTCATCTTTTTCCGGTCGGCGTAGAACAGGCCCAGCAGGCAGGAAAGCAGGCCCACGCCCGCCAGCACCACGGGGAAGGTGATGGTGCCGTTGAAGACCTTTTCCAGCACTTCCCTGCTTTCGGTGAACTTGCTTTCATAGCTCTGGAACAGGATCACGGCGATCATGAGGGCGGCGGAAATCGTCGCCACGAAGGATTCCAGCAAGTCGGAGCAATTGCCCGCGATATCGTTCACGTTGTCGCCGATAAAGTCCGCGATCACGTTGGGCACGCGGGAGTCGTCCTCGGGCAGGTCGTTGCGCACCTTCGCCAGGATGTCGGCGGAAATGTCGGCGGCCTTGGTGTAGTTGCCGCCCGCCACGCGGTTGAACATGGCAACCAGGGAGCAGCCCAGGGAATAAGTGGAAATGCGCATGATGGTGGGGTTCACGCCCGCCAGGGAAGTGATGAAGCCGCTGCCCTGCACGTCATGCCGCACGGTGCCGAAGAAGATCAGAATGGCCGTGAGGCCCAGCAGGCCCAGGGCCTGCACGGAAAGGCCGGAGATGCTGCCGCCGCACAGGGCCACCTTCACCGTTTCGCCGATGGAAAGGCTTTCCCGGGCTTTGTTGGCGGTGCGCACGTTGGCGTAGGTGGCGCTGCGCATACCCACCACGCAGGCGCAGCTGCTCATGAGCGCGCCGAAGAGGAAGGTGATGCCGCTGGTTTTTTCCACGAACAGGCTGAAGACGATCGCCAGCAGGATCACCACCACCACGATGGTCTTGTACTCGGTTTTCATGAAGGTGTTCGCGCCGGAACGGATGATCCCAGCCATTTCGGCCATTTCCTGGGTTCCCTCAGGCATTTTGCGGATGCGCTGATAGTTGTACACCACATAGGCGATGGCCGCCGCGATGACCAGCAGCACCAGAATGTACCATACCACAGACATAAGAGGCCGCCTCCGATCAATAATATAGAATCGTTCGAGGGCATGGAAAACTGAAAAAGTTCCCCATCCCATCCCAGTATATATTATAGTTGTGCCGGATGCGTTCCGTCAATAGCCGAAAACAAATTTTGGGGCTGGAATCCGGATTGAAAAACCGATGCGAAAATGCTATAATACCGGCGAAAGCGCCCCGCTTTCATCATGCTTGGATGATACAGGAGATACCGCCATGACAGAGAAAAAGAAACAGAAAATATGGAACGTGCCCAACGCGCTGACCATGGTGCGCATGG
Source organism: Clostridia bacterium (assembly GCA_017448975.1). Taxonomy (GTDB): domain Bacteria; phylum Bacillota; class Clostridia; order Christensenellales; family Aristaeellaceae; genus RUG563. Next base: position 25,239 of record JAFSKN010000041.1, read on the forward strand.
CGCTGATCCCGGTTTTCTGGTATTTGATGATGACCGACCGGCTCTACGCCGCCCTGGCCGTGTTCGTGGCCGCCAGCCTGACGGACATCGCCGACGGGTACATTGCCCGGAAATATGATTTGATCACCGATTTCGGCAAGCTGATGGACCCCCTGGCCGACAAGCTGATGGTGATCAGCATGATGGCCTCCCTGGCCATCAAGGGCATCGCGCCCTGGGCGGCTCTGGCGATCATCGTCGCAAAGGAGCTGACCATGGTGACCGGCGGGCTGATCCTGCTCAAACATAATGTCGTGGTTTATGCCCGATGGATCGGCAAGATCGCCCAGGCTACGGTGGTGTGCAGCCTGATTTCCTGCTTCTTCCACGAATGGCTGCTGAAAACCTTCGGTTTCCCCGTCCACACCGTGCTGCTGTGGATCGCCGTGGGCATGACCCTGGCCGCCCTGTGCGTTTATATGCGGCAGGCCATCGGCCAGTACCGGGAAGCCAAGGCCAAAGAAAAAAAGGGTGAAAGCTGAAACCGGCCTTCACCCTTCTTTCATTTTTCTTATGCCGTGTCTTCGCAGCCACAGGGTCACCAGCAGGACGGCGATCATCACACCGGCGCTGTCAATGCACACATCCTGCCACATGGGCCCCCGGCCATCCACGAACATCTGATGCAGCTCGTCGGTGCAGGCGTACAGGGTGCCGGCCACCCAAGCGATCAGCGCGGGCCGCCGCAGGGCCAGGGCATGGAACAGCAGCCGCAGGGAGGCCCCCAACATAGCAAACTCCGTAAAATGCGCGGCCTTGCGCACGAAAAGGAGGAGCTGATCGAAATAGACCCACTGTTCCTTAGCCGTCATGGCATCGAACCCCGGAACGAACAGGCGCAGCACAAAAACGGCCAGACCGGTGCTCGTCTGGGCGGACAATTCCGCGTCCTGGGCGGAAAAACAGAAAATCATCACCGCCACCGCGATCACCAGCAGCCACAGAAAAAAGATCAGCCATTTCCTTCCCTTCGATTTCAAAAAAACCTTCCTTCCATCCGACACGCCATAGGGTTTCCAAATGCCGGGCTTTATATGTTCGACGGATGAAGCGCTTTTCCTGCCGCAAGGAATGGAATTTTTTAGAAAGCGGAAAGTGTAAAATTATTGAGCGGGAACGGTTCCAAGCCTTCTAAATCGCAACGCTCAACGCTTAACGCTCAACGCTTTCCGGCATATCGCTCTTCACTTTTCACTTTTCAATTTCCACTTTTCAATTTCCACTTTTTTGCTGCCACGTTTCCGCCAGTTCCCGCATCCAGGCGTACACGTCCATTTCGTATACTTCCTTCAGGCGCTCCGGGGTGAACACCGCGTCCATGGCCCCCTGGGCCACGCACTTTCCCCGGTGCATCAGCAGCACGCCCGTGCCATAGCGCCGGGCCAGGCTCAAATCGTGCACCACGGAAAGGACGGCGCGGTTTTCCTGTTTCCGCCATTCGGTAATTAAATCGAAGATATGCTGCTGATATTTCAAATCCAGGTGATTGGCCGGTTCGTCCAGCACCAAAATGCGCGGGCCCTGGGCGAACACCTGGGCCAGGAACACCCGCTGCAGTTCGCCGCCGGACAGGGTGAGTGTGCTTAAGCGGCGCAGATGGGTCAAACCCGTTAATTCCAGCGCTTTTTCCACGGCTTCCTTCCCTTCGCCGTCCCGGTGGGAAAGGAAGCCTTTTTCGTGGGCGTATCGGCCCAGGCCCACGATTTCCTCCACCGTGTAGGCGTATTCCACCCGGTTGCGCTGGCTGAGCACCCCGATTTCCCGGGCCAGGGCGGCGGGCCGCAGGTCACGGATATCCTTTCCTCCCAGCAGGAACCGCCCTTCATAGGGCACGGTCTGGGCTAAAGCGTTCACCAGCGTGCTTTTGCCCGCGCCGTTGGGCCCGGCCAGCATGAGCCAGTCCCCGGCGCGAAGACGGAGGGACACATCCTCCACAGCAGTATAATGGCCAAAACGCACGGTAATATGCTCGGCGTTCAGCATGCGTTTCCCCTGCCTTTCCGGGTGCCGCGGAAAATGATCACGAAGACCGCCGCCCCCACCAGACTGGTGACCACGCCGATGGACAGTTCAACGGGCCGCAGCACCGTGCGCGCCGCCAAATCGGACAAAAGCAGGAACACGGCCCCCGCGTACAGGGAGGCGGGCAGCAGGCGCTTGTGGTTGGGCCCCACCAGCATGCGGGCCATATGGGGCGTGACCAGGCCTACAAAGCTGATGGTGCCGCCGATGGATACGCACACGCCGATCAGCACCGAAACGGCGATGAGCAGGGTGAGCTTCACCCGCTTCACGTTCACGCCCACGTGCCGGGCGTTGTCCTCGCCTACGGCAAAGGCATTCAGTTCCCGGGTGTGGGAAAGCATCACGCCGCCGCACAGGATCAGGGCGCACAGCAAAATCAGGGCGTAGGCATAGGTGCTGCCGGAGAGGGAACCCATGGTCCAGAAGGTGATGGACTTGATTTTGTCCCCGGAAAAGGAGATCACTAAGCTCATGAGCGCCGAGGCGAACATGGAAAAAATCACGCCGATCAGGATGATGGAGTGGGTGGAAAAGGACCGGTCCAGGGTGTAGGCCAGGGCTAAGATCATCATGAGCGACCCGAAAGCGAACGCCATGGCCATGCCCATGGTGCCCGCGTAAGGCAGGCCGGGGATGGACACGCCGAAAGCCAGGGCGATCACCGCGCCCAAGGAAGCCCCCGCCGATACCCCCAAGGTGGAGCCGTCTGCTAAGGGATTGCGCAATAAGCCCTGCATCACCGCGCCGCACAGGGAAAGCGCCGCCCCCACCATGGCTACGCACAGCACCCGGGGCAGGCGCACCGACAGGATGATGGCCTTGGGCACCCCCTCCGGCACGGGCAGGCCGAACAGGCTGTTCCAGATGGCCGCCAAAGTGCCGCCCACGGGCAGGGACACGCTGCCTAAGCACACGCACAGCAGCATCACGGTCAGCAGGGCCAGAGTAAACAGCAGGTATTCCACGAATGTAAAATGATTGGTTTTCGCTTTCAAGTTTTTCCCTCTTATTGTGCCAGGATTCACGCATGAATTACAAACGGGGATTTGTGGAGGAGGGCTCCAGCGGGGCTTTGCCCCGCACCCCACCAGGGAGATGATCTCCCTGGACCCTCGCCTGCGGAAATGACTCGATGCGTTGAGACGGCTTGGTTCCCGCTGTCGCATTGGAAAGGATAGAAAAACTTGACGGCCATGTGCTTCTGGCCCGGCCGCCTTTGGCGGCCAACCCGGATGCTTTGCATCCGGGGAAAGCCAGGGAATAATCCCTTGGGAAAAAGCGAGCTTTTTCCTGGGGATTTTCCCGGCTTTCTTGGGCCAGAAGCCGTCAAACTTTCGTAAACCCCAGCGCCGCAGGCGGCGTTTGTTCGGTATATCCTTGCAAGCTGCTTCGCCAAGTGGGGGTCCAGGGGCGTCACGTCCCTGGTCGGGGGACGAACCGCCGATGACCGCCAGTGGCGGGAATCTCATCGGCGGTGAGATCAGGCGAAAAGGAGC
>JAFSKN010000042.1 GCA_017448975.1 Clostridia bacterium
CTTTCATGCATCACCGGGAACCAACTTCCTTTTCCCTTTCAAGCGGCTTCCGGGTAAGAGGTCCAGGAGGTGAAACCTCCTGGTGCAGGTGCGCGAGGGCCGCACAGGCCCTCGCTTCCTTGTGACTTAAAGTGCTCTTTAAGAACCAATGGTCCTGTTTTTTTGCGCTTTCAGCCGTCGGATCAGCAGAGCAATTCCCGCGCCAAGCACCAGCAGCACGGAAAGCGCCTGGCTCACCCGCACGCTGCCCCACATGAGGCTGTCGGTGCGCAGGCCCTCGATCACCGACCGGCCTAAGCCGTACCAGACGAGGTAGCCCAGGAACAGGTTGCCCCGGACCGTGACCCGTTTCCGGTTCAGCCACAGGATCAGGAAACCGATGAAGTTCCACAGGGACTCATAAAAAAAGGTGGCCATGCGCCATGCCCCGTCGGCATACACCGCCAGGGGGAAGAATTGCAGGGCGGGGTTTTCGATCAGGCCCCCATAGGCTTCCTGATTCACGAAGTTGCCCCAGCGCCCAATGGCCTGGCCCAAGATCAGGGCCGGGGCCACCATATCGGCCAGGGCGGCGAAGGAGGTTTTTTTGACGCGGGCATAGATCAGCGCGGCCACGGCCCCGCCGATGACGCCGCCGTAGATCGCCAGGCCGCCCTCCCACAGGTACAGGACGCGCAGAGGTTCGGCGGCGTACATGGGCCACTGAAAGGCAACGTAATACAGCCGCGCGCCCACGATGGCGGCGGGGATCACCCACAGGGCAAAATCCACGGCTGTGTCCTTGGGCAGGCCCAGCCTTTCTTCCTGCCGGGCGCACAGAAACACCCCCAGGGCCATGGCCCCGGCAATGAGCAAACCGTAAACGGGGATCACACCGAAAAGCAGCCTCTGCATGCGCTTTCCTCCTTGCGGCCTTTTTTTCCATTTTTCCCCGGGCCGCGGGCGGTTATGCGGTTATTGTATCATCGTGCGGCTCAGTTGGCAACAAGAAAAAGGGCCGCCATGCGGCAGCCCCAGTCTGTAAAAAATCTGCAATTATTTTACACAGAACGCCTCGGATAAGGCATTTTTTGTGGTTTCTCCCGGAAAAATTCTTTTGTTTAGGCTTCCTGAATCATGGAAAGCGCGCCGTAGAGCACGGAATCATCGCCCAAGGCGGCTTTTTTCAGGGTGACGGTGGGGCGGATGGAGGTCATGCAGTAGCGGTCCACCTCCGCCAGGATCTTTTCCAGGAAGATATCGCCCACGGCTTCGATCACGCCGCCGCCGTACACCACGGCGTCCGGGCTGATGGTGTTGATCATGTTGCCGGTGGCGACGGCCAGCCAATGGCACGCCCGATCCACGGCTTCCATGGCCACGGCGTCCTTCGCTTCCAGGGCCTTTTTCAGGGCCTTGCTCTTAAAGGCGGAGCCGTCCAGGGCGTCGGCCATCATGCAGCTCCTGCCTCTGGACACCTGCTGGCGGATGTAGGAGGACATGCCCTGCTTGCTGGAGAGCGCCTCCAAGCAGCCGCGCTGGCCGCAGCCGCACAGGGGGCCTTCGGGGTCCAGCACCATATGGCCGTATTCCGCGGCCTTGAACAGGTGGCCCGTGAACAGCTTGCCGTCTAAGATCAGGCCGCCGCCCATGCCGGTGCCTACGAAGAAGCCCACGATATTTTGGTATCCCTGCACAGCGCCGTACTTGTATTCACCCAGCACGCCCACGTTCACGTCGTTGCCGATGTAGAAAGGAACGCCAAATTCCTTTTCAATGGGCGATTTGATGTCATAGTCCCGCCAGGGCAGGTTGGGGGAGAACAGCACGATGCCCTCGGCCTGGTTGATGACCCCCGGCGCGCCCGCCGCGATGGCTTTGATATCCTTCTTTTTGATATCGGATTCCTTGATCATCTCCTGCACCACGCTGATGATTACCTGCTCGATGTTTTCGGAGGAATCGCCGCCGGATTTGGTCTTTTTCTTGAGCCGGTACACGGGCTTGCCCGACTTGTCAAAAATCGCGCCCAGCACCTTGGTGCCGCCGATGTCCAAACAAATGCTGTATTCCAATGCCATGTGTATGCCTCCCCTTGCTCCACGCCGCGTTTTTGTTTTTGCTGTCTCATATGTTACCATAAAACGCAAAAAATGGCAAGCAAATCATTTCGCTTCGGGCTGTAATGTTTCTATATATTATTTTTCCTTTATGGCTTTCTCGGAAGGAGGTCTGGAGGAAACCGCTCTATGGGCTCCAAAGAGCGGTTTCCCTCAGTTTCGCAAATTGTAATCTTATTTCGCCGTTTCCCGGTATTCCCGGTCGATCGTTTGCAGCCAGTCGATAATGGACAGGTGCTGGGGGCAGGCGGCTTCGCAGGCGCCGCACTGGACGCACTGGGAGGCGTCGAAGCCCTTTTCCGCCATTTCCCGATAGCGCCATTGGAAATGCCCCATATTGTCGAACATTTTCCCGCTGTTGTACGCCTGGAAAATATCGGGGATGTGCACGTTCTGGGGGCAGGGCTGGCAGTACTGGCAGGCAGTGCATTTCACGGGCATGCGGGAAAGATAGGCCTGCTTGAGTTCCTTGGCGAACTGCCGGTCGGCGTCGGTCATGCCGCCCACGGTGAGGGTATCGAAAACGCGCAGGTTATCGTCCAATTGCTGCACGCTGCTCATGCCGCTTAAAATGGTGGCCACCTCGGGATAATCGGCGATATAGGCGAAAGCCCATTCCACGGCGCTGCGCTTGCGGGGATTATTATCCATCAGCTCCCGCACGTTCTTCGGCGGATTGGCAAGAGCGCCGCCCCGCAGGGGTTCCATGACCACGATGGGGATGCCCATTTTTCCGGCTTCTTTTAAGCCGTCCACCGTGGCCTGTTCCTGATCGTCCAGATAATTGAACTGAATTTGCGCCATGCCCCATTTGTCGTAATCGCGCAGGATGCGCAGGAAGGCTTCCTTGCCGTCGTGGAAGGAAAAGCCGGGCCGCTTGATGCGGCCGTCCCGGACAGCCTGGTTCAAAAAATCCTGATAATGGAAGGCGATCATTTTGTCCATGCGCTCATTGTTCATGGCGTGGAGCAGGTAAAAATCCACATAGGGCACGTCCAGCTTTTTCAGCTGCTCGTCCAGCAGGCGGTTCATATCCTTTTCTTCGTTTACCGCCCAGATGGGCAGCTTGGTGGTCAGGGTCACCCGTTCACGGTAGCCGTTTTTCAGGGCTTTTCCCACCACGATTTCGCTTTCCCCGCCGTGGTAGGGATAGGCGGTGTCCACGTAGGTAATGCCGCCGTCGATGCCCCGGCGGATCAGGGTGATGGCGGCTTCCTGATCCACCGCCTGCTTGTCGCCTTCCGTTTTCGTGGGCAGGCGCATACAGCCGAAGCCTAACCGGGAAACGTCAAAGCCGTGCTTGCCAAAAGGTACATACTGCATATTTTTTCCTCCTTTTCGTCCGTCTGTGCGGAATACGGGCGCCTGACCGGAGGGCGCGCTGATCGTATAACCAAATTATAATATAAAAAAGCGTGTTTGTCCATGCGCAGGATCAAAAACAAGAAGAAAATGGAAATAAAGTATTGACAGAATGGTAAAGAAAGAAGAAAGACATGTCCGAACGGATTGACAAGCCCATGCCGGCATGGTAAAATTAATCTGCATACGGATGCTTGTATGCGGTTTTTCCTGTTCAAAGACGGGAGAATCTTACTTAGGATGGGGTAGAGGAATGAAGGGAAAAAAGATTGATTTTCATATCAGCAATTGGATCAAGATGGCCATACTGCTGAATATATATGATATGGCAGTCGTTGCCGGTTCTTATTTCCTTGCTCTGTGGATCCGTTTCGACTGCGTTTTTTCCAGGATCCCGGAACAATATCTGAATCCCTTTATGCAGTATTATCTGATCCATGTGGCAGTCAGCATAGGGATTTTTTGGGCGTTCAAGCTGTATCGGGCGATTTGGCGCTTCGCCAGCTACGTGGAGCTGTTCCGCGTGGTGATGGCCTCCTTCATTTCCGGCGTGGTGAACCTTGTTCTGATGCGGGCGCTGGCGGGCAGGATGCCCATTACCTACTATATATTAGGCCTGGCTTTCCAGACCTTTTTCATGATTGCCGCCCGGTTTGGCTACCGGTTCGCAAGGCTGCTGTACATGAAGCGGCATGTGGATGACGGGGCCCCTCGCGTGATGATTATCGGCGCGGGCGCCGCCGGGCAGATGCTGCTGCGCGATATGATCGAGGCCAAGGAGATTTCCGCCCGCCCCGTTTGCCTGATCGACGATGATAAAAACACCTGGGGCCGGGAAATCGAAGGGGTGACGGTGGTTGGCGGCAGGAATGAAATACTGGCAAGCGTGGAAAAGTATAAGATCGATAAAATCTATTTGGCGATCCCCAGCGCCACGCCGGAACAGAAACGGGATCTGCTGAATATTTGCAGCGCTACCGACTGCGAACTGATGCAGCTGCCCGGCATGTATCAATTGGCCAACGGCGAGGTGACCGTGGAAGCTATGAAAAAAGTGTCCATCGAGGACTTATTGGGCCGCCCGCCTATCAAACCGGATCTGACGGATGTGTTTGCATTTCTGAACGGCAAGGTGGTCATGGTCACGGGCGGCGGCGGATCCATCGGTTCCGAGCTGTGCCGCCAGATCGCCGCGCACGAGCCCAAGCAGTTGATCATTCTGGATATTTATGAGAACAATGCTTACGATATCCAATTGGAACTGAAGGAAAAATATCCCGATCTGAATTTGGTGACGCTGATTGCTTCCGTGCGCGACAGCCGCAGGATCTTCGATGTGTTCAAGACTTACCGGCCCGAGGTGGTGTATCACGCCGCCGCGCATAAGCACGTGCCCCTGATGGAAACCTCTCCCTGCGAAGCGATCAAGAACAACGCCATCGGCACGTATAAAACAGCCTACGCCGCCATGATCCACGGCTGCCGCCGGTTCGTGCTGATCAGCACGGACAAGGCGGTGAACCCCACCAATATCATGGGGGCCAGCAAGCGGCTGTGCGAAATGATCATCCAGAGCTTCGACGCCATGATCAAAGCGGGCAGAGCCGGCAGCATGCCCCAGCTGTTTACCCATGAAGGAATGGAAAACGCGGATAAGGACGGAACGGGTTCCGTTTACCGGCAGATCAAAACCGAATTTGTTGCCGTGCGCTTCGGCAATGTTTTGGGCAGCAACGGTTCGGTGGTTCCCATTTTCCGCAAGCAGATCGAAAAGGGCGGCCCGATCACCGTGACGCATCCGGACATCATCCGTTACTTTATGACCATTCCGGAGGCGGTCAGCCTGGTGCTGTTGGCGGGGACCAACGCAAAGGGCGGGGAAATCTTCGTGCTGGACATGGGCAGCCCGGTAAAGATCGACACCCTGGCCCGGAACCTGATCCGGCTGTCGGGCTACGTGCCGGATGTGGACATCAAGATCGAGTATACCGGCCTGCGCCCCGGTGAAAAGCTGTACGAAGAAAAGCTGATGGCGGAGGAAGGCATCCAGAAAACGGAAAACGACCTGATCTATATCGGCAAGCCCATCCCCTTCGATACGGAAAAATTCCTGGCATCGCTGGAACAGCTCATGCTGTCCGCATATTCCAACAAGGCGGATATCCGGGAACGGGTAGAAAAAATGGTGTCCACCTATCACCCGGAGGACGCCGGGGAAAAAGCGAAAATCGCTTAAAAGCGTTCTTTAAAACAGCTGATAATTGAAGAAAGATGGGAGCGATTTCCAATGAAGCAGCCTGTTGATCTGAACGGAAAGACCATCCTGGTAACAGGTTCGCCCGGCTTCATCGGGGCCAACCTGGTACTGCGGCTGCTGAAGGAAATGAACGGCGGCACGGTGATCAGCTTCGACAACATGAATGATTATTACGACCCGAAGCTGAAAGAATACCGCTTGGGCCTGATCGAAGAAGCCGCCAAAAACAGCAAGGTCAAGCATGTGTTCATTCGCGGCAGCATCGCGGATAAAGCGCTGGTGGACAAAACGTTTGCGGAATACCGGCCCGCCGTCGTGGTGAATTTGGCGGCCCAGGCCGGGGTGCGCTATTCCATCGACCACCCGGACGTGTACATCGAAAGCAACCTGATCGGTTTTTATAACATCCTGGAAGCCTGCCGCCACGATCCCGTGGAGCATCTGGTGTACGCCTCCAGCAGCAGCGTGTACGGCGGCAACAAGAAGGTGCCGTTCAGCACCGATGATAAAGTGGATAATCCGGTTTCCCTCTACGCCGCCACCAAGAAGAGCAACGAGCTGCTGGCCCACAGCTATGCCAAGCTGTACAATATCCCCTGCACCGGCCTGCGGTTCTTTACGGTGTACGGCCCGGCGGGGCGGCCCGATATGTTCTATTTCAGCGCCACCCAGAAGCTGGTGAAGGGCGAAACCATTTCCATCTTCAATTACGGCAACTGCAGGCGGGATTTCACCTATGTGGACGACATCGTGGAAGGTGTGCTGCGGGTGATGCAGGGCGCGCCGGAAAAGCAGACCGGCGAGGACGGATTGCCGCTGCCCCCTTACGCGGTGTACAACATCGGCGGCGGTACGCCGGAAAACCTGCTGGATTATATCCGGACCTTGCAGGAAGAACTGGTTTCCGCCGGGGTACTGCCTGCGGATTACGATTTTGACAGCCACAAAAAGCTGGTGCCCATGCAGCCCGGCGACGTGCCGGTGACCTACGCCGACAGTACCGGATTGGAACGGGATTACGGTTTTCGGCCCGCTATCGGCATCCGGGAGGGGCTGCGGGCTTTCGCCCGGTGGTACAGGGAATATTATCAGGGAAACGAAAGCCGCTGACCGGGTTTTAAGGCGGGCAAAGGCCGCACCAAAGAGGATAAGCCGGGGCAGGCTGCTGCCGCTGGCTTTTCTGTTTTTTCGCGCGAAGAGCGCGGAGCATAACGCGAAGATAGAAGTGAGCAGGAATGAGCAATGCGGTTTCAACGGGCCGCTCGTGGGTCGAAATTGATTTGGGAGCGATCCTGCGCAATCTGGATGGATACAGCGCCGCCCTGCCGGAGCATATGCAGGTCATGGCGGTCGTCAAGGCGGACGCTTACGGGCACGGGGACAGAACGGTGGCGAAAAAGCTGTTCGATCACGGCGTCCGTCATTTTGCCGTGTCCAACATCGACGAGGCCATTCATATCCGAAACGCGGGCGTGGAAGGCCAGGTTTTGATCCTGGGCTACACGCCCATCGACAGGGCGGAGGATTTGGCCCGATACGACATCACCCAAGCCCTGCTTTCGGAGGAATACGCCCAAGCGCTGGCGGAAACGGGCTTTCAGGGCAAGTGCCAGTTTGCCCTTGACACCGGCATGCGCCGGATCGGGCTGAACGCCGATGATCCGGCGGCATGCGAGCGGATCATCCGGAAATACGCCGGAAAGCTCCGGCTGGACGGCCTTTTCACCCATCTGTGCGTGGCGGACACTCCCGAACAGCAGGCGTTCACGGAAAAGCAGATCGCCCTTTTTGAAGAGGTCGTGAACCGGGTTGCCGACCTTCAGCTGCCCTGCTGTCACTGCATGAATTCGGCGGGCGGCTTGTGGCACCGCTCCGACGTTTCCTGCTTCGCCAGGCTGGGGATCATCCTGTACGGCTTAAAGCCCGATTACGCCAACACGCTGCCCGCGGGCATTGAACCGGCTTTGAGCTGGAAAACCGTCGTCAGCATGGTAAAGGGCGTGAAGCCGGGGGATACCATCGGCTACGGCAGGAGCTTCACGGTGCAGCGGCCCATGACCGTCGCCACCGTGCCCACCGGATACGCCGACGGCTACAGCAGGCTGCTGTCCGGCAGGGGCTGGGCCCTGATCAACGGGCGGAAAGCGCCTGTGGTGGGGCGCGTGTGCATGGATCAGATGATGCTGGACGTGACGGATATTCCCGACGTGCATATGGGTTCGGAAGTCGTGCTGATCGGCAAAAGCGGGAATGAAACGATCACCGCGGACGAACTGGCGCACGTCTATGGCACCATCGGATATGAGGTGGTTTGCGGCATCAGCAAACGGGTGGACCGTATCTATCTTGAAACAAAATAACAAACGGGAAACGCGTAAAAAAGCGCCCGCCATCCGACTGCCGGCCGGAAGCGGGCGCTCTTTTTATTCGCTTTCATCAACGCACGATCGTTGCCATCTTCATGGAAATCCAGCCTTCGATCCCGTTCTCCAGCCGAATCTTGTACCAGTTGTTTTGCTCGTCCAGCAATTCATAGGTCCGTCCGGACTGAGCGGTGCCCAGCTTCCTGCTGTTGGCATTGGGCTGGCTGCGCACGTTGGGGTTGCTGCCGTTATTGATGCGTATCCGCTGGGTTGCCGAGGGCGCCGCGCTTACGGCATCATTGCTGCCCAGCAGTGAATCAAACAGGCTGGTGAAGGCTTCCGCGGATGGCTGTGAACCGATTTCAACATGGAGCACGGTCCTGTCTTTGTCCACGATCAGCGTCGTAGGGATCAGGCTGCCGTCCATCATATAAAAGAGCTCCGCGTCATCGCGTGCAAGGGAAAAGGTAAGGCTGTTTTCTTGCGCGAAACGACGCAAAACATTGGGCGTGTCCTGGGATTCGATGCTGAGCGCAATCACATCCACGCGGTCGCCATACTGCTTCCAGGCTTGCTCCAGATAGGGAAACTCCTGGCGGCACGGGCCGTACCAGGTGGCCCAGAAATTGATCAGAACCAGCTCATGCGTTTTCAGGGATTCAGAAAGGGTGAAGGTGGCGCCGTCATACTTGATTACCGTGAAGTCAGGCAGGGTCTGGCCTTGATAGTCCTCGGGGTCGGCCAGCGCGTTTGGGACGCAAAACGACAGCAGGATCGCCAAAACCAGGAGCAGGATGGATTTCTTCATAAGAACATTTTCCGTTTCACTGTATCATCGTCAAGCGTCCCCGATGGACGCAACCGTTTGCCGGGATTACAGCCTTTCCTTCCGTTCAATGTCCAGGAAGTATTTATAGGCGTCCACGGTCAGTTCGCCGCAGGCGGCTTCGTCGCAGGCGATAATGGCGGCGTTGTGCATTTGCAGGGCGGAGCAGGTCCACTTCTGGCTCACGCCGCCTTCCACGGTGGCGGCCAGGGCGCGGGCTTTGTTGTGGCCGTTGATCAGGATCAGCACTTCCTTGGAATCCATCACGGTGCCTACGCCCACGGAAACGGCCTGGCTGGGCACGGCTTCCGGGTCGTTGCCGAAGAAGCGGCTGTTTACGATGCGGGTGTCCGTGGTCAGGGTCCTGACGCCCGTGCGGGAAGAAAGGCTGGTGAAGGGCTCGTTGAAGGCGATATGGCCGTCTACGCCGATGCCGCCCATGAACAGGTCGATGCCGCCGTAGGAGGCGATTTTTTCCTCATACCGGGCACATTCCTTTTCGGGGTCCTCGGCCATGCCGTTGAGGATATTGATGTTTTCCGGCTTCATGTCCACCAGATGATTGAAGAAATTGTCGTGCATGAAATACCAGTAGCTCTGGTCATGCTCGTGGGGCAGGCCGATGTATTCGTCCATGTTGAAGGTGACCACGTTGGCGAAGGACAGTTCCCCGGCCTGGTTCATCCGCGCCAGTTCCCTGTACACCCCGATGGGGGAGGAACCGGTGGGAAGGCCCAGCACAAAGGGCGTTTTCTTGCTGGCCTTGATCTTTCCGGCGATATAGTGAGCCGCCCACAGACACATCTTTTCGTAATTTTCCTGAATGACTACACGCATAACTTGCCTTCTTTCCGCAGCTCTTGCTGCATTGTTTTACTTGGTCACGCATATGCGATAATTCGCACGGAACAGCATATCTTTAAATACCCAGGCGGCTTTCTCGGAAAGGGGCCTGGGGGAAACCGCTCTTTCACCCTGAAAGAGCGGTTTCCCCCAGAAATCCTTCAGAACAGCCCCAGCACGTTGCCGGTTTCCGTGTCCACGTCCACGCGCCGGTAGGCGGGGTTGCTGCCCGTTCCGGGCATCATGCTGATGGCTCCCGCCATGGGGCAAAGGAATTTCGCGCCGCCGTACTCCAAAATATCGCGCACCGGGAGCCGCCAGCCCTTGGGCACGCCCTTCAGCTTGGGATCATGGCTCAGGGACAGGTGGGTTTTCACCATCATGGTGCAGTAATCGGCGTACTTGGGATCGCTTTCAAACCGCTCCGCCTTTTCAATCGCCAGGGGCGACCAGTCCACGCCGTCCGCGCCGTACACTTCCCGGGCAATCAGCTCCACCCGCTGCCGCAGGGGGGTGTCCAGATCATAGAGGGGCTTAAAGACCGTTTCTTCCTCGCAGGCTTCCACCACGGCCTGGGCCAGCTCCCGCGCGCCCTCGCCGCCGTACTGCCAGTGCTCGGAAAGGGCGCAGCGCACGCCGTTTTCGGCGCACAGCTTGCGGATCAGGGCAATTTCCGCGTCGGTGTCCGTATAGAATTTGTTGATGCACACCACGGGGGTGATGCCGGATTTCTTCACGTTCCTGACGTGATGGAACAGGTTTTCGCAGCCCTTTTCCAGCAGCTCCAGGTTTTCCTGGGTGTAGGCGTCGGGCAGGGGCCGCCCGGGCACCACTTCGGGGCCGCCGCCGTGCATTTTCAGGGCGCGGATGGTGGCTACCAGCACGGAGCAGTCGGGTTTTAAGCCCGACAGCCTGCATTTCACGTTCCAGAACTTTTCAAAGCCGATGTCGGCCGCGAAGCCGGACTCGGTCACGTGGTAATCAAACAGCTTTAAGCCCACCCGGTCGCCGATCACCGAGCTTTGGCCGATGGCAATGTTGGCGAAGGGGCCGGCGTGCACCAGGCAGGGCTGATGCTCCACCGTGTAGCACAGGGTGGGGTTGATGGTATTGCGCATCCAGGCGGTCATGGCCCCGGCCACTTCCAGGTCCTCCGTGGTGACGGGGTTGCCCTTTTTATCGTAGGCCAGCACGATCTTGCCGATGCGCTCCCGCAGATCTTTCAAATCCCGGGCCACAGCCAAAATGGCCATGAGCTCGGAGGAAACGGCGATGTTGGCCTTGGTGGTCATGCGGTAGCCGTCCATTTTGCCTTCGCCCAAGCCGATTTCCATTTTGCGCAGGGCCTGGCAGCAGAAATCCAGCACGAAGCTCCATTCCACCCGCTCCGGGTCGATGTCAAGGCGTTTGATGCCGATGGAGGCAAGCCGGTCGTCGTCGTAATTGCGCTCGTGCTGCATGCGGGCGTTGAGCGCCGCCATGGCTAAGTTATGGGCGTTCATGATGTCGTTGATGTCGCCCGTCAGGCCCAGGGAAAATTCCGTCATGGGGATCAGCAGAGCGTTGCCGCCGCCCGCCGCGGAGCCCTTCACGTTCATGGTGGGGCCGCCGGAGGGCTGGCGCAGGCATCCGCCCACGTTTTTGCCCAGTTTGCCCAGGCCCTCGATCAGGCCCAAGGACGTAGTGGATTTGCCCTCGCCCAGGGGGGTGGGGGTGATGGCGGTCACTTCGATGTATTTCCCGTCGGGCTTATCTTTCAGCCGGTTCATGATCTTGATGAAATCCAGCTTGGGCGTGCGGCCGTAGGGAATGATTTCGTCGGGCTCCAGGCCCATCTTTTTCCGGAAGTCCTCCACGGACGGCAGGGATTTTTCAGCGTCCTCGGCGATTTGCCAGTCTTTGTAAATGGTCGGATCCAGCATGCGTTTTTTACCTCTCTTTGTTTTTCGGAAAGGGCTGTTCAAAGGGATTGTTCCGTGTTGGTCCGGTTGATTATATCATACCGCGCCTTCTTTTTCCAGGGGAAAATGCTTCTGCTGATCGGGACGGAGGGGCCGGGCTCCACCTCCAGCACGTGCCATCCCACGGCGTTGAACACCGTGGTATCGCCGTACTGGAGCCGCCGGGGAATGTTGTGGCCGTAGCTTTGGTGGACGTGGCCGTGCACCAGGTATTGGGGATGAAATTCATCCATCAGCGGCAGGAAGCAGGCGAAGCCCCGGTGGGCATTGTCCGGCGCGTCGCCGTAGCCCTTGGGCGGGGCATGGGCGATGACGATATCCACGCCCCCCGCCTTGCGCAGCTTGCGTTTCAGCCGCTTGATGCGCCGGTCCATTTCCTGCTCGGTGTACTGGAACGGCCCTAAATTGTACCGGACGCAGCCGCCCAAGCCCAGGATGCGCAGGCCGTTCACGGTGATCAGCTCATCGTCTAAGCATTCGCAGCCCTCGGGAGGAAAGTTCTCATACCCCTTATCGTGGTTGCCGTGCACGTAATACAGGGGCTTGTTGGCCATGGTGACCAGGAACTCCAGGTATTCCTGCTTCAAATCGCCGCAGGAAAGGATCAGGTCGATCCCGGCCAGCTTTCCGGGCTGGTAATAATCCCATAAAAAGGGGCTTTCCTCGTCCGCAACCAGCAGCAGCTTCATAGGGCGGCTTCCTCCGTTTTCGGCGGTATATTCTGGCGGTAAATGCCCAGCAGGCGCACCAAGTTTTGGGAACGGGGCAACAGGGCGTCAAAGCCGGGGATGCTGCCTTCGATGTTGTCATTCAGCCAATCCATGCGCATCAGTTCCTCCGGGGCGAAAGAACGGGTGCCGTCGCTGATCACGTTGCCCTGCTGATCCTTGATGGGGGTCAGGAAGGGGTCGATTTCTTCGTTTACAATGCCGTTTTTCAGGATGCGGGCCAGCAGCTTCACGCCTTCGGGCAGGCTTTCGTCCATTTCCACGTTCACCACGCCCGTGCTGATGCCCCACCAGTCGTTCACGGCGTGCTTGCTGTCCCGCAGGGCTTCCACACCGCCGTTGAGCAGGCTTTGCACCGTTTTTTCGTAGTAGCTGCCCCAGTTCCAGTGGGGCGCGGCCAGGGACTGCAAGCCGCCCTCGGGCTTCACCATGTAGGTGCCCAAATCCCAGGTCAGGTTGGTATTGCTGCCATCCTCGTCCCGGTTGGAAATCACGGTAATGCCCTCGTTTTTGAATTCCAGGATGGGGTTGCCGGGCACGCAGCTCCATTTCAGCACGATTTTTGCCCGGGGGTTGGTCATGCGCGCGCCCAGGGCGAAGGCGTTGATGGCGGCGGTAACGCCCATGATGGGATAGCTGGCCACATAGCCGATGCGGTCGTCCCGGGCCATGGCCCCGGCGATGGCGCCGGTAATGAATTTGCCCTCGTAAATGCGGCTGTAATAGCTGCGCACCCCCGCGTAGGGCATGGACAGGGAGCAGTTGAACACGGCGATGTTCTTGTGCTCGGCGGCGGCCAGGCGGCAGGCGTCCATCAGGGTGGGGGAGGTGGCGAACACTACGTTGACGCCCTGGGCCACGGCCTTTTCGATCACCGCCGCGGGGTCCTCCTCGCCGCACAGATAGGTGCTGACCTGGATGGAGGAACCGAATTTTTCCTCCAAATGCTTCTGCCCCTGGGCATGGGCTGCCGCCCACGCGCTTTTCTGGGGATCGAAATCGTACAGGAACGCGATATGCAGCCGGGGCCCGCCTAAGATGCGGTTCAGCAGGCCCTTTTCCTTTTCCTCCGGTTCGGTGCTCACCGACAGCGGTTCGCCCTCGGAAAGCAGGCGGATATCGGGCCACAGGGCGCTGAGGCTTTGGCGGATCTCGTCGCTGGTCATCTTTTTGAGCTCCGCGAAGGGGTGCACCTGAATGTAAACCAGCAGCGCGTCCCCCGCTGTCAGGGGCAGCTTTTCGGTATTCAATTGATCGAAAGCGGCGGAAAAGCGGCGGAAATCGCTGCTGAAGCCCCGCCGGTCGTCCTCCGTCCATTCCTGGTCGGGCTGAAAGCCCAGGGCGGCCTGCAGCCGGGCGTAGGAGCCGGGAAGGGAGAAGGTGGCCAGGTAGGTTTTGCTGACCTTATAAAATTTCAGAAACTCGTAGTAAAGCTGAATTTTCGGATCATCCGACAGGGCGGGCACCATGCGGGTGACGATGCCGGGGATGCTGGGTGAATCGTAGCTTTTCAGCACGCTCACCCGCTTGTGCCCTTCCTGTACGTAGAAATTGCCTAAGTATTCGATGCAGGTGATGGGGTCGGTAATGCCGCCTTCGCCCAAATGGGCTTCGCACAGGTTCACCCATTTGCTGCCAAATTCGGTTCCTTCATCCAGCAGCGGCATAAAATTGCCCGCGAACGCGGCCTTGCGCCCGTCCGTCCAGGTGCCCACGATCCGGTCCGTGGGAATATCCACCAGCCCCACCTTCACGGGGTTGGTGGCGGCGGTTTCGTCAATGATTTCATTCAGCACTTGGGGATAGGGCGATATGCCCTTGGCGACGCAGGCGTTGTAATACTTTTTTGCTTTTTTTTGGGCTTCGGCATACTGTGAAATGGCTTCTGCTCTGCTCATATTTCCTCCATAGGCGCGGGAAGTGAAAAGAATTTCGTTTGGCCCCGCGCGACTGCATTATAGGGGAAAAAGGGGGCTGTGGCAATGCTTGCCCCGCACAGTTTCCTACCGAAAAGAACAGGAAATGTAAAATCAGTGTGGAGAATGGAAAGCAAAGAGTTGAGCGTTGGGAGTGAGATGAATGGTATTTAGCACGGGAAACAAATATTGACTGACTATATAAAAACTCAACGCTCCGCGCTCAACTCTCCACGCTAAAACAGCTTTGTCAAGCGTTTTCCGCCATCTTGGCGAGCACGCTTTCCTTTTCCGGCACGCTGGAAATGCCGCCGTGGGTTTGGGTGGACAGGCTGGCGGCGGTGCAGGCGAAGCGCACGATACCGCGCAGGTCTTCTTCCGTCAGATCATCCGGGGCTTTGCCGCATTCCAGGAACCGGCTCATGGCGCTGCCGCCGAAAATGTCCCCCGCGCCGGTAGTATCCACCACGTGGATGCCGGAGGGGCTGGGCACCGTGACGGCGGCGTTCCGGGCGGCGGCGTGGCAGCCCTTGGGGCCCAAGGTGGCGTATACCAGGGAAACGCCGTATTCCTTCAGCAGCTTCTGCGCCCCTTCCTCCGGGTTCAGGCTCCACAGCCACTTGATTTCTTCATCGCTGATCTTCACGATATCGGCCTGTCGGAGGCTCCATTCCATGGCTTCCTTGGCGTTTTCTTCGCTGCTCCACAGGGGCTTGCGCAGATTGGGATCCAGACTGATAAGCAGTCCGTGGGCCTTTGCCAGCTCCACAGCTTTTCGGGTGGCGGACGCGGCGGGCTCGTCGGTCAGGGACAGGGTGCCGAAATGGAACACCTTTGCGGAGGCAATCAGCCCTTCGTCCACTTCGTCGGGCGTTAAGCAGGTGTCGGCCCCGGGCTTGCGGGCAAAGCTGAAATCCCGGTTGCCGCTGGCGTCCAGGGAAACAAAGGCCAGGGTGGTAAACACGCTGGAGTCCACCCGGACGCTCTGGGTATCAATGCCCGCGTTTTTCAGCGTGCGGATCAGCAGGGAACCGAACATATCGTTTCCCACTTTGGCGATCATAGCGGTTTTGCACCCGTATTTATTCAGCGCCGCCAGAAAATTGCCCGGCGCGCCGCCGGGATTGGCGGCCAAGGTGGGATAGCCTGCCGCGTCTTTGGATTTGGGGGCGAAATCGATCAGCACCTCGCCTAAGGCCACAACGTCAAACATGAGGGAAACCTCCTTACGAGCGCATTTCTGTATCTATTATCGCATATTCCGCAACGCGCGTCAATCAATCAATGGGTCCGTTTTTGCCGAGCCGTGTAATTTTTTTCGCAATCGTGGAACAAACGGCCCTTTTCATTCGTCTATATGGATGAGGTGAGGATGAAATGAGCACCAAGCTTTCGATTAATCTGCAGGAAGACAGCCCCACCCTGCTGGCCATCGACGAGGATGAAAAGACGGTGTATGTGGACGGCGCGCCCTGCGAACTGACCCAACAGGAATTTTCGCTTTTACAGGAATTGGCCCAGAATATCGACCGGCCTGTGTCCCGGACAGAGCTGCTGCGGCAAGCCTGGGGGTACGTTTCCCCGGGGGAGACCCGCACGGTGGACGTGCATATCCAGCGCCTGCGGAAAAAGCTGGGCTTTTCTTCTATTGAAACTGTGTACCGGCAGGGGTATAAGCTGAGGGCGCAGGCGGTGTAAGCCAGAGTGAAGAGTGGAGAGTTGAGATCATATAATGTCACAAAAAACCTATTTGATCGACCCAATAAATCTCCACTCTCAACTCTCCACTCTGTATTGTACTCCACGAAGCGTAGGTTGCCAACATTCTGAAAGTCTGTTATGCTGTACCCCGAAAGAGGTGATGCATGATGGATCATTATGTAACAGGTACGACCATCAAGGCCCTGCGGGAAAAGCAGGGCATGACCCAGGCGGATTTGGCGGCGAAGCTGTGCATTACGGATAAGGCCGTTTCCAAGTGGGAAACGGGGCGGGGCTTCCCCGACCTGTCCCTGCTGGAGCCGCTGGCGGCGGCGCTGCACGTATCGGTGCCGGAGCTTTTATCCGGCCAGGTGATCGTGAACGGCAACCGGGCCAGCAATCTGCTGCGCTCCCGGCTGTATGTGTGCCCCGTGTGCGGAAACGTGATGTTTGCCAAGGGTGACAGCGTGATTTCCTGCTGCGGCATCGCGCTGCCCCCGCTGGAGGCGGAGGAGCCGGACGGGGAACATAGGGCGATTGTGGAAAAGGTGGAGAACGAATACTTTGTTTCCATTCCCCACGAAATGAGCAAAACCCACTTTATTTCCTTTATCGCCTACGTGACCATGGATCGGTTTGAAATGAAAGCCCTGTACCCGGAGGGAAACGCCGAGGCGCGCTTCTTCCCCCGCAGCCGGAACGGCAAGCTGTATTATTACTGCAACCGGCACGGGCTGTTCTGCCAAAAGATGTGAAACGAAAAAAGCTTGCGAATAATGAAATCGCAGGTTTTTCTTTATGGCTTTCTTGGAAAGAGGCCTGGGGGAAACCGTTCTTTGACCTCCAAAGAGCGGTTTCCCCCAGAAGAATTGAAGTTAGTTCTCCGGCCGCAGCACGGTACCCATATCGTCGCCGTCCAGGACTTTCAGGATGCTTTCCGGCTCGAACAGGCCGAACACCCGCACGATGGGCACCTTGTTTTCGGCGCAGAGGGCGAAGGCGGCGGCATCCATGACTTTCAGGCGCAGTTCCTGGGCCTTTTCGTAGGAGATCTCCCGGATGAGGGTGGCGGTGGGGTCCTTCTTGGGATCGGCGGTGTAGACGCCGTCAATATTCTTGGCCAGCAGAATGGCGTCCGCGCCCACTTCCACGGCGCGAAGCACCACGGCGGTGTCGGTGGAGAAGAAGGGATTGCCGCTGCCGCCCGCGAAGAGGGTCACATAGCCCTGTTCCATGTAGGTCCGGGCCTTTTCGGCGTTGAACACCTCGCACACCCGGGGCATTTCGATGGCGCTCATCACCACAGCCTTGCCGCCCGCGCGCTGCACGGCGTCCCGCATGGCCAAGCAGTTGATGACGGTGCCCAGCATGCCCATCTGATCGGCGGTCACCCGGTCCATCTGTCCGCCGCTGCGGCCCCGCCAGATGTTGCCGGCACCGATGACCACGCCCAGTTGGGTCTTCCGTACGATTTCCACCAGCACCTGGGCAACGTGGTCGATGATGCCGTGATCGAACAGCCGTCCATTTTCGCCTAACATTTCTCCGCTGAGCTTGAGCAGCACGCGCTTATATTCAAGGTTCATCATCATTGCCTCCCTGTATCGGTTCAGTTAAAAGCGAAAAGTGAAAAGTGGAATTTTTATATCGTCTGCGATAACTGCCGCCGGGCAATGTGCAAACAATTCAGTTTTCCGCTTTCCACTTTTCAATTTCCACTTTTAAAAAAGGAACGGCAGGAGCCGTCCCTTTTTTTGAATATGAATTACTTCTTGGTCATCGCGGCGATTTCGTCCGCCAGGTTGCTTTCTTTCTTTTCGATGCCTTCGCCGCACTCGTAGCGGGTGAAACGGCGGATGGAGATCTTTTCGCCGGAAGCCAGGGTGGCTTCGTTCACGCGGGTGGCGATGGTGATGTCAGGATTCTTGACGAAAGCCTGTTCCATCAGGCAGTTTTCTTTGTAATACTTTTCGATGCGGCCTTCCACCATGCGGTCCACGATTTTTTCGGGCTTGCCTTCGTTCAGGGCCTGGGCGCGCAGGATTTCCTTTTCCTTGTCCAGAGCTTCCTGGGGCACGTCTTCCTTGTTGATGTACAGGGGGTTGGAAGCGGCGATCTGCAGGGCGATGTCATGGCACAGTTCCTTGAAAGCATCGGTCTTGGCCACGAAGTCGGTTTCGCAGTTCACTTCAACCAGCACGCCGATTTTGCCGCCCATGTGGATGTAGCTTTCCACGGCGCCTTCGGCGGCCACGCGGCCGGCCTTCTTGGCGGCGGCGGCCAGGCCCTTTTCGCGCAGATAGGCAACGGCCTCGTCCATATCGCCGTTCTTTTCAACCAGGGCCTTTTTGCAGTCCATCATACCGGCCTGGGTGCGTTCACGCAGTTCCTTCACCATTGCGGCAGTAATTTCAGCCATGGGAATGACCTCCTTTAAAATCAGTAAATATCAAAATTCGGCTTATTCGGCGTCATCGGCCTTTTCGGCTTCGGGCTCGCTCTGCTCGCCCTGCTTGCCTTCCAGCACGGCGTCGGCCAGCTTGCCGGCGATCAGCTTGACAGCGCGGATGGCGTCGTCGTTGCCGGGGATCACGTAGTCCACTTCGTCGGGGTCGCAGTTGGTGTCCACGATGGCCACGATCGGAATGCCTAAGGTGCGGGCTTCGGCGATGGCGATGTGCTCTTTGCGGGGGTCGACCACGAACAGCGCGCCGGGCAGCTTCTTCATTTCGCGGATACCGCCAAGGTTGGCTTCCAGCTTTTCGCGCTCATGCTGCAGCTTGATAACTTCCTTCTTGGGCAGCACGTCGAACTGGCCGCTCTGTTCCATCTTGTCGATGGCGTTCAGGCGTTCCACGCGGGTGCGGATGGTGCGGAAGTTGGTCAGCATGCCGCCCAGCCAGCGGTTGTTCACATAGTACATGCTGCAGCGCTTGGCTTCGCTTTCGATGCTTTCCTGGGCCTGCTTCTTGGTGCCCACGAACAGGATGGTCTTGCCTTCCATGGCCAGATTGCGAACGAACATGTAGGCTTCATCGATCTTGCGAACGGTCTTCTGCAGGTCGATGATGTAGATGCCGTTGCGCTCGGTGAAGATGTAGGGGGCCATTTTGGGGTTCCAGCGCCGGGTCTGGTGGCCGAAGTGTACGCCGGCTTCCAGCAGGTGCTTCATAGAGATGACTGCCATTGGGGTTTCCTCCTCGTTTTTGTTGTATCCTCTGCGGGTTTCATCTCTGCTTGCCACCGGTTTCCCGGCACAGGCAAACAAATCCGCCCGCATGCGTGATCCAGAAGATTATAGCACAGAGCGCAAGGGTTGGCAAGCATTTTTTTACTTTTTCAGCGTGGCAATTGTCACTGCATATTCAAGACGGCTTGTCACGGCATTCTCAGGTTCAAATCTTCTTATGCAGCTCATGCCGCGTTCCGTGGGAAAGGAGCTGCCCGTCCGTTAATTCGACGCGGAGGATGACGGTGTTTTCATCCTGTAAATTGGTATGGCCGTTATCAATCCAGGACGCGAAAGCCTCTCTTAATCTCCCGGCGATTTCCCGGTTTTCGGCTTTCCCGAAAAAGCCCAAGCTGATTCCTTTCCCATGGGCGGTAAACCATTCGCCGGCGATCCCCACCGCGGGATTCTTTTCGATCTGCTTCATTTTGTTGGAAAGCGCGTAGGTGATCACATAAAAACTGCCGTTTTCATAAAAGGCGTTGACGTAGCGCACGGAAGGAATCCCGTTTTCTTCCGTCGCCAGCGCCAGCACGCTGTCTTTTCCGAAGCGTTCCCGCATGATTTGTTCCGCTTCCGCGCTCATTTTGACTGCCACGTTTTTTCCTCCTTAAATCATTTTCTCATAGTACATAAAATCGACCCATCCCGTGTTTCCCGCGAATAAAACCTGGGTTCCTCTGTAGGAAAATCCGGCCTTTTCATACATGCGCCGGGCCGGAAGGTTGGATTTCAGCGCATCCAGCCGAAGGGCCTTTTTTTCTTTCTTTTTCGCGATTTCAAGGGCCGCTTCCAGCATGTTGCCGCCCACGCCTTTGCCCTGATAATCCGGGCATACGGCGAAAAGATGCAGCGTCGCCACCTGATCGCCGGCAAGGCTTTCCGCCCAGGAAATCGCCTCGTAATCCTGATCCTGATGCATGACGATGGCCGCCAGCCCGGCGAGGACGCCGCCGTCCATATACGCGTACATTTCGCCGGATGCGATATAGGCCTGAAGCAATTCATCCGACGGATGCAGGCCGTAAACCCACCGGGCATGCCGCCCGATGTCCGGCGTCCGGGCGATCACATCCAAATATCCGGCTTTCACCGCGTCAAAATCTTTTGCAAGCGTCAGTTTCATGTGTGTCTCCACATCTTTTTTCATTTAGGTTAGCGCCTTGTTCGTTTTTGCATTATAGAGAACGATCTGTCACTTGTCAAGCACACTTTGGAATAAATTCCCAGGTTTCAACGGTGAAGAGAAATTTTTTTGAAATAAAGGCTTGACTCTTACGTTGCGTCATGGTTTATGATAGGATCACCACGAAGGAGGGAACCCCCATGATGACGGTACACCAGGTAAGCGGGCTGACAGGCGTGAGTATACGCACCCTGCAGTACTATGACAAAATCGGCCTTCTGCGTCCGGCGGAATACACCGAGGCGGGTTACCGGCTGTATGACGATACGGCATTGGAAACCCTGCAGCAGATCCTGCTGTTCCGTGAACTGGAATTTCCCCTGAAGGACATCAGACGAATCATCCAAAGCCCTTCTTTTGACCGGAGCAAGGCGCTTGAACAGCAAATCAGGCTGCTGGAAATGAAGAAGGAGCATTTGGAAAACCTGATTTCTCTCGCCCGTGGCATTAAATTGACAGGAGGGAAACCGCATATGGATTTTTCAGCGTTTGATACGAAAAAGCTGGACGAATACGCCGCCCAGGCCAAAGCGGCCTGGGGAACGACCCCGGAATACCGCGAATTCAAGCAGAAAGCAAAAGGCAGGTCGCAGGCGGACAACGCGGAACTGAACGCGCGGATGATGGGGATTTTCACCGAATTTGGCGAAATCAAAAAGGAAAGCCCGGCTTCCGAAAAGGCCCAGCAGCTGGTGAAAAAGCTGCAAGACTTTATCACGGCACATTTCTATGCCTGCTCCGACCGGGTTTTATCCGGGCTGGGTCAGATGTACGCGGGGGGCGGGGATATGACCGCGAACATCGACCGATACGGCGGCGAGGGCACGGCGGCCTTTGTCCATGAAGCCATTGAAGTATTCTGCGCCAAGTAAACATTCCAACGATACAGCGTCGCTTCGGCGGCGCTTTTTTCATTTCCATGAGCGGAGTTTTCAAATCCCTGTTCCTATGCTATAATTGGAAAGAATTGCGAAACGCGGAGGGATGAACATGGGCGAAGCGGATTTGATCATTCGCGGGGCGGCGGTGATCGACGGCACGGGACGGCCCGGCTTCCGGGGCGATATTGCCGTGCAGAACGGAAAAATCTTAGCCGTGGGCGATTGTACCGGCCTGCGGGCAAAGGAAGAAATCCACGCGGAGGGGCTGACCTGCGCGCCGGGGTTCATTGACGCTCACGCCCATTCGGACACCATGTTTATGAAGGATAGCAGCGGCGCGTCCAAGCTATACCAGGGCATTTCCACCGAAATCTCCGGCAACTGCGGCTACAGCCCCTTTCCGATGCCGGAGGGGGACGGCGATCCCCGGCGCTTTGCGTCCTACGCGGATTTTCTGCGGGCCTTTGATGATCGGGGCTGGGCCATGGCGGTGAATCAGGCCATGCTTTGCGGCCACGGCAGCCTGCGGGAAGCGGTGGTGGGGGAGAGTGCCCGCCCGGCGACGACCGCGGAAATGGAACGCATGCAGGAGCTGCTGCGCCGCGATTTGAAAGCCGGAGCCTTAGGCATGTCCTTGGGCCTGGAATACGCGCCGGGGTGCTTCGCCGGGCAGGAGGAATTAAACGCCCTGGGCGCTGTCGTGAAAGAAGCAGGGGGCCTCGTCACCTGCCATATGCGCAGCGAGGGGCTGCATATTTTTGAGGCCATCGACGAATTGGCCCAGGTGGGACGCGTTTCCGGCGTTTCCGGCGTTTCCGGCGTTTCCGGCGTTTCCGGCGTACATGTTCATATTTCCCATTTAAAGCTCGATCATTACAGCGTCCACGGTCAGGCCCCAAAGGTGTGGGAACATATAGAAAAACTTCGGCAAGAAGGAATCAACATCACGGCGGACGTGTACCCCTACACCGCCTCGGCCACAAGCCTGACCATCCGCTGCCCCCGGTGGAGCATGGACGGCGGGGAAGAAGCGCTGCTTCGTTTCCTGGCGGGTCCCCGGCGGAGCGAGGTGGTGGAGGGCATCCGCAGCCATTACTTTAACGCCCAGCGGGCCGAAACCTGCCTGTTCAGCGACGGGGGCGGCCTGTGGCCTGAAATCGTGGGCAAAACCCTGCGCTTCGTGGCGGAAGATATGCTGCATACGCAGGATTACGCGGAAGCGGCGGCCATCGTATTGGAGCGCACCAAAGCCCGGGCTAAGGGCGTGTTCTTCGTTATGAGTGAGAAAGATATGCTGTTTTTCCTTTCAAAAGAGGTGTGCATCGGCTCGGACGGCTACGCCCTGCCCGATGATCCCAAGAAGGTGGGTTCCCTGCCCCATCCCCGGTCTTACGGCTCCATTGCGGAGTTTTTGCGTCTGGCGCGGGAAAAGCATATTTGTCCCCTGGAGGAAGCCGTGCGAAGGGTCACGAGCAAACCGGCGGACACCTTCGGCCTCAGAGACCGGGGCCGCATCGCCCCCGGAATGGCCGCCGACCTGACGGTGTTCGATCCCGCCGCCATCGCCCCACGGGCCGCGTATTTGAACCCCATTCAAACGGCCCAGGGGGTGCAATGGGTGATCGTGGGCGGCAAAATCGCCCTGCGGGAGGGCAGGCAGACGGAAGCGCGGGCGGGACGATTCCTGATGCGGGCTTGAACGAAAGGATGTTTTAGGAGCACTTTAAGTAAGAAACAAGGGGAACGCTGGGGCCTCCGCGGCCCCAGACCCCGCGCCAGGGAAATGATTTCCCTGGACTCTCATTAATATTACTTGACGCCGTTGTGCTTCTGGCCCGGCGGCTGAAAGCCGCCAACCCGGATGCAAAGCATCCGGGGAAAGCCGGGGAATAATCCCAGTGGGAAAGCGAGCTTTCCCCCCCTGGGATTTTCCCGGCTTTCTGTGGGCCAGAAGCCCTCAATCTTCCATTTAATCCGACGCAGCAGGCGGAAGTTGTTTTCTCTTC
>JAFSKN010000069.1 GCA_017448975.1 Clostridia bacterium
CCCTCCTGAAATTTTCTGGTCGGGGCCTTCCGGCCCGGCCTCCGCTGAAAATATGCCAAAGGGCATATTTTCCGGGCGCTTCGGCCCCTCCCGGCGTACACGCCGCCGGTGCGGATTACAGTCAAGGGGATGCCCCCTTGACAATCCCCTTCGCAAGCCGTTTTTTATCGCCTCTTTCGGGATAGGCTGAGTAGAAATTAATGCTCATCTTTGTGGCGGATTGACCAGCGTTTTCAGATACGCGATCCATTCAGCGAGGCAGCGTCCGTTCAGCTCTTTCAGCGCCGCAGAATAATACTGAAACGCTTTTTCGTCCTCCCGCTGCATCCGCCGGAGCGCTTTTTTCGGGCCGAAATAGCGGAGCCGCTTCACATCGGCATAGATTTCCAGGCTGTCATATAAAAGCCAGTGCCACCTGAAAAAGCCCTCCGCGTCCCCGCGCTGTGTGCGCAAAAGCATCTTTTCACACCAGTCCACTTCCTGCCTGATCTCTTCTTCCGTTTTGAGGGGAAGCTGACGGATATACGCATCGACCTTTGCTTTCAGCTTTTCCGCTGTTCCTTTTTTGTCCTGAATGATCTGTCCGTCAAAAACCTGGAGAAATTCCTTCGGATCATATTCCCCGCTGAAAACCGCCGCCGGATATACCCAGACATCGAGAACGGTATCGCATATCACCGACGCGTCATGTTTCTTCATGCTATCGGTAATCACCAGCGCGTCAAAATCGCTGTTTTTGTTCGCGCTTCCGTCGGCAAAGGAGCCGTACACAATGATCGCTTCCGGCGCGTAGGTCTCTTCAATGTAGTGAAGAATTGCAGGATACTTTTCCATAGGGCACAAACTCCTCCACAGATCGTATTGTCATGGCAGAGCGATCGGTTTTGCGTAGCAGACAGCGCCCGCAAGCCTGTCATAGGGCGGATAATTGGGAATCAGCTTATAGCCCCGCTTCGTATACAGCGCCACGGCGTCCGTCATGATGGGCCGGGTCTGCAAGATGACGCGGCGATAGCCCAGCGCCCGGGCTTTTTCCTCGATCTGCTCCATCAGCGCCGAGGCGATACGCTGTCCCCGAAAGGCAGGCTCCACCCACAGGCGCTTGACCTCCGCGTCCAAATCGGAATAGCGCTTGAGGCCGATGCAGCCTACCGCCTGCCCGTTCCTATACGCCAGCAGCACTACGGGGATTTCGGCGGAAGCGTTGAAGGGGATGAACCCCGCCCGGTTTTCCTTTCCGCCCACGATGCGGCTGTAATACGCTTCCGTCACCGCGTAAAAATGCCGGAAAGCCGGGTGGCTCCCGTCCGTCCATTGATAGGTAATTTCAGGCATGGCGCTCACTCCCTTTTCCGCAGGCCTATCATACGATAAAGCACGCTTTTTTTCAAGGCTGAATAAAGAACCGCGGCGTTTTCCGTCCGGCGGGGCATTGAACAGAAAAAAGAAATATGGTATGATGAGGGCGGTGATCGTTGCTATTCCGCGAGAGGAAAGGATGCAAGCGATGCGTTTTCGTCGGCTGCAAGCGGTTTTGCTCTGTGTTGCGGCGCTGTGCCTTGCGGCGCGTGCACATGCCGAGCCGTGGCTTTTTCCCCCCGGCCTGCGGGAAATAGAGGCCGAGGCCTTTTTCGGCTGCGCTGGCATCACAGAAGCGGTTTTGCCCGACGGATTGACGGCGATCGGTGATCGGGCGTTTCAGAACTGTTCGCAGCTGCGTCGGGCCGTGCTGCCCGCGTCTGTGGAAAAGATCGGAGACCAGGCGTTTGATGGATGCGCCGAGGCGTTCTATGTTTTGTGTCAGCCGGGAACGCCGGGAGCGGAATGGGCGGCGTCCAGCGGCTTTGACTGGTCCGCCGGAACGGTATGCAGGGCGCTGATTATCGGACAAACCTATACAGGAACGGCATACGCCCTGCGAGGACCGGCTTATGATACGCGCGCTGTGGAGGCCTGCCTGCGCCAGCTGCAAACGCGAGCCTATGCCATTACGGAAGAAAACAGCCTGACGGCGGAGGATATTCTGTCCGCGATCGGAACGGCGTTCAGCGGGGCGACGGCCAACGATATTTCCCTGCTTTATTATTCGGGACATGGCATGGAAGGCGGCTATCTGCTGGGTCAGGATCTTGAAACTGTGTCGCCCGCCGCCCTTCGCGCCGCGCTGGACCGGATACCGGGCAGAAAAGTCATCCTTGTGGACGCTTGCTTTTCCGGCGGACTGCTGGAAGATGAAAAAACAGAGTCCAACCGGAAACGCGGCGCGTCCCCGGGGTCCTTCGCCCAGGACTTTACGGCGGCCTTCTATTCCAGCACCCGTTCGCTGAAAGGAACTTCCTACTATGTCATGACAGCCTGCCAGGCCGCGGAGGAATGCGCGGAAGGATACATCCGTTCCGGAACTGCCGGGCTTTCTATGGGCTATTTCACGTATTCGCTGTGTCAGGGCTGCGGATGGGACGGCGTAAAAAACCGGGCGGGAAGCCAATTGGCCGACAGTAACGGCGACGGTGTGGTGACGTTTGCGGAAGCGTACAATTATGCCGCGGCCCAGGCACGCGGAATGAATTCGGAGCAATCCGCTATGGTTTATCCGGCGCATTGCACGTGGTTTTCTCCCTTTCGTCTCTGAAAAGGGAAGGATGATTTTGCAGAAGAAAGACCGCCGGGGGAAAGCTCCGGCGGCTTTTGCGTCTTTTCTGGCTTGGCTTTACTGCAGGTTCAATCCGCTGGCGGGGATGAAGCCTCTGGCGATATAAACAGAGCCGCCCTCGCGCAGATTGTATTCGCAGTACACCCACTCCCTGCTTTCATCCAGGAAAGCAAGCGCGGTCACGGTAATGTGTTCGGACACGCTGGTTCCGCCGTATTGGATGCTGCGGTCAGGATCGTCCGTGGCATCCACATAGCGCGTGGTAATGGCGGGCAGGTAAGCGAAATCAACAGCGGGCGTCCGATTCTGGTTTTCCACAGAAATGGCCTCGGGAATCACCCAGCCATAGCGATAGCCGCCGTTGGCATCGCTGGGATACCGCCGCGCTGATGCTGGCCGCGATGATGGTGGAGGGCGCTACCTCCGCCATGACCCCCGGCACCAGCCGCGGACCCCAGATCAAGCTGGCCGTGGCCGCCACCATCGCCACGTTCCTGGTGGGCGTGGTATGCGACCTGGTTTACCTGCAGGGATTCAAAAAGGAATTGATCCCCGCAAAGACCCAGGTGGAGGCTTATGAGACAGTGGATCGCCTGATCCTGATCGTGGATCCCACGCAGTCCATGGAAGGCACCGCTTTTTCCCAGGAAAAAGACGCTGTCAGCAAAATATTGGATGCCATGGAAGAATCATGGCTGGTAGGGATGGTCAGGTCCTCCGAGTCTTCCACGGAAAAAGTGGAAATCAAGGCGTTGAGCGACGCCCAGAAAACCAAGCTGCTCCAGCTGGCGCAAAAGACGCTTGATCAGGGCCGCATGTATTATGCCAATGCCCTCAAGACCGCGCTGGAGATGGCGGAGAGCGCGGGAAAAGAGCAGGGAACGTATACCCGGATTGTGATTCTGACGGATGGAAATCATCCGTGGAGCGAATACGGCGGAACAGACCTGGCGGAACGCTGCAGGAAAGACGATGTGACGATTTCCTGCATCATGCTGGGCGATACCCTGGACGAGACGCTGGAAACCTATATCCGGCAGACGGGCGGCAGCGCTGTTCAGGCGGGGCAGGCGGTGAGCCTGCTCGGCGGAATGCGGAAAACCATGTATCGGGAACAGGTCAAGGCGG
The DNA here is from genome assembly GCA_017448975.1 of Clostridia bacterium. Lineage (GTDB taxonomy): Bacteria > Bacillota > Clostridia > Christensenellales > Aristaeellaceae > RUG563. The sequence continues at coordinate 3,782 of JAFSKN010000069.1, forward strand.
CTGAAATCCCCAAGGAGGAAAAGTTGTCCCAGGATCTGATCCGCAACAGCGATACGGCAGCCAAAGTAATCACATTGGTGATGCTGCTGTTTGAGGGGCTGTCCCTGGGCGTGTGCCTGTCCCTGATGCTCAGCCTGCGGGGCCAGTTCCGGGCGCAGTATCTCATTTCACCGCTGATGGGCGTTCTGGCCTTTGTGCTGCTGAAGATCGTTTGGCAGTTTATGGATGATCCGTCCGGCTGGTGGATGAAAGAGGGCCTTTCCTTCTCGCTGCTGGGTTTGGTGCTGATGATGCGCAACTATGGCGCCAGCTCCGGCCGTTCTCCCGCGCGGGGCGGCAGCCCGTCCGGCAGCCAGGACTTTGGGGGCTTTGGCTTCTGAAAGTGAAACAAACGCCGTGTTGCCATACAGGCGAATTCTGGAGTGAAAAAAGTGTCTGATTGGTTTTTTCCACCGGATGACAAGCGCCCGACAGAGGAAAAGGTTGAGTTTTCGATGCCGGATTCCCCGTCAGGCAATATGGAGCAAGGCGCGGACCAGCAGGATGATTTTGCTTCATTTGGCGCCGATCCTTTTTTCGGGGACGGTTTTTCACCGTCCCCCTCTGGGCGCAAGGAGCGAAGGCCGCGGAAATGGCTGATTGCCGTCCTGTGCGCCGCGGTGCTGGTCGCGGCGGGCATTGCGGCGCTGCTGCTGTTCCGCGGTTCGCCGCCCGACCCCGTTCCGCCCGTACCGCCGACGGCCACGCCGACGGCTACGCCGAGGCCCACGCCGACGCCGAGGCCCACGCCGACGCCAAGGCGCACGCCGACGGCCACGCCGACGC
>JAFSKN010000043.1 GCA_017448975.1 Clostridia bacterium
CCGCGCTTCATCCGCAAAAAGGGCGTCCACAATGGCCGCGTCCGTGCGGTTGGCGCGCTCCAGGTTCTGGTCAACCACCGCGTCCATCACCCGCCCGGTAATATCCCCGATGGATTCCTGCTGCCGCTGGGCGGATTCCGCCGCCAGCTGCGTCAGGGTATTATTTTGATAAATGGATAACGCCATAAAAGCGGCTGTCAGCAACAGTATTGTGTACAGAATCAGGTTGAACACTTTACTCTGGATACCGCCAATTGTGAAGTTCCTGAATCTCCTCATGATCTCTTCTCTCCCTCGTCTTGCTCAAAGAATTACGTATACTTTCAAATTTCGGTTCGTCACACGGTCAAGGCCGTCATAGGTCAGGAGTGTTTTTCCGGAGGCATGACAAGCGGTATGATGCCATATGTGTCCGTAAATACGCCAAATTCCCGGTCATATTCCGTGGCGACAAACCGGACGCCCAGACGCCGGGCAATCTGCCCGATGATGCAGGACGGGGAAGCGCTGATGATCAAATCGTCCGGCTTCTTCTGGGCCAGATACCATGCGGAATTGTTTTTTTCATGGGTGTCCCGGTACCGCTCGATTAGCCGGTTAAAATCCTTGAGATGGAGAATCGTAAAAAACTTACGCAACATCAGGGCGCGGGTCATCTTTCCCTTCTTGTACAGGAGCAGGTTCCACAGCGCTTTCGGGAAAAAGGCGAACCACAGGCGCGGATGACGGCTCATGCAGCAGATGGCAAAATTGACTGAGCTGTCCGGATAGCAGATCGCCCCGTCAAAATCATACACATTCATCAGAATCTTCCTTTCAGGGGAAAAGATTTGGCACATTCGCTTCTGCCTTGCATTATTCGCCGCGGACCGCTGTTTTTCCTTTATATACACGTCCTGTGTTTGTCAAAGGTTTTATAATGCCCTTTATATTTATTAGAAGGCTCTCCGTCTCCTTTTGTTTTCCATTGATCCGTGATTTTCCACAGCGTTTTTGGCGGCAGGAGCGGCATGCTCAATCCCATGACGTCCAAAATGATCCAGGCGATGTTTTCCTGTTTCATCCTGTGATACCTGCTTTCAATGATGACCGATTCATCAGCTGCCCGCATAACGCAGCGGCGTCACCGGATACTCCATCAAAGCAATAATCAAATGTTTCATTGTCAAACATGCCGTGTTTGCTTTCCAGCATCCGCTCCACCGCGCCGGGCAATACGCCGTGCATCCTCGCGCTGAAGCGTTCCTTGATCGTATCCAGATCGGCGCTGACCAAGATTCGGATTGCAGCCTCCGGCAGCAGGGCAATGTGTTCCGGATCAGCAATCACATAGATGATATTGCTTCCGTCAACGGCGCGTTTCAGCTTTTCCTGAAACAGCCTTTTCGCCTCCTGCTCTGATTTGGCCATCCTCAGATAATCCTTCCCCGTGATGATTTCCGCCCCGATGGCATCCCTGATACAGGCTGCCAGCGTCGATTTCCCGCTGCAATTCTCACCGATAATACCAATCAACATTTTAATCGTCCTCCCGTTTCCACAGCCAGAACAAACGTCTGGTTTCCTTTGCTTCTCCCGGCCAGGCAAAATGCTCCAGCTTTTTGACTGTATACCAGGGCGAAAAGATCCGCGCCCATTCCGCATCCGTTCGGGAAACGAGCCGAAGTACGCCGTCGATGTACAGCCGATTGCCGTCTGCCAAGTCTATGCTTCTGGCGGCGGCAGCCTCCGGGGACAGGTAATAATTCAAGCCCACGATCACGATCCCGTCCTGCGTTGTGACGCGCGCCAATTCCCGGAGGATTGCTTCCACTGTTTCCGGCGGGATCACATCCAGCACGTTGGAGCAGATCAAGCCGTCAAACGTTCCGTCAGGGACGCTTTGCAGCCAGTTTGAATCAGAACAGACTGCATGAACACGATCCGCGACGCCGTAACGGGCGGCATAAAGCCGGGCCGCCTGGACAGCGCCGGGGGCCGCGTCCGCAGCCGTTACGTCCGCGCAGCCGCTTTTTGCGGCAATGATACTGGCCCATGCGTTCCCGCAGCCGTAATCCAGCACCTTTTTCCGCTGTCCAAGAGCGCATGCAGCCCGATACAGCTTTTCGGAAGGTGCGATTTCCTTCCAATCCGGCCCGCCATCTTCAAGCCTTTGCTTTTGATCCTCATCGGACAAAGCAAAGGCTTTGTCCCAGAACGCAATCAGAGCTTGGTTCTCCTGAGCCGTTTTTTCCGTCATGCAGATTCCTCCCATCGCTGCTCACAGCCCGTTCCCCAAATCATAGTCTTGTTTCAGCCCGTCGCCTTGCAGGACGTCCCCTTTTCATTCTTTGTGTTCAATCAGCGCCTGCACTTCGTCCGGCGTAGGCGGATGCAGCGGCAGCGGGAATCTGGAAATAGCGATAGCGGAGCAGGCGCTGGCGAAGCGAACCAGGCCGTCATCCGACATGCCGTGCAGCAGGCCATAGACGCACCCGGCTTTGAAGGTGTCGCCCGCGCCTAACGTGCTTTTGACCTCTACGGAAAACGGCTTCATGCGGTGGATGGCTTCTCCGCGCCTTCCGTACAGCATATCGCCGCCGCCCTGGGTGAGGATGACGAGCCCCGAGGCTGTTTCCATCAGGCGCTTCATCACTTCCTCCGGCGCCATGTCCGCGTAATGTTGGGTTGTGCATTCCTTGGAAACTACGTTGACAGCTGCATTCTGGTGCAAGGGAGCATCATCGGGACTGTCAATTGTCACATACGGGATGCCATGACGTTGGCAAAGCGCCATTGCAAGCAGTGATTCTTCCCCGAAAAAAGGATCGATGGCCGCCGCTTTGCAGCTCATCAGATCCGCTTCTTTGGGCACGCTCCACCAGCGTTTTCCGCTGGAAAACAGCGCCTGGAACCGGCCCATGGGGGATCGCACCAGCCCCGCGATCACCACGTAATCCATGACGCCGGGATCGTCTTCCATGAAATGCAGGGGGCTTAAATCCACCCGCTTATCCGAATAAAACGCTTTCAGCATGGGAGCCACTTCAGTGCCGATCCAGGTGCCGGCGATCCGAACATTCACGCCAAGGGAAGACAACACCGTGGCCGCCGTGCCCGTTTCGCCGCCGGGCAGGAAATACTGCTCCCTGATCTCTGCGTACTCGTCCGGCTGCAAAAAGCCGTCCTTCAGCAGGAAAGAATGGGTGCCCAGTATTTGTCCAAAGAGGTAAACCTCCGGCTGCTGTTTCATGGCCGTTCCTCCTTATGCATCGTCCTTGCTTTCATACGGTTTGTTCCGGGAGCCGATTTCGATCAGGTTTCCTTCCGGATCGGCGATATAGCAGGTCCGCTGCCCCCATGGCTCCGCGGTGGTTCCGGCACGGGGACTGCCCCTTTGCTGATCGCCGTTTGATACGCCGCGTCCACAGCCTCAAACGTATCGACATACTGCCGGGTTCTTGGAATTTGCTTTTTTTTGTTGGAAAGCGCGTAGGTGATCACATGCGGAAATGACCGGAGGGGCCTTCTCCAATTCAGGAATCTTATTCTTGCACCATCTCATCGCGTTATTCTCCGATCCCGTAGATTCTGATAAAAACAGTTCCCGGATATTCGCTCCCGCGTATCCATTTTTGGAAAACATGTCCAGCGCCGCTGAAAGGATCCTCTCCTTTGTATCTTTCGCCATAATTCTTTCCATCAATCGTCAAGTGACCTCTGTCTCACCTTTTTTATTATAGTGAACGATGGCTCACTTTGTCAAGGTTTTCTGAAAAATTAAAAATTCCATCAATAAAGCGCCTCACCTCCGAAGAGATGAAGCGCCTTGGGCTGAGGGGCTTGGAAATGATCTTTCTCTGACGCTTTCTTTTATAATAAACCACCAAAAAATCTTGACGTATTAGCACATATTATCGTAGAATAGTACCAGATTTCAAGGGGATCCTGGGGCTCAAATCTCTCCTTCTGCTAAAAACCCTTGATTTTTCAAAGGTTTTTTCCATTTATGACCGGACGGCAGCCCGGCAGATCGGAAGTTCGGCGCATTGTCAAAACAAAGAAGAAAAGAGGTCCTGCATCATGCAATACGATGTTGTGGTACTTGGAGCGGGCACAGCCGGGGCGGCGGCGGCAATTGCCGCGGCGGACTGCGGCGCGAACGTATTGGCTGTCGAGCAGTTCGGCGGCGCGGGCGGCAGCAGCGCGCTGGGGCTCGTCACGCCGCTCATGTCGCCCGGTATTCCCGGCAGGCCCCAATGCTCCTATATCGGGCTGGAGATCATCGACCGCCTGTACCGGGAGAACGCCAGCGACGGGAATAAAAAGTGCTTTTTCGATCCCGTGATGCTGTCGGTGGTGCTGGAAGAAATGCTCTATGAGCGGGGCGTGAAAATGCTCTACCACACCATGATCACGGGCGTGGAAATGAATGAAGGGCATATCACGGGCGTAAAAATCAGCAACGCCGGCGGCAGCGGAACCGTTCGGGCAAGCCGCCGCTATATCGACGCCACGGGAGACGCGCTGGTATGCCATTTCGCGGGCCTTACGACCATGCACGGCGACGAGGAACATCACAGGAATCAGCCCTGTTCCCTCCGTTATATGATCGGCGGCGTTGATACGGACCGTTTCTGGCGCTTCCTTTCGGAAATACGCGGCACGCCCGACGCGCCGCGCCCTGAAAACTATGACGGCGCGGCCACGTTCGGCCAGGGGAGCTGGAAGCTGAACCCGCTTTTCCAGAAAGCGGCCGAGGATGGGGAGCTTTTGCGGGAAGACGCCCTGTACTGGCAGTTTTTTACCGTTCCGGGCCGTCGGGACGTGATCGCCTTCAACTGTCCCGAATTCTTTGATATCGACGATATTACCAACGCGGAGAACCAAAGCGACGTTCAGGTGCATGGCAAGCTGCGCATCCTGCGGCATTTGCGCTTCTATCGAAAGCATCTGCCGGGATTTGAAAACGCCTACATCGCGCAAATTTCCCCCATGGTGGGCATCCGGGAGGGCCGCCGCGCCGTGACGGAGTATGTGCTGACCACGGAAGACGCTTTTTTCTGGCGCAAGTTTGACGACGCCGTCGCCCAGACCAATTATCCCGTGGACGTGCACGGCAGAAAGCTGCTGAACCAGGATTTGGCCCGAAAGGACGATGAACCGCGCAAGTACTATGAAATTCCCTTTCGCAGCCTGATCGTGAAGGGTGTGGACAATCTTCTTGTGGCGGGCAGAAACATCGGGGCCGAATTCATTGCCCAGTCCTCCCTGCGGATCATTCCCACCTGCCGGGCGCTGGGCGAAGCGGCCGGCATCGCCGCGGCACTTGATCTGAACGACGGCAGCCTGATCCGCGCCGAAATGATAAAGCGTGGCGCCGAGTTTGTGTGACGCCGCCTCTGATTTTCCAGGATGGAACCGGCAAAAGCGTGGATGGGATGAGTAAGGAAATGAAGGCATACTTTCATCTGCCCGGGCTGTTTGAGTTTTACGCGCTGTACCGTGCTTTTCTCCCCTTATTCCGCGGGCACAGGGAGTACTTTTATGATTGGTGCGAGATCGGCTCTATTTACGGCGCTCCCGGGGATTGCCTCTGGGGCGGCGGCCGCGTGGGATTCGGCGACGCGCGGCCGGAGGACGCGGCGGAAATGACGCGGGAATACGCCGTGTCCGCCCGCCTGACTTTCAGCAATTCCCTGCTCAGGGAAGAACACCTTGCCGACAAAAAATGCAACGCCCTGTGCGCCCTGTTTGAAAACAGCGGGGCAGTTCCCAACGGCATCATCATCTGTTCCGATCTGCTGCTCGATTATATCCAAAGGAAATATCCGGGGTTTTACTTTGTTTCTTCCACCACGAAGGTGCTCACGGAATTCAGTCTGCTGGAGCGCGAATTAAACCGGGAGGCGTTTCGCTGCGTGGTGCCGGATTTCAGGCTGAATAAGGCCTATGACAAGTTGAACGCGCTGGGTGAAGATCAGAAACAGAAGGTGGAATTTCTGTGCAACGAGTGCTGCTGGTTTGGCTGCCCCGACAGGAAAGCGTGTTATGAGAATGTAAGCCGGAAAAACCTCGGCGAGGACTGCCCGGATCATGTTTGCTTATCGCCCCGGGCAGAAAGAGGCTACCGGTTTTCCGACGCCATGAAGAATCCGGGCTTTATCGGCATCGATGATATCCAAAATGTTTATCTGCCAAACGGCTTTTCTCATTTTAAGATCGAGGGGCGCAGCCTGGGCAGCGCCCTCATTCTGGAATTCCTGCTGTATTACATGACGAAGCCGGAGTATCAGCTGAACGTTCGGGAGGAAATCTACCTGGACAGCACCCTGGATTTGTTTTGACCGAAGAAAACCGATTCCATCCCTTCACGCGAAAACGTGAGGGTTTTTCTTTTGCCGCGTGCATCTTGGTCATGCCAAAGTGCATCCTGGTAGGGAAAGTATTGAACCTTTTGCCGGACTAAGGTATCATTCGTTTCGTGATCGCGGGAAACCAAAGAGAACGACCGGAAAGAAGGCAGAACATGAAAACGATCATTCACGATTTAGGAAAAGAAGAAAACGCCCGGCTGCTTGCCGCCGCCGATCAGGTGGTCTGCGCGGACGGGCGGTACGCGCCTTGCCAGGGATGCTTCAAATGCTGGACCAAGCACCCCGCCGCCTGCGAAATGAAGGACGCGCTGCACCAGGCCTCCAGGGTGCTGGGGAACACCGACGATCTGACCATCATCACGGAAAACCTGTACGGCGGTTACAGCGCGCCGGTCAAGAACCTGCTGGACAGAAGTATCGGAAGCTCCACTCCGTTCAGCACATACAGAGGGGGACATATGCACCATACCCTCCGCTACGGAAAGCGGAACAGCCTGCGGATAATCGTCTATGGGGATATGACCGACGCGGAAAAAAACACCCTGCAGCTGATGGCGGAGCGCAACGCCCTCAACATGGGATTTAAGGAACACAGCATTGTTTTCTGCGCGGACGCGGAAGAGGCGGGGAGGATGGCATGATGGAAAAGACAGTTTTGATCAATTGCAGCCCGAAGCAGAAGCTGAGCGTTTCGGGGTTCATCATGAAATGCGAAGGACTGATGATCCGGGGCCGGAAGGAATATTTCCAGCTTCGCACCCCGGCGGACCGCCGGCCCATCCTGAACGCGCTGAAAACCGCCGGAAAGGTGATTTTTGTAGCGCCCCTGTATGTGGACAGCGTTCCTTCCCACATGCTGCCGTTCATGAAGGAAATGGAAGCGTTCTGCAAGGAAAACGGCCTCCGCTTAAAGGTTTACGCGATCGCCAACAACGGCTTTATTGAAGGGAAACAGAACGAACCCTTGATGCGGGTGATGGAAAACTTCTGCGTAAGAAGCGGGCTGGAATGGTGCGGCGGCATCGGCATCGGCGGCGGCGTGATGCTGAACGTGGAAAGGATCATGATCGCCGTGATGTTCGGGCTGATGCTGCTGAACATGGGGCTTCGTGCCGTGCAGGGGGAAAACGTGCTGGAACCGGTCCGTTCCTTCGCAATCAGCCTCGGGGAGGTACTGCTCCTTGCCTGTGGGATCATCGCTTACGCCGTTCGCCTGGCGCTGCATGTGAACAAAGGCACCAACGCCGGAAAATGGTATACCCGCATCATGGTGCCCTCTTTCGTCTTTATCCTCTTTGCCGACATCTTCTTTATCATCTTTTCCGTTTTCCAGGGCGGAATTTTCCGCGGATGGTTTTCCAGGCTCCAACCGGACGCCAAATATGGTATAATTGCCGTGAAGAAGAATAATGCTTGATTGAGGGGAAGATGGTCATGCGGGTTCGGTTTGAACAGGTGGATGCAAAGGAAAAGGAACAGGCGCTGATCCGCGCGGTGGAGAAAACCGCGGATATCATGAACGCCATGGACCTATTGGAAAACGGCTCCGGCGGCGTCACGGTCACAAAGGACAGGAACACCTATTTCTGCAAGCTGACGCAGATTTACTATATCGAATCCGTGGATAAGCACACCTATCTCTACACCAAAGGCGATTGCTACGAAAGCCGGGAACGCCTGTATGAGCTGGAAGAAAAGTTAGGGCTCTACTATGTCCGCATTTCCAAATCCATGATCGTGAATCTGCGGAAAATTCAGAACGTCAGCGCGGAGCCGGGCGGAAGGATGGTGGCCGTCCTCCTGAACGGAGAAAGGGTGATCATCTCCAGAAGCTATGTGAAGGAGATCAAAAGGAGGCTCGGAATCCAATGAACGCCGCAAAAAAGCTGTTTGTTCAAAGCATGATCATTTCAACATCCATCCTGTTCCTGAACGGGATCAACGCGGTCATTCAGCATTTTGCCGGGAATGACATCGTGCTTCAATGGTATCATCCCATTTCCATCGTGCTCACCGGCGTGCTTTGCGCGCTGCCCACCCTTCTGCTGCTGGACTGGGAGCAATGGGACAGGAAAGCGCTTTGGGGCAGGGTGGCCCTGCATTGCCTTGCGCTCTATGCCGCCGTGGCCGGCGCGGGCTGGCTGTTCAAATGGTACACGGATGCGGAGGGTTTGATCAGCGTGAGCGTCATTTTCTTTGTCATCTATGCCTTTGTCTGGCTGTCGAGCCACTGGCTGGATAAGCAGGATGAAAAGAAAATCAACCACGCTTTGGACGCCATTCGCGACGAGGAATAATAGAATAGGGGAAATTGATACAAGCATTCCTTTTTGTGTTTTACAATTTTGCTTCCATGTGGTAAAATATAGCGAAATGATAAGATATAGACGCGGGAAGAAACGCGGCGTCGGACATTTTGTTTCCGCGTGGGAAAGGAATGGGCACAGCATGAACATCTTTGTGTGCATCAAGCAGGTGCCTGCTACCAACAAGGTGCAGGTGGATGAAAAAACGGGCGTGCTGAAGCGCGGCGGAGTCGCCAGCAAAATGAACCCCTACGATCTTTACGCCCTGGAAACGGCCCTGCGCTTAAAGGAAAAGCACGGGGGAAGGGTGACGGTGGGCACCATGGGCCCGCCCCAGGCCCAGGCCATCATCCGGGAAGCGTACATGATGGGCGCGGACGAAGGCTATGTGTTTTCGGACCGGCGGCTGGGCGGCGCGGACGTGCTGGCCACCAGCTACACCCTTTCCCAGGCCATTCAGAGCGTAGGGGACTTTGACCTGATCCTGTGCGGCAAGCAGACCACCGACGGCGATACCGCCCAGGTGGGCCCCGCTATCGCCGAACATATGGGCATTCCCCACGCGGCCTGGGTGACGGAGCTGAGCGTGGAAGGGGACGGCGTGAACGCCCGCCAGCAATTGCAGGACGTGATCGAAACGGTGCATATGCCTTTTCCCTGCCTGGTGACGGTGGAGCAGGATATTTTCATGCCGCGCCTGCCCTCCCTGAAAATCGCCCGGGAAATCAAGGACAAGGAAATTCACATCCAGGGCCTTGATTCCTTTCTGGATACCGATGAAAGCCATTACGGCCTTTCCGGCAGCCCCACCCAGGTGGAGCGCATCTTCCCGCCGGATAACGACACCGCCCATGAAATGTGGGAGGGCGAAGGCCTGGCGGACAAGCTGCACGATCAGCTGAAAAAGTGGAAATTCGTGTAAAGGAGGAACGCGGACATGGCAAAAATTGCGATATTGGAACGCAAGTGCACCGGCTGCGGCCTCTGCGCGCAAAACTGTCCCTTCGGGGCCATCGACATGAAGGACGGCAAGCCCGATCTCAACGCCGCCTGCAAGGTGTGCGGCATCTGCGTGAAGAACTGCCCGGAAAAGGCCATTTTGAAACTGGAAACCAAGGTGGATTCCGTGGATAAATCCAAGTGGAACGATATCCTGGTGTTCGCCGAGGTCAGCGGAGGCCGCCTGCATCCCGTGTGCCTGGAATTGATCGGCAAAGCCCGGGAACTGGCGAAGAACGTAAACGATAAAGTCAAGACTGTGCTGGTGGGCAGCGGCGTCAGCGCCTTCGCGGAAGAACTGCGCCACTACGGCGTCAGCGAAATCGCCGTGTATGACGATCCTGCCCTGTCCTACTTCCGGGCGGACGCTTACGCCGCCTGCGTGGAGGATTATATCAAGTACGCCCATCCAAGCGCAGTGCTGGTGGGCGCGACCTCTTTGGGCCGTTCCCTGGCCCCGAGGCTGTCCACCCGGTTCCATACCGGCCTCACAGCCGACTGCACCAAGCTGGAACTGCGGGAAAACACCGATTTGGTGCAGATCCGCCCGGCCTTCGGCGGCAACATCATGGCCCAGATCATCACCACCAACACCCGGCCCCAGTTCGCCACCGTGCGCTATAAGGTGATGAACCCGCCGGTGCGCGGCGAGGAAGCGGCGGGAGAGATCATAAACCGGAAAATCCCCAAGGGTGTGCTTGAAAGCCGGGTTTCCTGCGTCAGCGTGCAGCCCATCCCGCCGAAAAAGAGCATTTCCGACGCGGAGATTTTGGTGGTGGGCGGGCGCGGCCTGCAAAAGGAAAGCGACCTGGACATGATCAAGGAGCTGGCGAGTCTCCTGGGCGGCGACTGGGCCACCACCCGCCCCCTGGTGGAAAAGGGCTGGAACACCAACGACCGGCAGATCGGCCTGTCCGGCCGCACGGTGCGGCCCCGGCTTATCATCACCTGCGGCGTCAGCGGGGCCATCCAGTTCACCGCCTGCATGAACGGCAGCGATCACATCGTAGCCATCAACACGGACAAAAACGCGCCCATCTTCGACGTGGCCCATGTGGCCATCGTGGGCGACCTGTACGAGATCGTTCCGGCGCTGATCCGGCAATTGAAGGAGGCACAGGCATGAATACGTTCAATCACGTGACGGAAAAAGACCTTGCCTATTTCCGGAAACTGCTTCCGGGCCGGGTATTTTTCGGCGAGGATATTTCTTCGGACTACGACCACGACGAAATGACGGAGTACGGCCACTTTATGCCCGAAGCCGTTTTGCAGGCGCAAAGTACCGAGGAAGTGAGCGCCGTGCTGAAATACTGCAACGAGCGCCATATCGCCGTCACGCCCAGGGGCGCGGGCACGGGCCTGTGCGGCGGGTGCGTGGCCATCCACGGCGGGATCGTCCTGTCCACGGAGAAAATGAAAAAGGTGCTGGAAGTGGACACCCGGAACATGACCGCCACGGTGGAGCCCGGCGTGCTGCTGATGGAGTTCCCCAAAGCCCTGGAGGGCACGGGCCTCTTCTATCCCCCCGATCCCGGCGAAAAGACCGCCACCATGGGCGGCAACGCCATGACCAACGCGGGCGGCATGCGGGCCGTGCGCTACGGCGTCACGCGGGATTATGTGCTGGGCATGGAAGTGGTGCTGGCCGACGGCAGCGTGATCGAGCTGGGCGGCAAAACGGTGAAAACTTCTTCCGGCTACAGCCTGATCGATCTGATGATCGGCAGCGAGGGCACCCTGGGCTTCCTCACCAAGCTCACGGTGAAGCTGGTGCCGGAGCCCAAGGTGAACCTGTCCCTGCTCATGCCCTTTGACGATCTGGACGCCTGCATCGGCGCGGTGCCCCGGGTGCTGTCCTGCGGGTGCGACCCCACCGCCGTAGAGTTCATGGAGCGGGAGGTCATTTCCTGCGCGGAAACGTATTTGGGCAAGCAGTTTCCCGATACCAGCGCCAACGCCTATCTGCTGGTGCGCCTGGACGGCCCCAACAGCGACGCCTTGCAGCCCGCCATCGACACCCTGACTGATTTAGCTCTGTCTTTAGGCGCGAAAGACGTATTGCTGGCCGATACCGATGAGCGCAAGGAAAGCATCTGGAACGCCCGGGGCGCGTTCCTGGAAGCTATCAAGGGCAGCACCACCACCATGGACGAGTGCGACGTGGTGGTGCCCCGGGATGTGATCCCGGAATTTGTGCATAAAACGGTGGAGATCGGCAAAGAAGCCGGGGTGCGCATCCGTTCCTTCGGTCATGCAGGGGACGGCAACCTGCACATCTACGTCTGCCGGGACGAGCTGCCGGAAGCGGAATGGAAGGAAAAGGTGGCTTCCGTGATGGAGAAGCTCTACGCCGAAGCCCGCGCCCTGAACGGCGAAGTCAGCGGCGAGCACGGCATCGGCCACGCGAAAAAGGAATTCCTGCGGGAGAGCGTGGGCGAAAAGCAAATCGCCCTCATGCGCGGCATCAAGGCGGCCTTCGACCCCAACGGCATCCTGAACCCCGGCAAGGTGGCGGGAAGCCCATTCGATGATAGGTAATGGATCAGGCGAACACTTCAAGAGCACTTTAAGTAAGAAACAAGGGGAACGCTGGGGCCTCCGCGGCCCCAGACCCCGCGCCAGGGAAATGATTTCCCTGGACTCTCATTAATATTACTTGACGCCGTTGTGTTTCTGGCCCGGCGGCTGAAAGCCGCCAACCCGGATGTAAAGCATCCGGGGAAAGCCGGGGAATAATCCCAGTGGGAAAGCGAGCTTTCCCCCCCTGGGATTTTCCCGGCTTTCTGTGGGCCAGAAGCCCTCAATCTTCCATTTAATCCGACGCAGCAGGCGGAAGTTGTTTTCTCTTC
>JAFSKN010000044.1 GCA_017448975.1 Clostridia bacterium
TCGCCGTTCAGTTCTTTCGCCACCAGCAGCTTGGTGCCGTAAGCGGTTTCCGTGTAGGAAATGTCCACGTCGTATTCATCCGTGAAGGTGGATTCAATGTAAGCGAGCGCTTCAGCGTCCAGGTCGTTCAGTTTTTTCACGTCGGCATACATATCGTCGAACATGATGGACAGGATCAGCAAGGGCTTCGCGGCGTCTTCGGACGTGATCATGCAGATCAGTCCGCCGTCATCCGTCTCGCTCGTTTCCAGGGTATAGCCTTCCGGCAGTACGCCCCGGACTTCAAAATCGCCGTTGACGTTGACGGCGCCGATATTGGTATATTCCGCCAGGGCGGAAAAGCATCCCAGCAGCATAGCCAGACACAGCATGACAGCAACGATTTTTTTCATCATTTTTCTTTTCCTCTCTCGTCTTCGTCGTTGTTTTTGGACGGTAATCAGTATGAGGCGCGGATTACTTCCTGGTCACATACTTGCTGCTGATGAAGCCGATCATGCCGGTTTCGGGGTCCTGGACCTGATACCAGTTTTTCATTTCGACCAGCACGGTCAGTTCCTTACCCTGGGGGCAGGTTGAAATGCGTTCCGCCTCGGTGCTGGGGGCCCAGCGCAGGTTCACCCAGCCGGAAGCGCGGGAGGGACGGGCCACCACGGTGTAGGGGTACGCCACCTGTTTCGCGCTTTCAAATTCTTTGTTTATGGCGAGGAACTCCTTGGCGTAATCCGTGGAGGGCGAGGAAGTGGGGGCGGGGGTGGGCTGCACGGGCTTGGGACCGGGCTGGTAATTCACCAGGAACCGGCTTTGCACGTAGGCTGTCCTGAATTCGCCGTATTCGCTTTGCGTCCACCAGATATTCGCCCAGCCGTTGCTGATGGAGATCACGTCCACCTGTGCGCCGTATTTCAGGGAACCGATTTTGTTGTCCCCCGTGTTGGGGCTGCTGCGAACGTTCAGGCTTTTGCCGTCATCCGTATACACATACATGATCCTATCCGCAACGGCCAGCGAGGGAATGAGCATTGCCGTCAGCACGGCAATGAGCGCCAGGGAAATCAGTCTTTTCGTCATGGTTCTTACCTCCTGTTTTTATCAAAGCCATAAGGCTATGATTTCAATTCTTCTTCGGCATCGATCAGCCGGGCGCGAAGCTCGCCCTTTTGGAAACGCGCTCGATCAGACTGATCCTTTGTGCCATAGCTCGCCTTTCGACGCCGGTTTCACGCGAAACAGCGTCCGCCCCGGAAGCTCTTTGTCCTGCCACCCTATCGGCAGCTTCCGACGCCTTCTTTTATTCTCTTTTTATCTGCATACATCGCTTTATCCGCGCGCTTGAACACCAAATCCACCGTCCAATCGTCCGACGCCAGTTCCGCCATGCCCACCGCGGCGGAATACCTTTCCCACGGCTCCGTCTGACTGTTTCTCAAAGCGTTTTCATAGTTCTTTTTCAGCGTTTCTACAAGGGCGTAACGGCCGTCATAATCCGCCCCCTGCAAAATCGCCACAAACTCGTCCCCGCCGATGCGGTAAACGGGAGAGTGCTTGAAGGTTTCACAAATCATATGGCAGCACCCGACGATATAGGCGTCGCCCATTTTATGCCCGTATTGGTCGTTGATGCATTTCAGATCGTTCATATCGACCATCACGATACTGAAATTATTCTTCCCAGCCTTGATTTCACCGTTCAATTCTTCGATCTTGTTGACGTAAGCGGCCTTGCTGCCCACGCCGGTCAGGGAATCGCGGTATGCCTCCTTGCTGATCTGGCCGATCTTTTCGTCCCGGGTTTTGATCACCTCTTCCGCCCGTTTCTTATCCTTTTGAAGCACGTTCAAATGGTTCAGGTAGTCGATGATATTGATCTGCATGGACCGGATCCCGTTATACAGTTCATTGATCTCATCCCGGCTTTTGATATCCAGGCTGACCACGCCGGCCTTTAAGTAGCTCACGTTCTCCTGCGGCTTGAATCTCTTCATTTCCGCCGTAAGGCTGTTCAAAGGCTTGATCACGATGCGGTTGATGAACAGGACCGATCCGATCAAAACGATGGCCGTCAGCCCGATAGCGGTCAGAATAATATGCAGCAGGGACCTGTGCCGCTCCGCCATGACGTCGTCCATCCCGAAATCGCAGCCGATCTGGCAAACCGTTTCCCCGTTTGAATCGTATACCGGCGCGTACGCGGAACACAGCCAGCCCCAGTCGCCGGTGGAAATCGTGGGTTCCATCGGTTTGGTCAGATCCAGCCCCATCAGCTCCTGTTCCCGTTCCTCATAATAGCCCGTTTCATAGATGGGATTTTCATCATCGTCCAGCAGGTACATGTCCTGATCGGCGTTCTCATCCCCGCAGGCAATAATATACAGGTATTTGATCGCGTCCATATTGCGAAGATACCGCACAAGGTCTTCCCGGGTTTTCAAATAGCCTTCCCATAAGCCGTTCTTTTCCAGATAATCCTGAATCAGGCTTTCATCGTCATTCTCCTCCGCTGTTTCCCGGAGGCTCTGGAATTCGTCGCTTTCAGCGGCTTCCCGGAGTTGCTTCAAATAATCGCCGTCCACAAGCGAGGCGAAATTGACCGCGGAATCGAAAGCCGCCTGTTTATAGTATCTGTCGATTTGATCGGCGTTGATGACGTAGGCCAAAATAGCCGTCCCGATGGCAACAGCCAGAACGGTTATGATAATAAATATGTAAAGCTTTACGCCGATGGAAAACTTTTCCTTCATTTCAGTTCCTCACCTTTTGCCTGTCCCCAGGCTAAATCCGGGAGTTCCCGTCCTTCTTCCTGCTAAAATGGTATTTTGATTATATCACATTTCCCCGCTGTTTTCCACATAAAAATAGTAAAAACGCTGAACCCCGCCGGCGTTCACCGGCGGGGTTCAGCATGGCGGAGCTTCAGAACGTGACGCCCTCAAAGCCCTGCCACACGTTTTTTCCGCTGTATTTCATGGCCGCAGCCTGGCCCCGCATCACCTTGAGCACCGGGAATGCCATGGCTTCCTGTTCCATCTCCCCCGGATAAACATGGATGGGGGCGATCCAGCCGCACCGCTGACGGATGCCCGCGGTGATGTCGTCGAACCGCATCAGCCCGCCGGTGAGCAAAATGGCGTCCACCTTGCCGGAAAGCACGGCGCTCATGGCCCCAATGTGCTTGCAGATTTGATAAATCATGGTGTTCCAAACCAGCGTCGCCTTTTTATCCCCCTGATCCACCAGGCCGTGAATGGTATTGGCGTTTGACGTGCCGAACAGGCTGACAAAGCCGCCGGACCGTGAACACATCCGCCGCACATCTTCAATGGAATGGGCTTCGATATAGTCCAGCAGCGCCAGCACGGGCACGCTGCCGATCCTGGTAGGAGAAAAGGGGCCTTCTCCGTCCGCGCCCATGGTGCCGTCGATCATCCTGCCATGGTCGTGCGCGCTGACGGTAATGCCGCCGTCAATGTGGGCTACGATGAAATTGCAGTCCTCATACCGTTTGCCCAGGGATTCGGCGTGGGCGTTGGCCACCGCTTTGGGGTTCAGCACATGGGAATGGCCCTGGCGGTAAAGCCCCCGAATGCCGGTCAGGCGGGCATAATCGCAGTATTCATCCACATTGGTGGGATTCAGCGTATAGGCGGGGCGATGGTAGGCCAAGGAAAATTTCCAGGCCAGCATCACGCCCAGTTTGGCGGCGTGTTCGCTGCCGCCCACAGCCGCTTCGGTATCGTCGTACAGCTTCTGGTCAATGATGGTGACCCCGCTGGGCTGGGTACACGCGCTGCCGCCCCGGCCCACGAACACGTCGATTTCGGCGGGATCCACGCCTTCCTGCTTCAGCATATCCAAAATGACCTGATACCGAAAAGGCACCTGCCCGTTGACATGGGAAAACTGCAGCAAAACCGGCGCGTCATGGAACTGGCTTCTTTGAAACAGTTCCTTTTCATTTTCAAATAGACTGATCTTGGTGGAGGTTGAGCCGGGGTTAATGACGAGCAATTTATAATTTTTTTCCATATCGCTTTGTATCAGGAAGATCCTATGGAGGACTTTCCAACCTGCTCCTTCTTCTTTATTCGCGTTTCCGGCACGGGGAGGAAACGGTTTTTTCTTATTCTTTCACAGCCGCCTGTTTTCCTGCTTTTCTTTGTCTTTTTCCCGTATTTCTTTCCGCTGGATCAGCAAAAAAATTGCTGCATGCCGCGTCGTTTTATGTTACAATAGCAGCGTCAGAAACCGATCATATCCCTGAATCGCCCCTTTGAATCATCCCTGATAAGGAGGAAAGAAAATGAACGGAAATCAGAAGCTTTGGAAGTTCGGCTGCGGAATCGCCTGGATGCTGGCGCTGATGCTGCTTTTCAGCGCCGCCATAGCGGAAACGCCGGCCGGAAGCATGGAACCGCTGGACTACGGCGACCCGCAGAACTGGGTATATCTCGCTTCGGAAGACGGCGAAACCGCGGTGGACGTGTTTTTCATCGCGCCTTCCGCCTTTGGCGGTGGGGAAGGATCCTATATCATGGATCTGACGAATGAGAAGACCAGGGGAAACTTCATCGGCGTCATCAACATGGAAAAGGGCATTTACGATCGGAACACCCGGTTCTATGCCCCCATCTACCGTCAGGTGGGCTACAGGGTAAACAACCTGCCGGAGGCGGAAGCGGAGGCTTTCATGCGGAGCGCTTACGCCGATGTGAAGGATGCTTTCGTCTATTATTTGGCGCACTGGAACGAAGGACGGCCCTTCGTCCTGGCGGGCTTCTCCCAGGGGGCGGAAATGGCCCTGCGCCTGATGAAGGATTGCTTTGGGGATGAAAGCCTGCAAGCGCAGCTGATTGCCTGCTATGCCATCGGCTGGCGGCTGACCGAGGAAGAAACCGCCGTTTGGCCCCAGCTTCGGGCTGCCCAAGGCGAAAAAGATACCGGCGTGATCGTCACCTTCAATACGGAGGCGGAGGACGTGCAGGATTCCCTGATGATCCCGGCGGGCACAAAGACGCTGGCGATCAATCCGCTGAACTGGAAAACGGATGGGGAGCTTGCCGGAAAGGAATTGAACTTAGGCGCTTGCTTTACGGACTACGGCGGGAACATTCTGGACGAAGTGCCCGCCCTGACCGGCGCGTACCTGGATGAAACACGCGGGGCGCTGAAGGTGACGGACATTGATCCCGCGGTGTATAACGGCACCCTGTCGATCCTTGCGCCGGGCGTGTATCATTTATACGATTATCAGTTCTTCTATCGCAATCTGGAAAAGAACGTTCAGGACCGTATACAGGCGTATATGAATAAGGAACCGTGAATGGTGAAGGAAAAACTTGAAGAACGCCCGCGGATAATAACGGAGGTGAAAGCCCATTGATACGTATGCTCCAAACAGCAAAAGACCTGTACGCGCTGGAAGGATATGCGTTCAAGCAAGCGCCCGGTCACGAAGGCGGACGGAATCAAATCTGGATCTGCTGCCTGAACGGAGAAAAACGCTTTGTGCTTCGCGTTTCCGTCCTTTCGGACAGAGTGGAAGAGGATTATCTTGCCGAAACGGAATTCGTTCATGATCTCGCCCGGAACGGAGCGCCTGTGGCGGACGTGATCCCCTCTGTGCGCGGCAAGCTGGTCGAACGCGTTGAAGAAGAAGAAAAAACAATCTTTATCAGCCTGTTCGCTTATGCCAAAGGGATGCTGATGGTCGATAACGGATACCGCTACCGGGAAGGCGCGCCCTTGGAAGAATACTTTTACAACACCGGCAAGGCGCTGGGCGCCATCCACCGCCTTTCCCGGCAGTACAGGCCCGTGCATCGCAGGCCCGCGTTTTTCGATCAATACAACATGGCATCCATCGGCCGCCTGATCCCCGACGGCTACGCGGAGCTGAAACAGGCCATTGCCCGGCGGCTGGAAACCTACCGGACGCTTCCAACGGACGAAGCAGCTTACGGCCTGATCCATTTCGATTTCTGCGACGGGAATTATCATGTGGATATGAACACCGGAGAAATCACGGTGTTTGATTTCGATAACTGCATCTACTGCTGGTACATGTTCGACCTGGCCCACGTCTGGACCCACGGGGTAGGCTGGTACCGGCATTTGGCAGACCCCAAGAAACGCATGGAGGGCATGCGGCACTACTTTGACACGGTGCTGGAGGGCTACCGAAGCGAAACGGAGGTGCCCGATGAACTGCTGAAACAGCTTCCGCTGTTCATCGATATGACGATCATCGAGAACGTGGTGGATGAATTCGCGTGCAGCGCCCGGGAAGGGGAACTGCCGGACGACGAGGATATAGAAGACCTGGCGGAATGCCTGATCCACGATATCCCCTACGCGGGCTTCTTTGAAGCATGATACTTCGTTGAAAGGAGAAAAGCAATGGATCGTGCCATTTTGGCGTGGCTGCTTTCGGAAGATACGCCGGAGGTGCGGCTCAGAACGCTGAAAGAATATGAAAAGCTGCCGGACGATCATGAAAGCGTCGCCGCGTGCAAAAAATCGCTGCTGGAGAGCAAGGTATACGAACGGGGCCTGAAAAAGCTCCGGACCGATAAGCCGTGGGCCAAGTTCGACGCCCTCCTGGCATTTGCCGAATGGGGCCTGACGCGGGACGATATCGGAAGCGACATCGACGGGGAAGTGTTCGCGCTCATCAAGAGCACAGGGTTCAAGCTGCTGTGCGGCGAGCCCCTTTTGCTCAGAAATCTGGTGAAATTGGGGTACGGCCAAGAGGATATCGTGAAAAACGAAATTGATCTTGCGCTGGGCAAGATCAAGGAAGACGGGGGCTTTGGCTGTATCAGCACAAACAAAAAGATCAACGATCCGAGGAAGCCGCACAAAAGCTGCGCCAGGCTGACCGTGGAATACCTCCTGCTGGCGGCGGAGCTGCATTTATCGGGGTACAAAACGGCATCCAAAAGCGTGCCCGCGTTCAAGGTGGGAAACGTGGGCGAAGAAAACAAATGGGTCACGCTTTACGCTTCGATGGCGCAATAAAATCCTTCCGCTTATCTGCAAAATTCTGTCACGCGCCGGAGGAAATCCGGCGCTTCTTCATATAGGCCGTGCCCCAGGCCCTCGTACAGGTACAGCTGGCCGCCGGGAATTTTTTCGGCGATTTCTTCCGACGCTTTTCCCGTGACGATTTGATCCTTTGTGCCGCCGATCACCAGGGTGGGGCAGGCGATGCGGTCCAGTTGATCATAGGCGTTATGGGTCACGCAGGAAGCGGCCTGAATGAGGAAGCGGTCAAAAGACTGGGGCTTGCCCAAATTGCCCAGCAGCGAATAGGTGGCCAGGGCTTTTTTAACGCTCTTTTCGGAATAGGAGCGCAGGGCGGTATCCAGCATGATGCCCTTGTAGTCGCCCTGTTTCGCCATTTCGGTCCAGCGGCGGATCACGTCCTCCGATGTGGGATTGGGGCGGCTCTGCGTCACGGCGAGCACCAGTCTGCCCACCTTATCGGGGTGGTCGATGGCAAGCCATTGGGCAATCATGCCGCCCTGGGAGACGCCCACCAGCGCCACGCCGGACAGGCCCAGCGCTTCCATAGCGGCGTTCAGGTCTTCCGCCATATCCCGGGTGGTCATACCGGGGGCCAGCGTCACCCGGCGGCTGAACACGTATACCGTGAAATCCTTTGTGAGGGCGCGGTACATCAGGGCGAAGGGCCGGGCCATGCCCTTGACGGTTTTCAGCCCGTCGCCCACGCCGGGGATCATGACCAGCGTTTTCCGCCCGCTGCCAAAACAGATATAGTCCATTTCTCCCGTGGAAAGCGTCAGGCGCCCGTTCTTCGCGTTCAGCATCACAATACTCCCTTTGTCCGCAGGATCTCTTCCACGTATCCGACACATTCGTAAATCAGGGCGTCGCAGTGGGCTTTCTTCGCTTCGCCCCGGGCGGCGCTGGCGGCCAGCAGATCCTTGCAGTTGATCATGCCTTCGTGGTTTTCTCTGACCCTTCGGATGAACGCGTTGCCGGCGGCGGCATCATCCACCCCTGCGAGTCCCAGCGCCATCAGGCCGCCGGTGACGGCCCCGCAAACCGAGCCCATCTGCATGCCGCCCCGGAAGTAGGCGGCGGCTTTCAGGGCCGCTTCTTCGTCATACCCCGCGTCCTGGGCGAATACCGACACCACCGTTTGGGCGCAGTTATACGCGGGCATGCCGCCGGGGGCAAAGCGGCTGCGGCGTTCCATAGCCAAATCGGTATACTTACTCATGCATTTCCCTCCGTTGATCGCAAAATGATTTCCATGGGTATATGAATCGACATAGCGAGGATTTCCCGCTATGTCGATTCGTTCCTTCCGCAAATCGCGCGGAAGCCAATGATTTTTAGTTGCTGGAGGAGGAAGAGGAAGAGGAAGAAGCGGCGGCAGAGCTCGCCCGGTCGCGCATCATATGCTGCAGGGTCACCAGGATGGCCACCACGGTTTCTTCCGCCTCGGGGCGGTAGATGTCGATGCAGTATTTATCATGCACGGAAAACATCTTCTGGCTGATGACCGCGATGATGCTGCCGTCCGCGTCGTACAGCTGGAAGTTCAGGCCCGCGATGTTGCCCTGCAGTTTCCAGCCCAGGCCCTCGATGTTGGTAACGTCCTTTACAAGGTGCCAAAGCTCGTTGGAGAGCTCAAATTTCGTTCCGTCCCCCATGGTGACGTAATGCCGTTCATGCAGGGTCCAGAATTTCCGCTCGATGTGGGCCACCTGCCGCCCGGAAGCGTCGGTCACGTCGGTTTTATCGTGCAGGGACAGGAACTTGGATTTCGACTGGTAAACGACCTGCTCCTTATCATCCGTGATGTCGGTAGCCTGGTGCAGGGAAAAAAACTTGGTGGAAGTGAACAGGGAACGCGCGGGCTCGCCGTAGCGTTCCACGTTTACCACGTTGGCCTGTTCGCCCGCTTCACGATACCGATGATACTTTGAAAAGATGCCCATGTCAATCTCTCCTCTCGTGTTATTCAATTCCCGGAGGAATAGAATCGGATTTTGGGGGCTTTAATCAGCATGAACCAGGAAAGCATACCCCCTCCATATTTTCTTCACGCTTTACCATTTCTCCTTCTTTTCATTTCATCTTTTTATGGCGCGGCGCACCCAAACAGGTATGGCGGGCTGCGAATACAGGCGGAAACAGACGTATCTTCTCCCCCATTGCGGCCGGTCCATTTGGTGAACAGCAGGTTACTACTCACCCCCCCTGGAAGAATCACCGGGAAACGGCGTCAAGGGGGGATTGTCAAGGGGAACTCCCCTTGACTGAAATCCGCACCGGCGGCGTGTACGCCGGGAGAACGGAAAATTTCAGGCGGGAGCGCAGACGACCAGATGAAATTTTCCTTCCTTGCGGTTTTTCCGCCCGGGAGCACCGAAGGTGCGAGAGGAAAAAACCGTGCGGGGGGACGAACCGCCGATGACCGCCTGCGGCGGGAATTTCATCGGCGGTGAGATCAGCCGAAAGGGAGCAATCTCCCCATGAAGGGGAGTTGCGACATTTGAGGCTGCGGATTCGCGGGGGGATGGAATCCCCGCCCGCGTGTTACTACGAAGCCGGAGGCTGAGTAGTAACAACAGCAGAGCAGTTTTTTATAAAAGAGGTTGAAGTATTGATCGAACGATGTATAATAAACGAAAGAGGGGTTTGTGCTTCCATTTCCTTGTGAATGCACCGAACGCTGAAAACGGAAGGAGCAATACAAATGAAAAAAATAACCGCTTGGCTTTGCCTGGCCCTGATGCTGGCGATGCTGCCCCTGGCCGCCCTGGCGGATCGGGCATACCTGATCGACAGCGACAGCCGCAGGATCACCGAAAAAGAGCTTTGGGAGTGGGACCGGGAATCCCTGAGCTTCATGTTCAACGAAATCTTCGCCCGCCATGGGTTCACCTTCGACCCGGGCGGAAAGTTCTACAACTGGTTCAACAACCAGCCCTGGTATCAAAACATCACCAAAGTATCCGATCAAACGGCCTACAACAGGACCACCAAGCTGGAATGGGATAACTACCATACCATCAAAAAGGTGATCGCGGAGATGGAAGCGGTGGGGCATCCCTACCGCAAGTCCGGCAATTCCAAGCTGAAATCCTGGACGGATTTCCGGCCCGCCGGAAACTGGTCGCTGACCGGCTTTGAGCCCGTGACGCTCAAAAGCGGCCAGAAGCTGGCCGTCTATTCCGCCCCCCGCGCCGATTCCTGGCGGGGCGCCAACGGCAAAGCGATGGTCAACACGAACGGCTCGGTATGGGCCGCCGGATGGGACGGCAACTGGCTGCAGGTCTTCTATGAGGTAAACAACGGCGGCCTGCGCGTGGGGTATGTAAACGGCTCCAACATCAGCGGCAAGGTGAAGGCGAAGGACAATGCGGCCTTCAATCAGACCCTGTATTTCTCCCGCGAACAGGCGGCCATAACGGCCAATTGCCAGCTGACGGACGACCCGTTCAGGAACCAGACCATCATCACCACCCTGCCTGCCGGGCGCGCTGTTACCTACCTGACCACAGCCATCAACCAGAACGGCAGCGTGTGGGACTATGTGGAAACCACCGTGAACGGCCAGACAGTGCGCGGCTACATTCCCTCCGGCTGCCTGACCCTGCCCACCGAAACCCTGCCCGATATTGATCTCAGTTACTACGGGGATCAATAAGCATATCTCCGAAAGAATAAACCGGCCCCCGGTTCGCGGAAGCGTGAGGAACACTCCGTGAGCCGGGGGCTTTTTTCATGCTTTGGTTTCCCGGTTTATGGCCTTTGGGATGAAAATGGCGGCGGATTGGGCTTCAACGGAAACCTGGAATTGGCCGACGCTTACGTGGCCGATCCGTTCATCAGTTTCCAGGAAGTCCTGGTTGGCCGTACAGAAAACGCGGTGTATCGCAATCCCATCCGGGATGCCCACGTCCCGCAAAGGCAGGGTGAGCACCTGGGCGTGATTCAGGTTATTGACGGCCACAATGACGGTGGCCGCTTCGTTAAACCGGGCGTAGGCGATGAA
>JAFSKN010000045.1 GCA_017448975.1 Clostridia bacterium
ACGAACCGCCGATGACCGCCTGTGGCGGGAATTTCATCGGCGGTGAGATCAGCCGAAACAAGCAATCTCCGAAGGAGTTGCGCAGATTGAGGCTGCGGATGGAAGAAGCCCCCTGCCTCGTTTCATTGCTGACTTAAAGTGCCCTTTATGATTCATCGGGCATTGACTTGCCGTTACTTTTTCCCCAGTCCGGTCAGGGCTTCCAGGGCGCCGCCCAGCAGGCTGCCCACCAGGTCGCCGGTATCGCTGTCCTCCTGCACCTTCTTGGTGCCCTTAAGCACCGCCTCGGCGTCCTTCCGGGCGGCGCTGCTGGCCGCGCGGTACAGTTCCAGGAATTTCTTTTCCGCGGCGGTCAGCTTCACGCTGCTGTCGGTAGCCGCGGGTTTTTTGGCGGTGGTCGTGGCAGGCTTCTTGGCGGATGACGCGGCGGGCTTCTTCGCGGCGGACGTGGCGGGCTTTTGGGCGGTGACCAGCCCCGCCGCTTCCAGCAGGGATTTCTGGGTGACGCCGCAGATTTTGGCGATGGCCTTTAATTCCGCCGCGGTCAAATCCTTTTCGCCCCGTTCCGCCTTGCTCAGCTCGGAGGCGGACAGCCCCTCGACCATCCCGGCCAGCTTTTCCTGGCTCAAGCCCTTCTTGGTGCGGGCCTCTTTGATCAGTTCCCCAACCTTCTTCTGTGCCATATAAAAACGCCTCTTTCTGTTTTTCTTTCATCATACCACAGGGACAGCCTTAGCGCAAGGATGCCGTTCCATTTTTTGATACCTGTTCAAGCGAACGATGAAAAGGCATTTTTTAGAGTTGAGAGTGGAGCGTTGAGCGTTGAGATTTTATATAGTCAATCAAATCGGATTCTCTTGTGATAATCACTGTATTATTATCTCAACGCTTAACTCTCCACTCTGATTGATAGCCTTCATTCATGTTCACGGCTATGCGGCACGATCCTTTACCCCCTGTGGTTCCGGTTGGGGCCCCGCAGGAAATCTCCTTCCCCGGCGGGCGGGGAGGGGATCTGCACCCGCTGCCCGGCGATGGACACGGTATCCACCTGTTCGCCGGTATCGCAAAGCGTGATGCTTTCCACCGGGAAGGATACGGGGCCCTGGGGACGGAGCAAATCCAGGGTATCGCCCACATAGAAGCGGTTTTTCACGTGGAGGGTGGCGACGCCGTCCCGCCAATCCTCCACCCGGGCCACATACTCCATATCCTGGGTGAACCCCGCCGCCCCGGCGGCAGGGGTGGGAGCGCCGAAGTAAAAGCCCGTGTTGAAATCCCGGTGGCTGGCTTTCCGGAGCTCTCTTTCCAGCTCCGGCAGCAAGGCACGGTAGGCTGCTTCGCTTTCTTCCAAAGCGTCCAATGCCCGGCGGTAAGCGCCCACCACGGTGGCTACATAATATTCCGTTTTCATGCGGCCTTCGATCTTTAAGCTGGCCACGCCCGCCCGGATCAGCTCCGGCAGATGGGATAGCATGTTCAGATCATAGGCGGACAAAAGATAGGTTCCCCGGGCATCTTCCTCGATGGGCCAGTATTCGCCGGGGCGCTTTTTCTCAACCAAGGCATATTCCCACCGGCAGGGCTGAGCGCAGGCGCCCCGGTTGCCGCCCCGGCCCGTCAGATGGTCGGACAGCATGCACCGGCCCGAATAGCTCATGCACATGGCCCCATGCACGAAGGCTTCAATTTCCAGAACGGGGGGCAGTTTTTCCCGCAGGGCGGCGATCCGTTCCAAGGATAATTCCCGGGCCAGCACGATCCGTTCCGCCCCGTGTTCATAATAGAATCGGGCGGCCTCGGCGTTCAGGGTGTTGGCCTGGGTGCTGATATGCAGCGGAAGGTTCGGCGTTTCCCGCCGCAGGGCAAGAAACGCGCCCAAATCGCTGACCAGCGCCGCGTCCACGCCCAGCGCTTCGGCGCGGCGGGCCGTTTCGATCAGCGTGGGCAATTCGTCCTCGTAGGGCAGAACGTTTAGGGTGAGATAGAATTTCTTTCCCTGTGCATGCACCAAAGAAAGGGCTTGCGCCAATTCCTCCCAGGTAAAATTCCCCGCGAATGCCCGCAGACCAAATTGGGGAAGCGCGCCGTAGACCGCGTCCGCCCCAAAGCGCAGGGCGGCTTTCAATTGGGCCATGCCCCCGGCGGGGGCCAGCAATTCCGGTAGAGCCATGCTTTCCTCCAGGTTTCAAAAATCCATTTTCATGATAATGCATGGGCCTGGGAAAAGCAAGCGGGAAAAATCAGAGAATACCCAGAAAGCGCAAAAGAGAATCCCACAGCGGCCAGACGAAAACCACCTCTGTTTCGTCCTCCGGCGCTTCCCCATCCGCTTGTGCCAAAAGCAAAGCGTCTTCGTACATTACGCCCCACAAGGCGCAGCTTCCTTCCCTTGTCCGGCGAAATTCTCCCAGCGCCCCGCACGCCATCCCTAAAATCAGCGCCAAAACCAGCACGCCCGCGATCATCCGCAGCTTCCGCATAAACCATCCCTTCCTTTCGGGATTCAGCATGCGCGGAAGGAACAAAAACTATACACACAAAAAAGCCCCTCCGTTTGGGGAAAGGCTTTCGGCTATATGGGTTATGCGCTCACGCTTTTTTCTCCGCTTCGTGGATCAGTTTCAGCACTGGCATCGTGCCGTCGGCGGGCGGGGCCTGGGTGAGATTGCGGATCAGATGATCCCTGTCCTTTTGCAGTTCCAGGATAGCGTCATACAGGGAATCGGCGGTCATGTTTTCCTGGGCCAGCACATGGCACAGGCCCCGCTGGCGGAAGGATTCGGCGTTTAGAATCTGGTCGCCCCGGCTGGCTCCCTTGGGATAGGGGACCAGCAGCATGGGCTTTTTCAGGGCCTGAAACTCGCAGATGGCGTTGCTGCCCGCCCGGGAGAGCACCAGATCGGCGCAGGCCAGGGCGTCTGGCAGATCGTCGGACAGGAATTCAAACTGCTTGTAGCCCGGCAGGGTGTTCAGGCTTTCATCCAGGTTGCCCTTGCCGGTCAGGTGCAGCACGTCCATGGTTTCCAGCAGCCTCGGCAAGGCCGCGCGAAGGGCTTCGTTCACCTTCTGAGCCCCAATGGAGCCGCCCATCATCAGCAGGATGGGCTTGTTGCCCGAAAATCCGGTGAGCTTCAAGCCCTTTTCCCGTGTGCCGGAAAACAGCTCCGGCCGCATGGGCGTGCCGGTGCATACGCCCTTTTCGCCCAAAGCCTTGGCGCACTCCGGGAAGGTGGTGGCTACCCGCCGGGCGAATTTGGAACATATTTTGTTGGCAAGGCCGGGGGTCAGGTCGCTTTCGTGGCAGACGACGGGCACCCCGTGGAGCCACGCACCCACCACCACGGGCACGGACACGAAGCCGCCCTTGGAAAAGCACACGTCGGGTTTCAGCTTGCCCATGAGGCGGGCGGACTGAAAGGCCCCGTGGATCACCCGGAAGGGGTCGATAAAGTTCTGCCAGTCGAAATACCGGCGCAGCTTGCCGCTTTTCACCGCGTGGTAGGTGACGCCGGGCAGCGCCATCATTTGATGCTCAATGCCGTTTTCGGTGCCGATATAGTGCACGTCATAGCCCTCATTCAGCAGATGGGGCAAAATGGCCATGTGGGGCGTCACGTGGCCCGCCGTGCCGCCGCCGGTCAATACGATGCGCTTCAAGTCGATTTCCTCCTTCACATTCCGGTCAGATCCATTATGATATTATATCGTCATGTAACAAAGAATACACTTATCCTTATAGCTTTCTCGGAAAGGGGGTCTGGGGGAAAACCTCTCTTTGGCTACAAAGAGAGGTTTTCCCCCAGTTTCGTTTTACTGTCTCCCCTTCACCATCGTTAGGGCGATGCGCTTTTTCTTTTCGTCCACGCTGACCACCCAGACCTTGACGATATCGCCCACCTTCACCGCCTCGGAGGGATGCTTGATGAAGCGGTCGGCCATGCGGGAAATGTGCACCAGACCGTCCTGATGCACGCCGATGTCCACAAAGGCGCCAAAATCAATGACATTGCGCACGGTGCCGGTGAGCTCCATGCCGGGCTGCAAATCTTTCATATCCAAAACGTCTGTCCGCAGGACGGGCTTGGGCAGCTCGTCGCGGGGGTCGCGGCCCGGCTTCTGCAATTCGGACAGGATATCATTCAGCGTCGGCAGGCCGATGTCCAGCTCCTTCGCCAGCTTTTCCACCCCGTATTCCCTGGCCTTCAGGGCGATGCCCGGCAGGCCGCCGTTTTTCACATCCTTGGCTTCATAACCCAGCGTGGAAAGCACCTGCTTGGCGGCGTCGTAGCTTTCCGGGTGCACGGCGGTGGCGTCCAGGGGGTTTTTGCTGTCCATCACCCGCAGGAAGCCCGCGCACTGCTCAAAGGCTTTGGGGCCCAGCTTGGGCACTTTTTTCAGGGCCGCCCGGGAGGGGATGCCGTTTTCCTCCCGGTAGGTTACGATGTTTTTCGCCAGGGCCGGGCCGATGCCCGCCACATGGGAGAGCAGTTCGGCGGAAGCGGTGGAAACCTCCACGCCCACGGCGTTCACGCACTGCTCCACCACCCCGTCCAGGGCGGCGGTCAGTTCGTTCTGCTTGAGATCATGCTGGTACTGGCCCACGCCGATGGCCTTGGGGTCGATCTTGACCAGTTCGGCCAGGGGATCCTGCATGCGCCGGGCGATGGAAACGGCGCTGCGCTGAGTCACGTCGAAATCGGGGAATTCTGCCGCCGCCAATTTGCTGGCGGAATACACGGAAGCTCCGGCCTCGCTGACGATCATGTAGGCCACGCCGGGCAGCTCCGGCAGCAGGGATACGATGAACTGCTCGCTTTCCCGGCTGGCGGTGCCGTTGCCGATGGCGATGGCGGTGATGCCGTACTTTTTCACAAAGCCCTTGATCAGCTTGGCCGCGGCGGCTTTCCCCGCCTCCGCTCCCGGCAGGGTGAAATGGCCCACACCGGTGTCCAGCACCTTGCCGTTTTCGTCGATGACGGCCAGCTTGCAGCCCGTGCGAAAGCCGGGGTCAACGCCCAGGGTCACTTTGCCCTTGATGGGGGGCTGCATAAGCAATTGATGCAGATTTTGAGAGAATACATGAATGGCCTGCACGTTGGCCCGGTCGGTGAGTTCGTTACGGATTTCCCGCTCCAAGGAGGGGAACAGCAGCCGTTCCCAGGCGTCGTCGCAGGCCAAGCCCACCTGCTCGGAGGCGGGGGAATGGCCCCGGACAAATGCGTTCCGCACGGAAAGCTCCGCCTTGCCCTCCGGGGCGGTGAGCGACACCTTCAAAAACTCCTCCCGCTCGCCCCGGTTGATGGCTAAAATCCGGTGGGCCGCCATTTTGGGCACCGGTTCTTTGTAATCGTAGTACATGCTGTACACGCTGTCTTCTTCCTTGGCGGCCTTGGTTTCCACCACGCCCTCCCGCAGCAGCATTTCGCGGATCTCCTTGCGCAGGGCCGCGTCGTCGCTGATCTGCTCGGCCAGGATATCCCGCGCCCCGGCAAGGGCGCTTTCGGCGTCCGGCACTTCCTTTTCGGGATCGATATATTTCCGCGCTTCGGCCTGCACGTCCCCCTTGGGCAATTGCAGCAGCAGCCACAGGGCCAGGGGTTCCAGGCCCCGTTCCTTGGCGATGGTGGCGCGGGTGCGGCGCTTGGGCCGGAAGGGACGGTAAATGTCCTCCAGTTCGGCCAGGGTCCGGGCCTTTTGCAGGGCCAGGGTCAGTTCGTCCGTCAGCACGCCCTGCTCTTCCAGCGCTTTGGCGATTTCCTCCCGGCGCTTTTCCAAGCTGCGCAGGTATTCCAGCCGCTCCGCCAGATCGCGCAGGGTCTGATCGTCCATGGACCCGGTTTTTTCCTTGCGGTAGCGGGCGATGAAGGGGATGGTGTTCCCTTCGTCCAGCATTTCGATCACGGCCCGCACGTGCTCCGGCCTTAAATTAAACTCTTTGGCGAGAATGGCGATGAAGTCCATAAAGCAGAATCCTCCTTAAAGGAATGGAATTTCATTAGAGAAGGACAGTTTTCTGATCTTGTGATAATAGGTGACCATGAGCAGCACCTCCGCCCCCGCCCACGCGGCGGGCTCGGCGAAGAAGATGCCGTTCTGCCCCAGCCACAGGGGCAGCAGCAGCGCAGCGCTGATGCGCATGACCATTTCCGCGCCGCCGGACAGCATGGGCGTCACCGTGTCCCCCATGCCCTGGAGGGCGCTGCGGTACACATACAGCAAATACAGGGTAAACAGCCCGCCCAGCATGATATGCAGATACCGCAGGGCCACGGAAAGCACTTCCTCCTTCCGGGCCGCTTCCGGGTCCACGAACAGGGAAAGCACCGCCCGTCCCGAAAGGAACAGGATCAGCGCGATGGCGAAGGACGTGACCAGGGCCATCAGCACCCCGGCCCGCACGCCGTTTTTCAGCCGTTCCTTCTTGCCCGCCCCGTAATTCTGGCCCGCGTAGGCGGCGATAGCCCCGCCGTAGGAAACGGCGGCCATTTCCATCATGCCGTAGAGCTTATTGGTGGCGGTGAAGCCCGCGATAAAGATGCTGCCGCAGCCGTTGATCGCCCGCTGCACCACCATGCTGCCCAGGCCGATGATCACATTCTGGGCCGCCATGGGCGAGCCTAAATACATGAGCCGCCGGGCCAGCGCCCCGTCCCATTTGAGGTCCCCGCGCCCGAACCGCAGAGCGGGCATGCGGCGCACCAGCGAAAAACAATACACCGCGGCGCTTCCCTGGGCGATCAGGGTGGCCGCCGCCGCCCCTGCCACGCTCCAGTGAAACGCGATCACAAACAGCCCGTCCAAAGCGATATTGACCCCGGATGCGATCAGCATGGCGACCAGCGGCGTTTTGGAATCGCCCACTGCCCGCAGCATGGCGGCCTGCACGTTATACGCCGCGTAAATGGGTACGCCGCACATGATGATGCGCAGGTACAGCGCGGCCTGGGGGAAAATATCCGCCGGAGTATGCAGCGCCCGCAATATGGGCCCGGTGAGCGATTGGCTGAGCACGATCACGGCGGCGGAAATCATGCCTGTCAGCACCACAGACATGGCCGCCGCCCGCCGCACGCCCCCCGCATCCCCCGCGCCGAACCGCTGGGAAATGAGCACGGAAAAGCCCTGGGTGCACCCCATGACGGAGGCCAAGAACAGCCAGCACAGCCAATCCGCCGCGCCCACCGCCGCCAGGGCGTCGATCCCCGCGAAGCGGCCCACGAAGGCCCCGTCCACGATGGTATACAGCTGCTGGCACACGTTGCCCGCCATCATGGGCAGGGCGAACGCCATGATCAGCCGGGCCGGTTTTCCCTGGGTCATGTCCGTGGCGCGCATGCAAGTCCTCCGCTTCCAGAAAAAATGGGCAAAAGCCATTATAAGGGATTTTGGCAAGAAACGCAAGAATCGCTTGACAATAGGGCATAAAATCGGTAAGATATAAGGCACATGCGAGGAAAGGGAGAGTACCCGGCAAGGCCGCGCCCAGAGAGCCGCGAAGAGGTGGAAGCGCGGCGGCGGACGGCGGGGGAACATGGCCCCGGAGCATGCGGGAGCAAGCACGTTCAGCCCCCGCCGGGCGGCGCCGATATCCGCCGCAATGAAGGCGCATTTCCCGAAAGAAATTTAGTTTTCTGGGGGAAACCATTCTTCCAGCCACGCAGGTTTAGCCGCGTGGCGCGACAGAAGCCAAGCTGCTTAGCGCAACAGCGCGGGCAAGCGAAGCGCAGGCCGTGCGAAGAAATTCCAAAGAATGGTTCCCACCAGGCCCCCTTCCAAGAAAGGCATAAGGGGGGCATCTCTTAATGCTTCCTGGCGGGCAATGCGTGAATCAGGGTGGTACAGCGTACAATTACGCCCCTGCATCGACAAAATCGGTGCGGGGGCTTTCATCTTCCGCATCAGGCAGAAAAGGAGAGGATCAACATGGCAGAAAAGAAAACCTTCTACATCACCACACCCATTTACTACCCCTCTGGCAACATGACCATCGGCCACACCTACACCACCGTGGCGGCGGACACCATGACCCGGTTCAAGAAAATGCAGGGG
Source organism: Clostridia bacterium (assembly GCA_017448975.1). Lineage (GTDB taxonomy): Bacteria > Bacillota > Clostridia > Christensenellales > Aristaeellaceae > RUG563. The sequence continues at coordinate 8,053 of JAFSKN010000045.1, forward strand.
TATGATACCTACTTCCTCACCGGCACCGACGAGCACGGCCAGAAGATCGAAAAGAAAGCCGCCGAGGCGGGCGTTTCCCCCATCCAGTACGTGGACAAGATCGTGGACGAAACCAAGGAGCTGTGGAAGCTGATGAATATCGACTACGACGATTTCATCCGCACCAGCGAAGACCGGCACACAAAGATCGTGCAGAAAATCTTCCGCCGGTTCTACGAACAGGGCGACATTTACAAGGCCGAGTACGAAGGCATGTACTGTACCCCCTGCGAAAGCTTCTGGACCCCCACCCAGCTGGTGGAAAAGGACGGGGAAAAGGTGTGCCCGGACTGCGGCCGCCCCTGCCAGCCCATGAAGGAGGAAAGCTACTTCTTCCGTATGAGCAAATATCAGGATTGGATGATCGATTACATCGAAACCCATCCCGATTTCATCCAGCCCGCCAAGCGCGCCAACGAGATGCTGAACAACTTCTTAAAGCCGGGCCTCCAGGATCTGTGCGTCAGCCGCACCAGCGTCAAGTGGGGCATCCCCGTGGACTTTGACGAAAAGCACACCGTATACGTGTGGATCGACGCCCTTTCCAACTACATCACCGCCCTGGGCTACGGCACGGATCACGACGAGCTCTTTAAGAAGTACTGGCCCGCTGACGTGCATCTGGTAGGCAAGGAGATCGTGCGCTTCCACACCATCTACTGGCCCATCATGCTCCACGCTTTGGGCCTGCCCCTGCCCAAGCAGGTGTTCGGCCACGGCTGGCTGCTGTTCGGTGCCGACCGCATGAGCAAATCCAAGGGCAACGTGGTCTATCCCCAGCCCATCGTGGCCCGCTACGGCGTGGACAGCCTGCGCTATTACCTCATGCGCGAAATGCCCTTCGGCGCGGACGGCAACTACACCAACGAATCCTTCCTCACCCGCATGAACGCCGACCTTGCCAACGATTTGGGCAATCTGGTGTCCCGCACCGTGGCCATGATCGAAAAGTACTTTGACGGCGTCGTGCCCGCCTGGACGGACGCCGTGGACGAAGCGCTGGACACGCCCCTCAAGGAGCACTGCGCCGCCCTGCCCGCCCTGGTTTCGGAGCAGATGGATAAATTGCAGTTCTCCCAGGCCCTGGTGGAAATTTGGAAGGTCATCGGCGAATGCAACAAGTACATCGACCAGACCCAGCCCTGGGTGCTGGGCAAGGACCCGGAGAAGAAGGACAGGCTGGCGAATGTGCTTTTGACCTTAGCGGAGTGCGTGCGCTTCGTGGCCGTGCTGATCCAGCCCTTCATGCCCTCCACCCCCGCCCGTATCTTTGAACAGCTGGGCGTGAAGGAGGTCGCCCTCAAATCCTGGGATTCCCTGTCGGCCTTCGGCGCGCTGCCCGCCGGGATCAAGGTCTGCAAGGGCGAAGCCCTGTTCCCCCGCATCGACGTGAGAAAGGAACTGGAAGCCCTGAGCGGAAAGGAAGAGAAGAAGGAAGAAAAACCCGCGCCCCAGCCTGAAAAGAAGGAGCAGAAGCCCGAAAAGAAGGAAAAGAAAAAGGTCGAAATCCCCGAGGGCTGCATCGGCTTTGACGATTTCGAGAAGATCAAGCTGCGGGTGGCCCGGGTGATCACCTGCGAACGGGTGGAAAAGAGCGAAAAGCTGCTGAAATTCCGCCTGTCTTTAGGCGACGAGGAACGCACCGTGCTCTCCGGCATCGCCAAGTTCCACGATCCCGAGGCTTTGGTGGGCCAGAAGCTGATCCTGCTGGCGAATTTAGCCCCTCGGAAGATCATGGGCATCGAAAGCCAGGGCATGTTGCTCTCCGCCGTGAAGGTGAACGAGGATGGCAGTGAAACCCTGCGCCTGCTCACCGCCGACCCCATCATGCCCGACGGTGCGGAAATCGGCTGACACACAACGAGTGAAATATTTAGCGGGGGAAACCGCTCTTTGGATGCCAAAGAGCGGTTTCCCCCGCACCCCTTTCCGAGAAAGCAACAAAATCGCAGGGGGACGGTTTTGCAGATTTTTCTTGCCGTGCTTTGGAACATGCGTTATAATCGAAGTATCAAATTCATGAATCGTGGAGGCAGCCTATGAAACATACAAGCTTAGGCGTATCTTTCGCCGCAGATGTCTTTGCTCCGCGCAAGGTCTGATCGGGACGATACCTGCACGGAGCGTAAACCAAACATCGTCCGCATCGGGCTTTGCGCCGTATCATCAAAAGAAATCATGATAGAAGGAGCAAAGTCCCATGAAAAAATCGCATGCCCTCAAAGCCCTGCGGAGCTATCTGCTCCTGTGGGGTTCCCAGACCGTATCCGAATTGGGCACGGCCATAACGGATTACGCCATTATCATCTGGGTCTACGGCCAACAGGGCACGGCGTCCAGCGTCACGCTGCTGACGCTATGCACCTTTATGCCCACGATCCTGTTCCGCTTTATCGCCGGGACCCTGGCAGATCGCTGGAACAAAAAGCATATCATGCTCTTATCCGATCTGGTGGCTGCCTGCGGAACAGCCGCTGTGTTTGTGCTGTTCTCCTTTTCCGCGCTGCGCATCTGGCATCTGTATCTGATCAACGTGCTGCTCAGCTTTATGAACGCTTTCCAGGTGCCCGCTTCCTTTGTGGCGGCCAGCCTGCTGACGCCCAAGGAGCACTACACCCGGGTCAGCGGCCTGCAGAGCCTTTCCGGCTCCGTGATCTCCATTTTGGCCCCGGCCCTGGGCGGTGTGCTGCTGACCTTCGGCGGCATGCGGGTGGTGCTGATTTGCGATTTAGCCAGCTTCGCCGTGGCGTTCCTTACGCTGCTGTTCTTTATCCGCATCCCGGAGCCAGAACGCAAACAGGAAACAAAGGAGGAACCCTTCCTGCAAAGCTGCCGCGGCGGCCTGCGCTGGCTGCGGGATCATCAGGCCCTGCTGCGCCTGACCCTGTTCCTGACGGTGATCAACTTTTTTGCCAAGTTAGGGAACGACGGCATGCTCTCGCCCTTTGTGCTGGGCAGGACGGGCAATAACCAGCAGATTCTGGGCCTGGTGGAAAGCGCCGTGGCCCTGGGGCTGCTGGCGGGCAGCCTGCTGATGACGGTGCTGAAACCGGTCCCAAACAAAGGGAAGGTCATTTTCATCACCTGCGCCGCCGTTTTCTCCGGAAACATCGTGCAAAGCCTGACGGTGCGGCCCTGGCTGTGGTGCGCCGCCGGGTTCGGGTCCTATTGCATGGCTGTGGTGATGAACGCCAACCTGACGGCGGTGGTGCGGGAACAGGTGCCCATTGAAATGCAGGGGCGCGTTTTTTCCGCCAAGGACACCCTGCAAAATTGCTCCATCCCCCTGGGGCTGTTCTTGGGCGGCGTGCTGGCAGACCACGTGTTTGAACCCTTCATGGCGGCGGATTCGCCCCTGCAACGCATCCTCGCCCGCTTCTTCGGCACAGGCGCGGGGGCTGGGATCGGGGTGATCTTTTTCCTGGTGGGCTGCATCGGGATGGCGGTTTCCCTGACCCGCCTGCGGAAGCCGGTGTACAAAGAACTGTAAAAAACACGATTCCCCCGTGCGTTTTCGCACAGGGGAATCGTCTTTATCCGGCCCAGCCTGGGCGGCGTCATGGGCGGTTTAGCTGGCCTCTTTGATTTCCTCAACGTTCTCCTCGATGGGGAACACGCCGTTATGGATGATGCTGCTCAGGGTGGTTTTCGCAATGTCCGCGGTGAAGGTTTCGCCGTTGGCCAGGGCCAGTTCCAGGGCGCCCCTGCCGTCCTCGCCAACCGCCACTTCGGTATCCACGCCGTCGGCGTTGGTGAAAATCAGCTTGCCGTCTTCAACCCGGAAGCCGAAATATTCCCTGTAGCCGTCCTTCACAACAAGGCACTTGCGGGTGGAAACGAATTTAAGTTCGCCCACGCCCTCGCCGCTCATGGGGATGCTGAGGTACGCAGCGCCGGTCTTCTCGCTGGGGCCGCTGCCGGGGGTGATGGTCAATTCGCCGATGGATATTCCGTGATTGCTATCGGTGGGTTGACTCGCCAGCGCGGCGGTGGCGGACAGGATCAGGATCAGGGCCAGCAGGGCGGCCAGAAGGGTACGCAGATTCTTTTTCACGATAGAATTTTCCTTTCGGTCTTCAAGAATTGCTCTTTTCTTCATCATATCATACCCCCCCGGAAAATTCAAGAACAAATTCAACATTCTTCAAAATAAAATGATTTCCAAATTCAAGAAATCATTTTCAACAAAACCATATTTATAGTAGCTTTTTTCATTCAATGCTGGTATAATAGCCGTGTGCCGTTTTTTTTACGGTTTTTTGCCGACGAAAGCGATGAGGTGACCGCCGTGAATCATAAAACGCTGCTGGCGTGGCTTTGCGCGCTGCTGCTTTGCTTTTCCGCCGCCGCCCTGGGGGAGGAAACGGAAGCGTTATACGTGGAAAATCAATGGAATTTCGTGGATGGTTCCATGGACGTTTCCCACGGCATCCCGGAGGACGCGGCCGGAGCGCTGGAGCGCATCCGCCTGCGGGGCAAGCTGCTGGTGGCCATGGAGCCCTACTTCGCACCCCAGGAATTTATTGATCCTTCCCAATCGGGCCAAGCGCAGTACGTGGGGGCGGACGTGGAGCTGGCCAAGCTCATCGCCCAGCGCATGGGCGTCGAACTGGAAATCGTGCCCATGGAGTTTTCCCAGGTGCTGTTCGCCGTGGCGGACGGCGAATGTGATTTGGCCATTTCCGCCCTGGCCTACACCCCTTCCCGGGCGGTGATGATGACGCTTTCCAAGGGCTATTACTATTCCGGCATCACCGTGAGCAGCGGCGTGATCATCCGTGCGGGCGACCGGGACGAAATCACCGGCGTCGAAGACCTGAGCGGCCGGATCATCGTGGCCCAAAGCGGCTCCCTCCAGGAAAGCCAGACGGCGGAGCACATCCTTTCCTATAAAGAATTCCGTCGGCTTTCCACCACGCAGCAGGTATACGGCGCGGTGCGGGAGGGCGTGGCCGACGCCGCCACGGTGGACACCGCAACGGCCCTTGCCTATATCCAGAGCCATCCCTCCTGCGGCCTGACCCTGGTGGACGGCATCCAGTTCGACCTGGAAGAACAGTTCGAGGGTGACCGGATCGCCGGGCGCAAGGGCGAAATCCAGCTGATGTACTTCGTCAACGGCGTGATCGACGAGGTGCTTTCCTCCGGCCAGTATCAGGCCTGGTACGACGAATACGAACAGCTCGCCGCCCAGCTGGCAGCTGAGAAATACTAAAGAAGGCGCGTTGGCAGGCAAAGGGGGAATGTAGATGAAATTTAAAAATCCCAGGCTGTCCCTGTTTGCGTTATTTATCGCGTTCTGCATCATGCTGAACTTTTTCTTCCGGTTATTCGCGTACCGTTTTCAGCTGCCCATGTGGCTGGACTGCTTCGGCACCGCCCTGTGCGCCTATACGACGGGGCCGGTGTGCGGCGCCATCGTGGGCATGGCGGGGAATCTGCTCTTCGGCATGAAGAACCACGTATCCTACATTTACGGCCTCACCGGCGCTACCGTGGGCGTCATCGTGGGCGTCGCCGCGAGAAAGCGAAAAATGGACACCCTGTTTGGCACCATGAGCGTGGTGTCCATGGCCACGCTGCTTTCCGTGGCCATCGCCACGGTGCTGAACGTGCTGTTTTACGGGGGCATGACCAGCAATGTGTGGGGCGACGGCGTGATCCACTATTTGCAGGAAACTGGCGTGCCCTGGGTGATCTGCATCATCGCGGGCGAATTTTATATTGATTTTCTGGATCGGCTGGTCACGCTGGTGCTGCTGTACCTGGCGCTGCGCGCGTACCATCGGCTGACGGGAAAGCGCGGCCATCATCCGGCGGACGACGGAGAAGAAAAAGCAGAAAAGCCCGAAGGGAACGGCGTGAAGGCCCTGTGCGCCCTGCTGGCCCTGTTTTTGAGCCTGGGGGCGGCGTCCTCCGTCCGGGCTGAGGAGCTGCCGCCCAACGCCAACAATTACACCGATTATGTGCAGACCGTGTACAGCAGCGGCAACGGCCTGCCCTGCGGCGAAGCCAACGACATCGCCCAGACCAGCGACGGCATCCTGTGGATCGGCACCTACGCGGGCCTGTACCGCTACAATGGCCGGGAATTTCTGTGGATGGACAATTTTGAGTCCGTGCGCAATGTGAACTGCCTGTATGTGGACGCGGAGGGCCGCCTGTGGATCGGCACCAACGACAACGGCCTGTCCATCTGCATCCGGGAGAAAATCGCCAACGTAGTGGATCAGGCCCAGGGCCTGCCCTCCAATTCCGTTCGCTCCATCATCCAGAGCGCGGACGGCTATTACTACATCGGCACCACCAGCAGCATGCAGGTGCTCACCCTGAACGGCGGCCTGAAAACGGAAAGCACCCTGTACGAAGTGAACTACGCCGACGACGTGGCCGCCGACGAGGAAGGCCACGTGGCCGCCGTCACCTCCAACGGGCGGCTGTTCCTGCTGAAGGAAGGGCGCATTTTAAGCTCCCGCCAGATCACCAACGGCCAGGAGGTGTTCAAATCCTGCTGCTTCGACGGCCAGGGCCGGCTGCTTGCGGGCACCACCTCCAACCACATTTACCTGTTCGATATTTCCGAGGGCCATTTCGATCCCGCCGGCATGATGATCTGCGAAGGGCTGAACAGCCTGAAGGATTTAAGCTGGCTGGACAGCGGCGAACTGTTCATCAGCGCGGACAACGGCGTGGGCTATCTGGATCAGGCGGGCGTGTTCCGCCTGATCAACACCAACGATTTCAACAACTCCATCGACAATATGCTCATCGACTACCAGGGCAACCTGTGGTTCACTTCCTCCCGTCTGGGCTTGCTGCGTCTGGCTCCCTCCGCCTTCCGGGACGTATACGGCACCGCCGGCATGAGCCGCCGGGTGGTGAACACCGTGGTCAAATGGCAGGGCGCTTACTATATCGGCACCGACAAGGGCCTGGACGCTGTGGACGAAAACTGCCGCGACGCCATTGAAAACGACCTGACGGAATTGCTTTCCGGTTCCCGTATCCGCTGCATCTATGTGGACGCCAGCGATCATTTGTGGGTATGCACCTACGGCAACGGCCTGCTGGAAGCGGAGCCGGACGGGACGCAGTACTGGTACAACGCCAAAAGCGGCACCTTCGGCAACCGTGCCCGGCTGGTGACCCAGCTTTCCGACGGCACGATCTTAGCGGGGGGCGATACGGGCATCAGCTTTATCCAGGATCATCAGGTGCAGCGCACCATCGGCTACGCCGAGGGCCTGATCAATTCCATGATCCTCACCGCCACGGAGATGGAGCCGGGCCGCCTGCTGGTGGGCACGGACGGCGACGGCATCGCCGAGCTGATCGACGGCCAGGTGACGCGGATGCTCACCCGGAAGGACGGGCTGAGCAGCGAAGTGATCCTGCGCACGGTGAAGGACGAAAAAACCGGCGGCCTGTTCATCGTCACCAGCAACGGCATGTGCTATATGGACGCGGACGGCAGCGTGCGCACCCTGGATAATTTCCCCTATTTCAACAACTACGACGTGTGGATCAGGAACAGCGACACCCTGTTCGTCATGAGCAGCGCGGGCATCTACGTGGTGGATCACGACGAGCTGCTTTCCGGCAAAGAGGATATCCATTACGATCTGCTGGACTCCCGCCGGGGCCTGACCAGCAGCCTGACCGCCAACTCCTGGAATTATTACGAGGCGGCCAGCGACAGCCTGTTCCTGCCCTGCGATACGGGCGTGTACATCATCAGCCCCAACGGGTACGATTCCAGCGTGCATTCCTACCGCATGATGGTTTCCTCCGTCAAGGAGGACGGCAAAGCCGTGTTCATGAGCGACGGCAGCCCCATCACCCTGAGCCGCAGCGCCTACAAGGTGGAGATTTACCCGGAGATCATCAATTATTCCATTCAGGACCCCATGGTGGGCTTCTATGTGGAGGGCTTTGACAGCCGCTGGACCATCCTGCCCCAAAGCAGCCTGTCCACCATCACCTACACCAACCTGCCCTCCGGTTCCTACACCCTCCACCTGGCCGTCATGGACAGCTCCGGGGAACACTCCATTGCCGAGCGCAGCTACAGCCTGGTGAAGGAAAAAGAATTTTACGATCATCCCTGGTTTGTGATCTACCTGCTGGGCGTGCTGATCTTGGCTGTGGCCTGGTTTACCTGGTACATCGTGCACACCCGGGTGCAACGCACCCTGGAAATTCAGGAACGGGAACTGTCCCTGGCCCGGCAGCAAATCCAGATGGGCAACGAAACCATTTTCGCCATCGCCAAGGCCGTCGACGCCAAGGACGAGCGCACCAGCCAGCATTCCCTGCGGGTGAGCGAATATTCCACCATGATCGCCCACCGTCTGGGCCTGTCCGAGCAGGAATGCGAAAGCGTGCGGCGGACGGCCCTGATGCACGACATCGGCAAGATCGGCATTCCGGACAGCATCCTCAATAAGCCCGCCAAGCTGACCGACGAGGAATACGCCGTCATGAAATCCCACACCCTGCGCGGCGCGGAAATCTTAAAGGATTTCACCCTCATCGACCATGTTGTGGAAGGGGCCCTGCATCATCACGAGCGCTACGACGGCAAGGGCTACCCCAACGGCATGAAGGGCGAGGAAATCCCCCTCTTCGCCCGCATCATCGGCGTGGCCGACGCTTTCGACGCCATGACCGCCAACCGTGTGTACCGCAAGCAGATGGATTTCAGCTATGTGCTGGGAGAAATTCAAAAAGGCCGGGGCACCCAGTTCGATCCCCAAATGGCGGACATCCTGCTCCAGCTGATCGACGAAGGGCAGATCGACCTGGACAGCCTGTACCCCGTCCAGGAGCAGCCCAAAGAAGAACCCAAAGAGGAACCCAAAAAAGAAGAACCCAAAGAGGAACCCAAAGCGCAGTAAGGGCGGAGGTGAAACAGCATGAAAAAATACTATATCACCACGCTGCTCGTTTCCCTGGCGATCCTGCTGGCTTTCAGCTTCGTGTACGACGCGTGGACGCCCGACGAAACGGAAGACACGCTGAAGGTGGGCTTCATCTACGAAAACGACGGCAGCACACCCTTCACCTACAGCTTTATGCTGGCCCAGCAGGCGGTGGAAAGGGAGTACCCCGATCAGGTGCACGTCCTGTCCCGCAGCAACGTGCGGGCCAGCGAAACGGAAGAATCCCTGCGGGAACTGGTGAAAAAGGGCTGCGCCATCATTTTCATCAATAACGCCACCACTCAGGTGCGCGCCATGGCCCTGGAATATCCCCAAGTGCAGTTCTGCCAGATTTCCGTGGGCGGCGACGCTTCCAGCGCCGATCCCGCCAATTACCACACCTTCAGCGGGGAAATCTATCAGGCCCGGTACGTCAGCGGCGTGGCGGCGGGCATGAAGCTGAAGCAAATGATCAAAAACGGCACGGTCCCATCCGACAAGGCGCTGGTGGGATTCGTGGGAGCCTTCCCCACGGCGGAGGTCATTTCCGGCTACACCGCTTTCCTGCTGGGCCTGCGTTCCGAGGTGCCAACCGCCACGATGAAGGTGCGCTACACCAACAGCTGGAGCAACTACATCAAGGAAAAGGCCGCAACGGAAGCCCTGATCCGGGAAGGCTGCGTGGTGATCGCCCAGCACACCAACACCACCGGCCCCGCCGTAGCCTGCGAGGAAGCGGCCGAATCCCGCTCCCTGATCCACGTAGGCTATAACCAAAGCATGCTCGACCTGGCCCCCTCCGTTTCGCTGCTGAGCGTCCGCATCAACTGGACGCCCTACATCACCGGCGCTGTGGGCGCGGTGATTGCCCATAAGCCCATCGAAAAGACGGTGGACGGCAGGGCCCACGGCAACGATATGAGCGCCGGGCTGGACAAGGATTGGGTGGAAGTCCTGGAACTGAACCAATACATCGCCGCCGCAGGCACCGGTGAAAAAATCGCCCAGCTCACCGAAGCCTTCCGCAAGGGCAGCGTGTCCGTGTTCAAAGGAAATTACACCGGCACGGACCCGTTCGACCCTGCCGACACCATCGATCTGAGCAAGGGCTACATCGAAAACGAAAACTCCTCCGCCCCCTCCTTCCATTACGTGCTGGACGGGGTGATTGAGGTTGAAAACTGAAAAACAGAAGGGAAATGAACATGATGGAAAATCAGGAAAAGCGCAAAGTCGTATTTTCGGGCATCCAGCCCTCCGGCAATCTGACGCTGGGCAACTACATCGGGGCCCTGCGGAACTTTACCCTCTTTGACGACGCGGACTGCCTCTACTGCATGGCGGACCTGCACACCCTCACCGTGCGCCAGAACCCCGCCGAGTTGCGCAAGCGCACCCTGTCCTTAGCGGCCATTTACGTTGCCTGCGGCCTGGACCCGGACAAGAACATCATCTACTGCCAAAGCCATGTGCCCGCCCACGCGGAGCTGGCATGGATTCTGAACTGCTACACCTACATGGGCGAGCTTTCCCGCATGACCCAGTTCAAGGATAAATCCGCCAAGCACGCCGATAATATCAACGCGGGCCTGTTTGATTATCCCGTACTGATGGCCTCCGACATCCTGCTGTACCAGACGGATACCGTGCCCGTGGGCGCGGACCAGAAGCAGCACGTGGAAATCTGCCGGGACATTGCCCAGCGCTTCAACAGCATTTACGGCGACGTGTTCACCATCCCCGAGCCCTACATTCCCAAGGCCACGGCCAAGATCATGAGCCTGGCCGAGCCGACGAAGAAAATGAGCAAATCTGACCCTGAGGACACCTTCATCGCCGTGCTGGACAAGCCCGAGGATGTCCGCCGCAAGCTCAAGCGCGCCGTTACCGACAGCGACGGCGAAATCCGCTATGACCCGGAAGCCAAGCCCGGCGTCAGCAACCTGCTGACGATTCTTTCCGTGCTGAAAAAGCAGCGCGTGGAGGACACCGTTTCTTCCCTGTCCGGTCTGGGCTACGGGGCGCTGAAAGAGGCTGTGTCCGAAGCGGTCATCGCCGAGCTCTCCCCCATCCAGGAACGCTATAACGCCATCATCGCCGATAAGGACGGCATGGCCGCCATGCTCAAGCGCAATGCCGAACGGGCGGCGTATTTGGCCCAAAAGACCCTGCGGAAGGTGTACAAAAAGGTCGGTCTGTACCAGCCGTGAGCATGAAACAGCGGGACGAAAACGGCAATTACGTCTTTGACGCCGTGCTTTGCGACGTGCCGGACAAGGGCGGCGCATACGTGGTGTTCCCCTGGAACATCCGGGAGGAATTCGGAAAAGGCCGGGTGAAGGTGCACGCCACCTTCGATGGCATCCCCTACGACGGCAGCATCGTGAACATGGGCGTCAAAGACGAAGCGGGCGAAATCTGTTACATCCTCGGCGTGCTCAAATCCATCCGGCAGGCGATTGGGAAACAACCGGGGGACAGCGTGCGGGTGGTGATTTCCCCCATGAAATCAACGAGGTGATACCATGAATCCCTATCCCGGCGATATCACCCGGGTGCATGGCATCCGGGTGGGCCAGGCCCAGAGCGTCAGCGGCAAAACGGGCGTGACGGTGGTGCTGTGCCGCAAGGAGGGGGCCATCGGCGGCGTTTCCGTGCGTGGCGCGGCCCCCGGCACCCGGGAAACCGATCTGCTGCGCCCCGGCAATTTAGTGGAAACGGTGAACGCTGTGGTGCTGTCCGGCGGCAGCGCGTTTGGTCTGGACGCGGCGGGCGGCGTCATGCGCTATTTGGAGCAGATGGACTGCGGCATGGATATGGGCGTGGCCCGCGTTCCCATCGTGCCCGCCGCCGTGCTGTACGACCTGAACGTGGGCGATCCCCACATCCGCCCCGACGCGGCCATGGGCCGATCCGCCTGCATGAACGCCCAGAAGGGCATGCAGCAGGGCAAGGCGGGCGCTGGCACCGGGGCCACGGTAGGCAAGCTGGTGCCCGGCTCCGTGCCCCAGGACAGCGGCATCGGTTCCGCGTCCATCACCCTGCCCGAGGGCGTCACCGTGGGCGCGGTGGTGGCCGTCAACGCCGTGGGCGACGTATACCACCCCGAAACCGGGGAGGTGCTGGGCTGCGCCCACATGCCCGACGGCACCGGCGTGCTGGCCGAGGGCCTGCTCTACGGCCACGCCCCTGTGCCTCAGCAAATCAGGATTCCCGCTCCCGGCAGCAATACCACCATCGGTGTGGTGGCTGTGGACTGCAAGCTGACCAAGGAGCAAGTGAACCGCCTGGCCGATGTTTCCCACGACGGCCTGGCCCGCACCATCCGTCCGGTGCATACCCAGATGGACGGCGACACCCTCTTTGCCCTGGCCACAGGGCGGACCGATGCAGAAGTCAATTTCGTGAAGCTGTGCGCAGCGGCAGCTGAAGTGACGGCGCGGGCAATTGCCAACGCCCTGCTGTATACAAAACGATGATAGCTGGAATTGGTATTGATTTGTGCGAAATTTCGCGCATGGAAAAGCTGCTGGAAAACGATCATTTTCTGACCCGTTATTTCAGCCAGGAGGAACAGGATTATATTCACGGCAAAGGCAAAACCGCCGCCCAAACCATGGCGGGCATCTATGCCGCCAAGGAAGCGCTTGTCAAGGCCCTGGGCTGCGGCATCATCACCGCCGACTTAAGCGCGGTGGACGTGACCCACGATAAGTACGGCAAGCCCTCCTATGTGCTGCAAGGGGAATACGCCCGCTTAGCGGAAGACAAGCGCGTGTCCTCCTTCTACCTGTCCATCACCCACGACGGCGGCATGGCCGCGGCGGTGTGCGTGGCGGAACGGAAGGACTAATATATTTCGCAGGGGGAACCATTCTTTGGAGGGGCCGAAGCGCCCGGAAAATCATCCTGTGGATGATTTTCAGCGTAGGCCGGGCGGCAGCCCCGGACAAAGAATGGTTCCCCCCTTCCGCAGCCTCAAAGGTCGCAACTCTCCTTCATGGAGAGATTGCTCCCTTTCGGCTGATCTCACCGCCGATGAAATTCCCGCCACAGGCGGTCATCGGCGGTTCGTCCCCCTCCAAGAAAGCCATAAGGGTGGAAGTTTCAATTAAAAACGATCGGAGAATACCACATGCTGTATGATGATGCGGTCATGGATTTCCATTACGTCCTGACGCCGGACGAAATGCGGCGGACGGAGCAAATGGCCTTTGATTTGGGCGTTCCCAGCATTTTGCTCATGGAGCATGCCGCCATCGCCGTAGTGGATGAACTGGAAAATGCCCTGGGCGGAAGCTGTCGCTGCAAGCGCGTGCTGTTTCTTTGCGGAGCAGGAAACAACGGCGGCGACGGTTTGGCGGCGGCGCGGCTGTTTGCCATGCGCCAGGGAATCGCCACAGTATACATGACCGGCGAACCCAAAACCCCGGACGCCAAAGCCAACTGCCAATGGGCCTATGAAATGGGAATCGAAATCGTGAACCTCCGCACCCTGCCGGAAAACGAGCTGCCTTTTATGGATTCCGGCTTCCGCCTGGCTTACGACGGTTTTGTGGACGCCCTGCTGGGCACCGGCCTGCGGGGCGCGCCGGATGAGCTGACCGCCCGGCTCATTGATGCGGCCAACAGCGACGCCGCCGACGGCCACTCGCCGGTCATCGCCGTGGACATTCCCAGCGGCATCGACGGAGAAACGGGGGCGGCCCCCGGCGCGTTCATCCGGGCCAGCGCCACCGTCACCTTTCACGCGCCCAAACGGGGCCTGTATCTGACGGACAGGCGGGAAGCCGTGGGGCAATTGACGATCGCCGACATCGGCCTGTGGGAAATGACCTATGCCGCTGGAACGCTGACAAAGGCCCTGCATCCGCCCCTTTGCAGCGTCTATACGCCCCTGGCCCTGCGTTATTTAGGGAAGCGCAAACTCAACGCCCACAAGGGCGACTGCGGCCGGGTGCTGATCTACGCCGGAAAAATGGGCATGGCCGGAGCCGCCGCCATGTGCGCCCAGGCCGCCGTCACCGCCGGGGCGGGGCTGACCACCGTGGCCTGTGAGAAGGAAATCATTCCTATTTTGCAGACGCTGGTTCCCAACGCCATGTGCGTGGAAATCGGGGAAGCGGTGCAGAACACGCCCGCTTTCGACGTGCTGGCCTTGGGCTGCGGCCTGGGGCAGAGCGAGGAAGTCTGGAACAATATCATCAAGCTCTGGAATCCCGACAAAAAATCCGTCTGGGACGCGGACGCCCTGAATCTGCTGGCAAAGCATCCCATGAAGTTAGGCAAAAACGCCGTCATCACGCCCCATCCCGGAGAGGCGGCGCGGCTGCTGGGCAAAACCGCCGAAGAAATCCTGTCTGACCGTTTCGCCGCCGCACAAGCACTTTCGGAGAAATACGGCTGCACCGCCGTGCTGAAAAGCGACGTGACCGTGATCTGTGAAATGAACGATAACGGCCCGAAATTCATGCTCAACACGGTGGGTTCCCCCGCTCTGGCGAAAGGCGGCAGCGGCGACGCCCTGACCGGCATCCTGTCCGTCCTTCTCGTCCAAACCAGCTCCTTAGAAGCCGCCGCCCTGGCCTGCCTGTGGCACGGCATGGCGGGCGTCGTGGGCGAAGAAAAATTCGGCCAGCGGGAGCTGACCACCGCCCAATTGATTGCCTGCCTGCACGAAGCGGAACAGCGGGGCCGGGGCGAAAAATAAGCCTCCCCCGGTTCACCGCTTTCTGATCCGGATAGAAATTTTATGAAATGAACCGTCTCATCCTTTCGCCCTGACGCGTTCCCCGCGGCAGGGCGTTTTTGTTGCCTTTTTGTTGCTTTTTTGCTGTTTTTTTGCTGCTTTTTTGCTGCTTTTTTTAACATTATATTCCTCTTTGACCCATATTTTTTGCCGAATGGTATAGCGCTCCGCGCCTTGATATGCTATAATGAAGGTGGGGTTTTTTGACCCTTTGTTGATGCAACCTTCTTTCCCGTCCCTCCGGAGGCGCCGGAGCAGGGCCAGAGCGGCGGGACGGATGATCAAAATAGATTTGCAGGAGCGACGCGAATGAGGAGACTGATTTATTTTTTGGTTATTTTTATCCTCATAGGCGGTGTGATTCTCACCGCTTATGCGCCGGATGAGATATCCACCGTTTTCATCGTGCTCATGGAAGGCATCGTTTTCTTAGGCGTGCTTTTGGGCGTGTTCCCGGTGATCCAGTATTACCGCGCTTTTGAAACGGGCCTGGAAAACATTGAACGGGCTCTGGAGGTGCAGACCAGCTCCACCTGGTCCGTGATGGTGCAGATCGAAGAATTCTTCCATCAGCGGGTCATGGACGAACAGTTCCGCGAGTACCAGGAAAAGGTGCAGGCCCAGCGGGATTCCGGCCAGGTGCTGTCGGATATCGAGGATTACATCAACGAAGATATCCTGGGCCTGAAAAGCTGGCAGAACGTGGTGCAGCAGCTTCCCGGCACCCTGACCGGTCTTGGCATTTTAGGCACCTTCATCGGCTTGATCGTCGGTATTCAGGGCATCGGGTTCAGCAGCGTAAACGCCGCCCTGTCCAGCGTGCAGACGCTGCTCGCCGGTATCCGCGTGGCTTTCTATACGTCCATCGCGGGCGTTATCCTGTCCCTTGTGTTCAACATCATTTACCGCATCGCCTGGAACATGATGATCCGGAATTTAGGCCTGTTCATCGACGAGTTCCACAAAAACGTGATTCCCCCCGTGGAGGAGCAGCTGCGCTACCGGGAACGCCGGGAAATGAAGCAGATCACCCAGCTGCTCGAGCGCCTGCCCAAGAGCGGCACCTTTACCGTGGCGGGCGGGGCGGCCAATCCCGCCATCCCGGCCCAGAACACCGGCAACGAGCAGATTTTGATGCCCCAGATCCTGCAGGGTCTGAAGAACGGCGAATTTATCTTTTATCTCCAGCCGCGCTTTGACCTGAACACCCGCAAAATGGTGGGCGCGGAAGCGCTGGTGCGCTGGAGCCACGGAAAATTAGGCATGGTTTCCCCCGCCGTTTTCATTCCCATTCTGGAAAGCAACGGCTACATCACCAAGCTGGACCAGTACATCTGGGAGCAGGTGTGCATCACCATCCGCAAATGGGTGGATACGGGCTTCCGCCCGGTGCCCATTTCCATCAACGTGACAAAAACCGACATCCTGGCCATCGACATTGCCGAGTTCTTCTCGGAAATGCTGAAAAAATACCGCATTCCCCCCATTTATCTGGAAATCGAAATCGCGGAAAACGCCTATATCCAGTCCAGCCATGTGGTGATCGAAACCGAAGAAAAGCTGCGCCAGAACGGTTTCCGCGTGGTAATGGACGGCTTCGACGGCGATTTCATCGCCCTGAACACCATCGAAAACGTAAACGCCGACACCATGAAGCTGGACCTGCGCCGCTTCGGCGGAAAGGTGAACCAGGGCATGCTCAATTCCATTTTCGATCAGGCCCGCAATCTGCAGCTGACGCTGTCCGCCGAGGGCATCGAAAACATGGAGCAGATGAACATGCTCCGCAAGTGCGGCTGCACCGAAGGCCAGGGCTTCTATCTTTCCAAGCCCATTTCCATCAAGGAATTTGAAGACGTAATCAACAAGACTTAATTTGCAGGGAGTCCGGTAAATGAAGAGAAACCGAAAGCGCGGCACAGACGAAGAAATCAATTTTTGGCAGCCGGCGTCCGATATGTTCAGCGCCCTGCTGCTTATTCTGATGCTCGTGATCCTGCTGCTCGGCCTTTATCTGGTGCACATTCCCGAACATACCCTCAAGGACCCCGAAGCGGGCAACACCTTCGCCGATTCCGACGACGGCGACGTTGACGCCACCGACACCCCGGAGCCCACCGCGTTCGTCTGGTTCCCCGACGGGGGCGGCGGAGGCGGCAGCGACGGCTGGTATGTGTCGGAGGGCATTGATCCCCTCATCACGCCCACGGAAACGGACACCGTGACGCCCATCACCACGCCTTCCCCCACCCCCACGCCCGACCTGCCCGGCGGTGGCTCCAGCGGCGGCGGAGGCGGCGAAGGCGGCGGCGAGGGTATGGGCGAAGGCCCCGGCAACGACCCGGATATGGGCATGAAATCCGCTGTCTACGTGATCCTGGTGGATGCGGAAACCGACCGGTCCGTCAAGGAAGAGGGCGTGCAGTTTGAGCTGTACGGCGAAAACCATTCTCTGCAGGTACTCAACGTGTACTACCCCGAAAGGATTTCCTTCCGCTTCTTTGAAACCACCGAGTCCGGCACCTTCTATATGCCGGAAAAGCTGACCCTGGGCGACTATGAGCTGCATGAGCTGACGGAACCCGAGGGCTACGACGCCGCGGACAACGTGGAATTTCAGCTGACCGAAACCTACGACTGGGCCGACCCCCTGGTGGTGCGCGTGCCCATCTATCCCTCCCGGAACATCATCCGCCTGCGGATGACCGACGCCGAAACGGGCCAGCCCCTCTCGGGCGCGGAATTCGACGTGATCGCGGCGGAAAACATCATCACCAGCGACGGCACCCTGCGGTACAGAGTGGGCCAGACGGTGAGTGAAATCATCATTGGCGAAAACGGCAGCGGCGAAAGCGAGGAAGTGTATTTAGGGCCTTACCTGCTCCGCCAGCGGGTGATTCCGGAATACTACACCGGCCTGGAAACGGAGCTGGAAGTGTCGGTGGAAAAGAAAACCGGCGCCCTGCCCCCCGCCAACGCACTTTCCAGCGTTCGCACAAAAATCCGGATCTCCCTGAAGGATGAGCTTTACCCCACCCGCGGCATCCGGGGCGCCACCTTCTCCGTTTCCAAGCAGGGCAGCGCCGATCCCGCCGTCGAGGCAGTCACCAACGGTTCTGGCGATATCCTGCTGGATTCTCTGGAAAAGGGCGTCACCTATCAGATCACCCAGATCAGTTCCGGCGAAAACTACGTGCTGGATAAATCCGTTTATAACTTCCAGGTCAGCGGGGACGGACGCATCGAAGGCGAAACGGAAGCATCGCTGAATCTGTATAACCACATGATCCGTGTATCCATCGGCCTGACGGACGAATTCAGCGATATCCAGGTGTCCGATGTGAACCTGTCGCTGTACGACGCCGGCGGCACTCTGATCCGCGTATGGACCACCACCGGCGCGCCGCTGATGTTCACCGATCTGGAAGCGGGAAATTACTATATCATCCGCGAAGACGACCGCTCCACCCGCCTGGATATCCAGGTCCGGGATATCGCCGAAGTACAGAATATTAACGTGCAGACCTCTTACCTGCTGCATTACATCATCATCGCGGGCATCTCGGCCCTGGTGGTGATCGTGGTGGTCGTGGCAGTGATCATCATCATCCGCCGTCGCAAAAAACGCGCCGCGGCGGAGGAAGAATCGTAAAACCATATTGGCCCGCCTGACGTGCGGAGCAAAAAAAGAAGGGAGACGATGCATTGAATACAGTCGGTATTCAGTTGCGAATCAGCGATTTGCTGTTCGCAGTGCAGAAACGCTGGAAAATCATCGTCTCCCTCACCCTGATGGGTCTGGTATTCGGTTTGCTTCTGTCTGGCATGAATTACGTGCAGTCCGCCGTTGAAGACTATCAGATCGAAGGTTCTTTTATCATTTCCGCGGTGGACAGCCAGGGGCGGTATTCGGGCAACAGCTCGGCGCCCAGCAGAAACGATATCACCATGGCTACCGAGCTGTACGATACGGTTTACTATCTGCTCCGCAGCGACCGACTACTTTCCCAGATCATCAACGACGAGCAGCTTTTGGGTGTTTCCGCCTCGGATATCCGCAACGCGCTGTCCATATCCCAATACGGCGATACCAACATTATCACCATGCGCCTGACGTGGGATCACGGCGATGAAGGTTTAGAGCTTTGGGAAACGATCATCCAAACGGCCAACACGCTTATGTCCCAGCTGATGCAGGTAGGCCGCCTGCGCGTCTTCAACCAGCCCGAAGCGAAGCTGATCAACTCCCGCACAGCCAACATTAAAACCTGGATGATCCTGCCGGTGCTGGGCCTCGCCGCGGGCATGGGCTTTGCCGTGATCGAGCTGATGATGCGCCCGACGCTCATCAACGTAAAAGACGTGGAAACGGTGTTCGGCCTGGAGACGATCGGCATTATTCCTTACGACAGCACTTTTTTTATGTACAGATCCTCCATCTTGGTTTCCGACGAAAAAGCGTCGTCCGACGTATCGCAAAGCTTTTCAGCAGCGGCGTACATCCTGCGCAACCGCATCGGCTCCAAAGAGAAATGCCACTGCTTCTACATTACGTCCGCCACCGTTCAGGAGGGCCGTACATCCGTCGCGGCCAATCTGGCGATCGAGCTTTCGGATATGGAGAAGCGCACCCTGCTCATCGACTTTGACTACAAAAACCCCATGTTAGGTTCCCTGTTCCTGAACAACATTGATTACAACCGTTCCCTGAACGCCCTGTACCGGGGCGAAATCACCATGAACGACGCCATCACCCCCATGACCGGCTATCTGGACCTGCTGCCCATGGTGATGGAGCATAACCTGATTTATTTGGACGGCACCATCGTTGAAATGATCAATCAGCTCAAGGAGCAATACGATTATATCATCATCGACGCGCCGCCCGTAGGCAAGGAATCTGAAACCCTGAGCCTGAATCAGGTGGCGAGCGCCGTGCTGTTCGTAGCCCGATACGATACGGCCTCCATTCCCGAGATCCAGGCGGCCCTGGAAAAGCTGGATAAATCCGGTACCCGTGTGCTGGGTTGCATCGTCAACGCCCTGCAGACCTCAAAGAACGTGATCATGGGCGTAGGCAAAAAAGAAACGGAAAAGAAAGAAACGCCCGCTGGAAAGAAGAAGACCCAGAGCAAGAGCAAAAAGAAGAAGAAAAAAGCGAAGAAGGTCGAAAAGACACAGGACGAAAAGCAGGAAACCAAAGAAAATGACGCCGCTTTGCTGGCGCTGATCAATAAGCAAAAGGCCCATGAAGCCGCCGGAAACGCGGACGGCACGGATTTGGATCTGCCTCCGTCCATGGAGGGGGCGAAATCGCCGGAGATCTTTCAGAACGCGCAGGATATACCTTTCACCCAGGCCGCGTCCGGAGAGGAGAGCTTCCCGCAGTTCGCCTCGCGTGCCTCGGCGGAAACAGAACAGGCCCCGCAGAACGCCCCCATCCCCGGTCCGGAGGAAGTCAACCCAGAGGAGTGGCCTCTGCCGCCAGTAAGCGTCCCGACGGAAGCGGCTCAGGACGAACGGGTAGAACCCCTCCCAGAACCGGAAACCGTCAGTCCGGAAGATTTCCACCAGCCTCCCGCCAGCGTCCCGACGGAAGCGCCTCAGGACGAACGGGCAGCGACCCTCCCCGAGCCGGAGGCCGTCAGCCTGGAAGATTTCCCGCTGCCTCCCGCGAACGCCCCGGCAGAAGCGGCACAGGACGGGCAATCAGCGTCCCTTCCCGAACCGGAGATCGTCAATCCGGAAGAATGGCCGCAATTCCCCGAAAGCGAAGAAGTCGCTCTCAGCCGGCTCGAGCCGCCGCCCGTCGCGCCGCAGGATGCCTCGCCTGCCGTCCCGCCGTCTAAGAATCCGCAAAAGAAACACGGGCTGTTTGGTTTCCTGACCAGGAAGCCGTCAAAGGAAGAAAAACCCGCCAAGCCTGAAAAGCCCGCCAAGGCTGAAAAACTTGCCAAGACCGAAAAACCTGCCAAGGCCGAAAAGTCCAAGACCGCGCCGGTCAAGGAAAAAGCTGTCGCGGAAAAGAAAGCGAAACCCGCGAAGAAAAAGAAAGCGGGCACAGGCTTCTGGGGGCTGGGCATTGAGAAGAAGCCCAAGACACCCGAACCATTCAAGGATATCAAACCGGATGCGGCTGTGATCAAAGCCGGGCGCAACGTATTCGACGATCTGATGGACGACGGGGTCTCCGCCGAGCCGCATATCAAGAGCGACGCCGAAATCACCGAAGAACTGCTGCGCATGGGGCTGGACGGCACTTGGGATCAGCCGGAGGACAAGGCCGGCGGAAGCTCAAAGCCCGCCTCTGGCAAGAGTGGGAAAAAAGACCTGTTTGAAGACATATAATAAGTAAGTGAGAAAGAAAGGATGAGCTTTGCTTGCTGGATTTGCTGAGTGCTGATTTCATGTCCTATGCTTTGATGGGGTTTCTGCTGCTGTGCGGCTACCTGTTTATCTTCCGCGCCATGTATGCCCGCATGAGCAGCAAAAAGTCTCTGCCCTTGCTGGCCTTCGTGTTGCTGCTGATTTACGCGGCTGTGGTCGTTCCGCTGATGATCGTGCTCAGTCAGATGGGCAGCAACAGCTTCATGCTGCTGGCCCTGCTGCTTCTGCTGACCTGCTGCGTGCTGTTCGCGGCGCTGTACGGCCTGATAACCCATTTCAGAGAACTGAACAAAAAAATGCTTGTCCTGTTCATTCTCTATTTGCTGATGGTATCCTACATCACCATCTTTTCCCGCGAGGAAGGCCACAGCAGGGCCATTCTGCTGCGCTTTGATCAGCTTCGGGAGGCTCTCCGGATCAACTCTCTGGAGCCTTTGCGGCACTCCCTCCTAAACGCGGTCATGTTTGTTCCGCTTGGCCTGCTGTTCCCGCTGATCTGGCCTTCACGCCTGGCAAAGATAACCTATGCGGGGGCGCTGGGCCTGATGCTGTCCACCACCATCGAGGCAACGCAAATGCTGCTGCGGATCGGTCAGTGCGATATCGAGGACATCACCGCGAACACCGCCGGCGCGATCCTTGGAATCATTCTCTACAAGATCGCCGACGCGTTCTTCTTTAAGCACAGAGACGAAGAAGACGACGAGGACGAAGACGAAGATACGGAAGAAGAAGCCTAAGCAACTCATTGCCGTGCCCGCCCCTAACGGGGCGGAAGCGCGGAAGCGGCCGCACCGGACCGGCAATCATTCCACGGAAAGGAGGGTAAACACATGGATTCCAGCCTTCGCAGACAAAAGCAAATAGAAAAATCGGTACAGAAAGCGATCGACGCCCAGGTCGCCAGCATAAAGGCGATACGAAATCTGCTTGCGATTTTCTGCGTGCTCACTTTTCTGGGCTTCCCCGGCAACTTGAAATTGCTCATTGGCGGCGCGATGTCCAGCTTGATCGAATACATCTCCTTCGGCGTGCAGTTTATGCTGATCATGTTTGCCAGCAGCAACGATGTCATGAATATCAAGCTGGTCAACCTCCAGCCCGCCTACTGGATTCCCTATGTGTTCGTTCTGTACGTCACGGTGGACTCTCTGGCGATGGCATCCGACAAAAAAACGGTCATCATTACGCTGGTTCACCTGTTCCTGACTGTGATGTTCGCCATTTGGCTGATCGAGCAGTACGATATGGAAGAACTGATGACGATATTCTACATCGCCCAGCTCATCTATGTGGTGATCTGTCTGGTGGGTATGGTAGCGTTTTCCAGGGTGGTTTTCTTCAACTATCAGGGAGCCAAAACTTTCCGCGGCCTGTATGGCTCAAAAAACGAATGCGGAACGCAACTGTCATTGGGTATATTGGTGCAATGCATCCTGTTCCGAATCTTACTGAAAAAAAAGAAAAGAGTTTCGATCGTCTTCCTGGGCTTGTTCGCGGCGCAGTTTTTCTTGATGCTACTGACAAAAGCCGCCGGTTCCATCGTAATTACGATGGCATTTATCGGATACATTATCCTTTATGGCATACAGAAAAAGAAATTCCGTCTTCCTCTGGGGCTTCTGCTGGTCGTGGTTTCTTTTGGTTTCCTGTTTTTCGCCCTAACCGTATTGCAGATGCTCGCGCCGTTTTTGGAATCCATCGGAAAGGACGCGTCTTTGACCGGCCGTGTTCCCATATGGGAGCGGGCGATTTACGTGATGCAGCAAAGTCACACGCTGACGGGCTATGGTCTGGAAATGTTCTGGAAAACCAGCGAGCCTGTAAAGCTGTTCAAAGCAGGATTTGACAAGTATTCCTGGGCCGCCACTACCGCCACCAACACCCATAACACCACCATCGAAATCTGGTGCAACTTAGGGCTGATTGGCGGGGCGCTGTACTTTATCATGTTTCTCGCCGCCGACAAAGGCGTCAAATACCTGGAGGAAAATCAGTATCTGTTCTGCAGCTCCTACCTTGTCATGTTCATCGTTCGCGGCCTGACGGAAAGGCAAACCGCTCCCGGCACCGTGTACGTGATGGTGGCGTATGTAGCCCTGGCCATGATGTATCAGGCCAAATACCGGCACAGAATCGGCAAGTATAAAAAGGCGCGCGTATATAAGGAGGATGACGGCAGAGAGCAGTTCAAAAAGGAACCCACAGACGGATACGGGCTTGAAGCTTTCCAGAAGCAATTTAGCAATATGGCGGATAAACGCTTCACAGAAAGAAGGCTGCCTCCCCGGACTTCCCGTATCGCCAAGCAGGAGGAGGAAGAAGATCAGGTCAATAAGCTGGAACAGTTGCTTATGGAATTTGACGACGATCAGAATGAATGACCGCGCCCGCCCGGGACGGCCCTTCCAAATAAAAAAGCGAAAGGAGCGTCGAGGTTTTTCTCGACAGACGGATATGTTGGACTTCTTCTATGGCATTTCCATCCCCATGCAGAAAAACAGGCTGCTCAACAAGGCGGCCTTCGTCTGGAACCGGTTCGTCCGCTTCCTCATGCGCAAGCTGTATCCGGGCTACTGCCGGAGGCATCCGGTGACCAGCGGCGTGACGGAAAAGGACTACGGTGCGCCAGTCATTATCTCCTTCACGTCGTTCCCCGCCCGGATGAAAACGATCGCTTCCACCATCGAATCCATCATGCGGCAGACGATGAAACCCAACAAAATCATCCTTTGGCTCACAGAGGATGAAAACCCTGGTCAGAAAATTCCGGCCGAGGTTCAGCCCTTTCTGAACGCGGGGCTTGAAGTGCGTTTTTCCCGCGAGAACCTCAAGCCCCACAACAAGAGCTTCCACACAGCCGCGCTTTATCCCGACAGTTTCATCATCACCGTGGACGACGATGTTCTTTACTCCGAAAGCCTGGTCAAACGGCTTTTTGATACCTACCGGAAGAGCGAGAAAAAAACGGTTGTGTGCGAAATGGCGCATGAAATCAGGATCGGAGAAGATGGAAAGCCCAAAGGCTACGATCAATGCAATTGGGAATCCATCGGCATCTCCGGGCCCTCCCATCTTCTGCTTGCGAAGGGCGTCAGCGGCGTTTTGTATCCCCCGGGGTTTTTCGCGGACGAATATTTTGATCTCGACGCGATTAAGGAAAACTGCCTGATGGCTGACGATCTCTGGCTGAAATTCATGGAGCTCGTGCGCGGGTATAAGGTGAAAAAAACGCGCGCCTGGGCAAAGAACGTCTACACCTCCAGCAAGGCTTCCCAGAAAGTATCTCTGACCGCCATCAACAACGGGGAAAACCGCAACAACCTTTACCTGTCCAAGCTGATTGAGAAATACCCCGCCATTGACTGGAAGCATCTGAATTGACCCGCCTCGCAGTCGCAAACGGCAATACGAACCAGGAAAGAGAAATGAGCAATATGAATATTATCCTTCTGTCCGGCGGGTCCGGCAAACGCCTGTGGCCCTTGTCCAACGACGTGCGTTCCAAGCAGTTCATTCGGATTTTTCGGGACGCCCAGGGCAACAACGAATCCATGGTGCAGCGGGTGTACCGCCAGATCACGGCAGTCGATCCCGGCGCGAAGGTGACGGTGGCGACCAGCAAAACCCAGGTTTCCTCCATCCGCAATCAGTTGGGGGAGGCCGTGTCCATTTGTGTGGAGCCTGCCCGGCGGGACACCTTCCCCGCCATCGCTCTGGCGACGGTTTATTTGCAGGACGTGCTGGGCGTGGACCCGGAGGATCCTGTGATCGTGTGCCCGGTGGACCCCTACGTGAACAACAGCTATTTTGAAGCCCTGACGCGGCTTGAAAAGCTGGTGGAGGGCGACGCCGCCAGCCTGACCCTCATGGGCATCGAACCCACCGTGCCCAGCAAGAAGTACGGCTATATCATTCCGCAGGGCGGGGAAACCGTCAGTCCCGTGAAGGAATTCAAGGAAAAGCCGGACAAGGAAACCGCTAAACTCTATATCGCCCAGGGGGCCCTGTGGAACGCGGGCGTTTTCGCCTTCCGCCTGAAATACCTGATCGAAAAAGCCCACAGCATGATCGATTTTACCGATTATAAGGACCTGTTCGGGAAGTATGAAACGCTGACCAAGATCTCCTTTGACTACGCAGTGGTGGAAAAGGAGCCCTCCATTCAGGTGATGCGCTACGCGGGCGAATGGAAGGACGTGGGCAGCTGGAACATGATGGCCGAGGTCATGCCCGAGCCCACCATGGGCGACGTGATCTTAGACGAAACCTGCGAAAACGTACATGTGGTCAACGAATTGGAAATCCCGATTCTTGTGATGGGCTGTAAGGATCTGGTGGTGGCCGCCAGCGGCGACGGCATCCTGGTGTCTGATAAGGAACGCAGCGGCGCCATGAAGCCCTATGTAGAAAAGATCGACATGGACGCGCGCTTTGCGGAAAAATCCTGGGGCACCTACACGGTGATCGACGCCCAGCCCCATTCCATGACCATCAAGGTGCATCTGAGAGCGGGCAAGCGCATGACCTACCACGCCCACGAAATGCGGCAGGAGGTGTTCACCGTGGTGTCCGGCCAGGGGAGGATCATCTTGGGCGGCGTGGAGCAGCAGCTCCGCACGGGCAACAGCATCACCATCCCCGCCGGCTCCAAGCATATCATCATCGCCGATACGGACATGCACGCCATCGAGGTGCAGATGGGCCAGGAAATCAGCGCCAAAGATAAAACCATCTATCCATTGCCGGAAGCATTGATTATAAAATAGGAGGGAAACGGAATGAACATCAGTATTTTCGGTCTGGGCTACGTGGGCTGCGTTGGCGCGGCTTGCTGCGCGAAGCTGGGCCATCACGTGATCGGCAACGACGTGTCCGAAAACAAGGTGAACCTGATCAACCAGGGCAAGCCCACCATCATCGAGGCGGAAATCGACGAGCTGGTGAAGGAGGCCCACGACAGGGGCCTCCTGGAAGCCACCATGGATTACCATTACGCCGTGCACAATTCCGAGATTTCCTTCATCGTGGTGGGCACGCCCAGCAGCAAGGAAGGGCACCTGAACCTGAACTACATCTACAACGTGGCCAGGCAGATCGGCGAAGCCCTGCGGGACAAGAACAATTTTCACATCGTCGCCGTCCGCAGCACCGTGCTGCCCGGCACCAACAAGAAGGTGGGCGAAATCATCGCCGAAGCCTCCGGCAAGGTGCGGGGCAAGGACTTCACCGTAGTTTCCAACCCCGAATTTCTGCGGGAGGGCACCTCTGTGCAGGACTACATGAATCCCCCGCTGACCCTCATCGGCACCGACAGTGAAATCGCCGAAGCCAAGTTCCGGGAGCTGTACAAGGATATCCCCGCCGAATTTATCTCCACGGACATCGAAGTGGCCGAAATCATGAAGTACGTGAACAACACTTTCCACGCCCTGAAAATCGTGTTCGGCAACGAGGTGGGCAATATCTGCAAGGCCCTGGGCATCGACAGCCATAAGGTCATGGAGATTTTCTGCAAGGACAAGCAGCTGAACATCTCCCCCTATTACTTCAAGCCCGGCTTCGCCTACGGCGGCTCCTGCCTGCCCAAGGATTCCAAGGCCCTGCGCACCCTGGCCCACGATTACTACGTAACCACCCCGGTAATCAGCGCCATCGACCCCTCCAACGAGCTGCAAAAAAAGATCGCCGTGGACATCATCGAAAGCAAGGGCCGCCGAAAGGTGGGCATTTTAGGCCTGAGCTTCAAAGCGGGCACCGACGACCTGCGCAACAGCCCCATCGTGGACGTGATCGAGGTGCTGTACGGCAAGGGCTACGAAATCCATATCTACGATAAGAACGTGCGCGTGTCCCAGCTCACCGGCACCAATGCGGACTTTATCGCCGCCAAGCTGCCCCACCTGCACGACATCATTTCCGACGATCTAGACGCCGTGTGCAACGCCTGCGACGTGCTGGTGATCACCAACAAGGAAAAGGAATTCGCCAGCGTGCCCGAAAAGTACCCCAACAAGTGCATCGTGGACCTGGTGCGCCAGTTCAAGGAAGTGGACTACGCGGGCAACTACGAGGGCATCAGCTGGGGCAACATCAACCACAATCCCGCACAGGAAATGAAGCTGGACCGGGATATGGCCAAGACTGAATTCTAAGTTACCATTCACCTGTGAAAGGAACCACCGAGTAGCATACCCAGCGGGGGGTGTCGGGGGAACTCCCCCGACTGTAATCCGCAGGCGGCGGCGTGTACGGCGCCGAGGAGCAACAGAATGTTGCTTCCTATATCAATTTCTGGCCGTAAAATGAGCGTTTTCGCTTGCGAAAATGCCATTTTACAAGAAATTGATGCCTCGAATGAAATCGGAATCCTGATTCCGATTTCATTCGTACCATTCAGCGTTAGCTGAATGGTAACAATTCTGATCAATGGAGGAGAGGCGTCATGCCCAATATTTCCTGGCTGATCAGGCGATTGAAAGCGATGAGTATTCCGGAAG
This sequence comes from Clostridia bacterium, assembly GCA_017448975.1. Taxonomy (GTDB): domain Bacteria; phylum Bacillota; class Clostridia; order Christensenellales; family Aristaeellaceae; genus RUG563. The sequence goes on from JAFSKN010000045.1 coordinate 35,649, forward strand.
TGGCCTGGCGCCTCTCCCAGAAAAGCATTGAAAAGAGGGAGCAAGCGGCGTTCAAAGGAAAGAACCGGCAGATCACCAGCGCCGTGTTCCGTCCCGCTCTGGGCGGATTGAAGGCCGACGCGGCCGGTTTGCGTCTGAACGGCGGCAACACAGCTTTTGCCTGCAATACGGCCATCCGCCTGCTGTCCGGCGCGGATTACGAAACCTTTAAAAAGCGCTGGAACGCCGGATTTCAGACGAAAATGGAGTGGCCGGACACCTTTTCCTACGATCTGGAATACAAGCAAAAGGACGAGATCGGCGACGCCCGCACCAACTGGGAGCTGAACCGGCATTTCCAGTTCGCCCTGCTGGCGAAGGATTATGCCGCCACCGGCGACGCGAAATACCTGAACGAGCTGCAAGACCTGTTTGCGGACTGGAACGAAAAGAATCCCTTCCTCCACGGCATCTCCTGGACCAGCGTGATGGAAATCGCCATCCGCTGCGTCAACTGGGTTTATGCCTACGGTTTTCTGGCGGAAGCGAATGGGCCGGAAAAGCTGCTGGAGGAACTGAAAACCGGCATCCTGAACATGACGGATTATATCGCCAGTCACTATTCCCGCTATTCCTCCGCCAACAATCATTTGATCGTGGAGGCCTGCGCCATCGGCCACAGCGGCATCTTGTTCCACCATCAACCCTGGATCGACCTGGCGCTGCATATCCTGACCCATGAGCTGCCTTTGCAGAACGAGCCGGACGGTGTAAACAAAGAACAATCCCTGCACTACCAGTCCTTCTATATGGAAGCCATGGGCCTGATGCTGCGGCTGCTGAAAAAGAACGGCATGACCGTGCCTGCCTCCTGGCCGGACATGCTGGACAAAATGTGCCGCTATGTCGCGGACTGCATGGGCGATTACGGGGAAATCGTGGTGTTCGGGGACGACGACGAGGGGAAGATCCTGGATCTGGCGGGCGTTTCCGGCCCGGATGAAGCATACGATCACGCGGGCCATTACCGTTATGTGCTGGGCATGCTGAGCCTGCTGCTGGGCAGGCAGTATACGGACGTGAAAACGCTGGACTGCGAAACCCTGCGCTGGCTGTTCCCCGGGGAAGAATGGGAACAGGCGACGAAAAAAGAACGGTATGTGTCGCCCCAATACTGCTGCTACCGGCAGGGCGGGAACACGACCTTACGCAGCGCGGACCGGAAGCTGCTCATCGGCGTCGATCACGCCGCCTTGGGCTTTGGCAGCATCTGCGCCCACGGCCACGCGGACGCTTTGAGCTTTCAGGTGTTTTTCGAGGGGAAGCCCCTGCTCATTGACCCCGGCACCTATATCTATCACTGCGATCTGCAAAGCCGCGACGCTTTCCGGGAGACCCGCAATCACAATACCGTGTGCGTGGGCGGAAAGAATCAGTCCGAAATGCTGGGCCCGTTCCTGTGGGGGGCCAAGGCCCGGGCCGTGCTGGAGGATTATCAGGAAAAGGACGGCGGCGTTTGCTTGGTGATGACCCAGGACGGCTACCAGCCCGTCATCCACAAACGCACCTTCACATTTGACGGAAACCGGACGCTGACCATTGCCGACGAGCTGTCCGTCCAGGCTGATGCCGAAGCCAGCTTCCTGTTCGCGCCGGGCCTGCGCGCGGAACGGCAGGGGGCAAGGCTGACTGTCGGGGACATGACCCTCAGCTTTTCCGCTTCACCCACAGGCGTTCAGGACCGCGTTTTTGAGTCCTCGCCCGCCTATGGACGCAAGGAAAAGACAAACGGGCTTCGCGTAGCCTTTACAAAGAATCTGACGGCGGAAATCGTTTTCCCGCGAGCTTCCGCGAAGGAGGAAAGACGATGAGCATCGCACAGATCAAAAAGCTGAACGAAAAAATCCCCTATTGGATGAAACGTCCCTTTGCCGGCATCATCCGCAACAAGCTGATTGAAAACAGCTTGTTTCAGGAAACATATCAAATGCTGTGCCAGGCGGACAAAGCGGGTCAGAAAGAAAAGGAACGCCTTCAAACGGAAAAGCTGCGGGAAACGCTGCGGCATGCTTACCATCACACGGCTTATTACAGGGAGCTTTTCGACAGTCTGCGTTTTGATCCGGAGACCGTGACCGGGCCGGAGCAACTGGAAAAGCTGCCCGTGCTGACCAAGCGGACGCTTAAGGAACGGATGAACGATCTTCTGGCGGACGATATAGCCGACGCCTATCTTGTCACTACCGGCGGCACTACCGGCGAGCCGACCAAGGTGTATATGGAAAAAAAGGCGATTTACCGCGAGTGGGCGTTTATCTATCATTTCTGGTCCAGATACGGCTATGACTACCGGAAAAGCCGCCTGGCCACTTTCCGCGGCGTGGATATGCACGGAAAGATCAGCGAAATCAATCCCCTGTACGCTGAAATCCGGCTTAATCCGTATCTTCTCAACGAGGATAATTTTGAACAATATCTTCGCCTGATCGAACGGTACCGCGCCGATTTTCTGTACGGCTATCCCTCCGCCATTTATAATTTCTGCCAGATCGCCAGAAAAAAGGGAATCAGTCTGACCAATCGCTTCAAGGCGGCGCTGCTCATTTCAGAAAACCTCTATCCCTTCCAGGAGGAAATGATTCAAAGCGTGCTGGGCTGCTCCGTGGCAATTTTTTACGGTCATTCGGAGCGCGCTGTTTTCGCGGAGCGCGACGAGCGGGGCTATCTGTTCAACGCGCTTTACGGCGTAACCCAGTTCGCTAAGGACAATACGCTCCTGGTTACCGGGTTTATCAATCAGAAAACGCCGCTGATTCGCTATTGTGTTGACGACGCGGTGACGCGGCTTCCCAGTGGCGGATACAGCGTGACGGGCCATTGGGAAAGGGAGGTGCTTCACGGAAAAAGAGGGGAACGCATTTCCATGGCCGCCATCAATTTTCACGACGATACGTTTACCCTTGTGAAGGGCTATCAGTTCGTGCAGGATGAAGTGGGCAAGTGTACGTTGCGCGTGGTGCCGGAGCGGGAGCTTTCCCCCGGCGAAATTGAAAAAATTCACGACCGGGTGATGAAAAAGATCGGAAGTGGCTTTGAATGTCAGGTTGTGCCCGTCTCCGCGCTGACGCTGACCGGCCGCGGAAAAGGGCAGCTTCTGATTCAAAATATCAAGGATCAGGATTGAACGCGCACAAACATCGGAGGTTCAGAAGTCTTCGGCTTTCATCATTCCATTGTTCCATATATGCAGGAAACAGTTCAGAGGAGGGTACAAAATGGATAAGACGTCAAGAAAAGTGCTGATCATCGTGGAAAACCTTCCCGTTCCCTTTGACACCCGCGTTTGGCAGGAGGCCACCACCCTGGTAAACAACGGCTACACCGTCAGCGTGATCTGCCCCAAGGGCAAGGGCTATACGGCGGAGGAAGAAACTCTGGAGGGCGTGCGCATCTTTCGTCACGACCTGCCTGTGGAGGGCAACGGAGCCATCGGCTACTTGCAGGAATACACCTTTGTGCTCAAGGAAGAAATCCGGCTGGCGAAAAAGGTGTATCAGCAGATCGGCTTCGACGTGATTCACGGCTGCAACCCGCCGGACGATATTTATATGGTGGCGAACAAATTCAAGAAGTACGGCGTGAAATACGTGTTCGACCATCACGATATCTGCCCCGAGCTGTTCGAGGCCAAGTTCGGCCACGCGGGCGGCCCCCTGTACTGGAGCCAGCTTTTCTTTGAGCGCCAGACCTACAAGCACTGCACCTTCGCTTTCGTGACCAACGAAAGCTACAAGAAAATCGCCATCGAACGGGGCAAAATGCCGCCGGAGCGGGTAATCGTGCTGCGCAGCGGACCCAAGCTGGAGCGCATGCGCATCATCGACCCCGTTCCCGCTATTAAGCGCGGCTTTCCGTACATGGTGGGCTACGTGGGCGTCATCGGCCAGCAGGAGGGCATCGAATATATTTTAGAGGCGGCCAAGTACACCAAGGAGCATGAAAATAACGTGTTCTGGGGCATCGTAGGCGGCGGCCCCCACCTGGAAGCGCTGAAAAAGCAGGCCAGCGATATGGGCTTAAACGACTGCTTAGAGTTCACCGGCCGCGTGCCCGATCAGCAGCTGCTGGAATACCTGAACACCGCCGACGTGTGCGTGAACAGCGATAAATACAACAGCATGAACGACAAGAGCACCATGAACAAGATCCTGGAATACATGGCGCTGGCCAAGCCCATCGTGCAGTTCGATTTGACCGAGGGCCGCTATTCCGCTCAGGAAGCCTCCGTTTACGCCAAGAATAACGACGGAGTGGATATGGCGAAGAAGATTCAGGAGCTTTTGGCCGACCCAGAAAAGCGGCGGCGCATGGGCGAATTCGGCCGCAATCGGGTGGTCAACGAATTAAGCTGGGAGCACACCAGCAAAGCGCTTTTGGAGGGGTACGAAAAATTCTTCACCGGGGCCTTTGACGGGAAAAAGAGCCGCAACACAGGCGCCAGTCAGGGGGTATCCGCATGAAAAAGGTTTTGCTGGTATCCAATCGCGTGCTTCATTACCGGCAAAAGGTGTATAATTATTTTTATGAAGCTTTTGGGAAGGATGGATATGAATTTCATGTCCTGGCGAATGAATTTCAACAGGTTGGCTATGCTTTGGCCTTTCCGCACGACGAAATTCCTTTTTCCATCCGCGCTTACCTGCGAAAAATCAGGGAAATCAAGCCAGACTGCGTGATTCTGTTTCTGCACCTGAAAAACATTGTTATGTTGCCGATTATTTTTTACTGCAGGCTGCACCGTATCCCTGTGATTTACTGGAATATGGGTATCAATACCGAAACCCCCAACGCCAAAGGTAAAAACGCCGTGTTTCACTGGATTCATTCCCTGTGCGACGCTCTGATTACCTACACCCCGGAAATGAAAAAATATTTCCTACCCAAAAGCCAGAATAAACTGTTTGTAGCGTACAATACGCTGAACCTTTCGGATATTCGCAAGGATGAACTGCCGTCCAAGGCGGACATCAAAAAGAAATACGGGATCCGGGAAGAAAAGGTGATTCTGTACATTTCTCGTATACTGCCCTATAAAAGGGTGGATTTCCTGATGGACTGCTTCAAGGACGTGGAAGGCGTGGCAGTGGTGATCGTCGGTCCGGGGTTCAGCAAGGAGCAGCAGGCCGTATGCGACGCTCACAGCAATCTGTATTACCTTGGGGAAAAGTACGGCGCGGAGGTCAACGAGATCTATAAAATCGGAGATGTTTTCAGTACGCCGGGCCATATCGGCTTGGCCGTAAACGAAGCCATGTTCTGGGGCCTTCCCATCGTAGTGCTGAAGGGGAAGCACGCGCCGGAGGTTTATTACATTAAGGACGGCGTAACCGGCTATCTTGCCAAAGATGAAAATGATTACCGTTCGTTCATGCTGGATTTGCTGAAAGATGACGAAAAGCGGGAACGGATGTCCCGGGCAACCTTGGACTGCTATCGGCAGGAGGTCAGCATCGACCGGATGTACCAGGGCTTTATCGACGCGGTGCGCTGCTGCGAAAAGAAGCGCCGCGCCGTCCGCGGATGAGCCCGGCGCTTTCGCCGGTCTGCCGGAGAAAAAACCGTGCCGGTTTCTCATGGCCGCGCAGGATTCTCACTGTTTGAAAGGATATGGGATCAATGACATACGCAGATCAAAAAGCCTCCACTCCCTCCAGCCGGGAAGACGCTTCTCCCCTCATCTCCATCGTCCTCCCGATTTACAACGTGGAATCTTACCTGCCGCAGTGCCTGGACAGCCTGCTGGTACAGACCTATCGCAATCTCGAAATCATCCTTGTGGACGACGAATCGCCCGACCGCTGCGGGGCAATCTGCGATGAATATGCCCAAAAGGACAGCCGGATCAAGGTCTTTCACATTCCAAACAGCGGCGTTTCGGCGGCGCGGAATTACGGCATTGACCAGACGCACGGCGAATGGATCGGTTTTACCGATCCGGACGACTGGACGGAACCGAATATGTTTGAAACCCTGCTGAAAACCGCGCAGTCTGAAAAGGCCGACGTGGTGATGTGCGGCTATGTGCTCGATTATACCACCGGCCCCGAAACTGTTCGGCAATGGGGAAAAAAGGTCATGACCGGAACTCACGAAATCGCCCGCGCTTATTTCCATGAAGAATATTTCAAGGATTATTTGTGGTGCAAGCTGTTTAAAAGTTCCTTCTTTGACGGCGGCGTCCGCAGTCCGAAGGGCAGGACGTATGAGGACGCGTATTTTACGGATCAGCTCATTCTGAAGGCGCACCGGGTGGTGGGCATTCCGGACTGCCTTTACCATTATCGCAGAAGGAAAACCAGCATCGTTTCTTTCCGCACGCTGAAAAAGGAATTGGATTTTTGGCAGTCGAAAAAGGAAAGGTTTGACACCCTGGCCGACGTGGTGCCGGAATGCAGGCGGCAGATGATGACCATGTGCGCCGACGCCGTAAGGAGAACATGGAAAATATTTGCCAATTATTCCCTCGAACCGGAGATGAAGCACTTCCCGGGGGAAATCAGCGCCTTCGCCAGGAAGCATTTTGTGGAGGTTCTCTTTGGGAAGTACAAACCGACGCTGAAATTCTGCATGTTCATGGCCATGTTCAACAACCGCCTGTCTTACCGCATCGTTGACAAAGCGAACAAAAAATGGATGAAGGTTCTGAACAAAACAGAATTCCATTATGAGAAAATGTTCGATTAACGCGAGCGGGCGGGGCTGCGGAGACGCACCGGATGACATACGCGAAGGAGGGGAAAACCAGCATGAAAAAACCCCGGATTCTGTTTTACAACAATTTTTATTCTTCCGGCGGGGTCGAGGTGTTTCTGCATAACCTGTCCGGGTATTTGGCCGAAAACGGTTATGACGTCACCGTTGCCGCCGCCCCCCGCTATAAGGCTGATTTTCATCATCCCTTCGGCCCCAAGGTAAAGTCCGTCTGGCGGCCGCTGCTGGAGCCGCGCTATAAACGCCATTCCCTGCCGTGGATTTTGGATCACCTCCGGTATCGGATTCTTGAAAGCGCCGTGGAGGCGTACCTTTCCCTGAAGGGATATGATATCGTCGTGGCTTCGCAGGAAAAATGGGTCATGCGGAACACGACGAAGCTCCGGGGAAAGAAAAAGTTCGCGTGGGTTCACTCGGAATACAGCACGCGCCGGCCGTTGCACAATAACTGTTTCGCCAACGCGGAGGAAGAACTGAACTGCATGCGCCATTTTAAAAAAGTGGTGTGTGTGTCGGAGGTTTCCCGTCAGGGACTGATTCAAACGCTGGGTGATCCGGGCAATCTGATCGTAAAATACAATCCCATCAATGTAAAACGCATTTTTGATTTGGCGGCGGTTCCGTGTCCGATCACGCGAAACCCGAACCTGCCCCTGCTGGTTTCCGTAGGACGGCTGGATCCCGAAAAGCAGTATCCCCTGCTGCTTGAAGCCTGCGCGGCTTTGCATAAGGAAACGCCCTTTGAGCTCTGGATCGTCGGCGAAGGCTCCGACCGTCCCGCCATGGAAGCGTTCATGGCGCGCGAGAAAATCGACTATGTGCGGCTGCTGGGCGCTCAGGCCAATCCTTATCATTATCTTGCCCAAGCGGATTTGTTTGTCAGCAGCTCGAAAACGGAAAGCTATGGCCTGGCGGTTCAGGAGGCGCTGATTTTAGGCGTGCCTGTGGTGGCCGTCCAATGCTTAGGGATCGAGGAAGTATTTGATTCCAGGTTCGGGACGCTCGTGTCCAATTCCGTCGAAGACCTGCGGGCGGGGATTGAAAAATACCTGCGTGATAAGAAGCTGCTGAACGAATGCCGGGATAACATCGCCCGGTACTACCGCACGGACGACCTGTACGAAAAGCGGCTGGAAGCCATTCGCGGCATGCTGGAAGAATGATCGCCCTACACGGCTGAGGAACGAGGAGGAATGGAGCTTTGCTATTCACTGTCATCATCCCGGTATACAAGGTGGAAGAATATTTGGAGCGCTGCGTGGACAGCGTGCTGGCGCAAACATATAAGGACTTTGAAGTCATCCTGGTGGACGACGGTTCGCCTGACCGCTGTCCTCAAATCTGTGACGCCTACAAAGAAAAAGACGCGCGGGTACGGGTCATTCACAAAGCCAACGGCGGCCTGGTGTCCGCGCGGAACGCGGGCATTCAGGCGGCCAAAGGCGATTATATCACCTATGTGGACAGCGACGACTGGGTCAAGCCCACGATGCTGGAATTCATCGCCGACAAGATGGCGCAGTCCCCCGTTCCGCTGGATATGGTGCTCTTCGCGGCTGAAAACGTGTACAATGACCACACGGATGAGCTGAACAACAAGGTGCCGGAAGGGTTCTATAACCGGGAACGGCTGGAAAAGGAAGTCTTTCCGTACCTGCTCAGCGACCGGCGCAAGGGCTTTTTCATTGGCGCCAACATTCAGGCGCACACCTGGAACAAGCCCTGCCGCAGGGAGATTCAGCAGGCGCATTATGTGCGGGATGAGCGCATCCGCACGTTTACAGACGTGCCGATGACCTATGAATGCCTGCTGAACTGTCAAAACGTGTATATCTGCAACGAGCATCTGTATCTGTACAATCAGATGAATACCCATTCCATCCTCGCGCTGGCCAAAAAGAATTATCTGTCGGAGAGCTTCGGCTGCCTGGTAGCCTATATGCAGCAGCGCCTGAAAGGCATCAGCCCTTCCGTGGATCAGCAGCTCAACGATTATCCCGTCCACCTGATCATCCGAACCGCCATCCGGGAAATCAAAGTTGCTTCCAGCTTCCCCCAGGCCGTGAAGAAGGTGAAAGAAGGGCTGAAAAAGTCCGGGATGCTGCAATACGTCTCCCTCTCCGGTCTGCCCCTGAATCCCAAGCTGCTGATCCTGCTGTTCAAGCTCCATCTGAATTATGCCGCCATGGTTCTGTGCGCGATCAAAGCCCGATCCTCCACGATCAACTGACGAGCGGCGTCCTGTTTCCCTTCATCAACATTACTTTTGAAAGAACGGCTGATTGATATGAAAATTCAACGGACGAAAAATGCCGCGCGGAATATTCTGTTTGACGGAATACTGAAAATCGTGAACATGGTGATTCCCTTCATCATGCGTTCCGTCATTCTGAACTTTCTCGGGGTGCAGTATCTGGGCCTCAACGGCCTGTTCCGTTCTATCCTTTCTTTCCTGAACCTGGCGGAGCTGGGCGTGGGCAGCGCCATGGTATTCAGCATGTACAAGCCCATCGCGGATGACAACACGGAAGAAATCTGCGCCCTGATGAAGCTGTACCGCACGTTTTACCGCATCATCGGCCTGTTCATCGCCGTGGTGGGCGTGGCGCTGGTGCCATTCCTGCGGAATTTGATCAAGGACGACATCCCGGCCGACATGAATCTGTATATTCTGTATTTCATGAACCTGGGATGCACGGTGCTCAGCTACTGGCTGTTCGCATATAAAAACAGCCTGCTCCAGGCCCACCAGCGGGGCGACGTTGCAAGCAAAGTCAGCCTGTCGATTCATCTTGTGGAATACACGCTGAAAATTCTGGCCCTTGTGCTGTTCCACAATTATTACCTGTATCTGACGATTCAGTTGCTGACCCAGATCGCGATCAACCTGGTGACGGCCGTATGGGTGACAAAGCTGTATCCCAACTATTCCCCCCGCGGCAGCCTGCCCAAAGAAAAGACGATGGACATTATCAAGCGGGTGCGCGACATGTTCACGTCCAAGTTTTCTTTCGTTATTTTCAACTCGGCGGACACACTGGTCATTTCCTCCTTCATGGGCCTGACGGCGCTGGCGATTTATCAGAATTATTACTATATCATCACCTCGCTGCGCACCATGCTGGAGGTGGTGATCGGGGCGTGCATCGCCGGGGTGGGCAACAGCCTGGTGACGGAAAGCGAAGAAAAAAACTACCGCGACCTGGAGCGGTTCAGCCTCCTGTTCAACTGGCTCATGGCCGTCTCCACAGCCATGCTGCTGTGCATGTTCCAGCCCTTCATGGAGATCTGGATGGGCCGGGAAAATATGCTCACCTTCAATTACGTGATCTGCTTCGCGATCTACTTCTACTCCATGGGCATCAACAAGCTGATCAATATGTTCAAGGACGCGGCGGGCATCTGGCGGAAGGATCGCTGGCGTCCCCTGGTGGGCGCGCTGATCAACTTAGGCCTGAACCTGGCCACGGTGCAGTGGCTGGGCCTGTACGGCGTGCTGCTTTCTTCCGTGGTTTCCATTGTGGCGGTGCAGATTCCCTGGCTGCTCCATAACCTGTTCAGCGAAGTGTTCCCACGGAAGTATATGTGGCAGTATGTGCGCTCCTTCAGCCTTCTGTTCCTGCTGGCGCTTGTTTCCTGCGCCGCGTCCTGGTTCCTATGTTCGCTGATCAGTCTGGGCGAATGGCCCTCCCTGATCGTATACGCCTGCATCAGCTTCGTCATCCCCAACATCATCTTCTTCGGCGTGTATGGGCGGGACCCCATGTTCAAAAAGAGCGTGGGGCAAATCAAACGGATTCTGCTGAAAAAGCTGCCAAAAGCCTGAATTTTTCCCTTCCTGTTTTCCGCCGGCAGGATATCAAGCCCGGAAAAACCGTACGGTTGGCATTTTTCACATCTCCGCATATTATTTTGAATATTCATCTATCAAAGGAGGATTCTCTCGTGAAAAACAACGTCCTCATCCTGCTCCTGGCGCTGGTTCTGCTCCTGTCAAGCGTTGGTTTCGCCCAGGCGGAAACCACGGCCTCCGGCGTGCGCCTGGAGGATTACTTCTCCGGCCGCGATTTGTCCGGCGAATGGGACGAGGACGAAGCAAAAGAAATCGCCCTGACCGAAAGCCTGACCATCACCGAGGCCGGCGTGTATGTGCTGTCCGGCACCATTGCCGACGGAACGGTGACCATCGATGTTGCCAGCGATGAAAAAGTACAGCTGGTACTGAACGGCGTTTCCATCACCTGTTCCAATTCCGCCTGCATTTTCGTCAAAAACGCCGACAAGGTGTTCATCACCCTGGCCGAAGGCACGGAAAACACCCTGACCAGCAACGGTTTTGATGAAAACGGCGAAATCGACGGCGCGGTGTTCTCCAAGGATGACATTACTCTTAACGGCGAAGGAACCCTCACCGTCACTTCCGCCAAGCATGGCATTGCCGGCAAAGACGACGTGAAGTTCGGCGGCGGCGCTTATGTGATCCATGCCGGAGAACGCGGCATCACCGGCAAGGACAGCGTGCGTGTCTTTGACGGCAGCTATACCATCTATTCCGGCAAAACACCCATCCGCTCCAAGAACAAGGATGCCGGCAAAGGCTATGTACTCATTTTAGGCGGCTTCTTCTATCTGTACACGGACGCGGAAGACGGCGAGGATTGATCCGTTCTTTGGTTTTCATGCATGGGCGGCTCTTTTGCGCCAGCCTCGGTGTGAAGAAGCCGCCCATCAATGACAGGCTTTGATGAAAAAGGAGGTGCCTGCGCCATCGCCGCGAAACGAAATCACCTTTTCCCCCGCGTCCTTCTGCCGTTCTGCTTCGCCGTTTATCTGATCGCTGTTCTTTGGTATACCGTCGGAAAGCGAAGCGTGGGATACTATCCCGCCCATTTCAGCCTTTTCTGGTCCTATCGGCTGTGGTTTGAAGGAAAACAGGCGTATGGCCTCCAGATCCTTGCAAATATCGCCATGTTCACTCCTTTTGGCTTCCTCTTTTCAGCGATTGCGGACAGCAGGCGGCCCAGGGGCTTTGTCTGCGTCTTTCTGGGGGGCACGGCCTTCTCCCTGCTGATCGAAACGACGCAGTACGTCACCATGCGGGGCTGCTTTGAATTTGACGACGTATGCAGCAACACCTTAGGCGCGCTTATCGGTATCCTGTTTTTCCTGGCCATCCGGCGCTTTATGCCGGAAAGGCTGATGCGCGCCGTATTGCTGACGGCAGGCGCTGGAACCTTGCTTATATGCTTAGGCGTGTTCGCCTTTACAATGGACGGTGCCCCGGATGAATCAGCCCCGCTTTCCCGGGGGCTGTGCTTCCAGGTAGAGGACGCGGCCTGCGGGGATGACGGTCTGCGCTTGGGCGGCGTTTGTTTCTGGTATGAACAGGGCCTGACGGACTATACGGTCGTTCTGCGATCCACGCAAACGGGAAAACGGTATTCACTGCAAACGGAACGCGGCTTTCCGCGCCCGGACGTGGCGGCATACTTTAACCGGGACAGCCTGAAAGCAGGCTTTCAGGCGGAGGGCTTTGGCATTGACGCGGGAGAGGAATACGAAATCATCCTTGATTTCGGCTTGCTCCGCTTCGTTCCCACAAGGGTGTATCTGACACTTGAAAACAGCCCAGCGCACGTGGATATCCATTACGTTCCCAGCGGCGTGTTTTCCCCGCCGGAAGCGGAGAACACCGATTTGGAAAAGATCGTGTCGGGCGGCGTTCTGCGGGTTTACGATCCCGCCAATCATGTATACGTGTATTTCTATGACGGCAGCCTGTACTGGATCGCCGAAGAAGGTTTTGCTTTTCAGAAGAACCGCGCAACGCATCTTGAACTGCTGCTGTGGACGACGGAAACGGACAAGCTGTCAGAAAAGAGCAGGGCAGCAGGAAAAACATGGGATACCATCGCCGTCTATTTTGAAAAGAACGAGCTGGACGGCAATTTCGGCCGGTATCGGGTCTGCGCAAAGGAATTAAAGGCGGATTACCCCATCACATCCATCCGAACGGGCCGCTACGCCAACGGATGGGTTTGGAAAGCGGATTTCTGGCCCGTGTTCAGCTTTTCTCCATGACCGCAAGCAAAGCGAGGGGACGCTGGCTTTTGTCCAGCGTCCCCTCGCCTTTTTTCATGGCGTTTTCTACGGAATGGCTGTAATGCCCGGTTCCGCGTCCGGCGCTTCCCCTTCCGCAGGCGTTTCTCCTTCCGGTGCTTCCCCTTCCTCGGGGAGTTCTTCCTCCTGCGCCCAAATACGCTTCTCCAGCCAGCCGCCCGCGTAATCCCCCGCCTGCACCAGAGCGCCGGGGAAAAACGCGCTGGCGGCAATCAGCAGCATCAGCGCCGCCACCACAGCCACATGAGCGAATCTCCGGATATCCGGAAAGCATTTCAGCAGAAGATAAATCGCCACAGCGGCGGCCAGCACGATCAGGCACGAGGTCACGATCCCGGCCAGCCCCGCCGTATCAAATTCAACGCTCGGATAGATCAGGTTCAGGACCCGGTCCAGCATATCTCGAATAAAATCCTTTACTGCGTTCATGAACAGCTTCCGCCTTTTTGTTGGTTTTTCAGCCGGAACAGGGTTCCCGGTACAAGCGTGTCCCGTTTAAGACAGGGATGCACGGTATTTTTTTGCCGGGCGTTTTCCCGCCCGGATGCTTCTGAGCAGGCCGAACAGGGAAAAGGCGACCTTCACGCCGCTGTTGACCAGAAACCAGGTCTCGGCGGGCATCAGGTTCAGCGCTTCCGGGAACATATACCAGGCGTCCGCCGCCAGCGGCAGCAGCATCAGCACGGCGGAAATCCACTTGGGCTTGGCCGTGTAGCGCAGCACATGCACGATCACCGCCAATACCGTACACAGGTACAGGCAGGCGGGAACGATTTGGGTCTCCAAATACCTGAACTGCTGTTCCGTGCCCTGCATCCGGGTCAGCGCCACCCTGCCGGCGAAAATCGCGATGGCCAAAAACATCAGGATGTGGCAGCCGACGCGCTGTCCCCTTTTTTCATGCACCAGCCTTGGGCTGATGGTTTTCCGCTCCCGGGGCTGGACGGGCGTTTCCCGCTCTTTCTCTTTGCCCGGGTATTCCTGCGCAAACTGGAGCAGCCGCTGCCGCTGCTGCTCGGGCGTTCCTTCCCCTAAATCCTCTGTGGCCGGGGCCTGCGGAGCCGCTTCGCCCACGTTCTCGCTGGGAAGATCGGAAAAATAGTCCTGGGCCAGGGCTTTCGCCACCCCCGCCTGATCGTTCACGAACTGCTCCATATCGGTAACCACCGGCGCGGCCCTGACCTTTTTTTCTTCTTCGATCCTGGCGGAATCGTCGGTGGTAACGATCTCCGCCTGGGCGATGGTAAAAACATGGCGGCAATCGTGATCGACGCAGCGAAGAATCATCTGGGGGTCGTGAACGTTGGTAATGCAGTATTGTTTTCCGCAGCGCGGACATTTAAAAATCATGGCAACGCCCTCTCCTTGCGCGCCGAAAAACCGGCGGAAGTCAAATAGCCTCGGCAGGTAAATAACTTACCAATTATAGTATATCATCAAATCGGCGCCGTGAAAAGAGGCAATCTGCTATTTCCCCACAAAGGCGTCTTGCCATAATGATGCGTATTGGTCCGCGATCATCTGCCAGCGGTAGGCTTCCCTGATGCGCGCTTTGGCTTTCCGGCCCAGGGCTTCCCTTTCCGCTTCGGGCATCTCCTCCGCCCTTTGGAGCAGGGCAAGCAGGCTGCCTTGCTCCTTGCGCCAGTACAGGGCCGCGTCCCGGCCCGCCTCCCGGTTGAATACCACGTCGTACAGCAGATTCACCTTCGTGGCGGCCAGCCCTTCCAGCAAGCTGGGATTGGTGCCGCCCACCTCGTGCCCATGCAGATAGGCATAGGCGTTTTCGCGGATCTTGTACAGCAGCGCTTCGTCGTATACCGTGCCCGCGAAGCGAACGCGCGGATCACTGGAAAAACGCAGCTTTTCCTCCAGCCTGCGAAGCAAGCCTTCGTTTCGATCGGTGATCAGGATCAGGGCGCGGCGGGTGTCGCTTGCCATGAATTCCCGCAGGATGGTTTCATAGTTGTTTTCCGGCACCAGCCGCCCCACCACCAGATAGTATGCAAAAGGCTTTACGCCCCATCGGTTCAGCCAGTCCACAAAGCGCGGGGCACTGTTGGAGAGCAAAGAAGCTCCCTCTTCTGCCCCGTAAGCCAAATAAGCGGTTCGGGGATGAAAGGAAGCGTATGTTTTCCGGATGTAGCTTTCGATAAATCGGCTGTCGCAGACGAGCAAATCGGCGTGCTTTACGGTCAGCCTTTCCGACAGCTTCCAGTATTGCCGCACGGGCAGGGACCATTTGGAGCGCATCCATTCATGGCCGTCGGGATTATCGTACAGCACGCCACCCAGGGCGTGCACCCGTTTTTTCACAAGGCCCATCGCGGGCCCCACGCGGCAGGCCAGCAGGTAAAAAATCGGGCGCTGGATCCGATGCTCCCGGCAATAGCGCAGGCAGTACCGCAGGGCGGCCAAATCATAATAGATCGCCGCGGCAGGGCCGATTTTCGGCACCCACAGCTTCACACACCGGGCGTTATGATACAAAAATTCGTGATCGCTGATCTTTTGCGCCCCCGTCAGCCTGCTTTCGTCCATGCAGCCCGCGCCGTTGGCCTTGCACAGGATGTGATAACGAAAATCCGCGCGATCCTGGTGATACTGGGTCAGCTTATCCACAAAGGTTTCATATCCGCCATATTGACCCACGGATTTTGCCCCGCAGATAAAAATGTGCGTCTCCATTCCCTTCGTCCTCTCGCGCCTTTTATCTTATACTGGCCTGATATTGCCGCGCTGTCTGGACCAGCAGCGCCGCGAGCAGGCTCTCCCGTGCCACACATACCAAAGACGCAATGACGCTGACGAGACCGCTGGGCCAAATCACGTCTATGGCCAGGAGCACCAGGGCATACAGGCCCGAAAGTACGGCGGCGGGCAGGAACCAGTTCCTCATGGTGGTATCCCGATGCTCCATCACGTTCGCGCACATGCCCAGGGCTTTCCACAAAAACAGCATTTCGATCCCGCCCACCCCGGCGGCCGCCACGGTGGCGATCATAGCGGGCATGCCGTTGGCGATGTCTGCCTCCGCCCAAATCCGCATGATTTCCTCGGTTTTCGCGCTGTATTCCATGTTCAGCGTCATCACCACCGCGCCCAAAAACACACACAGCGCCAGCGTCACGATCATGCCGATCAGACAGAAGACCGACAGATGCTTCAAATTCCGGCTTTCCTTCCGCTGATACAGGATGATGCTTTCGGCGGTGATAAAACCCTGGCACAGGATCGAAACCAGGCCCAGGGACATGGCGCTGCCGTCCATGACGCTGGAAACCAGCAGCAGCGCGTAATATATCCCGTTGACGATCACAAAGCCCAGCATGAGCTTGCTGTCCAGAGCGTCCCGCACCAACCGCGCGGCCGCCGGGGACAGGCGAACGGTCCTTTTCATCATCATTTTCCCTTTCAGAACACAGTATTCAGGAAACGCCTGAGGCCCTCCTGCCCCGCCTCGTCCTGCTTGTATACGCCCGCGTCGCACAGCACCTGGTAGCAGGTATCGGCCACCGCCTGATGCAGCGCCGCTTCCGCCTGCTCCTTTGTCAGGTTCCGGCCCGTCTTTTCGGCCAGCGCTTTCACCCACGCTTCGTGGCCGCTGCCCTGAGGAATATCCCCCGTGCCCATCAAATACGGCTCCAGATCCTTCAGTTCCGTTTTCAGCCGTCCGGGCAGGATGAACAGGCCCATGACCTCGATCAGACCGATGTTTTCTTTTTTGATGTGGTGCAGATTGGCGTGGGGATGGTAAATGCCCAAGGGATGCTCGTCGCTGGCGCGGTTGTTGCGCAGCACCAGATGCAGCTGATACCGTCCGTCCGGCAGGACGCGCAGGGTGGGCGTCACGGTGTTGTGGGGCGCGTCGGTCTCGGCGTAGATGCCCAAGGACGGGTCGCTGTACTTCCGCCAGGCTTCCAGCACCTTCATGGCGATATCCTTTAATTCCGCCGGGTCCTTGCTCACAAAGCGCAGGCAGGTCATGGGCCAGTCCACCACCCCGGCCTCGGCGGGGGCGTCAAAGCGCCACTTCACGGGAGCCTTGTCCATGGGGAACAGGTGCCGGCCGCCCTGGTAATGGTCGTGGGTGAGGATGGAGCCGCCCACGATGGGCAGATCGGCGTTGGCCCCGATGAAGTAGAAGGGGAACTTGTCCACGAAATCAAACAGCCGGTCAAAGCTCCGGGAAGTCAGCTTCATGGGCTCGTGCACCCCGTCCAGCACGATGCAATGCTCGTCAAAGTACAGGTAGGGGGAATACTGCAAATACCATTCCTCTCCCGCCAGGTTCAGGGGCACGATGCGGTGGTTTTCCCTTCCCGGAAAGCCCACCCGGCCCGCGTAGCCGGGATTTTCCTTGCACAGCATGCAAAGCGGATAGCCGGATTTGGGGGCGGAGCGCGCCGCCGCGATGTCCCGGGGGTCTTTCTCGGGCTTGGAAAGGTTGATGGTGATTTCCAATTCGCCGCAGGGGGACGGGGCGGTATACCGGATGTTCTGGGCGATGCGCTTCACCCGGATATAGTCGATATCCCGGCACAGCTGATAAAACCAATGCACCGCCGCTTCCGGCCCCTGGCTGCCCATGAGCTCATAAAATGTCTTTCGCACCGCCGCCGGGTGGGGGGTGAAGGTGCCTGCCAGCCGCGCGATGATCCGATCCTTTTCATCGTTGGTATCATCGATTACGCCCATCCGCGCGGCCCATTCCGCCAGCTCCCCTAAGCAGTCCGGAATGTCCCCGCCGGTCAGTTCCCCTTCCGCGGGCGCGTCCAGGTGCAGGGCGTCCAGCAGCAGGTTTTGGGTATAGGCCCGATCCTCGGGCAGCATCAAATTTTTTTCTTCCAGCAAATTCAGCAGCCGATCCAGCAGCATATCTATTCCCTCCCGATTTCTTCCACTGTGTAACCCGCCCGGGCCAGCTTCTCCGCCAATCCGTTTTCGCCGATGATATGGAACGCGCCGATGGCGATCAGCGCCGTTTTTCCGCTGTGCAGATACGAGACAGCCTGTTCTTCAAAGCCGTCGTTGCGGCTGTCGATCAAAGCGTCGCTGTATTCCGCGTAAGCGTCGCTCAATTCCGCCTCTCCCTCCGTGGACGCCTCCAGCAAGGTGCGCAGGGCCGCTTCGTCCCCCCGCCGCCAGGCCTCAAACAGCATCAGCAGCCCCTGGGCGGATTCCTCGGGGTAGGTCAGCATGGCCTGCACCTCGCAATCGATCACGCTTTCGGGAATGGCGAGCAGGGTGGCCATCTGGGCTTCCAGGGTCTCCAGCTCGTCGATCTGTTTCCCGTCCCTGTGGGCCTGTTTCAGCAGTCCGTAATCCACTCCCTTCGTGGCGTCCAGCCCCGCTTTTTCAATGATGTAATTCTCCGCCAGGGAATACCACATGGCGGGCTTCATGCGCTGCAACGCGATTTCCGGCATGCCGAAGCTTTCCGCGCCCAAGGCGTAGGTTTCCGGGGAGAGATGATTTTTGACATTGTCCTGCAAGCCATACATAAGGCCAAAGGCAGTTTTCATCGTACTGAACAGATTGCCGCCGTAGGCGTACAGGTCCAGCTCCACCGCGACGATTTCGGCGTTTTGGTATGCCTCCTCCACCGCGCCGCCCAAGGGGTACATCTCGTCGTTGCCCACATGGATGGTGCCCAGCAGATACAGCGTATGCCCCTCCCCGTCCGTGACCCGGTACACCAGGGGCGTGCTTTCGGCCCCCGCCGCGTAGGGCTGCAGGAGCAGCACGGCGGCGATCAAGCCGGTCAATAATCTTTTTTTCATCATACCTCCATCCGTTCCTCCGCGGGCCGCTTCCGTCCGGCAATCGCCAGCAGGATCAGCGCCGCCAGAATAGGCAAGGCGGTCTGCACGCTTTCCGGCGCGCCGAACCATGCCGCCGCGCCGTACAGCAGCGTCAGCAGCAGCGCCAAACCGAAAGCCCGGAAGGGACCGTACTTTCCCGCCCAGGCGAGGGCCAGGGCCGCGTAGCCCAGGCCGCCCACGCCCCAGGCCATGCGCCAGCCGCCGCCCAGGGAAAGCAGGGCGGAAAGCCCTCCGATACCGCCTAAAAAACCGGCCAGCAGCAAACCAAACCCGCGCACGACTCGGACGCGCAAGCCCATTCTTTCCGGCGCGGGGCTTTGGCCGCACAGGCGCAGACGCAGGCCAAAGCAGGTGTGATGCACAAGCAGCCATACGATCAGCAGCGCAGCCATGGCTACGGGCAGGAACACCGTCACGTTTTCCCCGGCGATTTCCAGCCAATAGCCTTTCCGGGTGTAGCTGACGCCGCCGATAATCTGCGCGGCGATCATGGCACCGGAGGCGGCGAAGCCGTTGAAGGCGATTCCCGCCAGGACCTGATTGCGTCGATACCGCAGGAGCGGCAGACCCCACAGCAGCGCCGCCGCGGCGCCCGCGCCTCCCGCCGCCAGCAGGGAAACCCCTGCGGGTTCGTGGGAAAGCAGCACGCCGGTGAGGCCGCCCGTCAGCATGACGCCCTCCAGAGCGTAAAGCGATCTGCCGCCGCGCCCGGCAATGGCGGCCGCCAAAGCGCCCAGCAGCAAGGCCGCGAAAAACAGTGAAAGAGAAGCGGTAAAGGTCATGCTTTCCGTCCCCCTTTCCCGGGCCCCAGAGCAAAGGCGGCGCAGCAATACAGGATCAGCGCCAGGATCGCTTCGCCCATTTCGGGGGAAAACACCGCGCCGTTCATGGTTCCCGCCCCCAAGGACAGGTATTTCACCGCCACGGCGGCGGCAACGGCCCCCAGGGGGTGTCCCCCGGCCAGCGCGGCGGCGGCCAGACCGTGCAGCCCCGGGCCGGTCAAGGCCAGGGACAGATCCGGCAATTGATTCGCGCCGCCCAGCAGGTAATCCAGGCCCCCCGCAGCGCCGCCCAGCAGCCCGGACAGGCACAGGGCCCAGAACGCGGTTTTCCCCGTATCCACACCTGCGTACCGGGCCGTTTTTTCCGATACGCCCAGCACGCGGAGATCCAGCCCAGGCACGGTGAATTTGACGCCCAACCAGATCAGCAGCGCCAGCACCCCCGCGATCGCCAGCGCGGGGATGAACAAATCTGTCTCCGCAGGCTGTTCCCAGGCGATCATGGTTGAAGCCGCCTGCAAAACGTAAATCGCCAGCCAGGCGGTGAGCGCCGTGCCCAAGGCTTCCCGGAGGCGCAGCTTCACTTTCAGCAGGCCCGGCACGGATCCCCACAGGCCCCCGGCCAGGGCGGATACGGCCAGGCAGGCGTACCAGGGCAAGCCCGCCAAAGACGCGCACAGCATGGCGGCGGCAGCGCCCAAGGCATGCAGGCCAGCGCCGCCCACTTGCACTATGCCCCCCTGCCAAGCCAGAGAAATGCCCAAAGACAGCACCGCGTCAGGGGCGGCCCTGCCCAGCAGCGCAAGGGGGCCTTCCCGCCAGCCGCCGGTGAACAAAGGCAGCAGCCCTTCCCGCCAAACGGTTTCCCACCGGTTTTCCCCCAGGGTCAGCCAGGCGGCGGCGATCATCACCGCCGCGCCAAGGAGCAGCCCCAAGCACAGGCACAGCAGGGAGCGGCCAAACGAACGGAAGCCCTTATTCTTCATCGAAGCGCTCCTCTCCGCCCTGCCGCCGTCCGGTCATATACAGGCCCAATTCCTTTTCCGTCGTCACGGCGGGATCAAACGCGCCGGTGATTTCCCCCCGGTACAGGGTCAGCACCCGGTCCCCCGCCAGCAGCGCTTCCCGGGCGTCCGAGGTGAGCAGTACCACGGCCCGCCTTTCGTCCCGCAGGGTGATCAGCCGGTTCCAGATATCACGGGCCGCCGCTTCCCCAAGGCCTTTTGTGGGGTCCAGCACCGCCAGCGCGTGGAAGTTGCCGTCCGTTTCCCTGGTCAGGGCGCAGCGCCGCCTGTTTTCAGCGGACGTTTCCTCTCCCGGCTGAATGTTCAGCCAGGTCAGCACGTCCCCGGCATACCGGCCCATTTCGCCCTTGCGCAGAAATCCGCTTTCCTGATACGCCGGTTCCCTGTACCGGCGCAGGGCCATGCTTTCCCGCACGGAAACGCTTTCCAGGGGAAAGCCGCAATCCCTGTCCGTCCCCGGCATGCAGGCGACGCCCGCACGCACGCGCTCCCGGACGGAGTAATCGTTGATTTCCCGCCCGTTCAGCCGCAACCGCCCCTCTTTCGGGGTCAGCGTTCCGGTCAATATGTCCAGCAGCGCCTGTTTGCCGCTGCCGGGCAGGCCCGCGATGGCTAAAATCTCCCCCGTTCGGGCTTCAAAGGAAACGTCCTTTAAACCGTTGCCCGTTAAATTCCTGGCTTCCAGCACCACGCTGCCCACGGCGATATCCAGCCTGCCAGGCGGCGTATCGTCCGGTTCCGGAGAGAGGGCGTCATAAGCGTCCGCCAGCGCGGCGGCGCCGGTGCGGCAGGTGAGCAGCAGCACGGTTTTGCCCTGCTGGCAGGCTTTGCGCAGCCCCGCCGACAGTTGTTCCAATTCCAGAAGCGTCAGGGCCGCTTCCGGCTGACAAAGTACGAGGATTTCACTGTTTCGCAGCAGGGCCAGCAGGATTTCGCCCCGATAGCGGTCCCCGGCGGAAAGCGCTCCGGCCGGCGCAGTCCAATCCGCAGAAAAACCATAGGCCGCGCAAAGGGCTTCCGCCTTTTCCCGGGCCTTTTTCTTTCCGCACAGCATGCCGGGCAGCAGGCGGATATGATCCGTCAGGCTCAAATCCCCGGCCAAAGCGCCCTCCGGCGTCACCACGGCCACGCCCTTTTTCAGCGCGGCCCTGGGCGAACGCGGAAAATAGGGCTGCCCGTGAAGCGTATATTCCGCTTCCCCCGTACAGGAAAAGCCCACCAGCTCTGCCGAAAGCAGCGCGCAAAGGGACGGCTCTGCCAGCGCGGCGCGGAATTCTCCCGTCCGCACCTTCAGCAGACCTTCTCCGTTCCCGACCGTGGGAATATGCTCGATTTCAAGGGCGTAATCTGTCATGGGCAAAGCGTTTCCTTCTCCGTTCCCGATTCGCCGCGCGTTGCTTCGCGGTTTTCGCTTTCATTATAAGGGAAACGGGAACGCTTGTCCAGCAGGAAAATCTGCCGCCGGGCCTTATGTAACAAATTGGAAGCGAAGCGTCCTTTCGCTCAAATTCTTTTTCAATCGCCTTGATTTTTGCCCTTGTACCATGCTATAATATAGGCACAGAGAGACACGATCCATCGTGCCCTGAAAAAAGAAACGGAGGCAAAAACAATGAAAAAGCTTCTCTCCATCGTTCTGGCGCTGTGTCTTGCGCTGGCCCTGGCCGCTCCCGCCATGGCGGACGGCACCGTGAAAATCGGCATGGTGACCGACGTTGGCGGCATCAACGACAACTCCTTCAACCAGTTCGCGTGGGCCGGGCTTCAGGAACTGGCCGCGGAAGACCCCACCTTCGTGGTGAACTATCTTGAAAGCAAGACCGACGCCGACTATCAGACCAACATCAACACCTTCATTGATGAAGAATATGATCTGATCATCTGCGTTGGCTACATGCTGGCCGATGCCACCCGCGACGCCGCTCTGGACAATCCCGAGCAGAAATTCGCCATCGTGGACGACGCTTCCAACGCCGACCTGGAGAACGTTGCTTGCCTGACCTTCGCTCAGGAACAGTGCTCCTACCTGGTGGGCCTGGTGGCTGGCTACATGACCCAGAGCAAGACCGTGGGCTATGTGCAGGGCATGGTGTCCGATTCCATGAACCTGTTCGGCGTCGGTTTCATCAGCGGCGTGCTGGAAGCCTGCCCCGATGCTGCCGTGCTGCAGTACAACGCCAACAACTTCGGTGACATCGCCGGCGGCGCCACCGCTGCCAAGGACATGATCACCAAGGGCGCGGACGTGATCTATCAGGCTGCCGGCGGCACCGGTATCGGCGTGCTGAACACCTGCGAAGAAGAAAAGATCTGGGGCATCGGCGTGGATGCTGACCAGGCCGCCGTGCTGGGCCTGAACTACGTGCTCTGCTCCGCCCTGAAGAACACCGGCGCGGGCTGCGTATCCATCGCCAAGGCTGTCAAGGCCGGTGAATTTGCCGGCGGCGTGCATCACTACACCCTGAGCGACGGCGCTATCGACATCGCCACCACAGGCGACCATATCCCCGCCGAAGTGCTGGAGAAGGTGGAAGCCGCCAAGGCCGCCATCATCGCCGGTGAAATGACCGTTCCCACTTCCGTGGACGATTGCCCCCTCTTCACCCTGGACGACTGATACGCTTATTCCCTCAAGGCTGCTTTCGGGCAGCCTTTTTTGTTGCCAACCGGCAGAAAAAACAGTGGCAAAATTCGCGCGGATATGCTACAATGGATAAAACGCATACGAGACCCGATCCACACATACAGGGAGGCGATTCATTTGTCGAAAGAACATGTGGACATGAAGACGCCCGTCATCGAAATGCGCAACATCGTGAAAAAATTCGGCGATTTTGTGGCGAACGACGGCATCAACCTGACCGTCCACAAGGGGGAAATCCACGCGATCTTGGGGGAAAACGGCGCGGGCAAATCCACGCTGATGAACCAGCTGTACGGATTGCTCAAGCCAACCTCCGGCGACATTCTGGTGAACGGCAAAAAAATTGAAATGAACACGCCCAGGGACGCCATCGAGGCGGGCATCGGCATGGTGCACCAGCACTTCATGCTGGTGCAGCCCTTCACGGTGACGGAAAACATCGTGCTGGGCACCGAGCCCCGCAAGGGCATTTCCCTGGATATGCCCACGGCGCGGAAAAACGTGGTGGAGATTTCCGAGCGCTATGGCCTGTCCATCGACCCGGACGCCAAAATCGAGGACATCTCCGTGGGCATGCAGCAGCGCGTGGAGATCCTGAAAGCCCTCTACCGCGGCGCGGATATCCTGATCTTAGACGAGCCCACCTCCTCCCTGACGCCTCAGGAGATCGTGGAGCTGATCCAGATCATGCATAACCTGACCGCCGACGGAAAATCCATCATCCTGATCACCCACAAGCTCAAGGAAATCAAGGAATCCGCCGATTTCTGCACCATCATCCGCATGGGCAAATACATCGACACCGTGGACGTGGACACCGTGGACGAAAACGACCTGGCCAGCATGATGGTGGGCCGCAAGGTGACCTTCAAGGTGGATAAGCCGGAACAGGAGCCCGGCAAGGTGGTGCTGGACGTGAAGGATCTGCACGGCGTGGACTACCGCGGCGTGGAAATCTTAAAGGGCCTGAACCTGCAGGTGCACGCGGGCGAGATCGTGGGCATCGCGGGCATCGACGGCAACGGCCAGACGGAGCTGGTGGAGATCATTACAGGTCTTCGCAAGGGCACCAGCGGCGATGCTACGGTGAACGGCGTGAGCGTTTTCAACAAGTCTCCCCGGTTCGGCTTCCTCCACGGCGTTTCCAGCATTCCCGCCGACCGGCAGAAGCACGGTCTGGTGCTGGATTTCTCCATCGAGGATAACCTGATCTTGCAGAATTACGGTTCCCATCCCTTCTCCAAATCCAACATCCTCAAACGGGAGCCCATTTTTAAGCACGCCACCCAATCCATTGAAAGCTATGATATCCGCCCCAAGAACAGCGAAAAGCGCCCGGCGGGCACCCTGTCCGGCGGCAACCAGCAGAAGGTGATCATCGCCCGGGAGGTGCAGAACGACAAGGACCTGCTCATCGCCGTGAACCCCACCCGCGGCCTGGACGTGGGCGCCATCGAATATGTGCACAAGTACATCGTGGAGCAGCGCAACCGGGGCAAGGCCGTGCTGCTGGTCTCCTTTGAGTTGGACGAGATCATGAGCTTGTCCGACGTGATCGACGTGATTTTCGACGGCAGGATCGTCAGCTCCATCCCGGGCGGCGAGGCCAACGAAAACGATCTGGGCCTCATGATGGCGGGAGGTAAGAAGGCATGAAAACCAAAAAAGGACTGATGGATTTCCTGTCGGAAAACACGTTCATCCACATCCTGTTCTCCATCATTTTGGGCTTTGTGGTGGGCGCGGCTTTCCTGGCGGTGATGGGGCTGAGCGTAGGCGCGGCCTACGGGAAGCTGATCGATAGCGTGACCAGCTTAAAGGGCTTTTCCTACGTGGTGGTTTACTCCGTTCCCTACATCGTCACCGGCCTTTCCGTGGCCTTCTCCTTTAAGACCGGCGTGTTCAACATCGGCGCGGAGGGCCAGTTCGTGGTGGGCTCCATGGCGGCTGCCGTGGTGAGCATCCTGCTGCCCGATCTGCCCAAGCCTGTGCTGATCCCCTTGTGCTTCCTGACCGCCATGGCCGCTGGCGCGCTGTGGGGCAGCATCGTAGCCATGCTCAAGGTCAAGTGGGGCATCAACGAAGTGCTCAGCATGATCATGTTCAATTGGATCGCTTTCTACCTGTCCAACTTCATCGCAGGCATCCCCGCCATCCATAACACCGGTTCGGCGGAAGCCACCAAGAACATTTCGGAAAACGCCAGCCTGAAGCTTTCCAAGGAATTCATCAAATCCGCAGGCTTGGCCACCACCGCCAACTGGGGCATCCTGGTAGCCATCGCGGTGATGCTGATCGTGTGGTTCATTATCGAAAAGACCACCCTGGGCTATGAGCTCAAGGCCGTGGGCTCCAACCGCTACGCGGCGGAATACGGCGGCATCAACGTGGGCGGCTCCATCCTGACGGCGCTGGCTATCTCCGGCGCACTGGGCGGCCTGGCCGGAGCCCTGCAGCTCATGGGCATGGGCCAGCGCATCAGCATCTTCTCCTCCCAGGAGGGCTTCGGCTTCGCCGGCATCGTGGTGGCGCTGATCGGCTGCTCCAATCCCTTCGGCGTGTTCATCGCGGGCCTGTTCTACGGCGCGCTGATTTACGGCGGCAGCAAGCTGAACCTGGTGGGCGCGCCCACCCAGCTCATCAGCGTGATCGTGGGCACGGTGGTGTTCTTCATCGCCATTTCCGTGATCTTCCGTTACCTGAAATATCTGAAGAAGACCCCTAAAGCCCCGGCGGCTGGCAGCGGAAAGGAGGCGGCTAAAAAATGACGGACATTATCAACAGCATCGGTATCATCCTGTACGCGACCCTGGTATATATGACGCCCCTGCTCTACGCCAGCTTGGGAAGCTGCTTCTCCGAAGTATCCGGCGTGGTGAATATCGGTATTGAAGGCATGATGACCGCCGGCGCTTTCACCGGCACGGTGGTGGCCTACTTTACCGGCAATCCCTGGATCGGCTTCCTGTGCGGCGGTCTGGCGGGCGCGTTCTTCGGCATGCTGCACGCCACCGCCACCGTGAAATTGGGCGCGGATCAGACCATCGCCGGTACGGCCATCAACATGCTCGGCCCCGGCATCGTGATCATGATCGCCAAGGTGCTGTTCAATTCCACCGACACCCCGGCCCTCAAGCAGGGCGTGCAGACCATTCCCAAGCTGTTTTCGGGCCTGTTCGACACCACTACCGTGTTCGGCCGGTTCATGGACAATGTGTTCGCCACCTACGCCTCCACCTATCTGGTGTTCATCGCTGCCATCGTGGTGTGGTTCATCTTCTATAAGACCCGCTTCGGCCTGCGCCTGCGCGCCTGCGGCGAGCATCCCCAGGCCTGCGAGACCCTGGGCATCAACGTGATCGCAATGCGCTTTGCCTGCGTGTGCATTTCCGGCTTCCTGGCGGGCCTCGGCGGCGCGTGCGTCACCATGACCATTTCCACCCAGTTCCGCCCCATCTCCATCGTGGGCCAGGGCTTCATCGCCATCGCGGCCGTCATCTTCGGCAAGTTCCGCCCCCAGGGCGCGCTGCTGGGCTGCCTGCTGTTCGGTTTCTGCTCCGGCCTCAAGGTGGTGCTGGGCGGCTCCTCGGGCTTCAACATGCAGTTGATTTCCATGATCCCCTACGTGGTCACAGTGATCGTGCTGATCCTGTTCGTGGGCAAATCCCACGTGCCCTCCGCCAACGGCAAGCCCTATATCAAGAGCAAATAACCCGATTCGCGCAGCGGACGAAAAGGCCGGCCAAAGCGGCCGGCCCCTTCGTTTGCGAATTTTGATTTGAAGCAAGGAGGATCTCGGTATGCCCTTTTCCCTGGATCCGTTTACGCCCCCGGATTTTCAAAAAGAGCGATTTCTCGCCGCGCCCTCGGTCCGGATGGAACCCGCCCCCAAGGACGGCGTAGCGCCGGAGCGTTACCACGCCATGAGCATTTTTCCGGAGTACTTCAAGGTCGGCGGGCAATGGCTGCTGGCCGAGGAAAACCGCATGGACTGCGTGCCGGTGTTCGAGAACGGGAAAATCCAGGTGCGGGAATTCCGCAATTTGAAGCGGGGCGACCTGGTGATCTGCGGCCGGACGGAGAACTGCGAAGAAGGCATTTTCGTTTATGCCCAGGGCTTTGACAACCCCTGCGAAACGCGGGAAACCTTTGCCTTCCGCCAGGGGCATACCCGGGAAAGCTCGTTCAGCCGGGATTACGACGAGCTGTACGGCCTGCTGCGGTATGAGCGCGACCATGGGAACATCCTGTGGGTGATGGGCCCGGCCTTTTCCTTTGACCACGACGCGCGGAACGCTTTTTCCCGGATCGTGGCGGGCGGCTACGCCCATGCCGTGCTGGCGGGCAACGCCCTGGCCACCCACGATCTGGAAGGGGCCTATTTGGGCACGGCGCTGGGGCAGAACATTTATACCCAGAAGCACCAGCCCAACGGCCATTATAACCATTTGGACACCCTGAACCGGGTGCGCTATTACGGCTCCATCCAGCGCTTTATGGAAGCGGAGCACATCGACAACGGCATCATTCACAGCTGCGAAAAGTACGGCGTGCCCTACGTGCTGGCGGGCTCCATCCGGGACGACGGCCCCCTGCCCTGCGTGTACGGCGACGTGTACCAGGCCCAGGACGCCATGCGCGCCTACGTAAAAAAGGCCACCACCGTCATCTGCATGGCCACCATGCTCCACTCTATCGCCGTGGGGAATATGACGCCCTCTTACCGCGTGCTGCCCGACGGCACGGTGCGGAAGGTGTATTTTTACTGCGTGGACATTTCCGAATTCATGGTGAACAAGCTGACGGATCGGGGCAGCCTCACTTCCCGGGGCATCGTCACCAACGCCCAGGATTTTATCGTGAATATCGCCAACGGACTGGGAGTATAATACGTTACTACTCAGCCTTCGGCTTCGTAGTAACGCGCGGGCGGGTATTGCATACCCCCCGCGTGCCCCTCAACGGTTTTTCCTAAAATCCCTGCGGGATTTCCGGGCGGAAAAACCGCAAGGAAAGAAAATTTCATCTGGTCGTCTTCGCTCCCGCCTGAAATTTTCCGTCCTCGCGGCGTACACGCCGCCGCTGCGGATTTCAGACAAGGGGAGTACCCCTTGTCAATCCCCCTCCGCCCCTGTTTCTTATCCCAATATTCAGGGTAGGCTGAGTAGTAACTCTTACGTTTCGTTCCTCCGTCCCGCCAGATATGCCTTTAATTTTTTCTGGGCCACGATGCGGTAGGCGGGAGCATAGGCCAGGCGGTAGGTCACGCTGTGATGCACCGCCGGGCAGGAGGCGGGATACCGGGCCAAAAACACATCCAAATCTACGGCGTCAAAGGGCGTTTCCCCCTCCTCCGCCAGCTTTTCCAAGGCGCGGAGGCCCTGGCGGAAACGCTTTTTGTCTCCCTCCGTGCTTTGGGCCGTTTCCACAAACAGGCGGTTGATGTCTTCCGCCGGAATATCCCGATCCCGGCAGGGCCGCAGGTTCAGCCTGCACAGGCCGTTGCCGATGTTTTCGTACAGAGGTTCCTTCGCCCCGCTGCTTTGCAGCTGGGCGATTTCCATTTTCAGGGCGGCGAGGCTCTTTGCGGCGTCCTTGATCATATGCTCCGGGCCGAATTCCTGCTGATAGATCAGCTTCACCGCGTCCTGGGGCTCCATTTTGGGGTATTGGACGAAATGCTGCAATAAAATGTCCTCAAGCACGGCTTGCTTCCTCCCGTTCAAAATCGTATTCCACCCGGGTCAATTCCAGCCCGCGGGCCGGGGCCGTCACGCCTAAGTCCAGGCGGTTTTTGCTTTCGATGGCCCGGGCCATGCAGCCCACGTCCAGCCTGCCGTGGCCCACGTCGATCAGCGTGCCCGCGATGATGCGCACCATGTTATACAGAAAGCCGTTGCCGTGCACCCGCAGGGTGATTTCCTCCCCGTCCCGGGCGATGTCAAAAAAATCGATGGTGCGCACGGTGGTTTTGGCCTGGCCCCCGGCTGCGGCGAAAGCGGCGAAATCGTGGGTGCCGATGAGGGCTTTGGCGCAGGCCCGCATGGCGTCAACGTCCAGCGTCACCGGCACGTGGGCGGTGCAGTTCCGCAGAATGGCGCTGGCGTGGGGGGCGTTGTGGATGCGGTAGGTGTACAGCTTGCCCGCCGCCATAAAGCGCGCGTGAAAATCGTCCTTTACCTGCCGCGTTTCCGTCACTCGGATGTCCTCCGGCAGATAGCGGTTCAATACAAAAGGGTATTTTTCCGGCGGGATGGACGCGCACACGTCCACATGGGCCCGCTGGCCCAGGGCGTGCACCCCCGCGTCCGTGCGGCTGGCCCCCGTGACCCGGCAAAACCGCCCCACCGCCTTTTCCAGCGCCTCTTCCAGCGCCTGCTGAATGCTGGGTCCGTTCTCCTGGTACTGCCAGCCCACGTAATTCGTGCCGTCATAGCTGACCGTCAGCAGCAGCCGCATGGGCTGCGCGGTGTTTCCCATTTTCTTTCCCTCTTTTTGTCGGATACTTAACTCACTAAGGAAGACGGTGGGGCTTTGCCCCACACCCCACCAGGGCGGTGACCGCCCTGGACCCACAGATGCGGAAACTGCATGACGCGGAAAATAAAAAAGTTCCCGCTGTTGCTTGGAATTGCTGTATTCTGCTTCTGGCCCGGCCGCTGAAAGCGGCCAACCCGGATGCAAAGCATCCGGGGAAAGCACGGGAATAATCCCTGGAGAAAGCGAGCTTTCTCCCTGGGATTTTCCCGGCTTTCCTTGGGCCAGAAGCCGCCAATTTTTCGGGCCCCATGCAGCAGGCGGAAAAAGTTTGGTTTCTTCAAAATTATTTATTCGCCCAATGGAGTCCAGGGGCCGAAGGCCCTTGGTTCGGGGGGTTAGGGGGCTGAAGAAGCCCCCTGCCTCGAATCATAAAATCCCCTTCAAAAACCGTCCCGTATAGCTTCGTTTTTCCTTCGCCACCTGTTCGGGGGTGCCCTGGGCCACGATAGTTCCTCCGCCGTCGCCGCCCTCGGGGCCCAGATCAATGATGTAATCGGCGGTTTTGATGATGTCCAGGTTATGTTCGATGACCAGGACGGTGTTGCCCGCGTCGGTGAGGCGCTGGAGCACGTGTACCAGACGGCTCACGTCGTCCATGTGCAGGCCGGTGGTGGGCTCGTCCAGCAGCACCAGGGTGCGGCCCGTGGCCCGGCGGCTGAGTTCGGTAGCCAGCTTCACGCGCTGGGCTTCGCCGCCGCTTAGGGTGGTGCTGGGCTGGCCTAACTTCATGTAACCAAGGCCCACGTCGTACAGGGTGCGGAGTTTTTGCATGATCGCCGGATGCGCCTCGAAAACGCCCATGGCTTCTTCCACAGTCAGGTCCAGCACGTCGGCGATGGACAGGCCCCGGTACTTGACCTCTAAGGTTTCCCGGTTGTAGCGCTTGCCACGGCAGACTTCGCAGGGCACGTAAATATCCGCCATGAAGTGCATTTCGATTTTCAGCAGGCCGTCGCCGGAGCAGGCTTCGCACCGGCCTCCCTTCACGTTGAAGGAAAAGCGGTTTTCCTTGTAGCCGCGAATCTTGGCCTCCGGCAGCTGGGCGAACACCTTGCGGATCAGGTCGAACAGGCCGGTGTAGGTGGCGGGGTTGGAGCGGGGCGTGCGGCCGATGGGCGACTGGTCGATGCTGATGATCTTATCCAATTGTTCCGCGCCGTCGATGCCGTCGTAGGCCGCTTTCCGGGGCTTGGCCCGGTTCAGCAGGTGGGCCAGAGCGCCGTACAGAATGGCGTTGACCAGGCTGCTTTTGCCGCTGCCGGACACGCCGGTGACGCAGCAGAACACACCCAGGGGAAAATTCACGTCGATGTTCTTCAGGTTGTGTTCCCTGGCCCCCCGGACAGTCAGCCAGCCCTGGGGCAGGCGGCGGAGCTCCGGCACGGGGATGCGCTTTTTCCCGCTCAAATACTGGCCGGTGATGGAGCGGGGCTCCTTCATCACGTCCTCCACCGTGCCCTGGGCCACCACATAGCCCCCGTGCTCCCCCGCGCCGGGGCCGATGTCCACCAAATAATCGGCGCTGCGCAGGGTTTCTTCGTCATGTTCCACCACGATCAGGGTGTTGCCCAATTCCTGCAAATGGCGCAGGGTCTTGAGTAAGCGGGCGTTGTCCCGCTGGTGCAGGCCGATGGAGGGTTCATCTAAGATGTACAGCACGCCCACCAGCCCGCTGCCGATCTGAGTGGCTAAACGGATGCGCTGGGCCTCCCCGCCGGACAGGGTGGCGGCGGCGCGGGATAACGTAAGGTAATCCAGGCCCACGTCGCACAGGAACCCAAGCCGGGCGTCCACCTCCCGCAGGATGGGGGCGGCGATCATGCCGTCCTTTTCGGAAAAGGTGAGGGAATCCAGAAAGCGCTTGGTTTCCTTCACGTTCCATTCGCTGATTTCGGCAATGTTCCTGTCCCCCACGGTGACGGCTAAGGATTCGGGCTTCAAGCGCCGCCCCTTGCAGACGGGGCAGGTTTCGTGGGCCATATATTCCTCGTAGGCGGCCTTCATGGTTTCGCTCTGGGTTTCGGTATAGCGCCGCTCCAGGGAGGGGATCACACCCTCGAAGGTGGTCTGGTAGGTGCCCGTTTCAAACACGATTTTCAGTTTTTGGCTGCCGGTGCCGTACAAAATCTTTTTCTTGATTTCCTCCGGAAGGGTATAATAGGGCACGTCCAAGGAAAAACCGTAGGCGTCCGCCAAAGCCTGGAACATGCTGTGGGAGGCGGTGTTCTGGTCGGCACTGCTGTTCCAGCCCATGCAGGAAACGGCCCCTTCATTGAGGCTCTTGCTGGGGTCGGGCACCACCAAATCGGGGCTGACCTTCATGGTTTCCCCAAGGCCGCTGCAATGGGGGCATGCGCCGTAGGGGTTATTGAAGGAAAACATGCGGGGAGCCAGTTCCTCGATGTTCACGCCGCAGTCCGGGCAGGCGTAATTCTGGGAAAAAACGATTTCCTCCCCGCTGGGGGTGAGCAGGGCGGATGCCAGGCCCCCGGACTGCTTCATGGCGGTTTCCAGGCTGTCGGTCAGCCGCTGCTGAATGCCGGAGCGCACCACCAGCCGGTCCACCACCAAATCGATCTGGTGCTTCTTCTGCTTGTCTAAGGGGGGGACGTCGTCCAGCTCGTACATCTCCCCGTCCACGCGCACGCGAACGAAGCCGCCTTTTCGGGCGTCTTCCAACAGCTTGGTGTGTTCGCCTTTCCGGGAACGCACCACCGGGGCCAAAATTTGCAGCTTCTGCCCCTCCGGCAGGGCTAAAATGGCGTCCACCATCTGATCTACCGTCTGCTGCTTGATCTCCTTGCCGCAGTTGGGACAGTGGGGCTTGCCGGTGCGGGCGTACAGCAGGCGCAGATAATCGTGAATTTCCGTCACCGTGCCCACGGTGGAACGGGGGTTCTTGGCGGTGGTTTTCTGGTCGATGGAAATGGCGGGGGACAGACCGTCGATGGAATCCACGTCCGGCTTGTCCATCTGGCCCAAAAACATGCGGGCATAGCTGCTCATGCTTTCCACATAGCGGCGCTGGCCCTCGGCGTAAATGGTATCGAAGGCTAAGGAGGATTTGCCCGAACCGCTCAGGCCGGTAAACACCACCAATTGATTCCGGGGAATGGTGATGTTCACGTTTTTCAGGTTGTGTTCCCGGGCGCCCCGGACAATGATCTTGTCTTCCATGCTGTCCTCCGTCTGGTTGGTGTTGCCGGGCTATTATAGCACATTTGTTCCCCTTTGTGAAGGGGATTTCCCAAATTCACCAGACAAATGCCGCCTGAAAACCCGTGCCATTGGAAAAGGCTTGCGTTCAACAGCAGATTCCCTGTATAATTGCTTCGGTATACATGAAACGTAATCTCTGATAAAAACAGTTATTCGCTTTGGAGGCATACATGAACCCTGTTTTGCTGCTGATCGAAGACGACGCCGTGCTGCGCGGCGGACTCATGGAGCTGTTCACCCGGGAAGGATACCGGGTGATCGAAGCCGGGTCCGTGCGGGAAGCCCGGCAAAAGAAGGATGAAACCGTGCAGGGAATCGTCCTGGACGTGGGATTGCCGGACGGCGACGGGGTGAGTCTGTGCCGCGAATGGCGGGCACAGGGAGAAACCCGGCCCATACTATTCCTGACCGCCAAGGATGAAGAATTTGACGTGGTGCGAGGTCTGGATTCCGGCGGCAACGATTACGTCACCAAACCTTTCCGGATGCAGGAATTGCTGAGCCGGGTGCGGGTGCTGCTGCGGAACAGTCCGCCGCGAAAAGCCGCCCTTTCCCGCGGTGGATTTGACCTGGACGAAGAACGGATGCAGGTGCTGAAAAACGGAGAAGCACTGCCGCTGACCTTGACGGAATACAAAATCCTCACGATGCTGCTGGAAAGCAAGGCCGTGGTGTCCAGGGACCGGCTTTTGCAGGTGTTATGGGACGACGGCGGGAAATTCATCGATGATAACACCCTGTCCGTTCACATGAGCAGGCTGCGGGAAAAGGTAGGCGCGGATCACATCCGCACCGTGCGGGGAGTGGGATATCAATGGTCGGATATTATGTGATCGGCGGAGTACTGGCGGTCATCGCGGCTGTGTTGGCGGTCCGCCTGCTGATGCAGAAAAAACGGATGGAACGATTGGCGGAGCAGATGGAAGATTACCTGGCGGGCAGCGGGAAGCCGCTTTCCTATTCCTTGAAGGAAGATGCGGTGGCCCCGCTGGAAAACGCCGCCGCTGAAATGGAAAACCGCATCGAGGTGGAGAAAGAACGGTATCAACAGGAGGCCCGCCGCACCAGCAACCTGACCGCGGATATTTCCCATCAGCTCAAAACGCCGCTTGCCTCCCTGCGGCTGTTCGTGGAAATGGACGAAAGCCCTCACATGGAACAGGAAATCAGCCAGATTGAGCGGATGGAAACGCTGATCGGCAGCCTTTTGCGGTTGGAAAAACTGTGCGCGGACGGGTATGAATTCTCTTTTGCCGAACATTCCATCCGGCCTTTGATTCAGGAGGTCTGGAACCGGCTTCAGCCGCTGTGGCTGGAAAAAGAAATCGTCCTGGATGGCGACGCCGTGATCCGCTGTGATGAAAAATGGCTGTCCGAAGCGTTTTTGAACCTGCTGAAAAACGCCTGCGAGCATACGGAAGAAAACGGAAGAATCACCGTTCGCCTGGAGCAGACTGAACGGGCGCTTTACTGCGCCATCGAAGATAACGGCGGCGGGGTATCAGAAAATGATTTGCCCCACCTGTTTGAGCGCTTCTACCGTGCGGAGGGACAGAAACAAAGCGGCGCGGGCCTGGGCCTCGCTATTGTGAAGGAGATCATCTTCCG
>JAFSKN010000046.1 GCA_017448975.1 Clostridia bacterium
AGGGAAAGACCGCGTCCATGCGCATCCCCACGGATTTACTTCCCAGGTGCCCCAACTGCGGACGGATCCTTACCATGAACCTGCGCTCTGACGACAAGTTTGTGGAGGATGAAGGCTGGCAGAAAGCAGCCGTGGAATACGAAGTCTGGCTTACTGCCCACCAGGACAAACGGGTGGTATTCCTGGAGATCGGCGTCGGCTACAACACCCCGGGTATTATCAAATACAGCTTCTGGCAGCAGGTGTATCAGAATGAAAATGCCGTCTATGCCTGCCTGAACATGGAGTCATTGCCGGTACCGGAGGAGATCCGCGACCGTTCCATCGTTATCGGCGGGGATTCCGCGCAGGTGATCGGGGAGCTGGTCTCATGATCATCAACACCGGCATGCGCACGGACATTCCTGCTTTCTATACCGATTGGTTCGTCAACCGGCTGAAGGCGGGCTTTGTCCTCGTGCGAAATCCCTATAATCCCCACAGCATAACCCGATACCGCCTGACGCCGGACGTGGTTGACCTGATCGGTTTCTGTACCAAAAATCCCGCGCCTATGCTGCCGCATATGGAACTGCTCCGTCCCTTCGGTCAGTACTGGTTTGTGACCATCACACCCTATGGAAAAGAGATCGAGCCGCATGTGCCGGGTAAGCTGCAAGTGCTGGACAGCTTCAAGCGGCTGTCCGACATCGTGGGCGTGGACAGCATGGGCTGGCGGTACGATCCCATATTTATCAGCAACACCTACCCGTGGACTTTTGATTATCTGATGGAGGTGCAGCATGCCCCAAAAACCAAGAAGACCCTGCCGCTATCCCGGATGTCCGGGCTTCTGCGAACAGGGTCAGGTGTTCTGTAAGGATCATATGGAATGGAGCGGCGACAGGCTGCGCGGCGGTGCGGGTGCCCGTGGGTACGACAGCCGATGGCGTAAGGCCCGCGCTCTTTTCCTGAAGCAGCATCCGCTGTGTGCCTTCTGTCAGGCGGAGGGCAAGGTCGTGCCCGCAACGGTGGTGGATCACATCATTCCGCACCGGGGAGATCAAAGGCTGTTCTGGGATCAGAGCAACTGGGAGCCGCTCTGCAAGGGATGCCATGATAAGAAGACTGGAAGCGGACTGTAAGTTTATCCCTTGTTTCGTATTCCGCTGTTGCTGGTTCCGCGAACCTCTTCATGATAGAAGTAATCCACGATGGTCGGATGCCCCTGAGGCACACGTTCATAGGGCGTTTCATTATCGACGAAGCGGCAGTTATGCTTTTTAGCCATCTCTTCAGCCTTCTTTTCAAGGGCCTCGAAATAGCTGCGGTTTTTCCTGTTATAGATTTCCTCGT
Source organism: Clostridia bacterium (assembly GCA_017448975.1). Taxonomy (GTDB): domain Bacteria; phylum Bacillota; class Clostridia; order Christensenellales; family Aristaeellaceae; genus RUG563. Next base: position 1,336 of record JAFSKN010000046.1, read on the forward strand.
ACAGCGGGAAAAGCTCAGGATACTTTTCGGCGATATAGCTCATGATACCAGCCTTGAACCCGCCGCGCAGATTCAAGTTTTCCAGCCAGATCAGGTCGCACTGATCCTTAGCCCGTTCAAAGATGGCTTCGATATCCGTGATCCCGGGGAATACAGGAGAAATAAAGCAGACAGTGCGGATCCCTGCGTCATACACCTGCTTCATGGCGGCAAGTCTTCTCTCGATGCTGACCGCTGAATCCATATCATCCTTAAAGGCTTCATCCAGCGTGTTTACCGACCAGGAAACGGTCAGCCGGTTCCGCTTGTTGATTTCCCGCAGCAGTTCCAGATCCCGCAGGACGAGATCGGACTTGGTGCAGATCAGGATATCCGAGCCGCTGTCTTTCAGCTGCTCCAGCAAAAGCCGGGTCTTCCCGAATTTCTCTTCCAGCGGATTGTAGCCGTCCGTAACCGTCCCGACGATCACCTTCTGCCCGGCATATTTCCGGGGATTGGTAATGGCCGGCCATTCCTTTACATCCATAAAGGTGCCCCAGTCTTCGGTATGCCCGGTAAACCGTTTCATAAAGCTGGCGTAGCAATACCGGCAGGCGTGCGGACAGCCCACATAGGGGTTGACGGAATACCCGCCCAGCGGAGCGTTCGACTTGGTCATGATGCTCTTCGTCTGTACAAATCCTACTTTGATTTCCGGCTGTTCCATGCTCTCTGCTCCTCCAGTACATGATTGAATGCTTCCGGCAGTTCCTGGATCATCTGTTCCTCTCCCATGATGGGAAGGAGATCTTCTTTCCAGAAGACGGGGATGTTTATCCTGTGCGCCTGTTCTGTCAGGGAATATGCCCACGCGGGCTCAGTATGAACCTTCTTGCTCTGCGCTCCGGTCATGGTACCGACGACAATCCATCCGATGCAGGACAGATCGGCAACGCCGGGGTCATCAAACAGCGGCTCGAAGGTTACGTGATAATGCTTTGCTTTCACGTTTTCTCGCAGCGCATCGATGCGCCAGAGCTCCGCTTTTCGGGTCACCGTCACACCGAACCAGGCGTTGTCCAGGTCGGTGCGGATGTCCAGCAGATCAGGCCGCTTGCTGAGGAAAAGGAACTGATGCTGCGGATTCTCCCGGATCTTTGCGAATACCTCATCCCGCCACTCCGGTTTCCAACCCGCCAGGTCGCTCATGCCCGTCAGCAGGAAGTTCTGGGGACGAGGCTTGTCCATCATCCGCAGCTTTCCAGGAAAGAACTCCGGTTGAGAAAAGTCGTCGATCATGTGATACCGCTTCACATTGTTCCGGGCGTAGCAGTATGGGCAGCCCACGGTACAGCCGATTACCAGGTTCATGTTCTGGATCAGATCCTTGATGCATACGCTCATGACTTCAGCTTCTCCTCCAGATTCTTCTGTATCCGCTGCAGGGATTCCTCGAACTGCCTGATCTCATTATCCGTGAAACCCTTGTAGTACAGCGCACCCATCTGATCGGAAACGGCGTCATAATCGGCCCGCAGCGCCTTCGCCTTGTCGGTCAAAAAGAGCAGTGTCTTGCGCTTGTCCCGGCTGTCCGATTCCCTGCGGATCAGCCCCTGCCTCTCCATGCGCTCCAGCATGGTGGTCAGGGAGGTAATGGCAAGACCGCACTTGTCAGAGATCGTTTTGATCGGCACACCGTCCTGCTGCCAGAGGACATACAGGATCCGTCCCTGCGCGCCGTTGAAGGCGTCAATGCCTTTCTCGGCCAGCACCTTTTCAAAGATGCGGTCACCAAGCTGCTTGATCTTCGTGACCAGGAAACCACCGTTCGTAACCATCACAACAACTCCTACATAGTAGCACTCAAAGATTCTACCATATAGGAGCTTTTCTGTCAATGAAAATTAACAAGGAGTGAGATCTGCATGAAAAACCCCTTCACCGCTCTATTCCGTGCGCGGGACAAGCCCCAGGACAGCGTCAGCGCTGCTCCTACCTTCTACTTTGGCACCAGCGGTTCCGGCAAGGCGGTCAATGCCCAGACAGCAATCCAGCTTTCCACGGTGTACGCATGCATCAGGGTGATCTCGGAAACAGTGGCCAGCCTGCCGCTGGGTGTATATGAAGCCAAGGAAGACGGCAACCGCAAGGCAACCGAGCATCCGCTGTATCGCCTGATCCATGATGAGCCCAACAGCGAGATGACGTCCTTTGTGCTGCGGGAGGTCATGCTGGCGCACCTGCTCCTGTGGGGCAACAGCTACTGTCAGATCATCCGCACAGGCCGGAATAAAATCACAGGTCTATACCCTCTGCTACCGGACAGGATGACTGTAGACCGTGATAAGAACGGCATCCTGACCTACACCTATATGACCAATACCGGCCAGACGGTTGTGCTGTCTCCTGAGGATGTGCTTCATATCCCCGGTCTCGGCTTTGATGGGGTCATGGGCTACAGCCCCATTGCGCTTGAGAAAAATGCCATCGGGCTGGGCATCGCATCCGAAGAATACGGCAGCAAGTTCTTCTCCAACGGAGCACGCCCTTCCGGCATCCTGACACACCCGAACACCGTGAAAAACCCAAAGGCACTGCGCGAAAGCTGGAACGCGGCCTACGGCGGATCATCCAACGCGAATCGGGTGGCCATCCTGGAAGAAGGCATGAAGTTTGAGCCCATGGCGGTGCCCAACAATGAAGCACAGTTCCTGGAAACCCGAAAGTTTCAGGTGGATGAAATCTGCCGGATCTTCCGGGTACCACCCCACCTGGTCGGCGATCTGGAGCATGCTACATTCTCGAATATCGAGCATATGAGCATCGACTTCGCTGTCCACACCATTCGCCCCTGGCTCGTCCGCATTGAGCAAGCCATGAATCGCGCCCTTTTCACCGATCAGGAGAAGGAGCGCTTTTATGTGCAGTTCAATATCGACGGCCTGATGCGTGGCGACTATAAAAGCCGCATGGAGGGCTACGCCATTGCCCGGCAAAACGGCTGGATGTCCGCTAATGACATCAGGGCGCTGGAGAACCAGAACCCCATCCCAGCAGATCAGGGCGGTGACGCTTATCTGGTGAACGGCAACATGATCCCCATTACCACCGCCATGAAGCATTATGTAGAGTAAGTAATTATGTAGAGTTCAATGGATTCACCCCTTTCAAACCCATGTAACACTCGATATTTTTTTATTTGGGCACCAAGTCAACTGAACATTATTTTTGTATACTGCTGTTCAGGAGGTGATTGCTTTTGAACAGCAATCTGGATTTCTTGGTGCTCATGAAAAAAGCAAGAGACCACATGGAGGAAAATAATTATACCTACACATCAGTCACTTGCTACATGAGAACATGGCGCAGCGTGTATTGCTTCGGGCTCAGCAAAGGGATCACACACTACAGCGCAGCGCTGGCGGAGCAATATATGCTCGAAAGATATCATGTGTCAATCGGTGAGAACGAGATAGCATAAATGTCATTTCTTTTCTGTCACATTGAATGTCGCCGTTTCATATCTGGTTTTATCCCAAGCGCTATAGGCGCGGATCGTGTACTGATCGGACAGTGCATCAAGACCAATCGCGCCATTCTGCCGATAAACCGTACCGACTTCGTCCGGCAAATCATGCAGGCCATCTTTACGTCCGATACTGCCACCCGATGTCAGGCCGTCTGACACACACTGCGCATAGGGATCAGTCTCTGTGCTACTGGGGTCTATGAATTCAAACCACAGCCCATCTTCCTGTTCCTGATAGACTTCCAGATCTGTAATCTCATAATCCAGAATCCAGCGAATCTCCAGCGGGGTTACGGTCATGACTACATTCTGAACGCGAACGCCCACACTTGGGAAATCCATCGGGGTATCGCAGATATAGATTTTTGTGGGTACGGAATGGAAAGATTTCGTGATCGTTGCAGTTTCCTTGTGATCAAAGTCAATATCCACCTGCTCAGATGCCAGTTGTTCTTCTGTAATGGTCATCGGAAAATAGCTAAACACTAGCGGCACATTCGCTTCTTGTGTTTCATCCCGAGTCTGGCATTCAAGATACCATGTATAGGTTCCATCCTCGTTTCGCATAAAATCGCTGGAACAATCATCCCATTCCACTTCGGCATTCAAACCGATTTCAGCCAAATGCCCATCATGCATTCTGAGTGCGTACGCACCGATGCTCTCCCAATCCGTCTCTTCGTCTTCAGGGTTCAATGTTCTCCAGAATAAATCAGAGATTGGATCTTCCACAGACGAAGCCGGGCCAATCAGGAGTGTATTGACTTTGGGGACAATTTGAGCTGTCAGGCGGAGTATTTTTCCGTCAAAATAGGACTCCTGAAGCGTGCATCGGACGCTTTCGGTTTCGATGACTTCATTTTCCTTTGTGATGCTCTCTTCATACTTGGGTGGAACATAGGCATTTACATGGTTTCCAGCAAAGTTGATAATTCCCCAACCGTTCAATGCCGCAGCAAGTGCAGCGGTCATCGAAACAGCGATTAGTGCAATTACAAGAATTCCGGTAGCCGATATTTTCTTAACCACAGGTTCTTCTCCTTTCGCTTTTCGCGCAATCTGGTATTGCAGCGAAGGCGCGTTATCGATCCCGCGAGTGCAATCGTCAATCGCAGCGCGGATGCTGTTCATGATCTCCTGATCATTTTTCATCGTCTTCGCCTCCTTCCAGTTCAGTTCTCAGTTTCTGCTTTGCCTTATGGATGCGGCTGGATACAGCGGCCTCGGTCAGGTTCAGCATTTTCGCAATTTCTTTGATCGGATAGCCCTCATAGAAATACAGCAGAACGACTTCCATGTATTTGGGCTTTAACTTCATGATCGCCATGGTCAGCGCAATATGATCATCACTTGGTTGTGCGGATGACAATATGGGTAACTGGTCTATGGAAACACGTTTGTCAATGTACCGGTACCAGGCATTCCGTCTGTAATCCCGGCAGCAATTGATCGCAATTCGGATCAGCCAGGTCTTCTCGCTACTCTCTCCTCGAAAGGTACCCATGTTTTTGAATGCCTTCAGAAAGGTCTCCTGCACCACATCCTCCGCAGCAGCACGATCCCGCAGGTATATGCAGCAGATTCGGAGCAGATCCTTTTCATATTGCTGCACCATTTGATCAAGTCGGTCTGCCGGGGTTTGATTCGGCGCCTGAATCATTCCCACCGTTGATCACCTCCTCAATCATTTAGACGATGGGCAAGCCCAAAACTTAAATTTTTCAGAAAATGTTTTTCGAGGTGGCTTTTTCGATGCCACCCCATTGTTATACACGATTTCCGGCCCTTAAGCCACACCGATTTCTATCACATCGTTCACCTCGACACAAAGTGCCTGTCACTTGAGCCACACCGACGCGTGTATCTCAAGAGGCAAGCGCTTTGTTATGCAGGACGGTGAACACCCCGGATTTTGAACACCCCCTCCGGGCGGGGAAGAAGAATGTATCGTTCGGAAATCATCCGATTTTTGATGTGAACGGCGTGATGGATTCCGTTCATTTCAGCTCGCCAAAATGAACATATCGGCTTCCTGAGAAAATGAAAAACCCTCGGAAACGCATTATTTCCAAGGGTTTGTGGTGGTCGCAACAGGACTCGAACCTGTGACCCCATCGATGTGAACGATGTGCTCTACCAACTGAGCCATGCGACCTTATTCCGAACTTTTTAGCCCTTTCCGCTGAAATCGTTCGGTCATTTCAGCTTCCTGCGCATGTCGGTCTTGTCTACCAGTGGGCCGGTCACTTGAGATACTCATGAACCGCCAGTTTGATAACTTGACCAGTGGGTTCTACCAACTGAGCCATGCGACCCTAACCACTATTTTTCCGAACTTTTCTGGCAAACTCTCCTAATTAGTTCGGTTTCTTAGGAGAGGCTACCCGGTTTTAGATGTGAACGACTTGCCAGCGGCTCGTTCACTTGTACATCGCTGTTTTGCCCAAAGGTACCGGGTGGTACCACCAACTGAGCCATGCGACCTTGTTCCGAACATTTCTGGCAACTCTCGCAAATCGTCCGGAAATTTGCTTGAGCTTCTGGTCATCGGTGTTAACGGCTTGCCAGCACTCCGTCAACATCTACATTCTGGATTCGATGGTTTGTACCGTCTGGTACTACCAACTGAGCCATGCGACCATCTTTGCTGATCACGAATAGTATTATAGCACATGGGTGCAGGCTTGTCAATAACGAAAATAAAAAAATGCAGGGCAATCGCAATCGCTTACAGTGAAGTGCAAAAGTAACTTCCAGAGTGGGGGTAGGGAACTGGAAGTTAGTCTTACAGAAAAATCCAGATGGAAATAAGTTGTACACTTGGCATAGAAAACAGAAAGGAGGCCAAGTGTATGGGAGTAGATAACAGAGGAAGTCACCTGACAAAATAGGAAAGAAAGATCATTGCAAAGGGGATTGAAAGCGGGGCGACAAAGACGGCAATCGGAAAAACAATCGGGAAAGATAACTCAACGATTGGGAAAGAGATCAAGCAGCACCTGAAATTGGTGTCAAAGTGTCCGTTGCCGTTGGAATGCAAGAACTACAGGCACTGCAAATTGGGGAGGGAGTGTACGCCAGAATGTAAAAACTACGAATTGTTCACCTGCAAAAGACGGGATCGGAGTCCCGGAGCCTGCAATGGATGTTCCAATTACATCAAATGCCGGTTCAACAAGTATCGGTACGACCCGGAGATGGCCGACATGGAATACAAAGAAACGCTTTCAGACGCTCGAGAAGGGGTCAACTTGACAACCAGTGAAGCAAAAGCAATGGGAGGTACAGTCAAGACGCTTCTCGGACAGGGACTGTCTCCCTATGCCATCATTCAGTTGCATCCCGAATGGGGCATTTGTGAAAAGACGCTTTACAATTACATCGAAGGCAGTATTTTTGAGTTTTCTGACGTAAACAACATGGACCTACGGCGTCAGACTTGCAGGAAGCTGCCCAAGCAATCTGCCGCTAAGTACAAAAAGCGGGAAGACCGTTCCTATCTGAAAGGAAGAACCTACGCCGACTATAAGGCTTTTCTTGCTGAAAACCCTTATTCTCCCGTTGTTCAGATGGATACAGTAAGCGCAACGAATTGCTGGCTAAGTAAAAATACATCTACGTGGACGAATGTCAGGATGTCTCCGGCATTCAGGATGCTATCCCCGTAATGCATATCATCATTTATCCCCGTAATGCAGTAAAAGAAGATCCAGTCATGAATGAATATTCATTGCATATTTCCTGAGGCTTTTTCTGAAATTCAGATCAGCATTTTGTCCCTACGTAAAGTGAACGGCACTGCAGGCGTTGCAGAAATATTTGAATCTGCCGCTTTTGTTAGCTGAGTTTTCCACGAATCCTTGCTGGGGATTTCTTCGTTTGCCCGTTCCAGCGTTAGCAATCCTTAATTCGTGGATTTGATACAAAGACAAAAAATGCACCCCCGGGGGGTGCATGGGTGCAAGTAAGTTATCACTCGTAATGAATTAACGCTGGACTGCACTCGTCAAAAGCATGTTCATCAACTATATTTACGCTTGCGGGAACACAGATGTATATAAGATTCGGGCAATTAGCAAACACCCTTGGGCCAATTGTAGTGCAACCTTCCGGGATAATAATTGCCTGAGCAGAAACTCCAGAGAACGCTTCCGCCTCAAGCACCTTCAACTGTTCCGGAAGCGACAAAACACTTAGTTCTTTCAATGCAGGAATCTCAATACGTTTTTCTTGTGATTCAAATGCAGAATTTTCAAACACAGCCGAATATACAATATAGCCAGAAGCATCATTCGATGGAGGTTGACTAATAGAAGTTACAACAACCGTCTCTTCCTCTTTGTGTTCAGAATCGTTATTGCATAAACGATAAGCCGTTGCCTCTGTATAATCAGCATTCCAGCTATAAACCGGTTGACCCCAATCATGACCTATTGCAGCGAAAACCGGGGGTTCTGTTATTTCTTCTGTTGCGAGCATATCAGCAAAAAGTCTACCACATATCGAACATTCCCAAAATGCTTCATGCCCCGCAATTGTGCAGGTTGCGTTTAATGCACGATGTGCTACCAGAGTGTGCTCATCAATATAGACTTCAGGTATTGAAGCTGAAGAATAATTACCTATTAAGTCATAAGCATAAATATGCGTCACATAAGCTCCAAATTCATTATTGTGATCTGCAGTATTAACTCTGAAAGAAACTTTGTTTCCATCTATTGTTCCGTTAACCTGGGTATTTCTACCCCAATCTGAGGCAATGTCATCTTGGCCATTTGCCAAAGTCCAAGTTGGGAATTGAACTCTTGAGATACCAACGGAACTATTTACATTACAGGTCACAGAATACCCTTGAGTAGATATATCTGAAATAATCACATTCGATATTTCTGGCCCATTTTCTTCGAAATAATATATCAGTTCAAGGCTTTCTTCAACATTTGCATTATCTATGGTGTATATGTGAATTTTGTAATACCCTTTTTCATTCTTGTGGTCGCTAAATCTTACCCGTGCCCAGAAATAATCATTTCCATCAGTACAATTCCCATTATACCATTGTATATCATCTTGTTCATTATTCATTGTCCATATAGCATATCTTACAGACTTTACTCCAATTGAACTTGTAACTTTAGCCATAACAGTAAAACCTTCTTCTCTGAGTTCCCCAACATGATAATCACTCACGGAACATCCTGGATCATCAAAATTATATGTAATGCCAGGATTTACTACATTCCCACTATTATCATATGCATACATATGAACTATATATTTCCCTTTTTCATTTTTATGATCCGAATAATTTACACGAGCCCAATAATAATCATTTTCATCTGTGCAATACCCATCATACCATTTAATATCATCCTGCCCGTTTTTTTCTGTCCATATAGCATATCTAACGGAACTAATGCCAGCAGAATCGGTTACCTTAGCCATAACAGTAAAACCTTCTGTTCTGAATTCACCTACGTGAAAATCAGAATAAGATGGAGGTGTGTTGTCTTTTTCTAAGTATACAAACTTGACATGCGAAGAATTCCTCTTAAAAGCACCATAGGCAGTACCTTGACTAGCTGTATGATCCAGATCAGTTCTTCCTCCTTCATTCACAAGAAAGTTTTCGCCGTCAACCGAAGTCACAAATGCAACATGCCCATAGTATGTATTAGTCCAAACCGCTATTGAATTTACTTTAGGAGTATCACCAATTTGATATAGACCAGCAAGAACATTCGCCCAACTCTTTGCATGATAATTGCCTATCTCGCTTGGTAAAGCAATTCCTAAAGTTTCATATACCTGTTTCCAGCAAAACCATGTGCAGGTTATTTCGAAGATTCCATCACCATCTGGGATTCCATCGCCATTAAGATCCTCCGTATCTTGATAATGGAGGCATGGATTTGACACTGCAAAAGCGGAGGACATTATAAACAAGGTGAAAATAACAAACAGTAGGCAAAAAATGGCTAATTTTTTCATCTTCCTACACTCCTTCCGTTTATGGATGGTAATAAATCATTCACAGAGGAAATTAAAGTCCCAGGAGCTTGCATTAAACACCCGCAGGCCCTTCTTCATGGCATACCAAACAGTATAAGCCGTCCCGCCCGTCCGGCGGTTGCAGTAACTGATACAGTATCCGGATTCATCCACTAATTCTCATCAAAACTCCTCCATCTCGCTACGCTTGTAGCTGTACGGATAAAATTAAATTATATTATATCACAAAAGAATACGATGGTCAATCAAAAGTTTGCCATCGTGAATTTTTAAGCGGTTAGAAAAGAGCTTTCTATTAACCAAGCAAACGTACGCGGTAGCTGTTAGATTTGCGAACATCAGCTTTGCTTTCCAGCTAATCGGATGACCCGTTCTGTTAGCAACAGAATCCAAAGATCATGTATGTCTGCCTGATTCACATCATCATAAATATTCATGTATTCTGCATAATAAATCATGCTTGGCATTTAAAACAGCACAAATAACCCACAAAGGACTGCATGGATTTTCAAAACCACTACATTTTTTAGCTGAATCGTCCGCCGATGTTTGCAATTTTGAGAGCCAGCAAAGGGAAGCGACGTTAGAAATCGGGGCAAAATGTTGGCAATCTGCAAACAGACCCCCTGAATCTGTTAGCAGAAGTGTCTTGCTGAAAAAGAAAAACGCCCGCTTTTGTTAGCAGGCTGCTGTTAGCAGCTTTTTGCTTCAAAAACGGGCTTTTTTGGCGATCCCGGCGCGATTCGAACGCGCGACGTTCCGCTTAGGAGGCGGACCCTCTATCCTGCTGAGGTACGGGACCATGTCCTCGAAATCCTTGTTTTACAAGGCTTTCGAGCTTTTCGGTCTTCCTGACCGAGGGGGAGCAACCCGGGCTTTCCGCGTTAGCTGGCTAACTGCGGGCGGCGTGTTCGACTTTCACAGGCCCTTTATCTTCCGCCTCGCGTTAGCTGTTTGGCGGTAGCTCTGGAAGGGAAAATCGAACAGTTTCCGGGGGATTCTGGGTACTTGATCGCTCGTCTCAGGCGGCAGTCCGACTTCTTATTAGGAGGCGACCGTTCTATCCAACTGAGCTACGGGCGCAAAACACGTTTTAACCCTCGTCAGGAGGCGGTGGGGACACGAACTTCTACCGCTTAGAAGGCGGACCCTCTATCCAACTGAGCTACGGGCGCAAAGCACGTTTTAACCCTCGTCAGGGAGCGTTTGCTCTGCGTGAAAGGTATTATAGCATATTATCCGGCCCGGCGCAAGGGCCGGATTTTTCAACCGCATGATTCGTATCGTCGGTCCAACGCGTTTATGCTTCCGCTTTTTCCCCTTCGGTTGCGCTGTCTTCCGAATCATCCCTGGCGGCGAGCATGCCGTGGAGCTCGCGATCCTCCTTCACCAGACGGCAAACCACCAGGACGCCCATGCCCACCAGCGCGGCGATCATGCCGGCGTACACCGCTTCGTCCGGCCAATTGGTTTTATCCAGGGCGAATTCCGCGCCGATGATGACGCCTATGCCCAGCAGCATCAGGATGATTTCCAGGGCGATGATCTTTCCGCTCAGGCCCCGCTTTCCGCCCCGGATCAGTCCCGCGATCAGCGTGCCCATCAGGAGCACGCCATAGCCCATTTGGGACACGCGGGCAAAAATGAACAGAAACAGCGCGTCGTCATGCCGCAGACTGGTCGGCATGATTTGGGAAACGCACAGCAGCGCTAAGGCGATGCCTCCCAGCGTGCCCCTTTTACGGAAAAACCGGCCCACGATCAGCAGCGTCAGGGCAATCAGCGCCGCCAGCACCGCTTCGATAAAGCACACGGACAGGCAGTAATCCCCCCAGCTGTTTTCGATGGCAAAGGGGAACCGCCAAAAGACCTCGTCTGCGATGGGATCACCAAAGCCTGTTCCGGCAAGAGGTTCCACAAACCGAATCCAGGCGAAAAGCGCCAAGGCGGGCACAGCGGCGCTGTCCAGCAGGGCAAGGGCGCCTTTTCCGGAAACGGCCCCTGCCACCAGAGCGGCCAGCAGCACGCCGAAGATCACACCGATCACGCTCAGGCTGCCCAGATTCAGATCCAGAAACGGCGCCAGGCCGATATAATCCCCCATGGGATCATAAAACAGGTCGTCAAAGCGCACGGCACAGAAGACCGCCCGCCCTAAGAGCAGACCCAGCGCGCCGGACAGCACTGAAAAGAAAACGGCGCTGCCCTCCCCCGCCCCGTATTGATGGGCGCGGTATACCGTCCAAACGCACGCGATCAGCGCGCCCAGCACGGCACAGAACGCAAAGAAGGATATTTCCCCACCCCAGGGAAGACTGATCATTTTTATTCCGTCCATATCACTTTACCAACGTCGCAAAATAGAGGATGTCACTCAATTGGCGCTCCCCGATGTCCGGGCTGCTGACCTTTACGTATCTCAACGCGCCTTTTTTTGTATCCAGGGCCTTAAAAATCATCTGCGCGCTGTTTCCGCCGTCCATATTGTAAGCCAGAAGGCAGCCGTTTTCACTCAGCTGTTTTCCCGCCGTCTCGCATATGGAGGCAAATTCATAAAGTGTCAGCCCCATATCCCCTTTGGGGGAGGATTGAGGTCCGTTGCAGGCAATCACCATATATTCCAGGGGGCCCAGCTGGGCGATAGCGGTGCGCTGAGCCAGATTATGTGAACCGACATAACCGTTTCTATAATCCTCTGAGATCACGCTGACGCCATTCTGCACAAGCACGGGGCCAAAGCAGAACACCTGATACATTTCGTTCTGATGCTCCTGCAGGTATTCCTTATACTTGGCCGCGGTACAGCCGGGCGACACATAATAGTTACGCTGCGGATCGAGCGCATAGGAACCGGCGTCTCTGGGGCTTTCAGGCAGCGCGGTAAAATTCCCCTGCCTGTCGATCACCAGCAAATCCTTGGTGCCGTCCGCCCTGTTGCGCACCTGCTTGCCTTGGCGCATCACCACCTGGCATTTATCCGGTTTGGTATAATAATCTCCGTTGATCGCCAGCACAGCATTCACATTCGCCGCCATTTTGCTTCCCTTTGCTGTGGCGTTACTGTTATTCGTAAAGGGGCCGTTGGCGGAAGCGGTGCGAAGTTGGGAAGGATCCGAAATTTTTACGTGGGCGTACACATAGTCCGTTTTCCCATATGTTCCGTGATACAGCTTCACGGAAATGGACTCGTCCTCATACCCCGTACACAGGTCAAAGCCCTTTACTTCAGCATTTTTATCGCTATATTTCTTGTAATACTGTTTCAGGGAATCGGAACCGTCCTGATCATCCGGATCGGAAAAAGTATAAGCCTCGTCCCTGGGCGCGGGCCCGCAGTCAAAACTGTCCATATCCAGCGGTTCCAGCGTTTCCGCGCAGGCGCTGACGCAGCAAACGCACAGCAAAGCGATGATCAGCATTCGTTTCCAGGCCGTAAACATGAATGAAAATCTCCTTTTTTGTCAACAGTAGCGCATCATTTAACATATCATATACATGCCAAAAAATCAAGCTGTTTGAAAAATGTTCATATTTCCTGAAATGCGGAATTCCCCGGCTGCGGCATTGTCCCGGCTTGTTTTTTTCCTGTTTTTTGCTTTACAAGCAGCAATTCTTGCGTATAATTGTATACACAAATCCAAGCAAATTCGTATTCCGATGTACCTTTGCCGGAACGCGAAAGCAGGAAGGAGCGTGCGCCGCATGCTGGAAATTTCCCCAAAGACCAACCTACTGGAGCAGAAAAATTATCGCTATGCCCTGCAGGACGTGGCCGAACCCAACCTTTACCGGGATATTTATGATTATGAAAGCGTACCCAAGGTGCCCTTCAACCATCGCCGGGTGCCCATGGGCATGCCGGAGGAGATTTGGATCACGGATACCTCCTTCCGGGACGGCCAGCAGTCCGTAGACCCCTACACGGTGGACCAGATTGTGAACCTGTACCGGCTCATGAGCAAGTTGGGCGGGCCCTACGGCATCATTCGCCAGACCGAGTTTTTCATTTACAGCAAAAAGGACCGGGAAGCCGTGGCGCGCTGCCAGGACTTAGGGCTTAAATTCCCGGAGATCACCACCTGGATCCGGGCCACCAAGGAAGATTTCAAGCTGGTGAAGGATTTGGGCATTCGGGAAACGGGCATCCTGGTTTCGTGCAGCGACTACCACATTTTCAAAAAAATGAAGCTGACCCGCCGCCAGGCCATGGAAAAATACCTGGAAACGGTTGCCCTGGCCTTCGAGGCGGACGTAATGCCCCGGTGCCACTTAGAGGATATCACCCGGGCGGATTTTTACGGCTTCGTGGTGCCCTTTGTGAACGAACTGATGAAGATGAGCCAGGAGGCGGGCATCCCCGTTCGCATCCGCGCCTGCGACACCATGGGCTACGGCGTGCCCTACCCCGAAGTGGCGCTGCCCCGCAGCGTGCCGGGCATCATTTACGGCCTGCAGCACTATTCCGACGTGGGAAGCAACTATTTGGAGTGGCACGGCCACAACGATTTCTACAAGGCCGTATCCAACGCCTCCACCGCCTGGCTGTACGGGGCCAGCGCTGTGAACTGCTCGCTGCTGGGCATCGGGGAGCGCACGGGCAACATTCCGCTGGAAGCCATGGTGTTTGAATATGCTTCCCTGCGCGGCAGCATGGACGGCATGGACCCCACCGTGATCACCGAGATCGCCGATTACTTCAAGCGGGAAATGGGCTACAAGATCCCGCCCATGACCCCCTTCGTGGGCCGCAATTTCAATGTGACTCGGGCGGGCATCCACGCCGACGGCCTGCTCAAGGACGAGGAGATCTACAACATCTTCAACACCAAAAAGCTGCTGAACCGTCCCGCCTCGGTGCTGATTTCCAAAACCTCGGGCCTTGCGGGCATCGCCTACTGGATCAACGAAAACTACATGCTCACCGCCAGCGAAGCCGTGACCAAGCAGGACCCCATGGTGATCGCGCTGAAAGCCTGGATCGACGAACAGTACGACGCGGGCCGTCAGGCCGCCATGTCCACCAACGAGCTGGAAACCAAGATCGAAGAACTGTCCGGAGGAAGGCTCGCCAGGCTGTGACAGACTTGAGAGTTGAGAGTTAAGAGTTAAGAGTTGAGAGTTGAGATGGATTGAACGCGTGTTTCCTTGGATTTACCGAGCGAAAGCGTAAAAAATCTCAACTCTCCGCTCTCAGCTCTCCACTCTCCTTAGGCCAATTGGTTGAAATATATTTAGGGGAGGAACCACTGTGGAGCATAAAATGATATCCATCGCCGATCAGGTGTTTGAAGAACTGGAACGGGATATTTTGTCCGGCGTGTACGAACGGGACGAGATCATCACCGAAATCAAGCTCAGCGAAGCGCTGGGTGTCAGCCGCACCCCCATCCGTGAAGCGCTGCGCCGCTTAGAGCAGGAGCACATCATCGAACCCACCAGCAAGGGCGCCCGTGTGATCGGCATTTCCCGGGACGATATCGCCGATATCTGCGAAATCCGCCTGCGCCTGGAAGGGCTGGCGGCCCGCTGGGCGGCGGAACGGGCGGATCAGGCGGGCATCCAGTCCCTAAAGGACACCCTGGATTTGCAGGAATTCTACACCCAGAAGCAGGACCCGGAAAGCATAAAAAACGCCGACAGCCGCTTCCATCAGACCATTTACGCCCTCTGCGGCAGCCATTCCATGCAGGACACCCTGGAGCCCCTGCACCGCAAACTGCTCAAATACCGCCGGGTATCCGTTTCGGCCCAGAGTCGGGCGGAAAAATCCCTGGAAGAGCACCGGGCCATTTACGAAGCCATCGCCGCCCACGACGGCCCCCGGGCGGAATCGCTGACCATCTACCATGTGCAGAACGCCAGGGACAGTATCCTGAAAAGGGATATCCCCTCTTAAACCATTCTTATATACCGAGGAGGCAAATATATGTACCAGGAAGCCGTTGAAAAAGCAGTCGCCCACTATCGGGACCTGCTCTTGTCCCAGATCGACCGGGCGGAAAAAATGAACAATGTGCCCGCCCCTGCTAAGAAAGAAAAGACCGTCATCGGCGTGGTGGGCGGCGACGGCATCGGCCCCATCATCACCGCCCAGGCCCAGCGGGCGCTGGAAGCGCTTTTGGCGGACGAAATCAAGGCCGGAACCATTGAGCTGCGCACCATCGAGGGCCTGACCATCGAAAACCGCTTAGCCGTTGGCAAGGCCGTACCGGACGATGTGCTGGCCGAGATCAAAGCCTGCGACGTGCTTTTGAAGGGCCCCACCACCACTCCCTCCGGCGGCGAACAGTTGGAAAGCGCCAACGTAGCCCTGCGCCGGGAACTGGACCTGTACGCCAACGTGCGCCCCGTGTGCGTGCCCGAGGAGGGCATCGACTGGATGTTCTTCCGGGAGAACACCGAGGGCGAATACACCCTGGGCAGCAAAGGCATCGAAATCCCCGGACTGCTGACCATGGACTTTAAGGTGACCACCGTGGCGGGCACCCGCCGCATCGCTCGGGCCGCCTTTGAATTCGCCCGGAAGAACGGCAAAACCCACGTGGCCATCGTGACCAAATCCAACATCATGAAAAAGACCGACGGCATGTTCTCCATCCTCTGCCGGGAAATCGCCGCCGAATACCCGGAGATTCAGGCCGACGAGTACTTTATCGACATCATGAGCGCCAACCTGCTGAAAACCAACATGCGGAGCACCTTGCAGGTGTTCGTCATGCCCAATCTGTACGGCGACATCATCACCGACGAAGCGGCCCAGCTCCAGGGCGGCGTAGGCACCGCGGGCAGCGCCAACATCGGCGATACCTGCGCCATGTTCGAGGCCATTCACGGCTCCGCCCCCCGCATGATCGCCCGGGGCATGGGCGATTACGCCAATCCGGAAAGCATCCTCCGCGCCGCCGTGATGCTGCTGCAGCACATCGGCATGCCGGAAAAGGCCGCGAACTTGGCCGCCGCCATCGAAACCGCCAACCAGACTTCCCCCATCACCGGCACCAAGGAAGGCGCTTCCTGCGCCCAGTTCGGGGACGCGGTGATCGCGGCGCTGAAATAAGGGTTCGCGAAAGGGCGTTCAGACAGATTATACATCGACATATTTTTTCCCATCATTTTTGAAAAAGGCTATACCAAAAAATGTATCGCCTTTTTTCTTGCTTTTTCGTTTATATATGATACAATATTGCAGGATCAAAGAGGTTAAGAGGGGTTTCCATGGCGTGTTCCAGGTAAGTCTGTTTTCAATAATCCATGCGGCGGATGCCGGTACGCTGTCGGTATCCCTGCCGCGCGCATAGAGAGAGGGGACGCATTTTGTTGTTCAAGCAAAAGCCGGTTCTGGCGTATTCGATCATCTTCACGATTCTGATGGTTGCCCTGATCATATTCGTGTACAACTTTAATATCCCGAACCCGAATATGATCCTCATCGCCGCGCTGGTCCTTTCAACCGCCATCGGCGGTTCGGTTCCGGGGCTGATTTGTTCGGTGCTCATGCTGGGCTATTCGCTGTTTTTCTTTTCCACAAACCACAGCTTCTTTCAGTTCACGGACATCAATCTGCATAAGATGATCGTCATCACCCTGGGCGTGCTGATCAACTTTCTCTGCGTGGCCTATCTGAAAAGGAATCGGGATCGCGCCGGGAACCAGTTGAAGGAAACCAATGAAAAGCTGGAAGAAACCAATCTGGAGTTGAAAAAGGTCAACGATCTTTTGAAAGCCATCGCGTCGAACGATTCGCTGACCAATCTGCGGAACCGGTATTCGCTCCGGCAGGATTTTGAAATGTATGTGGGCGTACCGCTGCATCTGGCGTTCCTGGACCTGGACGATTTCAAGGAAATAAACGATACGAACGGCCACGTGTTCGGGGATAAGATACTGGCAATGGTCGGAAAGGCCCTGATGGACAGCTTCCGCACGGCCAACTGCTATCGCTATGGCGGGGACGAGTTCCTGATTATCGCGGAAAAAGAAACGGAAGAAGGCTTCGCCGCCGCATACGAAAAAGCACGCGGCATGCTTGACGAATCCCAGATCCGCTTCTCCGGCGGCTATGTGTATGGCACGCCGGAAACGGTCTCCGAGCTTCGGGGCATGATCATACAGGCGGATGAAATGCTGTATATGGCGAAGGAAGAGGGTAAAAAGCGGTTCAAGGGAGGGGCCTTTGACCGCTCGCATATTCCCAGCACGGAAGCGGTGGAGCATTATAACCGGCATCACGAGGCCGAGGCGCAGGCATGATTTGACGCCGTCCAATTTAAAACGCATCGTCTTTGGGCGAAAAAGACGCCCGAAGACGATGCGTTTTAAAGATGCTTTGGCTTGTTTATCCCTTCACCGTACCGTCGGCGTTGAACAGGGGCAGCTTTTCCAGGTAAATGATGTCGTCCCGTTCGGTGGCGTCGCCTTCGGCTAAGATGGCCATTTTGCCCACGATGTTGCCGCCCGCCTGCTTCACCAGTTCTTCGATGGCCCGCAGGCTTTCGCCGGTGGAGATCACGTCGTCCACGATGAGCACGCGCTTGCCCTTCATGTATTCCGCGTCGTCGCCGTCGATGCAGAGGGTCTGCTCGTGATCGGTGGTGATGGAATTCACCTTCACGGTGAACACGTTCTTCATATACAGCTTAGGGGCTTTCCGGGCCAGCAGATAGCGGTTGGTGCCCGCCTGACGCGCCATTTCATAGCCTAAAGGAATACCCTTGCTTTCGGCGGTGATCAGCACGTCGTATTCCGGGGCTTTTTTCAGCAGTTCCCGGGCGCAGGCCACGGTTAATTCGACGTCGCCGAAAATCACGAACGCGCCGATGTACAGGTCGTCCGTCACCGGGCACAGGGGCAGTTCGCGCTTGAGGCCCGCGACGGTCATGGGATAAGTCATGCTCATGGAGAATCCATCCCTCTCGATCTAATAATCATGGTAACAAATCGTTACCACTTATTTTAGCAGGATTCTCCTCGGTTTGTCAATCGTTGATTTAGGCCATCACAGTATCTGCATTGCTCATAGATTAAAAAAAAATAAACAAACGATATTTCCTTTTTGGCTTTCTCGGAGGGGGCCTGGGGGAACCGCTCTTTGGCCTCCAAAGAGCGGTTCCCCCAGAAATTCCCCAATTACCCCACGTCCACGAACATGGGATAGGGCAGATACCGAGCGTAGGGCAGCTTGTCCATGGTCACGTAGCCCGCCGGGGCGGCCAGCACGTCGGGGATGCGGTTCACGATGGTGGCGCAGGTGTGGGCCACGGTGTCGGGCTTCAGAACGGAAAAATGGGTGTCCGGCTCGCCGCGGATGGTGAACTCGCACAGGTCGCCTTCCCCCTGCTCGTAAACCTTGCCGATGCACTGGGTTTCCACCACGATGCCCTGATGGGTCACGGTGGTCACCACGGCGCTCATGCCGATGGCGCGGCCCTTTTCGATGGTTTCGCCCATGGTGTCGCTGTGCACGTCGTGGTCGGCGAACACCGGCACGGCCTTCTGCTTGGTCTGTTCAATGCTCAGGCCCAGCTTCATGCACAGGGCTTCGTTGCTGTTCCATACGTAGGCGGGCAGGGAAACGCTGTGGGCGATGTCCCGCTCAAATTCCTCCGCCGTCAGCCCCACGCCGTGAGCTTTGGCCAGGGCGATCCCGTAGTCCTCCACGTCGTAGCTCACCGCGCCGTCGATTTCGGAGATATGATGCACGCCGCCCGCGATGCAGGCGGGGAAATTCACCCAGAACACGTCCTGCATGCCGCTGCCCACGACGGTGCAGCCCATGCGGCGGGCCAGGGCGTCCAATTGATTGGTAATGGCGGGCGAGGTCGTCCAGGGGTAGAGGGCTTCTTCCGCCGTGGTGATCACGTTGATGCCCCGGGTCACGCAGTCCAAAATGGGCTTGTGCATGTCGGGCAGGAAGCTCTGCAAAGTCAATACGGCGATATCGGCGCTGCAATTGTCCAGCACGGTGTCGTTGTCCCGCATGATCTTCACGCCGGTATGCCGCCCTAAGCCGCAAATTTCGCCGATGTCCTTGTCGATCAGGTTGTCGTCGATGTCGATGGCTCCCACCACTTCCGCGCCTTTCTCCATCAGGTAGCGCATGATGATCCGCCCCATTTTGCCGCAGCCGTACTGCACCACGCGGATCTTGTCCCAAGTTCCATGATTCATGGTTTCCACCTCCCGTATAGGGGAAGCATGCGCGGAAACGGGATATTTTATACAAAAATTTGGGGGAAACCACTCTTTGAAGGCCAAAGAGTGGTTTCCCCCGCCCCCCCTTCCGAGAAAGCCATAAAGGGGAATCGAAGACAAGACATTCTTTTCTTTTTTCTCTTTCAGTCAAAATTTTCGTTCCAAATTGTAACAAATCCTTTTACCCTCTTGACAGGCAGAGTAGACACATGTATACTCATAGAGTAAGCAGCTGTTTACCCTATAAAAGGAGGTTCGTGGCTATGCCGATTCAATGTACAGACGCGGAATGGAAAATCCTTGAGGTGCTGTGGGACGCATCGCCCCGCACCATGAGCGAGATCATGAAAACCCTGGAACCCACCATGGGCTGGACGCGGCACACGGTGATTTCCCTGCTCAAACGCATGGAGGAAAAGGGCACGGTGAAGGTGGACGAATCCGGGCCCCAGAAGACCTACACCCCCGCCGTGGGAAAGGAGGAGGCTTCCACCGAGCAGACCAGGAAATTCCTTTCCCATATCTTCAAGGGCAAGGCTTCCCTGCTGGTCAACCATCTGGTTTCCTCCGGTGATCTGACGGTGGAGGAAATCCAGGAGATTTTGGACGAAGTGAAAAAGAACGCCGGTAAGTAAAGCGACCGCAATTGATATACAGGAGGAAAGACCATGCGTACCGCATTGATCTATAATTATCTCATCGAGGCCAACATCATGGCCAGCATCGCCATTGTGCTCATGATGGTGCTGCGGAAATTTCTGCGGCGGCAGATGGGCAACAGTGCTATTTGCTTTGGCTGGCTGTTGGTGGCGGCAAGGCTTCTTTTGCCCGTTACCCTGCCCAATCCCTGGATTGCGTTCATTCGTTCTCCCTTCGCCCAGGATGCCGCCATCCGGCCTATTGCCGGACAGGTAAAGGTCCGTGTGATGGACGCGCTGAACGATCTGGCGCGAAACCTATGGAACACCAATCACATTCCCCTGGGCAACCGGGTGGAAGACCTCGCCATAGGCATCGAATACGCTACCGTTTCGATCTCCCTGGCCCAGGTGTATCTGGTGGGTGTCATCGCCGTACTGCTGTGGTTCGCCTTTTCCAACATGCGTTTCCGCTGGTATCTGCGCTCCGGGCGTATCGAGGAAATCAGCGGCAAGCTCAAGGAACAGTATGAAGCCCTGTGCGCGGAGCGGAAAGTGAAGCCCGTGCCCGTTTACTTTACCGATCCCCTGCCCAGCGCCTGCCTGGTGGGCGTGTTCCGGCCATACATCGCCCTGCCGCTGACGGCCAAGCCCCAGGAGGCCATTCAGGTGCTGACCCACGAGGTGTGCCACCTGAAAAACCATGACAACTTATGGAACGTGCTGCGCCTCCTTTGCTGCGCCATCCATTGGTTCAATCCCCTGGTGTGGATCGCCGCGTCCATGAGCCGCACGGATACGGAGCTGCGCTGCGACGACCGGGTGATCGCGCCCATGGCGCAGGAAGAACGGCAGGCATACGCCAACGTGCTGCTGCTCGCGTCCTCCCGCAGGAACGCCCCGGGCCTTTTAGTGATGGCCACCGGTATGACCATGACGGGCAAGCGGCTCAAAACCAGGGTGCTCACCATTTTGCAGGCGGGGAATCGGCTGACCTGGCTCAGCGTCGGGTTCATGGTGCTGGCCTCTATGCTGCTGGTGGGGGCCTTTGCCACAGCGGAGCTTCGGCCTACGCCACTGCTTCCCACCATTTCCGCGTCCATCCGACAACCCGTCACAACCGAAGAAGAAGCCCTCGCTTACGCGAAAAAGGTGTGGAGCCTGCCAGAAACAGGCGCGCCGGATACGAGCAATCAAAAGTGGTATCTGGTGACGCCGTTTACCGATAGCGACAGTATCCGTGTTAATTGCGGTTACACAGAAAACGACTACACCT
>JAFSKN010000047.1 GCA_017448975.1 Clostridia bacterium
CAGGGCCGCTTGGCCCTGGACCCATCCTGGCGAATCAACTTGAATAGAAAAAAACAAAACAACATCCGCCTGTCGCTGGGAGATACGAAAGTTTGAGGGCTTCTGGCCCAAGAAAGCCGGGAAAATCCCAGGGAAAAAGCTCGCTTTTTCCTCGGGATTATTCCCTGGCTTTCCCCGGATGCTTTGCATCCGGGTTGGCCGCCAAAGGCGGCCGGGCCAGAAGCACAAGGCTATCAAGTTGGTCATTTCTTCCAAGTAACAGCGGGAACTTGCTTTCTTTCTGCGTCAGGTAATATCCGCGGGTGAGGGTCCAGGGAGATCATCTCCCTGGTAGGGTGTGGGGCAAAGCCCCACTGGTCTCCTGGTTTCTTAAAGTGTTCTTTCCATAAAGGAGTCACATGAACAAGTTGCTGCGCCGGGCAGGTATCGGCGTTTTCTGGATTGGCGTTTGGTGGGCCATCGCTCTGGCGGTGGGCCTGCCCAAGCTGCTGCCGGGCCCCCCGGAAACGGCGGAGGCCCTTTTTCGCTTGGCCGGAACGGAGACCTTCTGGCGCGGCGTGGGGCTGACGCTGCTTCGGGTGGCCCTGGGCTACCTGCTGGCGGTGCTCACTGGCACGTCCCTGGCGGCGTTCTGCTGGCGGTTCAAGGGGATAGACGCGCTTCTTTCTCCCCTGCGCACGGTCATTAAGGCCACGCCCGTTTCCTCTTTTATCCTGCTGGTATGGCTGTGGCTGAAACGCGTGCAGGTGCCGGTGTTCATTTCTTTTCTCATGGTGCTGCCCATCATCTGGACCGCCGTGCAGGAAGCCTTGGGCGCGGCGGATGGGAATTTGAAGGAAATGACCGGCATGTACCGCTTTTCCCGCTGGCAGAAGATCAAGTATCTTTACGCGCCTTCTGTCAAGCCCGCGTTTATGGCATCGGCGCTGACGGGCTTGGGCTTTGCCTGGAAAAGCGGCATCGCGGCGGAGGTCATCGCCCTGACGCCGGATTCCGTGGGCAAGCATTTGAGCGACGCCAAGAATTATTTGGAATACCCCGATCTTTTCGCCTGGACGCTGACGGTGATCCTGCTTTCCATGTTGCTGGAGGCGGCATTAAAAGCGGCGGCCCGGCGCGGAAAGGGGGCGAAAAAATGATCCGCCTTGCAAACGTCACCGCCGGTTATCCCGGCAAAACAGTGCTGCGGAATATCACCCTTTCTTTGCCGGAACAGGGAGCCGCCGCCCTGATGGCCCCCAGCGGCTTTGGCAAAACCACCCTGCTTCGGGTGCTGGCGGGGCTGTTAAAGCCTCAATCCGGCACAGTTTCCGGGCTGGAAAACAAGAAAATCGCCTTTCTGTTTCAGGAAGACCGGTTGCTTCCCTGGCTGACGGCGGAAAAGAATGTGGAAATCGTAAGCGATAAGGAAAAGGCCTTGTTCTGGCTGCAAGCGATGGAAATCGACGGTCCCGGCCAGTATCCCCATGAAATGAGCGGCGGCATGCAGCGCCGCGTCGCTTTGGCCCGGGCCATGGCTTTCGGCGGCGACGTGCTGCTGCTGGACGAGCCTTTCAAGGGCCTGGACGAAGCCCTTCGTGCCCGCGTCGCCGCCCGCATCAAAGACCAATTCCCCCTGACCGTGCTTTCCATCCACGATCAGGAGGAAGCGGAGCTCATGGGAGCAAGCATCCTGCGTTTGGATCAACTTATGGATTAGATTGAAAAAGCGCCCCATCGGCGCTTTTTGATTATAGAAAAGAACAATTTTTCATGGAGCCCTTTATTGCTTTCTCGGAAGGGGGTTCGGGGGAAACCACGCTTTGGCAGGAGTAAGAGGTGATAAGGAACCATTCTGAACCGCTTGATTTACAGCTGACAGAACGCAGTGCTCGAAGTAAAGAAAGTCAACAAAAATCAAGCATCGGAGAGTAATAAGGAGGTACAGAATGGATATCACCTATCACGAAGAGAACGGTTACCTGATCCCCAATGTCGTAGTTGGATTCGATACCACCCGTTCCATCGGCAAGTATGGCCGGATGCGGAGGGCGTATCTGCGGGAGCATCGTCCGGTTTTGTTTGGTCTCATGGTTCAGAACGGAACCTTGTTTGAACATCTAATCGAAACGGAGGACGCAGCCCAGAGCAGGCTGGAAGTGATTGTCTCCGCGTTAGCTAAAGCAGCGGGTGCCACAGAAGCGCTCAAAGCCGCCGATCAGATGAAGTGGGGCGGCATCATGAACGCCTGCAAAGCCCAAGCTGAAGAAGTGATCTTCCAGGAAATCATCTTCGCATAAAGGATAGCACAAATACATAACCCCGGCAAGCCGTCAGGAAGAATTTCAAGCCTGACGGCTTTTTCTATACCAAATCATCAATTTGAAAGCCGATCTATACGGCGGAAAGGAAAGCATATGAAAGAAACGATGAACAACTACTTTGAAACAGAGGAAAAGGTACTGGTCGCTGCGATTGACCATGGATTTGGGAACATGAAAACGGTCAATACCTGTTTCAAGACGGGCGTGGTAGCCTATGATTCTGAACCGACATTCAAGAACAATCTGCTGGTTTATGAGGGCCGGTACTTCAAGATCGGCGAAGGCCACAAGGAGTTTATCGCTGACAAAATTCATGACGAGGACTACTATATTCTGACTTTGGCCGCTATCGCGCGGGAAATGAATATTCGGAAAATGTATTCCGCGAAAGTGCATATTGCCGCAGGCTTGCCCCTGACCTGGGTACGGGAACAGCGGGAAAGTTTTCGGAAGTATCTGCTGCAAAATGAAGCGGCTGACTTCTCTTTCAACGGAAGGGATTATCACGTCCAATTCGTCGGCGCGGATGTATTCCCCCAAGGTTTTGCGGCGGTTGCAAACAGGCTGGGCGAATTTAGCGGGGTGAACATGTTGGTGGATATTGGCAACGGCACCATGAACGTGATGTACATCAATGATCGGATGCCCCAAGAGCAGAAATGCTATACGGAAAAGTTTGGCGTCAACCAGTGTATGCTGGCAGTGAAAGAAAACCTGATGAAGCAATTCGGCGTGGCGGCAGATGAATCGGTGATTGAACGTGTATTCCGCTTTGGAACGGCAGAAATCAGCGAAAGGTTTCTGGTCTCCATCCGACAGACGGCAACAGCATATGTACAGGGCATTTTCCGTAAGCTGCGGGAACACGAATATAACCCGGAATTGATGCGGCTGTTCGTGGTGGGCGGCGGTGCCTGCCTGATTCGGAACTTTGCGGAATATGATTCGAAGCGGGTCATCATCAACGACGATGTATGTGCCGCTGCAAAAGGCTACGAAATGATGGCGAAGTGGAAGCTTACAAAGGCAGGGATTGCCATATGGTGAAGGAACGGGAAACGATCAATACCAATATCCGGCTGAACCTTGCGAATCCAGATGATCGGGAAGCATGGGAGCATTTACAGCGCATGGACAGGAAGAAGTACAAATCTTACAGTCGGGCGGTAGTGATAGCGGTCAATGACTATTTTAGGAGAGCAGAACTGGCAGAAACTGATCCCTATCTGGAAACCCGAGAGAAGGAAGATGCTTTTCTGCAATCAGTCTTGGACGCGGTGGAGAAAGGCGCGATGGATGCCATGCCGATGGTGATTCTGAATACGCTCATTGGTCTGCTTCAATCTGCGGCTGGCAACGGACAAATTGCAGCGAATCCGCAGCCTGTTGCTTCCAGCAAAGATGATGAATCCAGTGGAAGCGATAAGCAGGAAGCCTCCCTGGATGACGCTCTATCCTTCGTAGACAATTTCTGATCCTGCCAACCCTGTATATTTCAAACCCAAATTGGCAGGATTCTTCTAAGCGGTGCTGTCACTTTTTATCGAGCTGGTCAGTGCCGCTATTTTACTGCCGTTTTATGGCCAGTCAGCAGAAAAGAACTTGCGATATAGAGCGGAACAAAGGATTTCAACAGAAGGAGATGAGGACTGTGACAGAAAACGAGAAGAAATTGCTCCAAGCCCAGCACCGGCTGGAAGAAGCCCAGGCTCGTGACCGGGTGAAGGAACGGAAAGCCCGGACGAGGCGACTGATCCAGGAAGGAGCGATCGTGGAAAAAGTGTTTCCGACTGCCGTAGGAATGGATTTGACGGAGTTGGAACGAGAATTGGAACGAAAACTGAATTAACGAACGGGGCGTTTCGGGGAAACCTGAGGCGCTCCGTTTCTTATCTCCCGAAGGGCGCACTTACTCACCACCCTTCGGGCGGTGGTATCCCTCCCTTTGGTCGGGCCGTGCGCTCTCCGAGGGGGATACGGCGTCTGCGGACGCCTTTCAGCCAATGTCGTTCTGGCCGGAGACAGAACGAGCATCGGCTGCGCAGTTGGCCTCTGCCTTCGGTAGATTCTGGCATGATGCTCATGCCTGCCAACTGCATTTGCAAACCTGCCACTGGCAGCTTTGCCGGAGGCTGGATACCTGCGGGCATCCGTTCTTTTCGGCCTCGCCTTGCTTTGCAACGCGAGGCTTCGCTCGGCAAATGCAAGCATTTGCTTCCGCTTGTCAGCTTTTCAGGCTGACCTTCATTTTTGCGAAAGAGAACCAGAAAAAGGCTCTGCGGAGCCAGAGAGGAGGAAGGAACGAAATGGCGATTTACCATAACGAAGTTAAGATCATCACGCGGGGAGAAGGACGGTCTGCTTGTGCAGCTGCCGCTTATATCGGGTGTGCGGCCATCTATAACGACTACGACGGGATTCAGCACGATTACACGAAGAAACAGGGCTTGGTGTGGGATCAGGTATTCCTTCCGCCCATGGCACCAGTGGAATGGCAGGATAAGGAAAAGCTATGGAACGCGGTGGAAGCCGCCGAAAAATCCAAGGACAGCCGGTTGGCGCGGGAAATGATTCTGGCCCTGCCGATTGAGTTGGACCAGAAAGAATGGATTGCAATCATGACCGAATATATCCAAGAGCATTTTGTTTCCGACGGGATGTGCGCGCAGGTTGCCATCCACGATACGGACGGAACAAATCCTCACGCCCATATTCTGCTGACCGTGCGGCCTTTGAACCAGGACGGGACTTGGCAGAACAAAACGGAAAAAGAATACCTTTGCGTTCGCAACGGGGAAGAAAAAGGGTTTATCAGTACGGAATATAAGGCGGCACAGGCCGATGGGTGGGAGAAACAGTATCCTTACCTTGTGGGCAAGAAAAAGGTATACATGGCTCCACCCATTGCCGAAGCTCAAGGTTATGTCCGAGCCAGCAAGAATCCCAAGAGTACCAAATTCGGGCGGCAGAATCCCATTACGGAACGATGGAACAGCGAGGAACAATTGGAGAAATGGCGGGCGGCTTGGGCGGATGTGGTCAATCGGCATTTGGAAAAAGCCGACCATGATGAACGGATCGACCACCGCAGCAATGCGGCGCGCGGCATTGACGAGCAGCCCACTATCCATGAAGGAACTGCCGCCCGGATTTTGGAGAAAAAAGGCGGCATATCCGAACGGTGTGAACTGAACAGGCAAATTAGGAAGGACAACGCCCTCTTGCGCAAGCTGAAAGAGTGGGTGGAAAGGCTCATGCAGGCGGCAAAGCCGACCATAGAAGGCATTGCCCGCGAGATGGAAACAATTCGGAAAAACGTGATCGTTTTTGTATACGGAAAGCTGCATAACCGAGCAAAGCGGGAACAAGACGAAGCCTATATTGCCTGGGCAAATTCACTTTGTGAAGAATACGCCTTGATTCGCCAAAGGATCAAAGAAAAGATCAAAACGAGAAACAGGCTTCAAAGGAAGAAAGATGCTCTGCCAATCATGAGCTTTTTGAAACGGCATACGCTTTCTGATGAAATTGACCGTCTGGATTCCGAAATCATTGATTTACAGGATCAGGAGAACGCTGTCCTTCAAAAAGGGGGTGGAGAAAAAGCAAAAAGCATTCAAGAAATTCAGCACATGATGACAGAAAAAACCACTTCAAACAACCATATCACAACAATCAACGCAGCATTGGATGCTAAGATCAGAAAAGGAAAGCAAAAGTTTGTCGAACTGGCTGCTAAATCCATTGTTTTTGATCAAGTCGCCCTACTCACAATCCGAAAGGCTATTCGCCCGGAATTGGAGCAGCAAGCGCGAGCGGAGATTCGAGCCAAAATTGACGATAAGATCAGCTTTGAAAAATATGAAGAAAGTTTGAGGGAGGCAGCACGATTATTGGAAGAAGAAAACAGAAAAATACAATTCAAGCAACAGCTTGAAAATCGAAAAGACAAGGCAACATATATGAAGTAGATTACAAATTTACTTTATCAAGGCATCCTCCCTGAAATTTAGCTCTATGTTTATCCATTTACTTGAGTACAGATTTAGCGTTGACTTCACTTATAGCCACTATGCATTATGTACTTTTAAATCGTTGTTTGTTAAACAATTGACTTTTTAGTATATCGTGGTATAATTATAGAAGAATTTAGGAATAATGAGGTGGAAGAAATGAGATGGTTGCATTTATCGGATATTCATTTTGCTTCTAATTTGGATGGAGCAACAACTATTCAAATTCGAGATAAGCTGGTAGAGTATTTGAGTAAAAAAGAAATAAAAGCAGATTGTTTATTTATTACTGGCGATTTTCGTTATGCAAAAACACAGAAGGATACCCAAGAGGCTGCGGATGCTGTCGCAGAATACATCAAGAAAATTGCCAAAACGGTAGGCGTCGATAACGTCAAAAAAATATTTTTAGTCCCCGGTAATCATGATTTAGATAGAAACCGCAAACTACGGAAAAGTCTAATTATAGGAATAATTGAACAATATGACATCAATCAGGGATGTTTTGATAATGAAGATTTGTTTGAGGCAGTTGAAGCCTTTACCTTTTTCTTCAAAATATGTAAAAGCCTTTATGGAGAAGCAGAGGCAGAGACCATTCATAAGAGAATGAGTACAGAAATACACTTGTTTTCGTGCCAAGACGATTATAACGTTTTGCTCTTAAATACGTCGGTTTGCTGTGTGAAAGACAATGAAGAAGGAACACTGATTATTGGGACAAAATATGTAATCGAAGCGTTAAAACATATCCAAGAAATCAATCCTGGGAAGCCAATATTTGCAATTGCGCATCATGGTTTGAGAATGCTAAATCATGCAGAACGAAAACGACTTCTATCAATACTTCGAGATTATGGAGTAAATCTATTGCTTTGTGGACATGAGCATGAGATATGGCATGAACCATTAACGCAAGACCTTTATCAAATCAATATGGGGTGCATCAAACAAGACTCAAATGTCCAAATTGGGTTTTCGAGCGGTATATTAGATGTCCAAAAGGCTCACTTTCTTATACAAGCACATTTGTGGGATAGTCAGTTCAGCAGATGGGGTGTATATCCCCAGTTTGGGCTTGATAATGAAGTTCTGAAAATTTGGATTAATACGCCTTTTGCAAAAGCTGAACTATTTAGTTCACTCCCTGAAATGTTTTCGGATGTTGAAGAATATATTATAGGTACAAGAATTCAAAATCAGACAATATATGGATATGGATTTGATTTGCAAGTTGTACTTCCATGGATTGAAAAATTAATGCAATCGAACCCTTTACACAATTGTTACAAGATATTAGTTCAACCTAGAAACATAGACTTAAATAAACAAACTTCAGTTAAAAATGCTTTTAATCTAAGCACAATAGAAAACTCACTATCGCGGCTTGATGAAATTAAAGATGAATTATTACAGACAAGCAACCAATTAGAAGTTCGAGAAGCATTATTACCATATGCATTTCACGGATTATTTGTTAATAAACAACTATACTTTACTTGGTCAATGATAAATGAAAATAATTATTTATCAAACCAAATGCCAATATACCGTATTACATGTGGCATAAATCCTCTTCAAGATAACTTCGCGAATTCGTTTTCGAGCTGGTTTAGTTATTATTGGGAACATTCTAACATTCTTTTTTCTACCGAAACACCAGTTGCATGATAGTTATAAAATGATAACGCTATGATTATGTCGCAATTATACAGATATTGTTTATTTGTGCCATTAAATCCAACTTCTCATAATACACGGATGCATGTATTCATGGTATTTGTGACTGATTAGTTGTATAAAATATTCGCCATATGCTTGGCAGTATAACTTTTTAAGCACGTTGAACCACATGAATTCGGGTAATTCTGCGGCCCCGTCTTCATCCCTATTTGTACCGGTGCCGCACCAGCATGGAGATTTATATGAAGAATGTAGTATATGTAGGGAGCTTTGATCCAGCTCACAATGGCCATTTAAATACATATCGTAAGGCATCTTGTATTCTTAACGAACGGATAAAAATCTGTATTTGCTATAACGAATTGAAACCACAAGGAATGTTTTCAATAGATGAGAGGATTGCCATTGCCAAAGCTCTTTTCCACACAAATGATATATGCTCTTTTAAAAACTACTATGAAATAAAACAATTGATAGAAAGCTCAGATTTAATAGTACGAGGCTATAGAAAAACAGATGAGAATGCTGAAAAAGAATACAGTGCTAAATTGCTATCGTATTTGGGATTACAGGAGTTGAAGGATCGGCTTTTTTTCGTTGACATTGATGAAGAGTATGAGAGTGTTTCGTCTTCATTAATAAGGGAATATGCCAAAACTGATATAAATTCAATTTCGCAGTTTCTAAACGAAGAAAGCTTTAGAATTGCAAAACATATACTTCTTAACAATAGATAAGCCATAGGATTAATCGAGTGTCATGGATTATTGAGGAGGGGAAAATGATGAGCAAAAACATTTTAGGTGTTATTCTTTCTTTTTTATATTTTTTTCTAATTATTTTTTTATCAAAACTGTTATTTAAAAAAAGAGGTGAAATGGCTCGCAAATTTGTACATATTATGATCGGAAATTGGTGGCTAATTTTATTGGCACTCATAACAGAGACAATATGTGCATTAATCGTTCCAACAGCATTTGTTTTTATCAACTATTATTCTGTTACACGCGACCATAAAAATGGACTGCTAGCAAATTTAGAACGCAAAAAGGGAGAAAAAGCTTTTTCGTCATATGGTTTGATTCTTTATCCGATTTCTTTGGTAATTATGGTGGTTTTTTCCTATGTTCTTACAAACAAACACTATCTTGGAGGGGTAGGGCTTATTGTTCTTGCATATGGAGATGGTTGCGCCGCATTGATAGGGAAAAAATGGCCATATGGCAAATACTGCGTGGGACGTGCGAAAAAAACCTTTTCGGGATCACTTTCTATGTTCCTTATTTCATCTATCATCCTATTGGTATATTTATCAATTATTGTGGGGTTTCCAATTGGAGAAATCCTCAGTACCATCTTTTTGACGGCTACTTTATCGACGGTTGCTGAAGCGATTACGCCAAATGGTTTTGATAATATTTCCGTTCCAATAACAGCATTAATGACTTATTTATTTGGGTTATATTACCTTTAATGGTAAAAACACCCATGCTATTTCATGACTGCTGTGCAGCAACAGCCCTCCAATATCATTGAAAGTCAAATACTACTCAACTAATGGAATGGTCTCATCAGGTCTTTCTCTCTACATCGTTATGATATACTCTGGGCTTTAATCTCGTCTATTATTTCAAATCCATAATCCATTAACATTTTGCGTTCCATTTCAGTAATTGGCGCGCTAACAGGATTTGGAATTCCTAAAGCCAACAAATGTTTTGCTCTGGAAAATGCTACATACGCAAGTCGTTGGGCTTCATCTATATTGCTTTCTTGATTAATGAACCAATCTTTCCAATACGCTCCCGATCTATTGTCTCCACGAGAATAGCTTGATACGAATAATACGGAATCCAGACTCATGCCCTTGCAGCCGTGGATTGTCTCAATTTGTATCTTCGTCTTATTCTTATTTTTCAAGGAAAATGATTCTACAACTAAATCATTCTTAATACCGTTTTTTAATCGTTTTAAATCAGCTTTGCCAAGATAAGAAGATGAAACCCCATCCAAACATTTTCTCAGAGCCTTTTTCCAAATTTCCCAATTTTGAGATAAATCCAATACACATTCATTTTCAACAATAGTCTTCTGAATTAATATAATAATGTTAATCCAAGTTGATGTATCAATTTCTTCTGGCTTATATAAATTATTAGAATTTCCATGAACGCTTTTAGGGAAATAAGATTGTTGTATCGCGCGTGCCAGTATTTTAATTCTCTCTTGGAATCCATCCAGAGATTCATCATCAGTCAAAAAAACAAAATGCGCATAGTCTTCAATAATGTTGTCTGATAAATCCCCTGCCTTCCTACCTAGTAATTTATCTTTCCCAGCATTATTCCTAACGATTATTCTGCAATTATTTTCCTCTATTCCTTTCTGTTCAAGGATACTGTGATATAGTTGCACAAGGTCTTTCTCCTCATTTTTGCGATAAAGAAACACCAGCAATGGTTTCTCTGTCATTTGGTTTCGCATGCCTACTATATGTTTTTTCCCTTGAACAATCTTGATAGAAGCATTAACAATGCTCTGATTGCTTCTAAAGTTTTCGTTCAGATTCATCTCTATCAGTTCGTTGCTTTTTATGAAAGCTTTCGTGTCTTCGATATCTATTTTCCTGAATTCATAAATAGCTTGATCTAAATCTCCGACAAGGTGAACCTTAGTTCCCTGTTCTCGCAATAATGACAGAATCTTCAACTGAGGAAGAGATAAATCCTGGCATTCATCGACAATGATTAAGGGATATCTTTTAGCAATTATTCTTGTTATTTCAACATTGCGTTTTAGCAGAAGATATGATAATATTTCTACATCCTCATAAGTAAAAAAGCCGCTTTCCCAAAATTTGTTTTTAGTGTCACGAAGATCATTTTTCATATAATTTTTGTCTGATAGATAGGAATCAAATTCTTCTTTTCCTGATCGAGGAATCTGAGGGGTGTACACAAATTTTCTTTCTTTTATATCCCAGCAATATTGGTTTGCTGAAATATGATTTAGCTTTTCCCCATAAGAATACTTCGTCTTATATGCATTTAGGAAGTCGCTTTTTGCATCATCTTCAACAATTCTTAGACGAGTATCATCCTTCCCATTTTCTCCATGTAAAGTAACAATTGATAAAAAAGGATTCGCTATATAACCATGCAGCCAGCTTGTAAATGTTCCAACAAAATGGGGATATTCTATTCCATTAGGCGAAAATGAATTAATTCTATTTCGTATTTCATTTTCTGCAGAATTTGTAAATGTTAGTACAGCAATTCCAGAGTAAGGCTGCATCCACTTTTGGGTTTCATATGAATATTTTACGGCTATGACTTCTGTCTTTCCACTTCCAGGGCAAGCGTTTAAATATATGTTTTTATTAATATCTGATTCAACATAGTCAAGCTGTTTTTTAGTCAAGTGCAGTAGATTGCAATATCCATCTGCCATGCACTTATTTTTCAGCTTACCGTTACAGACACAGTATTGTTCAGGCATTGAATCCACTCTACACAATACTGTCCCCAAAGAATCAACGCTCATCTTATTCACCTATCTTTGCGAGGAAGTTAATGGCTTTACATATATATTGAGGAATATCAAATTTCATTTCCTCCTGTTTTGACAGTTTTTCAGCAAGTAACTGCGCAAACAATCCTTTGCCCATGTAGTCTGATTCAATTTGTTCAAGGATACTTGCAGCCATTTCCGGCTCATCAATCGTTTCTTCTTTAGCAATTCGAGTTATATAAGACTCTAACTGCTCTTTTATAGACCCATCAGTCGGAATAGCTTCCAACAGGATATTCAACATTATTTGTGCATTACACTTATTTTCTATTGACAGATCATATTCAAAAGTTTTCTTATTCACATATACACGGCAATTATCTGTCATAGCGGATACTTGTTTTCCAAACCACAGCTGCGGATTATTTCCTTCAACATCGTCATCGAGTGAAGGCTTTATTTTCTTTGCCGGATCGTTGTCTGTCAATACCGCACACCTGATATTTATACGGCTCGTAACCTCGTACTCTCCATTGCTAAGACGAGTTTTCTTTCTTAATTCTGTTATCTTCTTTGTATAGTTTTCTTTCGTTTCTCCAGCAACTCGTTCCGGGAGCAATATTTTATAACCATTATATAGCTGAAGGAAATAATGGAAATAGATTCCGTTCATGTTAATAACTGATATACCTGCTTCTTCCAAAGAAGATATGCTACAAGCGCCTTCTGCTTTCTTTTTGCTTAAATACCTTTTTGCAAGTATTGGGATTAAAATGGCTTCCCCAATTCCTTCAACAAACAGATTTCCTTTTGAAAAAAGCAAAGCGGTCTTTGTTGCATCGAGCCATCTATTCAAAAAACGGCTTGCGGAACATTCCATCCCGCAATCAAACAGAGAAGTAATACTGCAACTACCATCAACTCTATTAAATGATATAATTTTATCTATAGGAACGCTTGCGGCAATCAGTGGTGAATGGGTGGAGATTATAACTTGAATTCTACATTCATCCGTTTGTTGTTGTAAATATTTCAAAAGCTTAATTTGGAGTTGTGGATGCAAATGAGCTTCCAATTCCTCGATTAGGAGAATTCGAGGTGTTGTATATTTATCTTTCAAGCCTTCAAATTCAGCAAGAATCGTGGCAATATAAATCAAATTATTATACCCCAAGCTATTCTCAGCTAAGTTTCGGAACCCATCTGTTCCCGCTTCTGAGAATAGAATTTGTAAAGATTCAATGATTCTTTCATAAGATAGCGTATTAAACTGTATCTGTGTTTTCTGCCCATACACGCTTCCTGCGGCATTTTGAATACTATCATTAATAAGCTTATTTGCTTTGGCAATTTCTTCTTTCCCAGCAGCTTTTTCGTTAAATGCTTTCAAATCATCTTCTAATGGCATGAGTTCTCCGTTTTTCCGCTTTTCTTTTAGTAAATCAGCAGACAGATTTGCGATAAAACGAGCCAGCCTTGAGCCCCTTCCAGTTCTTAGATTTCTTTCAGCGTCGCGAAGGGCAGGCAAATAAACGCATTGGATATCATTCAATGGTTCACTATCGAAAATACTGTTAGAAGAATTCCCACCCCATCGTTTTTGATTATACCTATTTCTGTTATTCAATCTATTCTGTACTTCCAGATTCAGTTTGGCGTTAAAAGAATTATCCAGCCATGTAAGATATTCTATCTTTTGTTCCTCAGACAAATCTGAAAAAATGCCGGTAATAGAGAGCCGATCAGCTCCGTGCAAATCTGTACCATTATTATTGTTTGAAAAGTCTTCTTCCGTAATTCCTCTTCTTGAAAATTCGTTTTCATTCAACAATGCTCGTATTGCATCAAGTACGGCGCTCTTGCCAGAACCGTTTTCGCCCACAAGCAAATTTAGCCCCTTCTGAAAGGATACTTCTACCGGCTGAGAAAACAAACGAAAATTCTCAATGAATACTTTTGAAAGATACATGGCATTTTCCTCTCCTGGGCATCGCCTGTCTGTATATTACTCCAAATATTTCACTCGTCAAAACTATAGTCATCAATATGAAGCGTTCTAAGGTTCTCCGTCACTGTCCTGACCGTGGGAACGGGCGTCCCGTTAGGCATATCCGCTTCCACTTCAAGGCGAATCCGGACATTCGCCCCATCCACCTGCATCAAATGGTTGATGACTTCATCCATCAGGCGGCTGACATCCTTATTGACGCGGATAGTATCGATGTCCGCTGTCATATAGAACCGTTTATTCTTAAGCGTTTCGGGTTTCGGATTGACGGGAGGAGTGACAGGATCAACAGGCTGTACAGGAGAGACCGGATTGACAGGCAGGTTTACATGATCCGGGCTGTCTGGCCGTTCCGGAACGCGGGACGCTTCGGCGGCAATCTGTTTCAATGCAGCCACTTGTTTTACGATATAGCCGCTTCGATCCGCAAAAGGAATCTGACAGTGATACTTTAATCCGATAAATCTACCATCGGAAACACTGTCTGCATAGGAAAAGTATTCATCGCTATTCACGCCGGTTTGAACAGCGTCCGCAAGCACTTCAAAACTGACGAGCCTGGGCAGATAACAATAAGTGCAAAGCTGCCGCCACAGATCGCCGATATTTTTGCTGTCGCTGTCGCCCCAAAGCAGCTTATCCATTTCCATCAGCAGCAGCGCAGGAGCCCATTTTCCGATCAATTGTTCATTCTGATCCATTTTCCGTGCGGCCTTAGTAACGATGGTGTCATCGCCGCCCCGGATGCTGTAAGTCTGCCATACGATTTCACTCTTGCTGACTTCCAAATCAATATAGGGAACCAGCAGCCAGCAATAGGTTTCCCGAATGCGATCCTCCATGGTGCGGTCGTACATGCGAAGCATATTGCCGGTTTCCCGGTTCTGGGCCGCGTCAAGGTTCAAGTCGTCCTTTTCATTCTCGATGGACTGCCATGCCAGAAAATGCTTGGCGGCATCCTTCAAGGAGGGCATGGTATTCACATCGGGGGCAATAAAGGTCAGCATATTGCGGTAAAGGCGCGGCGATTGTCCCCGGTTATTGAGGATGTCCAGCGCCGCCTGAATCGCGTGGTCTCCCGGCGCGTTGGACTTATACGTCGCGGAAACAGGCAGAATAACGAGGCCCACGTCCTGGTCGTCGGATACGTCGGCGGAGCTGGCCGGATTGATGTGCAGACGGCTGAACGGGCGCTCCTTGCGTATTTTCCGCAGACGGCGCTCAATTTCCATTTCCACGTTCTCCTTGGACTGTTGGCTGGCCCGGTCCTCGGCGGTCTTGCGCAGAGTGGGACGTGTATCATACCAGAAGCGATCTCCGGAGGAATTGGTGTACAGGTAAGTCAGACTGGTTTGCAGTGTGTTCAGTGCGTCGTTGAACGTAGCGATATTCTCGCCGGGCTGAATGGTGCCCAGACGGATACGGGAGGCTTCCAGCCCCCGGACAGACTGCTTCCGTTCACTGGGCGCGGAACCTAACATGATGGTTCTGGCAACACGGCGGCAGGCCATCAACTGGCCGAAGCGAGACGTGTTCTGATCCTTCAAATAGGGGATAGAATCCTTGCCGTCCACCTCATGATCCACGATGGCATTCCAGTTATCCCTCACGTGCCGGGTCAGTTCATCCCGGACGGCAGGCACGTCCAGCGTCATGGAGCCGGGCATGATCATCAGGCCCGCGTCCTGATTCATCCACAAATCATGAATCACAGCAGCCATCAGTCGCAGCACGCCGCGCGTTTTCTGGAAATGCTCGATGGTAGCCCAATCCTCATACAGCCGATCAAAAACTTCCGGGTGAATCGGGTAGCAGGACCGCATGCGGGAAAGATAATCCACTTCCTTCGCCTCGATGGGAAAATCAGAGGCATTATCCTGATACATCTGACTGAAAGCCACGCAGACCTGATCCCGCTTGGCCTCATCCTTGCAATTCTGGAACAGGCGGCGGCGCACGATTTCAAAGCCCTCGTTGGCGGCGACTGGCTTCCAGATGGATTCCATACGGCCAAAGGTATGCTCGATAGCGGCCAGCGCTTCTTTACCGCCGCCTTCTCCCACCTCGATTTCGCTTTCGGGGATGGACGCCACCACCAGACTGTTTTCACTGGCGCGGGCAGCTTCTGTAAGTGACTGAATGAAGGTGATCAGGCTATCAAAGGAACCGGCGGGCAGCCCTTCCTTGTGCCACATATTTTTCGCGTAGGCCACCAATTCGTCGATCAGAATCACGCAGGGACCGCAGGCATTGAACAAATCGATCAATGCCTTGGAACCGGGCGCGACGCCCTTTTTATCTGCTTCCTTGACAATGTCGTACAGCTTGGGCACGCCGGAATCCACCGCTAACTGTGCCGCCATTTCTCCCCAAAGCGTGTTGATGGTCACGCCGGGAAGCTGTGGTTCACGGCGGCTCCTGGAGGGATCGAGGGCGGTGCCCACCAGCACGGCCACACGGCAAATGGGCGGGATTTTCACTTCCGCCGCATCCAAAACTGCTTTCAGGCTGGCCGCCTTGGCAATAGGCGCTTTTCCGCGCAGCAAATGATACAGCGCCAGCATGCTGTGCGTTTTGCCGCCGCCAAAGGCCGTCTTTAACTGGATCACCGGTTCCCCATCCTTGCCGGAAACCCGGCGCAGAGCCTGCACCAGCAGGCCCTTTATGCCTTCGGTCACATAGGTGCGGGAGAAAAACTCCAGGGGGTCTCTGTATTCATACGCGCCTTCACCCCGCGCCACCTGGGCCAAGTCAGCGGCGAACTCCGCTTTTTTATATCGGCCTTGGGCCACGTCCGGGTGCGGTTCCATCACATTGCGCCAACTTGGCAGACCGGTCACAGGCGTGTTCTGCATCACCCCCGACGTTTTCTTGGCAGCTTCCGCCGCCGTGTTCACAGCGTTCATAGAACCCTGTTCATTGCCATAACGCAGGATACGGATCAGCTTTTGCAGCGCTTCCGTTGTTTCGCCGGTGGTGTCGATTTTATCCGCCAGCAGAGACATGGTATCCAGTGCCCGTTCCGTTTCCCTGTCGGTGAAATCGGTTCCGGTAAAGTGCGCCCAGGTGTTCCGGGCGTTTTTGATTTCCTTGCACCAGCTCCGCGCATTGGCGGGAAGCCGGTATTTGAACAGATTCGGCCAATGAAGGTCGATCAGGTTCAGACAGGCTGTAATGTCCATACTGTCCTGACGTTCCGCATAATCGGCGCTGACAGACAGTTTTTCCGCGTCGCGCTCATTAAACTCGGATAAAACGCGGAGAACGCCGTCCTGCCACCATTGATCGTTGATTTTATATTCCGGGACGCTTTGAAGCTGTTGCAGAATATAACCAGCCAGCGGTTCCCGTAAGCTCTGGAACGCTTCGCCGATAATGCTGTGGTTTGTCATTTGATGTTTCCTCCCTGGCTGATGTATCGTTCATCATATGAGTGCCGTGGTCACGCTTTATGAATCCTCGTCATGATCTAACAGGTCAAGCAATTGGCTCCGCAAAGTTGGAATATCTTCGGTCATGGTTTGCCACATGGTTTTATATTTCGTTTTTTCATAATCATGCACATAGATATTCCGCATACCGCGAATAGCGCGCCATGGAATTGAATCGTTGGCCGCAAGCGTTTCTTCCGTAAGCCGTGCCACCAGTTCACCAATTTGCACGATGCAGGTACTTACCGCGTATTGATATGCCCGATCTTGCTCATAGGCTTCTTGGCTTTTTCCGAAACGATTCATCAACATATCAATTTCATTGCAATAATATATAATTTTTTGAAGAATAACCTGATCACTATGCTTCATATAAAACCACCTCATCCTTCTTGATGGTATGCAGAAATTCTTTATCTTCTATGCCGTCCATGACCACATCCACATGGCAGCCAAATTCATCCTCCAAATCCAGCACAAAGCCCATGTATTGAAATAATCCGCGCATTTTCCCTTCGTCGATCAGGAAGTCCAGGTCGCTGTCGTCCCGCGCTTCCCCACGGGCATAGGAGCCGAACAGCCCCAGCCGTTTGATACCGTATTTTTTCGCCAGAGGAACGGACTTTTGTTTGATTTCTTCCATGGTAAAGCACATAACGAAACACCTCCTCGTGCTTTGATAATTCATTATACAGAATTGGTCTTCAAATCACAAGATATGCCTGGAATTGGGTCAAGGTAAACTTTTACAGTGTTCCCAAATCCATCGCCATCTGTTCCGGCGCTTCCGCCTTGATGGAAGCCGCCATGGAAAGGATTTCCGGCCAGGACACCACCAGATTGTTATAGGCGTAGCCCTCCTGAGCCCAACCCTTGCGCTCGCAGACGGTATACAGGCGATAGGCTAAAGCTTTGGCGTTTTCGGCGTTGCTGCTGTACATGAACGCAAGCTCCCTGGCGCAGCCC
Source organism: Clostridia bacterium (assembly GCA_017448975.1). Classification (GTDB taxonomy): domain Bacteria; phylum Bacillota; class Clostridia; order Christensenellales; family Aristaeellaceae; genus RUG563. The sequence goes on from JAFSKN010000047.1 coordinate 17,915, forward strand.
TTCACGCCCTCTTTTTCAAAGCGGTGGGCCAATTGCTGGGTCAGCAGCCAGATACATTCTTCTTTTCGGTTGATGTTATCCGGGATTTCCTCCCGGGTCAGCAGGCGGACGCGGCCTTTGGCGGCTTGCAGTACGCGCCGGTCCGCCAGGGCCTGCAAGGAAGTGTTCTTGGCGGTCGCCAGAACCTGCGCTTCACCAAAGGCCATTTCATTGAACCCGAACTGCTGGAACAGATCGACGCAGAACCGGCTGCCGGAATCCATTTCTCCCTCCTGCTCGTGATAGAAGGCGTCCAATTCCTGATTGATGATTTGCAGGGCGGCGCGGACGGTCATGGGCTTGCCGTCCGCCTCCAGTACGCTCTTATAGCGGCTGAACACGCCGATGCCGGGGCCGATGGCGCTTTGGGCCAAGTCCACAGGGGCGATGTTGGCGCTTTGCAGCTTTTCCAGGGCGGGCCGCATTTCCCGATGCAGAGCGTTGATGAACTCCCGGCGGGTGACGCTGCGGGCGGTTTCCTCCCGCTTGCGGCAGACCAGGACGATGGAGGAGGCCAAGGCGTTGGTGCCGCTGGCAATTTGGCGAACAGCCATCTCTGTACGCATTGGCCATGTTCCTGTTATTGCAAACCCAGAACGAATAATTGCGGACAGCATTGTTTCCCAACCTGATGATGCAGTAATATCGTCTGAATTTGTATCGTTTTGCTTGAACGCATAATAAACTGTAACCGGTATATCTTCATGAGCGTATTTGTGCATTTGTACGCAAGTATTAAACATCCCGTCTTCAAAAAACTCTTTTGCTTCTGCCATACCACCTTTAAACCGATAAGGCGTTGCAACTAATTCTTCTGCTTTCGGGGTAAGCATTGTTCTAAAAATGCAAGGGAATGTGTCTTTAAGCGTTTGCCGCATCCATACATAGAAAAAATCAGATAAATCAGCATAACCAATATTATCATAATATGGGGGATCAGTAGAAATCATTATTGATCTTAGCCCACAGTCGCTTTGAGCATCAAATTGTTTTGCATGTCCTGTATAGTTTGAACAAGGAAACATCTTAATGGCTTTATTCACCCACTCAAGCATATTATCATAGCTGCCAGAAGAAGTGCAAAATGGATTGCATTCAGCGTAATCCCACACCATTGGGAGGGCTTGGCGGCCAAATGTATTCCTCATTTTTTCACCGCTTGAATGCCATGAACAGATACTTGAATGATAATCTACCAATTTGTCCACAACAAACCCTAAATATATCCCAATCGCTTCTCCATAAGCACGTGCCCCTGCTCCATTATCTTCAATTCCTATATGGTCATTAAACATACCACTGTTTTCTGCGTCTTTTTCAGCCTGTATCTGCGCTTCTTTTACGAGAGCGGAAAAGGTAGTCAATGCCTTCAATTGGCGACCGGTAAACAGATGCCCCCATGTAGTTAATCCATAAGCAGAGCAAACACCTCCTGTCACCATAGCGCGGGTAGGCGTACTGCCGTTTAAAAAAGTACTGCGAATATTGTTCGCTTCTTCGGTATCATTTTCATTTATTCCAAGTATTTCGTGTTCTCCATTGGGAGAAAAATAAACTCTCCCATTTTTTCCCTGTGCAACGATTGCCATTAGCCGCTGTGACAATTTTCCGGCTTTTCCTTGGTCTTGTATATACTCTCTTTGAATGGGCGCTTTTGTTAAACAGCAAACAAAGTCCTTTGCTTTGCCAGCTTTTGTTCCATATGCTTTTATTGCTTCTTCCTGCTTGGAAATTGATCCTGACTTGACTTCAAATCTCCAACCATCTTTTTCATTTGAATCTTCCACAATTTCTACCCATGCTTTATTGCCTTTTTTGGTTGAAAGCATTTGAGAAGATATTAGCGGTACATATGCACCGTGCGCTAACGGATTGGGAGAAACAACTGTTCTTGCCCAAATCCAAGCAATTACTGTGTATTCATTTCCGTCATTATCCGTTATTTTAGGATACAATTCACCGATACGCTCAAAGGCTTTTTTCTTCATCCATTCGCCGTAATAGCGCACATCCTCCGCCAGCCCCGCCGCGCCGGTCCAGCCCTCTCCTTGCTCGCTGCCCATCTGCTTTTCCCGAATCTGCGGGTTCACCGGGGGTTGATTGGCGAACTTGGGCGGTATCTCGATCATGGCCTTGTTGATCATCACGGCCACAGGGTTCAGGTCGTGGGCGTGGGCTTCCAGCCCCAAGCGCTGGGCCTCTAAGGGAATGGCCCCGCCCCCCGCGAAGGGGTCCAGCAGCGCCGGGGGATTGTTGCCCGTGGATTTCATGATCTCCGCCTTGGCTTCCTCCAGCACCAGGGGATTATTGCTGTTTTCCCATACCACCAGCCGGGACAGAATATCGAACAGACGCTCCCGCTCCTTCTGCTGCGCTTCCTCCGTGGGGAACTGCTCCGGGTGGCTGGAAGGATCGTCCACCAACGACGACCAGATCACAGCCCGGGCCGTCGCCAAAGGCCGCCGTGCCCACCATAAATGCAGGGTGGACGGGTGCCCGTGACGAATGGACTTTTCCCGCGCCGATTCCGCGTTGATCTTTTCCAACGGCAGAGCGACTTCGATTAACTTCTTCGTATACATTTTAAATATCCCCTATTCATTCCAATAAACTGATTTGATCTGTTATCTCATCCGTTTTGGAGGCAAACCTGCTAAAGCAAGCAAATCATTTCTATCTTGCGTAGCAAGCCAAATTAGAAAGCCCTTATCCACCACATGTAACTTAAGATTGGATTCATCATAGTCTAAGATAATAGGTTGAATTGACTTTGCTATCTGTAATGAAGAAACTGCTTTTAGAGCCTGAGTAACATTTCCAGGGTTTAGGTTTCTACCATTAGGATGAACAGATTCAATAGTTGTTCTTATGGTACGATATGATAGTCCCCTGGATAATTCATTGATCCCAGAAGTGAGAACAGGATATAATAACCATTTATGCATTTCCAACGCTGTTTCTTGAAAACCTGTCGCATATTGTGAAAGAAATGTATTATAACGACCAGATTGTTCTTGAACAATTCTTCTGACGATTTCCTTTGCTGAAATGTTGTATCCAACACGTGTTTTTTGCTCCTGAGTAGCTAAAACTCCTTTTTCTTCACAAACAAGGTGGCAAGCTTCCTGAACAATATATACATTACCAGAAGCTACTTCAAGAAGTTCATTAATAAATCCTTCTGCAAATGAGATATTTAAACACGTTGCACCCTCTTGAATAACACGCTTTAAGTCATCATCATTCCACAAGTCAGCATTGATCGGAATAATCCTTCCCGTAAGATCTCCGTTGTATATTACTAACTTGTTTTCATCGAGCCATACACCTACGATGATAAAGCAAAGGTCAGAACTCTCGTGAAAAGCTTTTAACTCAATGGCAAAGTCTCTTTGCGTTTCAGTTTTCAAATAATGAAAATCTTCCAGAACAATATACTTATGGAATTCAATATGATCCAATGCTGCTATTATATCATTTGTATCATTCAAATCTATTTCCAAAGGTTGAAATGATTCTTCCTGCCCAAGAGTATTTTCAGTTTCATATCCTTTCGATGCGGTATATAACTCAGGAATTTTACCTGAAAACGTTGCGGTAATCTTTGTTTTTCCGCTAAAAGAAGTTTTTGAGCTGGTATTTATTTCATACCCTGCCCGTTTAAGTATATTTGTGTTTAAATCGGATATAGTCCATCTATTACTGCATTGAATAAGAATATATTCTGATTCTTCTAAACAATGCTTCCTTAAGCATGTCTTACCTTGTTTTGAACTGCCAAAAATAGTTATATGCTTTTTCCGATTTAGATTATTCCGTAGTTTATTATCAACATTATCACGTTCGACATAATTGATTGGTATATCTCTTGAAAGGCCATACACGTCTTCCAGTTTATAGTTCATTTTTTTCACTCCTTTGTTAATGTCCACTATCTAATTCTTCCAGAGTCCCAATCCTTATCAGATCGGTAATTTCATAATTCACGCTTGTCGCTCCCATATCCGGTGCGGTGTTGAATGGCCGTTTCAGATAGACAGCGTGGGTTTGGTCGCCGTCCACTTCCACAATTGCCAGAACAAATTCTTCCGGCTTATTCAGGGCCGTCAGGATTTCGTTCTTTGTTGCTGTAATAGTTGTTGCTCCCTTTTGCCGCCCTTTCACCTCGATGAACCGCAGGCAGTTTCCGCCATTCCGGTGATTCTCCGGCACGGTGGATTCGATATCATAGCCCACTTTTTCCATGCTCACGTCCCGGGAGATGTTGCCCATGGCCTGTTCATGCTGCATGACACAGTTCATGGCTGCCTTTTCTACCGCCGTCCTGTTCTGGCTGAACAAATCTCCCGTGTTGGGCTGGCCGGTGAGCCGGTTCAGCAAACCTTGGGGAATGATCAGTGCGCCGCCCGCAATCACCGGCGGGCAGGGACTGATGTGCTTTTCCTCGTCCAGTTCGCTGAGCCGTTTTTCCAGCCGGGCCTGCAAATCATCCGCCCGGCGCTGGGCGTTATCGGAATTCAGCTTCGGATTGCCTTTTCCTGCCGCTTCTTTCTGACGAAGATCGGAAGCGCGGTAGTCCCAATACTGTATTTCTTCCGTCAGGCGGGTCTTGACGGCCTTCGCCACCTTGTCGGCGTATTCCTGCCGCCGTTTCCGCACTTCCTGATAATGTACCGGCACGATATCCGTCATAGCGTAATGAATGGCGATGTCCTCGATATTGCCCGACAGCCAGGCTTGCGTTTTGGCGAATGCCAGTGCCGCCTTGGTTTCGTCCTCCGTGGCGGCCCGATAATCCAGGTACGGTGCGTACCCGGCTTTGCGCGCCTGGCCGGATTCATCGATCTCCACAAATTGCAGGCTCTTGTCCACAACGCGCTGTGCGCCGTTGGGGAGCCTGTGGCCGTCCTGGAAAGCGTCCTCAATATAGAACAGCAGCAGGGGCTGATCTCCGGGATCATTCTCGTCGATCATCACCGCCCCGCGTTTCAGTACGTCCGCTCTCTGCTCCAGCGTCAGGTCGATCACGGCTTCCAGCAAGGGATGGCCGGGGCAAAGCTGATCCGCTACCGGCAGGCCGGGAACATGGACATACTGCTTATCAAAGCATACCCGCTCATACCGGGGAGCCACCGGAACGCCGAAACCGATCTGCTGATCCCGGGAGCGAACCTTGTAAGGCACATTGGAAATCTCCCAGCGGCCCTTTTCCCGTTTGCGGATCGCGCCGCCCAGGGCCTTGAACGCTTCGATGAAGAACGCTTCCACAAAATGAGGCTGGAGCTTGTGGGCTTCCATGCGCTCCATGTCCTCGCGGATCATGTTGACCCGATGAACGTCCATTACGTCGTCGGTGAGCGCTTCCTCGTTCATCAAATCCAATAGCTTCTGCCGGTCCAGGCTGCGATCCACCACCTGCTGCATCCGGGCGCGGGTGGCGGGATCATTGCCATAGCGAATCGCCTCCACCAGCAAATCGCGCAGAGGCTTGTTGTCGAAGGTGACTTTGCCTAAAATATCGAACACGCGGCCGGAAAGCGCCGCCTTTTCTTCTTCCAGCTTCTCAAATAAGCGCTGGAAAACCTCGCCTTCCCGGGTTTCCTGGGAAACCAGGTTCCACAGATAGCATACTTCCGTCTGTCCGATGCGGTGGATGCGGCCAAAGCGCTGTTCCAGACGATTGGGATTCCAGGGCAGGTCGTAATTCACCATCAAGTGCGCCCGCTGGAGGTTGATGCCTTCGCCCGCCGCGTCGGTGGCGATCAGGATGCGCACGTCTTTATCCTGCTTGAAGCTGGTTTCGATCTTCCGGCGGTCATCCCGCAGCATCCCGCCGTGGATGGTGACCACCGCTTCCGGCTTGCCGAAAAGCGTGCGGATCTTATCCGCCAGATAGTTCAGGGTGTCCCGGTGCTCGGTGAAGATGATCAGCTTTTCCCGGCTGCCGTTTTTCTCATACATGAGCTCGTTTTCCTGGAGCAGGCTGGAAAGCTCGTCCCATTTTCGATCCTGGCCGCTGGCACGCACTTCGTTGGCCATCTGTTCCAGCCGGAGCAGCGTGTCGATTTCCGCTTCCAGTTCGGAAATGGTACGAGCGGCGGACGCCTGATCCGCCACCTGTTCTTCTTCCTGCTCCAGTTCATCCCCCGGCATTTCATCCAGATCATCCGGATCATCCGCGACGATCTCCTGAACGCGCTTTCCAAGCTTTTCTTCCGCGAGACGGTTTTGCAGCCGTTCCCGCCTGCGGCGAAGGGATTGATAAATCGCTTCCGGCGAAGACGCCAGACGGCGCTGCAGGATGGTCAGGGCAAAACCGACAGTAGACCGCTGCTGGCCGTCCAAATGATCGGCGCGGTTGAATTCATCCTGTACGTAGGATGTTACCGCCGAATAAAGTCTTTCCTCGGCGTCGGAAAGATCATAATTCACCGTGTAGGCGATGCGCTCCGGGAACAGGGGCGTGCCGTCGAACTTGAGCAAATCTTCCTTGACCAGACGGCGCATCACATCGCTGACGTCAATGGACTGATTGCTGGTGCGCAGCGCGCCTTCAAAGCGATCCTGATCCACCAGGGACATGAACAACTGAAAGTCTTCTTCCTTGCCATTATGGGGAGTAGCCGTCAGAAGCAGGAAATGCCTCGTCAGGCCGGAAAGCAGGCGGCCCAGCAGGAAACGCTTTGTATATTTCGCTTCGCCGCCCCAAAAGGACGCGGACATCTTGTGCGCTTCGTCGCAGACGATCAAATCCCATTCGGAAATTTTCAGCTTTTCCTGCAATTCCTCGTTTCGGGAAAGCTTATCCAGACGCGCAATGGCATAATTCACTTCCGTGAAGGCGTTGCCGGAAACAGCCGATTCAAGGCGGTCATTGGTTAGCAGTTCAAAACGCAGATGAAACTTGGAATAAAGCTCATCCTGCCACTGCTCGCATAGATTGCCAGGCGCAACGATCAAGCAGCGTTTCAGGTCGCCGCGTATGATCAGCTCCTTCAGCAGCAGGCCGGTCATGATGGTTTTGCCAGCGCCAGGGTCGTCCGCCAGCACATAGCGCAGAGGCAGACGGGGAAGCATTTCTTCATAGACCGCGCTGATCTGGTGCGGCAGCGGATCAATGGAGGACGTATGCACCGCCAGATAGGGATCAAATAAATGGGCAAGCTGAATCCGGTACGCTTCGGAAACCAGGCGCATCTTGTCTCCGTCCACGTCGAAACTCCATGGCAGGCTTTTTGATACAATCTCCATGGAGGATTCATCTTCCCGATAAATCACACGCTCGCCAGTCTGTCCGCGATTGGTTTTATAAAACACTTCCAGGCACGCGGTTCCGTGCCATTTCGCCGTGACAACGGTGACCGGTTCGTGGGGGATGATGCCAAGAACGATGCTGCCATCGGTTAAGTCTTCAAGCCTTGCCATGTTTTTTCCCTTCCCGTTTTTGCGTAGGTATGTCTTCTTTCTGCTGCTGCCGCCGTTTCTTCCGCGTCAGGGGGGATTGCGCTTTCCGGCAGTAAAGTATCGATTGCTCATACACCATGATTTTATCATAGTTTCTTCCCTGCAACAATGACTTTTTTTCAGTAAGCAGGTCATTGTCCCATGGATTGCGGCACTTCTTTTGTATCCGCTGGATAGGGTTAAAAATACGTTATCTTAGTACCTTATCTTCCACACCCATTTTTCCATCCTCGGAATCAATTCCATTCGGATACCAAATTTTAGGGCTTCATCTTCCCCTGCCATGATCTTTTCCACGATGGGGATCATCATTTCCCGCCGTTCCCCCAACAGGTCGCCAACGTAACGCGCCATTCGATTTTGCGGATCACGGAGCCATTCCAGCAAATCAGGCACCAGCAGCGCAAGCTGTTCGTCGGAAAGGCGCTGAAGATTGGGCAGGGCGTCGAGATCATTGTCCCGCTTGGGGAGCAATCTGCGAAGGGTATCCAATTCCTTTTTCTGACGATCTTCTTCCGGCTGCTTCCGCCAGTCCTTATAAGGGATTCTCTTTCCACAGTCGTCACTTGTTTCGGGCCAATTGATCTTCCATTCAAAATATTCTTCCTTTGTGATCAGACCAATCCGCAGTTCATGCTGCCGGAAAGCCCATTCCGTCATGCAATCATCCAGGAAGGAACCATATCTCAGCCAGAATCCATGGGGCGCGTGGGCGGGCCAATAAGCGTTATCGTGGTAATACACATTGATATCCTCGGTGGTATCCACTCTTTCGCCGGGAATCCGTTTCATCTGGAAAACGTGCATAAGGCCAGGGTTTTCTTCTTCCAGCCAGAAGAACAACTCCATCAATTCTGTCGTATTGCTGCCAGTCGTATCATACAGCGCGTTGGGGGACACATCCAACGCCTTCGCCATCTTGTCCAGCAGTTCTTTCGACGGCGTTCTGAATCCAATTTCATATTGACCGATCCGTGCCTGAGATGTATCTCCCATATCCAGCTTTCTCCCCAGTTCCGCCTGCGTCATGCCACGAAACTGGCGGATTCTTTTGATTTTGTCTCCGACCTTCATATACTTCCCATTCCTTCTGTCAGTTTTCCCTGAAACAACAGCCCCATTCATAGTATACAGCCATGGGCAGAATTTTTCAACAGAAAAATTATCTGATTTGATAATTTTCAGCTTGACAAGAGTAGAAACCGGCGTTATAATGGCATCGAACAGAAAAATTATCAATTATGATAATTCATAAATGTTCAATTACAATTTCATACGCAGCATTCCAGTTACATTCCATACAGATGGAGCGACCCGTAAACTGCCGCCATGACCTGAAAGAACTCAGTGAGCGATCCACAGCGAACAAAACGAGTGGTGTGGTGCCATCCGATTGCCAAGATATCTGTAAACGTTTAGGAAAAGCGCAGCTTTTCCGGGTCGGCGGGCCCCGAATGGGAGCACGCCGACAAACGAGGGACAATGATACTTCTGTCCAGTCACAGTCCGAGCGTAGAAGCGCGCAAGCGTGAGCCGTCGCAGACAATGAGGGCAGCCCGGCGGAACGCGGGGAGCCGAGAGGGCTATGATGCGAACCAATCGCAGGCTGGGATGTTCCCGATCAGTCCGGGGGCGGGCAGCAAATAGGACTGAAAAGAGTACGATAAGGCATGTTGTTTTTATACCAAGATTAATACAAAGATATAAAGGAAGTGATTATATGCATGAAGAAACCAACGTCCCGGATTATTCTTCCGAACAAGAAGAAAGTTCCTGTGATGAACTGGAAGAATGCCATTGGGATTTGTATTCTGTCTATGAGGTTCATGATGAGCCGCCGAAGGAACAGTTGGAATATTGGAAAAAGAAGCGAGAGGCAAATAACGCGTTATTTGATATCGATTACCAGAAATTCGGCAAAACGGAGTTTTTTGTTTATTCCAGATATGCCGGTTCAGAGCATCTTCAAGGGAAAGTGAAACGCCTCCTGTTCAATGATCCCCTGAACCAAAAGGCTGTGTTCGCATGATGACAAATGAGTCAGATTGTGATATGATAAACACGAGCACTGCGGTACTGTCGGCTGATCCAAAGAAGGAGGCAAAAGAAATGGGTCAGCAATTGATTACCGCGTTATACTGCCGTCTCTCCAATGAAGACGACCTGGACGGCGAGTCCAATTCCATCCAGAACCAACGCACTCTCCTGATGAAGTACGCTACCGAGCAAGGCTTTCCCAACATCCGTGTGTTCGTCGATGACGGTTACACCGGCACCAACTTCAACCGTCCCGCCATGCAGGAGCTTCTTTCCCTGGTAAGCGAAGGCAAGGTCGGCATCATCATTGTCAAGGACATGAGCCGTTTCGGACGCGACTACCTGCAAGTAGGCCGCTATACGGAACTCGAATTTCCTGACAACGATATTCGATTCATCGCTGTAAACGACGGCGTGGATTCCGCACGAGGGGACAATGACTTTACCCCCGTAAGAAATCTTTTCAACGATTTCTATGCGAAAGACACTAGCCGTAAAGTACGCTCCATCGTGAAAGCAAAGGGAACCAGCGGGAAGCACATCGGACGTCCGCCCTATGGCTACCTGGATGACCCGGAACAAAAAGGGCACTGGATCGTGGATGAAGAAACTGCTCCTGTGGTAAAGCGTATCTTCGACTTGGTACTGGAAGGAAAAGGGCCGGAAAGCATTGCACGCATCCTGGAAGCGGATCACGTTTCGACGGCACATGCACTTTACTTGAAGCGTCACGGCAAACCACTGCCGGATCACCCTTACCGGTGGACTGACAGTTCCGTGACCGGCATCCTGAACCGGAAGGAATACACCGGCTGCACCTGCAACTTCAAAACCTTCTCCAAATCCTACAAGCTGAAGAAACGGCAGCCGAATAAAGAGGAAAACATCTCCGTTTTCCCCGATACTCAGGAAGCCATCGTTTCGCTGGAACAGTGGGAACGGGTACAGGAGTTGCGGAAGATCAAGCATCGCCCGGTTCGCAGGGAAGCACAGAAAGGCTTCTTTTCCGGCCTGATCTTCTGTGCAGACTGCGGAAGCAAGCTGCATTTCTGTTCCCGCCAGGAAAGCGAAGGAAAGCAGGATCGGTACGTCTGCTCTGAATACAAAAGCGGACGGGGCGATTGCACGGCGCACTACATCCGGGAAAACGTTCTTCGCAGCCTCGTTCTGGAACGGATTCGCACGCTGACTGCTTACGTGCGGGAGGACGTGGAACGCTTCGAGGAAGAATGGCTGCAATGCAGGCGGCAGAGTCAGGAAAAGAGCATCCGGCAGGATAGGAAGAAGCTGGCGCAAGCAAAGAAAAGGCTGGCAGAGCTGGACAAACTGGAACGCAGAGTCTACGAAGATTACGCTCTCGGCGATCTGCCCAAGGAACGCTATCAGCGTTTGTCCGCCGATTACGAATCCGAACGGGAAAGCCTGACCAACGAAATCGCCCGCCTGGAGAACCTGATTGTGTCACAGGAAGAAGTCAGCGACAACTATGACCGTTTCATGGCATTGGTGAATAAGTACGTGGATATTCCTGAACTCACACAGGCGATGGTCAGCGAGTTCATTCAGAAAATCATCGTTTACGCGCCATTTGATTCGGACGGTCATCACGTCCAGCACATCGAGATCATTTTCAACTTCGTTGGAGAAATCAACATCCCGATGTTCAACGACCCTGTGACGGCGACATCTTCAACCAAAGAAAAGAAACCGGCTTAAAACGGACGTGGCTGGGAAAAGGAAAACCGCGTCACATCACAGCGCGCGGTTTTCCCCGGAACCACGAAAATGGTTCCCTATCACCCATTACCCAGCCAAAGCGTGGTTTCCCCCGAAAATTTTTATCATATTTTTATCGTTTATAGGCCAGCACCGGCGTTCCTGTGCGGGGGTCGGATTCCAATGCAGGGTTCAGGCGCTGGATTTCCTCCACCGGCAGGCGGCAGCGCTTGGCCGCGTCCCACAGGGTTTCGCCGGGCTGGAGGTAATACAGGGTGATGCCTCGGAAGGTTTCCTGGGCGGGCACTTCCTGGATGTCTACCAGCACCTGGGCTTCATGCTTGCGCACGCCGTCGGCGTTCAGGCGCAGGATGTATTTGAGCTCCGCCCGGTCCCCCGTCACGGCGCTGGGGTCCACCTGGGACGCTGTGAGGGATAAATGATCCTCCGGCGTGGCCTGGGTATCGAAAAGAATATGGAAAGGCTCCTCCTGCCGCACGGAAACGGGGGCGGCGCTGTCGTCGGTCTGGTAGATCAGGGTGATGTCGAGAATGCCGTCCGCTGCCAGCTTATCCTTCTGCCGGGTCGCTTCCACCAATACGGGCCGCACGAACGCAAGCAGCGCCGTTTTCATCCGGGGGCTTCCCTCTGGCAGAGTCAGCACCGTGCGCCCGCTTTCCGCCGCCGTCTCGTTCACGGTTCCGTCCCGAAATACGAGCTGCTGGGCATGGGTTTCCAAAGCGTCGCCCTCGGTGGTGAACACATCCCGCAGAACGGTCATGGTGCTGTCCTCTACGGCGGTCATTTCCGTGGTCAGTTGGATTTCGGCCCGCATGACGCGCCCGTTTTCCGCTTCCTGGCTCAGCACCGCCACGTCCCGCACCAGCGTGCGGGCGGTCAACGCGCTGCCCAGGGTGCCGGACAGCGTCACCTGCTGTTCATACGGCGCGGTATGGCGGGTGTACACCAGAGACCGGCCGGGCAGGTCGGCGGTGTGGCAGGCTTCCAGCGTGACCGTGCCGGTAACGGTGGCCGTGCCGTCGCTGCCCGCCAAGATATCCTCCACCTGTGCCTGGGCTGTGGCGAAAAGCGTGTCCTTGATTTTCAGCACGTCGGACAGCTCAAATTCCTCCCGCAGCAGGGTCTGATTTTCCCCTTCGCCCACCGTGCGCTGTATGGCAATGGACTCCGTGGCCTTCTGCACGGGCGCGTCCGGGGCCGCGTCCTGAATAAAAGATACGGTGCGGGGCAGGGCCGCTTCCGCGTTCAGGTTCACGATGGCCTGGAGCAAAAGCCTGCCATTGAATGCCTTGGCCGTCACCCGCTGCACCTGGGCGCGGGGCTTTAAGCGCACGGCGGCGCTTTGCGCTTCCTCCGTGTTTAAGGGCATAACCTGGGAAAAGTCCGCGGCTGCTTCCAAAGCGTTTACATGGGCAAGATCACCTTGGGCGTACAATATGTGAAAATTCACCCGCCCGTCCGCCGTGATGCGGCTGCCCGCCAGTTCTCCGCCGTTGACCTGCACTGTCGCGTCGGTGTAATAGACCCGCGCTTCCTCCCGCAGGCCCCCCGGCAAAGCCACCTCCGCTTCCACCGTCACCTGGGTGGGCCGGGCGGCGATGATCTGCTCCGTTTCCATATTTTCACGAATCCACTGCATTTCCATATCGTTCCCTCCTATCGCTCCTGTCCATGGATATGCGGGAGTAGGGGATAATATACGCTTTTGATTCTTGACAAAAACAAAGGAGCGGAATATAATAAAAGTAAACGATCGTTTATTTTTTGATTGTTTTGAAAACGAAGGGAGAGGGGAGACCCATGGAAAACGGAAACATCGTGATCCGCAGGGAAGAAGAGAAGGACTACCGCGCGGTGGAAAACCTGGTGCGGGAAGCCTTCTGGAACGTGTACAGGCCGGGCTGTCAGGAGCATTTTGTGCTGCACAGACTGCGGAACGATCCGGCCTTTGTTCCGGAACTTGACTTGGTGATGGAAAAGGACGGCGAACTGATCGGGCAGAACATGTTCATGCGGGCGCACATTCAAGCGGACGACGGGAGAAGCATCCCCATCATGACCATGGGGCCCATCTGCATCGCGCCCAAATACAAGCGGCAGGGATATGGACAGATTCTGCTGGACGCGTCCCTGGAGAGGGCGGCGTCTTTGGGCTGCGGCGCGCTGTGCTTTGAGGGCAATATCCTGTTCTACGGAAAAAGCGGCTTTACTTATGCCAGCCATTTCGGCATCCGTTATCATGATCTGCCTGAAGACGCGGATTCTTCCTTTTTCCTGTGTAAAGAGCTGATCCCCGGCTATCTGAAGGCTGTTGCCGGCGTGTACGGGCCGCCGGAAGGGTATTTCGCCGCGGAACGGGACCCGGTGGCCTTTGAAGCCTTCGACGCCCAGTTCCCGCCCAAGGAAAAACTGAAGCTGCCGGGACAGCTGTTCGGATAATACAGTTCTGACGTCTCAATCGAAGGTTAATTTGTTTCGAGATGAACGACGAGGCAGAAATCAGTATTGAACGCGCGCCGGAAATCATGTATAACAATGGGGTGGCTTTGAGCCGCCCCGGATTTTTTTCTTTTTCTGTAAGATTTCGCTGTGATCCGCGTCTAATAAAGTGAAAGGAGGGTGGGAGTTCAATGCAGGTTGATTCTTTTGATCACATCTATCAAAGTTATTTCGACCCGGTATACCGTTATGTGCTCTCCCTCTCCGGAAGTTCGCAGATTGCCGAAGAGATTACGCAGGAGACCTTTTTCAAGGCGATTGGGTCCCTGGATCAATTTCAGGGAAAGAGCAGTCTGAAAAGCTGGCTCTGCGCCATAGCAAAGAATCTATGGCTGTCAGAACAGAGAAAGAAAAAGGATATGCCGATTGACGACGCGCTGCCTCTTTCCGATCCATCCATCGGGCCGGAAGAAGCGATCGTCCGTCAGGATGAAAGCATGCGCATCCATCGGCTTCTCCATCATCATGCAAGCAATCAGCGCGAATCAAGGTTCCAACCATCAAGCCCAAGGCTATTATGAATTAACCTACTATCCCATACCTGATCGCCTGATCTATGGATTTGAACAGCCGCAGAAATTGCTGTGGGGACCCCCTATGAACGGTGGAACAGAAATCCTTCCGCGCCTGGCCCTGTCATATTATCTGATGATTGCGGCGGCGTTAGCGGTATTATGCGGTTTGGTCTGGGTGATTTTCAGAAAACGAAGTTACAGTTGGATTCTTCGACAGTTGTTTTTTGCTCCTGTTTCCTATATTCTGTCGCATCTTCTATTAAAAGGATTGCATGCCGCAAGCTTTTTTATGGAGCGTGACATGATCAGTATTCTGATATTGGCAATGGCGCTCTACACTTTGCTGTCTTTTGTATGGCAGGCGTTCCTGCTGCGAAAGAAAGAACAATAACGAAAACACTGTTGAAAGCCCCATATCGACACAAAAAAGGACTGCCGCGGCTGTGGCAGCCCATTTTGATTGATAGGTTGTATTTTTTCAGCCGAAAACCTGCTTTTGCAGCCTTTGTCCCGTGGGCGTGGCCGCCAGGCCGCCTTTGGCCGTTTCTTTCAGGGAATCGGGCAGGACGTCGCCCACATGGCGCATGGCGTCCAAACATTCGTCGGCGGGAATGTTGGCTTCGATGCCCGCCAGGGCCAAATCGGCGCTGGAAAAGGCGATCATCAGGCCGGACACGTTGCGTTTGATGCAGGGGATTTCCACCAGCCCGGCCACCGGGTCGCACACCAGGCCCAATTGATTGACAATGGCGATGGCGCAGGCGTCCGCGCACTGGGCGGGGGTGCCGCCCATCAGCTCCACCAGGGCCGCGGCGGCCATGGCGGCGGCGCTGCCGCATTCCGCCTGACAGCCGCCCTGAGCGCCCGCGATGCTGGCGCGCCCCGCGATCACCATGCCGAAAGCTCCGGCAGTGAACATGGACATGACCACGTCCTTTTCATCAAAGCCCCGATCTTCCCAAAGAGATACAAGGCACCCCGGCAGGATGCCGCAGCTTCCCGCCGTGGGGGCGGCCACGATCCTGCCCATGGAGGCGTTGCATCCAGCCACGGACAGCGCCCGGGAAATGGCTTTGGACAGCAGAGCGCCGCACAAGCCGCCCCCCTTTTGCTCGGTGTAGGCCTTCATTTTGTATCCTTCGCCGCCGGTGAGGCCCGACATGGATTTCTGGTTTTCCTCCTGGCCCACTTTCACGGATTCCTGCATTACCAGGAAATCCAGCTCCATTTTTTCGTAAAGCTCCATGGGGGAAACCTCCATGGCTTCGGCCTGATCGGCAAGCACCAGTTCGCTGATTTTTACGTTTCTCTTTTCCGCTTCCCGCACCAGCTCGCCGATGGATTCATACGTCAGCATTTTTTCCTCCCCCCCTTAGATTCGGCGCACTAAAATGGCGTTGGAAACATTTTCAATGTTTCGGATGGCGCTGATCAGGTTTTCCGGCGGCTGGCCGTCGATTTCTATGGTCATGATGGCGTCGCCGCCCTTGCGCTGCCGGGACAGATGAAAGCTGGAGATATTCAGCTCCGCGTACTCCCAATGCATGAGCTGGGTCACGGCGGCGATGACGCCGGGCTTGTCCCGGTGCATGACCAGGATGGTGTTGTTTTCCCCGTTGAACTCCACCTTCATCCCGTCGATCTGGTTCACCAGGATATTGCCGCCGCCCACGCTGGCCCCCTGCATTTCGCCCTCCCCGCCGTCCTCCAAATAATAATGGATGCGGGCGGTGTTGGGGTGCGCCCCTTTGATATCTTCTTTGATGAATTCAAAATCGATGCCTTTGTCCCGGGCGATGGACAGGGCATCCCGAATTTCCGGCGAATAGCTGTGATAGCCCATGATGCCCGCCAACAGGGCCCGGTCAGTGCCGTGGCCCTTGTAGGTCTGGGCAAAGGAGCCGGACAGGGTAATTTCCACCTTGCGCAGCTTGCGGCTGTCGATCAGCTTGTTGGCCACCCGGCCCAGGCGCACCGCCCCCGCCGTATGGGAACTGGAGGGCCCGATCATCACCGGGCCGATGATATCAAACACGTTCATGCGTCATACTCCTCGCTGCTGTCCGCCGGGAACAGCGCTTTCACAGGATTTCCCGTTCTTCGGGCATTTATTTGGACAATGCGCGATTATCTGCTTCTTCCGGCTTTCATTTCCTTCTTTTGCTCATACATGAGGTGATCGGCCTTGCGGAACACGTCGTCCACCGTGTCCTCCCCGTTGTAAAGGGCGTAGCCGATGGCGGCGTTGACCCTTTCCCAGGGCTGTCCATTTGCCGTAGTCAACGCAGCCTCGCGGAACTGCTCGATCCGCTCCTCAATGGCGTCGTAATCCCGGCCTTTTATCACCACCACGAATTCGTCGCCGCCGATGCGATAGACGGGAGAATGCAAGAAAACTTCACAGATCAGGGAACAGGTCTTCTGGATGGCGACGTTTCCTTGTTCATGGCCGTAGGAATCGTTCATCTTTTTCAGATCGTTCATATCCACCATTACGATGCCGTACCGCGCGTCGCCCCGCTCCATTTCCTCCGCCAGCTTGAGCGCCTGCTGATCGTAGGCCAGCTTGCTTCCAACGCCAGTCAGCGCGTCCCTGTGGGCCAGCTCGTTCATTTCGTCGGCTTCGATCCTGGTTTTCGTCAGCTCCTGGGTGGTGGTTTTCAGGCTGTCGATATAACCGTGAATATCCTGCACCATTTCGCGCATGGAGGAATACAGGGATTGAATTTCATCCTTGGATTTGATGGGCAGATGATCCAGCTCGCTGTGGTCTTCCTTCTGGGCGCTGTAATGGGCGGCGGCGCTGCTGAGCAGATTGATGGGCCGGATGATGAACCGGTTGACCGCCAAAATGCCGATGACGCATACGAAAACGGTGAGCAATACCAGCGCCCCGGTGTAAAAGAGGATGAACTGGCTTTGCTGGGCGCGGATGGTTTCCATGGAGATATCCCCCATGGCATAGCAAATGACCGAACCATCCGCGCCGAACACCGGCGCTCCGGCGGTAACGAGCCAGCCGTAGGCCTCCGTATCGGTGATATAGGGCTTAAAGCCGATGGCGGGGTTTTGCAGCAGCTCCCGGTTATCGTCATACAGCGGATCGATGCAGCCGGGCGGGCAGGCGTCCTCATAAGCGCCGTCCACCAGGTAAATAAACGATTCTGTGGGCACGTCCAGCATCGCTAAGTACAGGCAGTCCACGTCGTTTACGTCCTGGATGCTTCTGAGCTGCTGGCGCAGGAACTGGAAAGCCTCCGTCTGCTCCAGATGGGCGTACAGGGCGATGTAGGCGTCAAACTCCGGCGTGCCCCAGGATTCGCTGTCCACCCGTTCCGGCGTGGCATTGAAGATTTCCATGATGGCGTCTTTCAGCGTCGCGGCCTTTTCCGTATCCAGCACCGCCGCCATGGTACGGGTCAGGTCGTTGGCCCGGTTCCGGTAGGAATCGTCCACGATCCAACTGATGGCCAAACTGCATATCACGGTCGCCACGATACTGAGGATCGCGGCGATGGCAATAATCAGGATCACTGTTTTCTTGCGCAGAGAAAATCTCATGTTTTTTTCCCCGATTTGACCTCAAAATTCAGTGGGTTTATGTCAGATATTTTAATACATCCACAAAAATATTATAAACGAACAGCCAATAAAAGGCAAGAGCAAAACCCAAACCATGGAAAAAATACATGAAAATACATGAAAATACATGAAAAAGGTAAAAAAAGAGAAGCTCGCGGGCTTCTCTCATTACTGGGGGAAAATGCTTAGCTTTCCAGCAGGGCCTGGGCCAGGGCGTCCATATCGTATTCCCCGGGCTTTTGACCGGCGATAAACCGGGCGGCGCGCAGGGCGCCCCGGGCGAAAATGGAACGGTCCTGGGCGGAATGGGTGAGGGTGACGACTTCGGAGGGGCCGTAAAAGCCCACCTCGTGGTCGCCGGGCACGCTGCCGCCCCGGATGGCGTGGATGCCGATCTCGTTCTTTTCCCGCTTCTGGGTGCGGCCGTTGCGGCCGAACACCGGCAGGGTGCCGGGGCTGCTCACCGCGTCGTACAGCATGAGGGCCGTGCCGCTGGGGGCGTCGATCTTCTGATTGTGGTGCTTTTCGATGATCTCGATGTCGAAATCCGGCAAAAGCCGGGACGCTTGGCGGGCCAGGGTGCGAAGCACGTAAACGCCCACGCTCATGTTGGCGCTGCGGAAAACGGGAATGGTTTTCGCGGCCTCCCGGATGGTTTTCAAATCCTCGTCATTATAGCCGGTGGCAGCCAGCACCAGGGGCAATTGATGCTCTTTCGCGTGGGCCAGCAAAGCGGGCAGCCCTTCCGGGCGGGAAAAATCCACGATCACGTCCGCTTCCTCCCGCACCAGGGAGAAGGAGGGGTATACGGGGAAATCGCTCCATTGTTCGGCCCGCACGTCCACACCGGCGATAATGGCGGCCTGTTCGTCCTCCGCCAGCTGCGCCACCTGACGGCCCATCCGGCCGCACGCGCCGGATAACAGAATCTTCAGCATATCAAACCTGCCTTTTGCATTTCTTCTTTCAGCATGTGTCCGTGTTCGGGGGAGAGGGGCGTGAGGGGCAGCCGCACTTCGTTCCGGCACAGGCCCAGCGCCGCCGCCGCCGCCTTCACGGGAATGGGGTTCACTTCCAGGAACAGGGCGGTCATGAGAGGCAGCCATTGCAAATTGAGCTTCGCGGCCTGATCCATGGGCAGGCGGCAGATATCGCCGGCGGCCTTGGGCGCGATATTGGCCAGTACGGAAATGGCGCCCAACCCGCCCACGGCGCGCACCGGGGCGATGATCTCATCCGAGCCGGAATAGAAAGCGATTTTGTCCCCGCACAGCCGGATCATATCCATGATCTGGGTCATGTTGCCGGAGGCTTCCTTCATGGCGATGATGCCCGGCTCGTCAGCCAGCGCTTCCAGCGTCTTTGGCTGCATGTTCAGCCCTGTGCGGGAGGGCACGTTGTACACGATCACCGGAAGGGCACCGTCCCGCGCGATGGCAGTATAGTGGGCGATGAGCCCGTTTTGGGTGGTTTTGTTGTAATAGGGGGTCACGCAAAGCTGGGCGTCCGCGCCCAGTTCACGGGCCCTTCGGGCCTTCTGGATCACGTCTGCGGTGTTGTTGCCGCCGGTGCCCGCGATGACGGGAATGCGATGGCTGACCTGCCGGATGATGAAGGAAAGCACATCCTCCCATTCCTTCCCCGTCATGGCGGAGGGTTCGCCGGTGGTGCCGCAGGCGACGATGGCGTCCACGCCCTCGTTTACCTGGAATTCCACCAGGTTTTTCAGGGCGTCATAGTCCACCTCACCCTTTTGAAAGGGCGTAATCAGGGCTGTGGCACAGCCTGTGAACAGCACGTTGGACATGGTTTGCTCCTTTCGATGCTTTTTATCAATGAACGGTTTACTTCCTCACAATATACCCCTGCGCGCACAGCAGCTCGGCGGACAGCACGCCGCCGCCGGCAGCGCCGCGGAGGGTGTTGTGGGAAAGGCAAACGAACTTATAATCGAAGATGGGGTCTTCCCGAAGGCGGCCCACGGAAATGCCCATGCCGCGCTCAAAGTCGCGGTCCAGGCGGGTCTGGGGCCGGTCCGGCTCCTCCATATAGCGGATGAAGGGGGCGGGGGCGCTGGGCAGCTTGAGTTTCTGGGCCACGGTTTCATAGTGTGCCCAGCGGTCCAGCATTTCTTCCATGGCGGGCTTGCGGTCAAAGGATACGCTCACCGCCGCCATGTGGCCGTCGGCCACGGGCACCCGCAGGCACTGGGCGCTGATCACGGGCAGCTCTGCCAGCTCGATGGCGTTGCCTTCGGCGTTCAGCTTGCCCCAAATCTTCCGGGGCTCCTGCTCGCTCTTTTCTTCCTCGCCGCCGATGTAGGGAATCACGTTGTCCAGGATCTCCGGCCAGCGGTCAAAGGTCTTGCCCGCGCCGGAAATGGCCTGGTAGGTGCAAACGAACACGTTCTTGGGGCCGAAATCCATGAGGGGCGTCAGGGCGGGCACGTAGCTCTGGATGGAGCAGTTGGGCTTCACGGCGATAAAGCCCCGCTTCGTGCCCAGGCGCTGGCGCTGGGCGGCGATCACGGCGGTATGGGCGGAATTGATCTCGGGGATCAGCATGGGCACGTCGGGCACCAACCGGCAGGCGCTGTTGTTGCTCACCACGGGCGTTTCGGCCTTGGCGTAGCTTTCTTCCAGCTCGCGGGTGGCCTTTTTGTCCATGGCCGTGGCGCAGAACACAAAATCGCACAGGGCGGAAACCTTTTCTACTTCCGCCGCGTCCATCACGGTCATATTCGCCGCCTTTTCGGGAATGGGCCAGGAGAAGGCCCAGCGGCCCTCCACTGCCTCCCGGTAGGTTTTGCCCGCGCTGCGGCCGCTGGCGGCCAGGGCGGAAATCTCAAACCAGGGGTGATTCTCCAGGAGCGACACGAACCGCTGGCCCACCATGCCGGTGGCGCCGATGATCCCAACGCGATACTTTTCCATAATGCACATCCTTTCTTCATCCTATCCTATGCGGCGGGTAAAAAGCGGGTAACCGAGGGGGATATTTCAAAAATGTACCCGGCGGCGGACTTCCTCCCGCACGGACCGGTTGCCATTGATGAAAAACAGGGAAAGGGAAATGAACAGGCAGGGGGCCAGCACAAAGGGGGACCACACAAATTCGCCCGCCATTTGATTTGCCGCGGCGTGCAGCCATTCGATCGCAAGGCATTCCAGCGCGCACCCCGCGAACGATACGGCGAGCAGCGTGAGCTTATTGAGCCATCCCCGCCGCCACAGCACGGTGATCAGGGTGATGATGGCCGCCCCTAAGGCAATGGACGGCAGGGCGATGGGGAAAAACCACCGGCCGGAGGAGCTTAGCCGCTCCACCAGGAACAAATACCCATTCAGGCACAGAAAGGAAGCGCCAATGGCAAAATAGGTATGATACCGGGGCACCGCCAGCGGTATGGACACCGAAAGGAACAGCATGATCAGCGCGCCGGAGGCATAGCCGCTCCAGGTCACGCCCCCTGTGACCAGCAGATCGATCACCAGACACAGCCCGGCGGGAGCCAGCAGCATCAGGGCCGACAGCATGAGCAGAAAACGCTTGCTGCGCTTTAGCTCCTGTTCCGGCGTGCGCACCGGATAGGATTTTGGCGCGGCGTGCCTTTCCGGTTCCGCCGGGTCATAAACCGGCGTTTGGCACAGGGGGCAGCGCTTTTCGCCGTCCCCTAACTTCACGCCGCAGTGAACACAGTAAGCCATGCTTCAATCATCCTCCATGTTGCTTTCCACCGTGACCGGCACGCCCTTCTCCACCAGAAAGCGCAGCATTTCCCGGGGCAGGGTGGTTTCCCGGATGTTGCTGGAAAAAATCAGGCGCAGGTCGCTGCCTGTGGTGACGGAGGCGCAGTTGCACAGCGGCGAGGAGGGCGGCCCCAACTGGAATTCAAAGCGGCGGATCAGCCGGTCCGCGCCCGTGGGCAGCTCGGTGCGGCCCAGATTGGAGAGCGTGGCGGTCACCAGCCGGTCGCCCGCCTTGTGGAAAATGCTGCTGATGACCCAGTTTTTGATGAAGCGGGGCACCAGACGCACCAGCAGGTTCTTTTCGTCCGCCACGTTGGTGGCGATCACGGCGCTGAGCAGCTTGGGGTTCACGGCGTACTTCATGTACGCGTGTACTTCGCCCACGATTTCCTCGAAGGTGTAGGCCCCTAAGCGCGGATCGATGCCGGGATTGACGAAGGTGGAAAAATTGCGCATGGTGGGCGAGGGGTAAAAGGCCCGCATGTTCACCGGCACAGATACCCGCAGGGGCTTTTTGCGCCGGGGGTGCTGGGCTTCCTGGCTTTGATAGGCCACCCACAGCATCACGCTCACCAGATATTCCGTCACCGTGACGTTCAGCTTCTTCGCCTCGCAAAGCAGCGGCGCGCAGGGGATGGAAGCGGCGATGATGTGCAGGGTGTGGGGGATTTCCGCCGTGGCGGGGAAATGGTAAGCCGGTTCTTCCTTCCGGGACGCCCGCACCCGGGGCAGGGGCATGCGCAGGAAAGCGTCCCCCGTTTCCTCCGGGCTGGGCTTATCCAGGGGCCTTGCCGCGCCGTGATCGAACTGGACTTTTTTCCCGCCCAAGCGCAGGTATTCCACCGCCAGGGTCTTGATGAAGGTCAGGCCCCCGCTTCCGTCCGTCAGCGAATGGAAAAACTCCGCCGAAATGCGGCTGCGGTAATAGAATACCCGGAGCAGATACCCGTGATCCTGATGGAAACGGAAAGGCATGCAGGGATGGCCCGCGTCCTGCCGCACGGTCAGCGGCTCCCGGATCTCCTCCAAGTAATACCAGAACAGGCCGGAGCGCATGCGCACCTTGAGGGAAGGAAAGCGGGGCAGCACGTTGTCCACCGCCTGCTGCAATCGCTTTGGGTCAACGGCTTCGGTCAGTTCCACCGAAATGCGGAAGGCGCTGCTCCACCGAAAGGAGGAAACCGCCGGATACAGCTTGCCCGCGTTATCCAGCTTGAACCAACGCTTCCCGCGCAAGGCCATTCCCTCCTCCCGTACTGGCACAGTATACCATAAATAACCACGGCGCACAAGGCGCTGAAAGGAATTGTATGAAAGTTTATGCATCGTTTACAATCAGGCGGGATTTATCAAAATATCTGGGATGGCTATGGACGAAAAATGCAAATCATGCTATAATATGCCATCCGTTGGCAAACGCGCGGAAAGAACAAAAGGAAGAAGGATGGAACCTTTTATGAAAAAATGTATCGCATTAGCGCTTTTACTGATCCTCCTTTGCGGCGTCGTGGGCGCGAGCGCGGAAGTGGAAAAAAACCCGCTGCTGGACGCGGCTTTTACCGCCATTGAAAAGGACAATATTTTTCAGCGCCGCTATAACGAACTGACCGGGTCCAACGTGGAATCCCTGTTTGAGCTGGGCGTTCCTTACTTTTTCGGCCAGCAGGTCAGCAACGGCAAGCTGCTGAACAAAACGTATCTGGTTTCCAAATATCCGGAATACGCCATCAAAAAATGCTTGGAGGTCACCAAGACCTTCAGGACGGGCGAACTGTATATTTATGGCTTTGACTGCTCCGGCTATACCCGGTGGATTTACGACCAGTGCGGCAAAGGCTTCCATCCCGGTCTGCAGGATATGATCGTCAAATACGAGAACCGGAAGTATCATCTGTATAACGGCGGCACCAACTGGACCAGCGCCAAGAAAGAGATGCCCCCCTACAACGAATTGAAGGACACCCTGCAGGTGGGCGATCTGCTGGTGACGAAACATTCCGCCCGCCATATCATGATGTATATCGGCACCTTGGCCGATTACGGCTTCACAGCGGAGGAAGTGCCCGATCTGGCCCCTTATCTGGACTACCCCCTGGTGATCCACTGCGGCCCCAGCCCCTTCTACGGCGATCGTTTCCAGAAGCTGATCGACGAGAACCCGGAGCGCTACGGCCGCTGCCATACCACCAACGGCGGCGTGGAAGTGTCCATTATCGGCGTGAAGCCCGAGGAAGCGACCCATCATATCACCGTTTATCATACCCCCATTTACAGCGTGGATTACGATTATTTCCTGATCGACGACGGCAATTACATGCTGACCCTTCGGGATATCGATAACGCCACCTCCTTCTGCTGGTACAGAATGTAACAAAAAAGAATTTTCCCCTGCGAAAGCCCATGTTCGCAGGGTAAAACTCTGTAAAGAGAGGATGAGCGCATGGGCGCTTCCGCATGGAAAAGCGGCGGGCATCCAAAAGAAAGGAAACGACGATGAAAAGGATTTTTGCGCTGGCGCTGGTTTTGCTGTGCCTGGGAAGCCTGTGTCAGGCCCGGGCGGAGGTGGAGCGCAGCCCTTTCCTGGATCACGCCTTTGCGGCGCTGGAAAAAGGGAACATCTTTATGGAGCGCTACAACGCCCTCACCGGGGCCGATGTGGAACCGCTGTTTGAATTGGGCATTCCCTATCTGTTCGGCGGTACGGAAGGCGGCGGCGTATTCAACAAATGGCCCGAATACAACAAACGCCTCTGCTGGCAGGATTCCAAGTTTTTCGTGAAGGACAAGGTATACATCAACGGGTTTGACTGCACGGGTTTTACCCGCTGGGTCTACCACAAATGCGGCCTGCCGGAGCACGATACCCTGGCGAACCTGGCCCTGAACTGGGGCGAATATACCCGCAATTACGTGTATTCCCAGCGTCCCGGCCAGCATCTGCCGCCCTACGAGGAGCTGAGCGCTTCCCTGCGGGTGGGGGATTTGTTCATCATGAAGCACCCGGATTCCACATACCGCCATATCGTCATGTACATTGGCACCTTAGCCGATTATGGCTTTACGGCGGAGGAAGTGCCCGATTTAGCCGATTATCTGGCTTTTCCCCTGGTGATCCATTGCAGTACCCATCCCCAGTACGGGGAGCGGTTCCAGCAATTCATCGACAGCCACCCGGAGGAATACGGCAACTGCCTCACCACCGACGGCGGGGTGCAGGTGTCCATCATCGGCGTGCCGCTGGAAAAGACCCCTTATCACACCCACGTGCAGAATACCGATTTTTCCTATTTCCTGCTGCCGGACGGCTCCGTCATGACGGCGCTGAACGTGTTTGGCCTGTCCTCCTACTGCTGGTACAGGATGAACCCTTAATCCTTTAAGTACGCACGGTGTTCCCCCGGAAAATCCCGTTTCAGGTTCCGGTCGGCTTTTTCCTGGTATGCCCGCTCGAATTCCTCCGCTTTCACGCCGCAGCACAGCAGCACGTCCGTCAGGTACATGAACACATCCGCCATTTCCTCGCAGAAATGGGCGCGCACGGCTTCGTCATCCACCACCGCCTGCGCGCCTCTTTTTTTCAGGATGGCGGACACCTCCCCGATTTCCTCCACGGCGTAGAGCAGATGATGCTTGGCGGTTTCCGGGCTGTCGCCCTCCCAAACGCCTTTGTATTTCTCCTGCAATTCGTTCTGAATGTCCATCAGATCCTGCATGGTCATGCCCATATTTTTTCTCCGTTTCGTGTTATTTCTGCAACATTGTACCACCAGGACGAGAAATCGTAAAGCAAAATAAAAAAACTGCCTCTCAGATGAAAGACAGCTTTTGAAAGTAAGCCTTTTTATGGCTTTCTTGGAAGGGGGCCTGGGGGAAACCGTTCTATGGCCTCCAAAGAACGGTTTCCCCCAGATAACTCTTTAATGGCTCACACGCAGCCGTGGGCCAGCATGGCGTCGGCAACCTTGAGGAAGCCGGCGATGTTCGCGCCGACCACATAGTTGTCCTTCTGGCCGTATTCTTCGGCGGCGGAGTCAATATTGGCGAAGATGTTTTCCATGATGCCCTTGAGCTTGGCGTCAACTTCCTGGAAGCTCCAGGCGAGGCGCTGGCTGTTCTGGCTCATTTCCAGGGCGGAGGTGGCCACGCCGCCGGCGTTGGCAGCCTTGCCGGGAGCGAAGAGCACGCCCGCCTTTTGCAGGGCCAGGGTGGCTTCGTAGGTGGTGGGCATATTGGCGCCTTCGGCCACGGCGATAACGCCGTTCTTGATCAGGGCCTGGGCCCCTTCCTCGTTCAGTTCGTTCTGGGTGGCGCAGGGCAGGGCGATGTCGCACTTGACGGTCCAGATGCCCCGGAAGCCTTCGGTGTACTTCGCGCCGGGAACGCGGGCGGCGTATTCCTTGATGCGGCCGCGTTCCACTTCCTTGATCTGCTTGATCACGTCCAGGTTCACGCCGTTTTCATCCACGATGTAGCCGTTGCTGTCGCTCATGGCGATCACCTTGCCGCCCAGCTCGGTGGCTTTCTGAGCCGCGTAGATGGCCACGTTGCCGCTGCCGGACACGACCACCTTCTTGCCCTCGAAGGACAGGCCGTGCTTTTTCAGCATGGCGTTGGTCAGGTAGCAGAGGCCGAAGCCGGTGGCTTCCTTGCGGGCGAGAGAACCGCCGTAGGAAAGGCCCTTGCCGGTGAGCACGCCTTCATACAGGCCGGTGATGCGCTTGTACTGGCCGTAGAGGAAGCCGATTTCGCGGGCGCCCACGCCGATATCGCCGGCGGGCACGTCCTCATCCGCGCCGATGTACTTGAACAGCTCGGTCATGAAGCTCTGGCAGAAACGCATCACTTCGTTGTCGCTCTTGCCCTTGGGGTCAAAGTCGCTGCCGCCCTTGCCGCCGCCGATGGGCAGGGAAGTGAGGCTGTTCTTTAATACCTGCTCAAAGCCTAAGAACTTGATCACAGACAGGTTCACGCTGGGATGCAGCCGCAGACCGCCCTTGTAGGGGCCGATGGCGTTGTTGTACTGCACGCGGTAGCCGCGGTTCACCTGCACCTTGCCGTTATCGTCCACCCAGGGAACGCGGAACAGGATGGCCCGGTCGGGCTCCACAAAGCGTTCCAGCAGGCCCTTGTTTTCGTATTCGGGATGCTTGTCAAAAACGGGGCTCAGGGCTTCCAGCACTTCGCGCACGGCCTGCAGGAATTCCTTTTCGTGACCGTTGCGTTCCACCAGACCGTTGTAAACCTTTTCTACATAAGCGTTCATATGGATTGCCTCCTTGCAAAGAATTGTAAAACCACGGTGCATATTATACAAAACAGCCCGGCACTGTGCAAGCGGCGAGCTGTTTTTTGCTTGTATTTCGGCTGTATTTATGCTGTATTTTCATTACCATTCAGCTTGCGCCGAATGGTACGCATGAAATCGGAATCAGGATTCCGATTTCACGCGGAGCATCAATTTCTTGCAGAATGGCATTTCCGCAAGCGGAAACGCTCATTCTACGGCCAGAAATTGATAGCGGAAGCGGCATGGCCGCTCCTCGGCGACGTACACGCCGCCGCCTGCGGATTAAAGTCGGGGAGCGCCCCGACACCCCCGTTGGGCTTGTTGCTTGGTTTCTCTCAATTGCAGCGTATTTCACAGTTAGCCTGTCATCGCACGGCGTCGATCAGGTTTTTGTAGAAATCCACCGCGCCGGGGAGGCAGTCGATACCGATGGTTTCGTCGATGCCGTGCATGCCCTTCATTTGCTTGGGGCCGTAAACCACCGGGGCGAAGCGCACCACGTTTTCGCAGATGTCCTGATAAAAGCGGGAATCGGTGGCCCCGGTCATGACATAGGGGCTGCTGGGGCAGCCGGGGAAGGTGCGCTCCACGGTGCGCTGCACGGTCTGAAAGGCTTCGCCGTGAATGTCCACGGGTTTCGTGTAATCGTTGGCGATCACTACGTCCATGGTCAGCTTGTGCTTATCCGCCAGCTTTTTAAGGATTCTCAGGCTTTCTTCCATGCCCTGGTGGGGAATGAAGCGCAGGTTGGCCCCTAAGGTGGCCTCCTGGGGCAGCACGTTAAAAGCGTCGGAGCCGGAGAGCATGGTGAACGCCGCCGTGGTGCGGATCATCGCCCCGGCCTGGCTGCTGATCATGGGCAGCACCTTTAAAAGCACCGGGCGGAACAGCCACAGGTTGGAGAAAATCAGCTTCATGGGGAAGGAGGCGTAAGGGGCCAGGGTCTCGAACATGGCCGCGACTTCTTTCGGCAGCTTCCGGCAGAACACAGGCTTGGTTTCCACTTCATTCACGAAAGCGGCCAATCTTGCGATGGGGGAATGGGCGGGGGGCGTGCTGGCGTGGCCGCCGCTGGATGTGGCGGTAAAGCGCACGTTGGCCCGGCCCTTTTCAAACACACCCAACATGGCGAAATTGCCTTTGATGCCGCCCATGGGGTCGGTGATGACGCCGCCGCCCTCGTCGCACACAAGCCAGGGGCGCACGCCGCGCTTTTTCAGTTCATTCACCAGCTTGGGGCAGCCGTCTCCGGACCATTCCTCCGTGCAGGAGGAAGAAAGATACACGTCGTTTTCCGGCACGTACCCCGCCGCCAGCAGTTCTTCCACCGCCTGGAAAAAGGCCATGACGGAGCACTTTGTGTCCGACGTGCCCCGGCCCCAAACCAGACCGTTTTCGATATCGCCGGAGAAGGGGCCGTGCTGCCATTGGCCTTCGGCGGGCACCACGTCCTGGTGGCTCATGAGCACCAGGGGCTTTTCGGACGATTTGCCTTTCCAGAAAAACAGCAGATTGCCGTCGATCTCCGTTTTTTCCATGCGTTCATGCACCAGGGGAAACAACTCTTCTAAGATTTTGTGGAAACCCAAGAATTTTTCCCGCTGGTCCGTATCGGGCACGGACACGGTATCGTATTGCACCATGCGGGACAGCTTTTTCGCCAAGGCCATGGCCCGGTCCGGGTCGGGGGTGGGGACATAGGTGGATTTTTTGGCGGGGAGCAGCAGGGTGCGGACCGCGGCGATCAGCAAAAGGAGCACCACAAGGCCCAGCAGGGCCAGGATCACCCACAGCACAGCCATGGTATTACGCCTCCTTCGCGGCCCGGCGGTACTTGATATAAGCCAAAGCAATCGCCAGCGCGCCGCTGGGAATGATCATGAAGCTGGTGGAGGAGGTGAGGGAAGGCACCAGGGTGAACAGCACCGTCATCACGGTCAGCGGCACCAGGGCCAGAAGGGGGCTTTTGCGGAAATATTTGTACGCCATGGCGCCGAACAGGGCGGGAACCACGTTGGCAAAGGCGGGCTGGAGGGCGGGGCTTTGCAGCACGGGCTGCAGGGGGATCATGAGCAGCACGCCCAGGGCCAGCACCAAAATGGTCACCAGGGAGGAAGCGGCGATGGACAGGGTGGAGATCACTTCGTTTTCCGCCGTGCCGGTCTTGGCGTCCACGAGTTCCTTGGCGTTCACCGCGCAGGGGATTTTCATATTGATCAGATTGCCGGTGATAAACGCCAAATAACTGCCGCCCGCGCCCAGCATGGGGGTATACACCAGGAATTCCACCACGCTGCTCACCGTCCACACCAGGCCTACGGAGAGGAAGCCCTTGGCGGCGGCCTGCATATCCGGCATGGCCCCCAGCACCGCGCCGATCACAAAGGGCGCGCCCAAAAGCAGGATCAGCGTCAGCACGGACACAGCGCGGCCCAGCCGGTGGGTGGATTTGAGGTACTTTTCATAATACGCGACCTGATTGTTTGACATTGCTTTTCCCCCCTTATCCCACGATCACCGCCGCCAGCATGCCGCACAGCATGCTGCCCGCGATGGAGAAGTTGTCCAGCCACGCCATATTTTTCTTTTCGGCGAGGTAAGTGAACAGGGCCATCACCAGGGCCGATACACCCGCCGTCAGCAGGGGAGACCAGTCCCCGGCGAAGGAAAAAGCGCCGTTGCCGGAAATGAACGCGCCCAAATAGCTGCCGATGTAGGCGCTGACCATGCCGATGAACATAGCCGCCATGGCGTGATCGCCGAAGCCGCCCTTTTTCTTTTCTCCGGCGTCCTTGCCGCTGCTTTGCAGGCGGTTCAGATACCGGCGGTTGAAGAGCGCCGACAGCACCATGCCCCACATGATGCATACGCTCATGAGCAGGGCGATGGTGGAAAAGGCCTGGGCCGTCATGGGATCGCTGCCCAAACGGATGCCCAACTGCTCCGCCGCTGCGTCGGCCACCTGGGTTTCATAATGCAGCGCGCCGATCACCGACAGGCGCAGCCAGGGCCAGGGGGTGCCCAAACTGCCGCTTAAGGCCAGCACCCCCAGCAGGATGCCCACGCTGGGCAGCAGGGAAAAGGTGGCGCTGGAAACCAGGGCGCGCTTCATGCGCACGGTGTCCATGCCCAGCGCCTTGCCCGCCCGCCAGGCGCGCACCAGAAAGATAACGCATACCACAGCGATAAAAGCGACGATGGCGCCGCAGATCAGATACAGCGCGCCGCCGTTCAATTGCTCCAAAATCGACAATGCAGTGAACCTCCTATACAGCAGAAATCTGGGATATTATAGCATCAATGTATCGAAAAAACAACAAGGTGCAAAATTCACCCTTTTATGATACAATAAAGCGGGAGGGGAAACTATATGAAAGGAAAAAAACGCGAAGGATACGTGTTTGATATATATTTCCCGCCGCTGGGCCAGCGCATCATGAAAACCAGCCTTGCGGTGTTCATTTGCCTGATGTTTTACTGGCTGCGGGGCTACCGGGGGGTGGAAATGCCCGCGGAAGCGTGCATCACCGCGATAATCTGCATGCAGCCCTACGTGCAGGACACCGCCGTGTACGCCCGGGACCGGTTCGTGGGCAGCTTCATCGGGGCGCTTTGGGGACTGATGTTTTTGCTGCTGCTGGCGGTGTTCCCGGATTTGGGGAAAACGCCGCTGATTCTGTATCCCATGATGGGCGTGGGGGTATTGATTTCCCTGTACAGCGCTGTGGTGATGCACCGCCCGGATACCTCCGGTCAGGCTGCCATCGTGTTTATTTGCGTGGTGATCGCCTATCCCGAAATCGAAGAACCGATTTTGCAGGCTATGCACCGCATGATCGACGTGCTGGTGGGCACGGCGGCGGCCATCGGGGTGAATGTGCTGCGCTGGCCGAGAGTAAAACGCAGGGACCGGCTGTTTTTCGTGCGCACCCGGGACATCGTGCCGGATCAATTGGCGCAAATGCATTCCGCCGTGCTGTTCCGGCTCAATTACCTGTTCAACGACGGGGCGAAGATTTGCCTCATGTCCGAGCACGCGCCCGCGTTCCTGCTGTCTCAGCTGGGCAATGCCCATGTGAACGTGCCTCTCATCGTGATGGACGGGGCGGGTATCTATGACGCCCAGGAAAACGAATATTTAGCTGTGGAAACGCTGCCGCCCGCTTCCTCCGCGTGGCTGATGGAGAGGCTGGACGAGCTGCACGCCAGTTATTTTATCTACACCGTGCACAATCACCGCACCTGCATTTTTCACCGGGGAAAGCTGAGCAAAGGGGAAAATTTAGTGTACGAGCGCATGAAACGCTCTCCTTACCGCCATTATTTGGAGGGCGACAGCTTTGAACCGGGGGAAATCGTGTATATCAAGGTGATCGCCGCCACCGTGGAAACGGACAGCATCCTGGTTTCCCTCCATGACGCGCTGCCCCATTGGGGGCTGAGGACCGCCGTGCGGGCCCAGGCGGGCCTGCCGGGCAGCGGCAGCCTGTATTTCTATTCCGCCGACGCCACCATGGAACGGGCCGAAGAAAAGCTGTTGTGCATGCTGCGAAAAAAAGACCCCGCTTTGCAGCCCGTGGAGGTGTTTTCCTTAACGGGTTACCGCACGGAGCACGACGCCGTGCATCTGGTGCAGGAGCTGGGCAAAAACTACGAACCGGTGGCGCTTTTCGCCTGGATAGAAGGTATATGGAAACGGTTCAAGACACAATAAAATCGGCCCCGGAGCTTCTGCTTCAGAGCCTGAATTGATTTTCCTTGTGGCTTTCTCGGAAGGGGACGAACCGACGATTTCCGCCAGTGGCGGAAACCAAATCGGCATATTCAGTCTCCCATGCTGTTCAGCTCCGCGTCGTCGATCTTGCCCCAGGCTCCCGCGCCGTCGCACTGGACATGGATGCCCACGGTAAGGGTATCGCCTGCCTGCACGGTGATGCCGGAAAGCTCGGGGGTGTGCCATTCCGCCCATTTGGTGATGACGGTGGGCTGGGTGGCAACAATTGCTCCGTTGATTTTCACATAGCTGTAAATATCCGTTTTGCCCCCGTCGCCGCCCTGGATGGAAACGCGGTACACGTACTGCCCGGCGGGCAGGCCGGCGATATCCTGCTCCAAATCAAAATGGACGGTGTTGGCTTTGGCGGAATAGAAATGCCAGTGCCACACACCGGTCTTGGAATCGTTTTTCTTTTCCTCCGCGTACAGCTCATTTGCCCCGGCGTAATCGGTTGCTTTCCACATGCTCCGGTCGCTGTCCTCAAAGCTGCTGTTGACCACGAAATTGTATTTGACCATGTGCAGGTTCAGCGCCGCGTCCCGCCCGTCGGCGATTCCGTGGATCACGTAGCTGGCGACCCCCGCCGCTTTCAGGGCGGCTTCGTCCACAGCGTCCCAGGTAACGGGCACATCCTGCCGGGAATTGTCGTTCATGACTGCCGGGACGGTTTTGGGCAGCACAATATCCCCGTTGATGTCGCAGTACAGCGTCACATCCTCCAGGGCCTCCACCCGCAGGGGCGCTTCCCGGCCTGTTTTCACCAGATTGAACATGGTCAGAGAGGGCAGGGCGCGGCCGGAAAAATCAAACAGGGTTTGATTGTCGCAGGCACTGCCGCCGTAATATTTCCCCGCGTCGTTGGGGTCGTATTCCCTGGCGTAGCTGGCGGCCCAGCCGGAGCCGTATTGTTCCCACTTGGCGGAATTCTCTTCCCAGGAAGCCGTGCCCACCGGCACCCAGGCCCCTTCCCAATAACACACGCCGATGCCGCCGATGTCCGCCATGGCCTGCACCACGTCGGTGAACTCATTCACCTGCCCCTGCACGGAGAAGGGATAGGGCTTATCGTATACGCCGCCCTCGCCGATGCTGTTGCCGCTGAAATCCCCGTCCTCAGCCGTCCAGGCGTAGCTGGTTTCCATCACCATGACCCGCTTTCCGTACTTTTCCGCGATTTCGGAAAGGACGGCTTTCAGGTTGTCCAGGGTGCCGTGCCAGTAGGGATAGTAGCTGGTGCCGAACACATCGTAATCCAAATTGTAATAGGCCAGCTTGGAGGCCCAGGAACGGTAAGCGTCCCCGTTTTCCGGGTTGGCGAAGTGCACGGCGATCAGCGCGTCGGGGTACACTTCCCGCACGGCTCTGCTGCCCGAGGCCATGATCTTGTAAATGTTCATCCAGATCTTTTCGCCGCTCAGCATGCCGTTGGTTTCGTTGCCCAGCTGCACCATGGCCACGGTCACGCCCGCGTCTTTGAGCTTTTGCAGGCAGTCCCGGGTGTAGGCTTCCACCTGGGGTACTTTTTCCTCGTCGATATCCAGCCCCTTCCAGGCCTTGGGGACCATCTGCTTGCCGGGATCGGCCCAGAAATCGGAATAGTGGAAATCCACCAGCAGGGGCAGGCCCGCCGCCGCGGCGCGCTTGCCGATTTCCACGGCGGCGTTGATATCGCAGTTGCCGCCGCCGTAGCCCCGGCCCTGGCTGTCAAAGGGATCGTTCCACACCCGCACGCGGATCAGGTTCACGCCGTTTTCCGAAAGCAAGCCAAACAAATCCCGTTCGTTTCCTTCCGCGTCATAGTATTTGACGCCGGACGCTTCTTCCGCAAGCACGGAGGACACGTCCATGCCCAGGAAAAAGCCCTCCGGCAGGTTTGCCACCCTGCGCACGTACAGGGCGTTTTCCTCCGAAACGCCGGCCAGCGAGCCCAGCAGCAGCGCCGCCGCCGTCAGAAAGATCATGCACTTTTTGAAACTCATGATGATTTACCCTCCTTGGAATTTTGAACCCGCGTTCATACCCCTTGCGGGAACGCGCGGCATTGGTTACAATAGAGAAAACGAAGGGGAAGGGGGAGTGGCGCATGCTTCCGCCTAACGTGCCGGAAAACCTGACCGAAGCCATGCTGGAGGAAGCCGTTTCCCAGGCGGTGGAAGAAGGAACGGATATCGAAAACTGCCGCTTCTATGGAGACAGCCTGCCCGAGCTGCCGGGGGAAGTGCTGGAGTTTTCCGGCTGCTGCTTTGAAAAATGCACCTTCAGGCCCTGCGGGGCGGAGCGGCTTGTGTTCGTGGACTGCGTGCTGGAAAAGTGCGATCTAAGCGGCATGCGGTTTGAAAAATGTACCTTCCAGCGGGCCGTCTTCCGAAACTGCCGCATGACTGGGACGCAGTTTACGGCATCTCCTCTCATGAACGTAGTTTTTGACGGGTGCCTTATGGATTTCGCGGGCTTTGCGGAAATCAAAGCGCAGCACGTGCTGTTTTCAGAATGCGTTATGAAGGAATGCGGCTTTTACCGTTTCCGCTGGCAGGACTGGACCCTGCGCGCCTGCAATTTGAACCGGGCGGAGATTCGGGAAACTTCCATGAAGGGCATGGACGTGACCTCCTGCGAAATGGAGGGGATCACGGTGGATATCCCTTCCCTTTACGGCATGAAGGTGACCAGAGATCAGGCTTCCAGTCTGGCCGCCCTGCTGGGTTTGGTGATCAAGGACGCGCCACAGCCATTATAGCAAAAAACCGGCGGCGGGAAAAGGAAAATATTTATGCATGTCATGCCGAAAAAACCCGCAATTTGGACAAAAAGCGCATTGACAAAGATACAAAAACCCGCTATACTTTCCACAGTTCATCTTTAAGGCGGTACAGAGAGACCGGCAAGAGACGATGGAACGCTTTTGCAGTCATGGGCGCGAAGCGCTTGTGAAGGGTTCTGCTCTGTACGGGCAGGCCCTTTTTTTCTGGGTATTGACGCTTCGGCGTTGATATAAAAAATGGACAGGGGGAGATACCAATGAAACTTGTCTACGACATTGCCGACAAACCGCCCATCAGAAAGAATCTGATCTACGCCTTCCAGCAGCTGCTTGCCATCATGGCCGCCACATTGCTGGTGCCCATCCTGGTGGACGGCACGGGCGTTTACATGAGCCAGCCTGCCGCCCTGTGCGGCGCGGGCGTGGGCACGCTGTTTTATCTGTTCATCGCCACCAAGAAAAAGAGCCCCGTGTTCCTCGGTTCTTCCTTCGCTTTCATCAGTCCCCTGGCGGGCGCTGTGGCCTTTGGCTTCCTGGGCATCTTCTTGGGCGCCGTGTTCGCGGGCCTGGTATACGTGATCATCGCCCTGATCATCAAAAAGACCGGCTCCGCCTGGGTGAACAAGCTGCTGCCCCCCGTGGTCATCGGCCCCACCGTGGCCCTGATCGGATTGTCCCTGTGCGGCAGCGCGGTGAACAACATCAACAATACCGCCGCTGGCGAATATAACCTGGTAGCCATCCTGGTGGGCGTCATCGCTTTCCTGATCACCGTGTACGCCTCCACCAAGGGCGGCAAGGGCATGAAGATGATCCCCTTCATCATCGGTATCGTGGGCGCTTACATCGTGGCCCTGATTTTCACCTTCATCGGCAATGCCGCCAACATTGACGCCCTGAAGCTGGTAAACCTTTCCGCCTTTGACAACATGCAGGTCTTCAAGGCGCCCCGTTTCACGTTCCTGGGCATCTTCGGCGTGTATCCTGAAGCTACCAACAAGATCAGCTCCTTTGCCGATGTGATCAGCCTGCTGGTGCTGTTCGCCCCCGTGGCCTTCGTGACCCTGGCCGAGCACATTGCCGACCACAAGAACTTAGGCTCCATCATTGAACGCGACCTGATCACCGATCCCGGCCTGGACCGCACGTTGGTCGGCGACGGCGTAGGCAGCATCATCGGTTCCTTCTTTGGCGGCTGCCCCAACACCACCTACGGCGAATCCGTTGGCTGTGTAGCCATCACCGGCAACGCCTCCATCAGCACCATCGCCATCGCGGCTGTATACTGCATCATCCTTTCCTTCTTCGATCCCTTCGTGTGCTTCGTCAACTCCATTCCCTCCTGCATCGTGGGCGGCGTGTGCATCGCGCTCTACGGCTTCATCGCCGTCAGCGGCCTCAAGATGCTCCAGCCCGTGGACCTCAACGACAACCGCAACCTGTTCGTTGTGGCGGCCATCCTGGTGCCCGGCATCGGCGGCCTGACCCTGAACTTCACCCACATCACCGTTTCCTCCATCGCCGTGGGCCTGATTCTCGGCGTCATTGTGAACGTGATCTTCAACAAGCGGGATAAGGCGGGCAACTAAAGAATAGTTTCCAAGCTTTTGCCGCGCGGCGCGAACGAAACGCCGCGCGGTATTTATTTGACAGAATCAGGAATTTATGCTATCATGCTTTCACTGGCTGAAGCCGGTCCTGGGTTCGCAGAAGCGGGCCGGATGGATGATTTGGGTCGGAATGAAACGGTATCATGAAGGTGCCGAAGGCATGAGCTTCCGGCCCCTTTTTCTGTTTTCGGATCGATCAAAAGGAGGAAACGAACATGAAAGCCATGAAAAGAATCGTTCTGCTGGCCCTGTGCCTGACTTTGGTCCTGACCGCCGCCTCCGCCGCAACCTTCACGGACGCCCACGGAAACGTGATCGAGTTGGACGAAACCCTGGAAGCCTATGCTTCCTGCCTGCTCTTGGGCGCGGACAACGCCGCCCGGAAGGAGGAAACCAACTTAGGCGACCTGTGGGCCGATGCCCTGCGCTGGTTCGCCGTGTCCGGCGAAATCAACAACGCCTTTGAAGAAGACGACGTGACCGCCGGGATCACCTCCCTGGACGTGGATGCGGAGCACACCGTGGCCCTGTGGAACGGCGGCAACCTGCGGGCCGACATCCCCGAAGGGAAATTCGGCGTGGAAGCCCTGGCCCAGGTGCTGCCCTATCCCAACAAGGTGGCGGTGGTGTACATGACCGGCGCGCAGCTCAAGGAAGCGCTGGAAGCTGCCTCCCAGGGCCTGCCCTGCACCGAGGAAACCGCCGCCGCCTGCGCCGCCTTTATGCAGGTTTCCGGCCTCAAATATACCGTGGACACGGGCAAGGCATATGATCGGGGCGAAGCCTACGGCGACAACTGGTTCAAAGCCGCGTCCCTCTCCCGGGTGACCATCACCGAAGTGAACGGCCAAGCTTTCGATACGGAAGCTGTGTATGCCGTGATCACCAGCAACGCCAATTTCAACGGCATGGATTCCTCCTATATGTTCAAGGAAGCAGCCCAGTTGAATGAGCGCTCCACCATCACCACCGCCGTTGTGCGGGACGTGGTATGGCGCTATTTAGCGGAAGAGCTGAACAACGTGATCGGCGAAGAATACGCCGTGCCCCAGGGACGCATTGCGATTCAATAATACGAATCAGGCGTTTGTTCAGTTTTGCCAAAGTGAAAATTGAAGAGTGAAAAGTGAAAAGATGTAGTTTAGACACGCTTCAAAACATCTCCACTTTCCGCTTTTCACTTTCCACTTTTTGCGAGCTAATATGTGGAATTATGGGTTTAGGGAGGCGGCATCGTTGAGGACTGAATTGGAAGCAGTCCGGCGGGAACTGGAAAAGGTGATCGCCGGAAAATCGGATGTGATCGGCAAGGTTTTAACGGCGGTGATCGCCGACGGGCATATTCTGCTGGACGACGTGCCGGGGGTGGGGAAAACCTCCCTGGCCGTGGCCCTGGGAAAGGCCCTCGATTTGTGCTGCCGCCGCATCCAATTCACCCCCGACGTGCTGCCCTCCGATATCGTGGGCTTTTCCCTGTACGATAAGGACAGCGGGACGTTCCTGTACCGCCCCGGCGTCGTAAGCGGCGCGAACCTGCTGCTGGGGGACGAAATCAACCGCACCTCCAGCAAGACCCAGTCCGCCTTATTGGAGGCCATGGAGGAAAAGCAGGTGACGGTGGACGGCAACACCTACCCCATGGAAAAGCCCTTCCTGGTGATCGCCACCCAGAACCGGGTGGGCATGGCGGGAACCCAGGCTCTGCCGTATGCCCAAATGGACCGGTTTATGGTGTGCCTTACCGTGGGCTATCCCGATCACGACGCCCAGATGGACATGCTCCGTGCCCGGCAGAGCGGCGATCCGCTGGAAAATGTACAAACCGTCATGAGCCGGGAAACGCTGCTGGCTATGCAGCGGGACGCCCGGCGGGTAACGGTAAAGGACGCCATTGTGGATTATATCACCCGCCTATGCGTCGCTTCCCGGGCCCATCCCATGCTGGACGTGGGCGTCAGCCCCCGGGGCACGCTGCATGTGCAGCGGATGAGTCAGGCCAGGGCTTACGCCGAGGGACGGGATTATGTGACGGGGGCGGACGTGCAGGCCGTGTTCCGTGACGTGTGCGCGCACCGCGTGGTGCTCAGCCGGAAGGCCCGGGCGGAAGGGATTGATCCGGCGCAGGCTTTGGACGCCCTGCTGCGCGACACGGCGAACCCCGACCGCGGAGAAAAAGCGTGATTTTCCGCAGGGTGGGGTATGCGTGCTGGCTGCTGGCGGCGGCAACCCTGTATTTCTTTGAAAACAACACGGGCACCCGGGCGGTGCTGCTGGCTTCCGTGATCGTTCCGGCCTTTTCCGTGTGCTGCGCCGCCTGGACGGCGAAAAAAGCGTCCTGCCGCCTGACCGTGCCCGAAAGCGCGAAAAAAGGGGAAACGGCAGCGTGCCGGTGCGACCTGTCCGGCCCCTGGACGAAAATCGGCTGCGTGCTTTCCTGCCGGGTGCGTTCGGAGCATTTGATGAACCATGAAATAAGCACTTGGGAGATCGAGGGAAAAGAATGCTTTGCCGTAAGAAACGCCCATTGCGGCACGCTGTATATCAGTGCCAAAGCGCTGACAGCCCGGGATTGGCTGGGCCTGATTCGCTTTTCCTGTAAGGCTTTCGACGGCGTTTCCCTGCTGGTCCTGCCCGATCTGTACCCGATACGGATCAAACGAAACGCCATGCTTTCAGAACCCCAGCGGGAGGAACTGCCCGGCCAGCTTCGGCGGGATGGCCTGGAAACGGAGAACGGCGGCGTGCGGGAATACGCGCCGGGGGATCCCGTGCGGCGCATCCATTGGAAGCTGTCGGCGAAAACAGACCGGGTACTGGTTCGGGAAGAAGAACAGCCCTTGGCGGGCTCCGTCCTGCTGCTTCTGGAAACATCGGGCTACGGCATCGATCCCCAGGATATGGACGGCGCGGTGGAAGCGCTGCTTTCGGTGAGCCGGGCCCTCAGGGAGGAGGGCGTTGCCCACAGCATTTCCTGGCTGGACCGGGGCGGCCTGGAATGGATAGATATTGCCTGTATGAACGATTATCTTGCCATGCGGGCACTGCTCAGCGCCCAGGGGCTGGAAGGAGAGGAAAGCATCGGGACGGCGTTCAGCCGCGCTTACCCCGATTTTCGGGCGGATCATGCAGTGGTTTTCAGCCCCCGCCCCGATACGGATTGTATCAGTCTGCGGGAAATTGGGGCGGTCACCTTGGTGCTGCCCCACAGTAAAGACGGAAATCCCGACCTCCGGGTGGTAAACGTATCACGGGAAGAACCGGAACTGGAGCTGTGAAAAAAGATGAAAAGGAAAAATGCCTTCTATCGGAAAGCGGCAGTTTTCTTTTGCGCCGTGATGGCCGGGTCTCTCTTTTTGTTTTTTTTCCTGCCTTCGGCGAGGATGAGCGCCCTGGCCCTGTGCAATCAGCTCTTTGCCGCCAGCGAGCGGGCGAACGCCTATGCTTATGATTATTTCCAAACGCCTGAGAATCAGTCCGCGGTATTTGCGTGGGTGCTGACATCTGTTTTGATCGGCAGCTATTTCGGGCTGGCGCTTGCTCTGCGCAGCAGGCTTTTGCTGCTGCTGTTTGCGGTTCTGGCAGCACTTTTGCAGGCGTATTTCGGCTTGTCCCTGCCCGCGTGGGGCAACGCGGCGCTGTTTTTATTGCTGGGCCTTGGCGTTGTGCTGTTTGGTTCTCCGAAAAAAAGCGCATTGCCCTTTGCGGCCCTGGCGCTGGTGGCAATGGTGATTTCAGCGGCGCTTTTGCCCGGCACAGACGCGGCCACGGAAAGCTTATCGGAAACCGTAAGGGATTCTTTGGCCCCTGTGACCCGGCAGGAAGACGCCCTGACAGGCGAAAACCCGGATTCAGCCCTGGAAACCCGGCACATGAACAGCCGTTCTTTGCTGACGGGGGAGGAAAAATCGGAAGCAAGGAAAGAATACCGGCTGCTTACCGTGGAGGAACAGCAGATTTCAAAGCCCCGCTGGATCGATTATTTGAAAATCACGCTGCTCCTGCTGCTGTCCGCGGCGGTGGTGGTGCTGCCCTTCCTGCCATTTCTGTATGGAAACGCCCGCAGGAAGAAAGCCCAGGAAGCCCGGCGGATGTTTCAATCGGAAAACCCGGGGGAGGCGCTCTGCGCCATGTTCCGTCACGCGGCAAAGTACCTGGAAACCGGCGGCTGCGGCGGGGGAAACCTGCCCTACCGCCAGTGGGCGGAAGCGTTCCCGGAGCGTCTGCCCGAAAGCTACAAAGAGCAATACGCCGCCTGCGCCGCGCTGTTTGAGGAAGCCGCATACAGCGAGCATCCCATGACGGAAGCCCAACGGGAACAAACCCGTCTGTTTCTTTCTGAAACGGAGCGGATTTTCTTTGACGAAGCGGACTGGAAGGAAAAGCTGCGGCTGAGGTACGGAAAATGCCTGCACGAATGAAAAAATATGTGTTGCTTCTCTTTATATGTCTGATGCTGACGGGCTGCCGGGCGCGCATCATTCAATCAGCCCCGACGGATGCCGATAAAAACGCTGCTGCCGGGGAAAGCATGGGAAGCGGCCAAACGGAAGCAGACGCGGGAGAAAACCCGGACCGCACGACAGAAAACCCCGAGGCCGCCCAAAAGGAATTTGACGAAAACGCCGCCGTGGAAATCGTGGCGGGCACGGATCGCGCCCTGCACGGCCCCGGGGAAGGGGAAGGGGCTTATATTGCCATCGATTCGGGCCTGCCTGCCGCCCGGCTGAACGCCGACGCGGCCGAAACGGCCCGTCAAACCGTTTCCGCCCCGGAATCGGATCGCATGGGCACGGCTGCGGACGCGGAAATGGCCGACAGCGCTTTTCGGTATTATACCGTGCTGCTGAAAGAGCGCTCCGAATCCCTGTATGTGTGCAAGCGGCTGAACCTCTATTGGGAAACGGTGGAAGACCATGTGACCGTACACAAAACCTCGGATGAACACCAATTGATCCTGGATGCGGGGGCTTACGACGTGTCCGCCCGGCTGCTTCCGGAGAATTTGAAGGTGGACGACGGCTGGGTGAGCCGGAAAAACCCGGAAATCATCGTAAAAATCGTGCCAAGGAGCGTATTGGGCGGCGGCGTGCTGAACGCGGCGGCAGCAGCGGCGGAGCTGCAAACCCTCCTTTCCCGGCCCGGCTGGCAGGAGATGGACGCCGTAAAAAACAAACGGGTGCTGCTGCTTTCACAGGACATGCTGGAAGCGCCGCACCTGCGTTTGGCTGCCGGGCTGGTGATTGCCCAAACGGCCAACCCCGATGTATATGCCGACGTGGATCCGGCCCAGGCGCTGAGAGCGCTGACGGAGGAAGCCACGGGCATGGCGGGGGAAGGAATTTACTATTTGAGCCTTGGCGAGCCGTAATTGCCGCCGGAAGGAAAAGCATGATGAATACAAAAAAGGGACTTTCGTCCCGTCAAACGCGAAAAATGACCTATGCCGCCCTGTATTTGGGCATTGCGCTGGTGCTGCCCTTTATCACGGGCCAGATTCCTGAAATCGGTGCCATGCTGTGCCCCATGCACATCCCCGTTCTGCTGTGCGGTTTTCTGTGCGGCTGGCCCTGGGGGCTGGCGGTGGGGTTTATCGCACCGCTTTTGCGGTCCGTCCTGTTCGGCATGCCCGCGCTGTTTCCCACCGCCGTGGCCATGACTTTTGAACTGGCTGTTTACGGCGCTGTTTCGGGTCTGCTTTACAAAACGCTGCCGAAGATGAAGGGCAAGGTTTATATTGTTCTGATTCTTGCCATGATCGCGGGCCGTTTGATGTGGGGCGGCGCGCAAATGATTTTATCCGGCATCATTCACAGCGAGTTCAC
Organism: Clostridia bacterium; assembly: GCA_017448975.1. Lineage (GTDB taxonomy): Bacteria > Bacillota > Clostridia > Christensenellales > Aristaeellaceae > RUG563. The sequence continues at coordinate 59,794 of JAFSKN010000047.1, forward strand.
CCCCGCCCTGTTTCTGGCCGGGGCGGTCACCAACGCCATCCCCGGCATCATACTGCATCTTGTGTTAATTCCTGTGGTGGTGATGGCTATGGAGCGGACTGGATTGTCCTTGAACGATCAATAATCTTTGGGCTTGGGTTTAAAGCATATTGCCGCCAAAAAGCCGAAGAAAACGGCGGCGGCAATGCCCCCGGCGGCGGCGGTGACGCCGCCGGTAAACGCCCCCAGCAGGCCCGTTTCCTGTACGGCGGAGATAGCCCCCTGGGCCAGCAGATGACCAAAACCCGTCAGCGGCACGGTGGCTCCGGCGGCGGCGAAACGAACCAGGGGCGTGTACAGCCCCAAGGCGCTGAGCACAACGCCGGCGGTGACGTACAGCACCAAAATGCGGGCGGGGGTCAGCTTGGTTTTCAAAATCAGGATTTCGCCCAGGACGCACAGCAGTCCTCCGACAATAAATACTTTCAGATACAGCAGCATTATTCTTCTCCTCCTTCCAGCACCACCGCGTGGGCTATGCCGGGGATGGTTTCGCCCTGCTGGCTGGTGGTGGGGCTGAGCAGCGCGCCGGTGGCCATGAACAGTACCCGCCGCCATTCCCCGCGTTTCAATCGCGGCAGGATGGCCGCGCTCAAAATGGAGGCGGAGCATCCGCATCCGCTGCCCCCGGCGTGTACGTCGTCCTCTTTATGGAAAATGCTCAGGCCGCAGTCCATATATCGGCCTTCCGGGAGGGGATAGCCCCGTTCCGCCATGAGTTCATGCAGGATATCCGCGCCAACCTGCCCTAAATCGCCGGTAATCACCCGGTCGTAATCACCGGGCTTCCGGCCCGTATCCAGGAAATGGCGGCATAAGGTGTCCACGGCGGCGGGGGCCATGGCCGCCCCCATGTTGTTGGCGTCCCGAATGCCCAAATCGATCACCTGGCCGATGGTGGCGTGGGTCACATGGGCCAAAGCAGATCCTTCCTTCGTCAGGAGGCACGCGCCTGCCCCCGTCACCGTCCATTGGGCGGCAGGGGTGCGCTGATTGCCGTATTCTAAGGGGAAACGGTACTGCCGCTCGGCGGTGCAATAGTGGCTGCCAGCGGCGCAGAGCACGGGGGAAGCATAGCCGCCGTCCACCAGCACGCTGCCCAAAATCAGGGATTCCGCCATGGTGGAGCAGGCCCCATACAGCCCCAGGAAGGGGATGGACAGTTCCCGCGCAGCCAGGGAAGCGGCCATAATCTGGTTCAGCAGATCGCCGCCCAGCAGGGCCTGCACCCGCTCCTTGGGCATATCTGCTTTTTTGAGACACCGTTCGCAGGCCTCCTGAAACATGGCGTGTTCCGCCTGTTCATAGCTCTCCTGGCCGAAAAGGGCGTCCTCCAGCACCAGATCAAAGCCGTCGGCGTGAGGGCCGCGGCCTTCCTTGGGCCCCACCACGGCCGCGCTTTCTGCGATGCGGGGACGGTTGGGAAAAACGATGGTGTGATCGCCCGCGCGATGCAGCGGCATAGCGATTCCTCCTTTATTGCCAACGGATGAAATAGTACAGGATGCCCACGATCACCGAAGCGCTGATGCCGTACACCAGCACAGGACCGGCAATGGTGAACAGCCGCGCGCCCGTGCCCAGCACCCAGCCCTCCGGCTTGAATTCCATGGCGGGGGAGGTCATGGCATTGGCAAAGCCCGTAATGGGCACCACCGTGCCCGCCCCCGCGTACCGGGCGATGCGGTCGAATATCCCGATGCCGGTGAGCAGCGCGGTCAAAAAAACCAGCGTTACGGACGCGAAGCCGGATGCGGCGGACGCGGTCAGCTGCAGCCAAGCCGTGCCCATATCCGCCAGGGCCTGCCCCAGCACGCAGATACAGCCGCCCACCCAGAAGGCGCGCAGGCATCCCTGCCCCAATTTGGATTTGGGGGTCAGCCGCGCAACCAGATTTGCATAGCGTTCCAATACTTGCTTCGCTTCATATTTCAGATTCTTTTCCGCCATTGTCGGCACTCCTTTCATATCGGACGCGGGGCAGGGCCGCGTTCGCGGCGGGTTTCGCGCGAATCTCCCGCATGCCGGGCCGGGGCAAATAATCCAGGGGAGAAGGGAAAGTGGGATGGTTCAACATGCGTCCTCCTGGTTTTGAGTTTTTCAGGAGAGTTGAGATGTGAGAGTTGGGAGTTGAGATTTTATAATGTAAATACTTTTCATCCTCACATTGATCTTGCTATATTATCTCCACTCTCCACTCTGTTCTTTACCCGTTCATCAGCCCATACACGATCACGCCCGCCGTTTTCCCCAGGGCCAGAGCGGCGGCGGCGTAGCGCATATCGGCGGTAATGGAAAGGCGGTCGAAAAACACCGGGATCACCTCCACCGCTTCCGCAAGGGCGGAGCCTAACATGCCCACGAACATGCCGCCTAAGCCCATGGCGCTCATGCCCGCGAACGCGGGCAGAAAGCCCGCGGCGTGCAGGGTGCCCAGCGCCGAGCCTACCGCCAGGGCAGCGGCGCACAGGCGCATATTGGCCTTGATGCCCAGGATATCCGTCAGCCGCATGGGCAATTGCAGCATCATCCAAAGCGGCGCGGCGCATACGCCCACCGTAAGGCCGCCCATCAGGCCCAGCAGCACCGCCGTCATGGGGTCAACCCCGAAACCTGCTCGGCGGACTGGCGGTATTCCTCCAGTTTGATTTCCAGCGGCGCTACCGTGCGTTTGCGGCCCAGCAGCGCGTAATACAGCGCGACGCCGATGAACACGCCGGCGGCATAGGGCGCTGTGATCAGCCAGGCGTTTTCCGCCTGACGGCCCGTGATCAGGCGGTACAGGGATTGCTGTGCGTCCATCATGTTCACATCGGCGTGAAACCAGGTGATGGCCAAGGCGCTGCCCGCCATAAGGATCAAAAAAGCCAGGGCGGTGCGCAGGGCGTGGGTATGGGTCCGCTTGTTTTCCGGCACGATATGCACGAAGCACTCCGCCGGGCCCAGCACCGTCAGGTCGGGGCAGACGCCGATCACGGCCTTGACCAGCGCCATGGCGGGCAACCGCCACACGCCTTCATTTTTCGTACATTCCACCGGCAGATCCATCACCCGCGCGCCCTGGGCGTCCAGCGCGTCGGCAACATGGCGCACCAGCAATTGTTCGCCGGGCTTTATGGTGGCCCGGGCTTTCAGCTGCAAATACAGCAATCACATCACCTCATCCCGTTTTTTCACAGTCTGCCCAAACAAGCGGTTTTTATTGCAAAAAAAACGAGGAAGAAATAACCGACGCCGTCACGCCTGCGAAAAATGATCGTTTCTATGCCCGTCGATTTCCCGTTACGAAACAAAACAAAGCCCCGGCCGATCAGGAAGCCGGGGCCTTTGAAGTGCAGAAAAAATTATTTCACGGGCGTGTTTGCCGCGTCGATCAGTTCCCGCCGCATGCCGGATACCACACGGATGATGTCCGGATCGAAATGGGAGCCGCTTTCGGAAACGATCAGGTCCAGGGCGGCTTCCGGGGTCATGGCGGGCTTGTATACCCGCACGGACACCAGGGCGTCGAACACGTCCGCAACGGCCATGATCCGGGCGGGCAGGGGGATTTCCTCGCCCTTGAGCCCGGCGGGATAGCCCGTGCCGTTCCATTTTTCATGGTGGGACACGGCGATATCCTCGGCGATTTTCAGGAAAGCGGCGTCGTCCTCGAAGGTGGAGAAAATGTTCCGGATCACCTGGCCGCCCTTGGTGGAATGCTTCTTGATTTCTTCAAATTCCTCCGGGGTGAGCCTGCCGGGCTTCAGCAGGATCAGGTCGCTGACGGCGATTTTGCCCACATCGTGCAGCGCCGCGGCGTTTTCGATTTCCAGGATCGTATGATCGGTGAGGAAGGCTTTGTACTGATCGTCCTTCTGCATTTGCCGGGCGATCATGCCCACATACTTCTTGGTGCGGAACACGTGCTCGCCGGTGCCTACGTCGCGGGTTTCGATGAGGGTGGCCAGGGCGTCGATCACGCGGGTTTGCAGGCCGTTCCTGCGCTCCATTTCCTCCTGAATCCGTTCGGACAGGTACGCCTGATCCTCCAGCATTTTGGCGTTCCGCCGGGTGATGCCGGAGGCCACCAACGCCACCGACGTAAGGCAGATCAGCCGCGGCATGACGTAATGCCAGAACAGCTCCTTCATCCGCTGGGGTGCACCCAGGGCCAGCCGTTCGGCCCGGGAGAGCGTTTCCGGGTTCACCGCGCCCTTGAGCATGTTCCGGTCCGCCAGGCCGAAGAAGAAACCGCCGTATACGCTCGCCAGCGTCAGCAGCGCCGTGAAGATCAGCGTCCACAGCAGCAGGCGCTTCTGATCCCGGTACTGGGCGGCGAAGATGGGCGGCAGCGCCAGCAGGATCACCGATTGAAAGGTGAGGGCCGTGCACAGCACGCCGATGCCGCAAAACCCCGAAACGATCGTCAGATATTTGAACCAGCCTTTTTTCAGCACGGTTTCTTCACGGCGCAGCGCTTTATCGTGGATCAAATAGACCAGTCCCGGCAGGCTGAACAGCACGGTGCCGATTGCCGCGCACAGCCGTACGGCGGCCTTTTCCACCGTGAAAATGCCCAGCTCGGTCAAAATCTCCGTGGTCAGCATCAGTACGAGCAACGCAGCGAGGCATTTGACATTGAACAGGTTCACCCGCGCTTCCGCCGAATTGTAAAGCGCTTTTCTTTCTTTGATCAACGGTTCCGCGTTCATGCCGCAGTTTCCCCCTCGAAGGGTTGGTATGACTGGACCAAAGTAAATATTTACAGCACTTTTCCGGCGCTGGCGGCGGCTTTCAGGGCGTCCACCTGATCCAGCCGTTCCCAGGGCAGGTCGATATCCGTGCGGCCGAAATGGCCGTAAGCGGCGGTCTGGCGGTAGATGGGACGGCGCAGGTCCAGGCGCTTGATGATGGCGTCGGGCCGCATGTCGAACACCTTTTCCACCAGCTTGGCGATTTCGGCGTCGGGCAGAATGCCGGTGCCACGAGTGTTCACCTGGAAGGATACGGGCTGGGCCACGCCGATGGCGTAGGCCAGGGCGATTTCGCACTGGCGGGCCAAGCCGGCGGCCACCACGTTTTTGGCCGCGTGCCGGGCGGCGTAAGCGGCGGAACGATCCACCTTGGTGGGGTCCTTGCCGGAGAAAGCGCCGCCGCCGTGGGGGGCGTAGCCGCCGTAGGTGTCCACGATGATCTTGCGCCCGGTCAGGCCGCTGTCGCCCGCGGGGCCGCCCACCACAAAACGCCCGGTGGGGTTGATGAAATACTTGGTATCCGCGCTCAGCAGTTCGGCGGGGATCACCTGCTTGATCACGTCCTCGATCATGGCGCGCTCGATTTGCTCATGGGTCACGGCGTCGTCGTGCTGAGTGGAGATCACGACGGTGTCCACCGCCACGGGCTTGCCGTCCTCGTACACCACGGTCACCTGGGCCTTGCCGTCGGGGCGCATCCAGGGGCAAATTCCGGTCTTGCGCACCACCGCCATGCGCCGGGTGAGCCGGTGCGCCAGGGCGATGGGCATGGGCATCATTTCGGGCGTTTCGTCGCAGGCGAAGCCGAACATCATGCCCTGATCGCCCGCGCCGGTTTCGTTTTCTTCCGAGGAACGGGTTTCCAAAGCGTCGTCCACGCCCTGGGCGATGTCGGGGGACTGATCGTGCACGGCGGTGAGCACGGCGCAGGATTCCCCGTCAAAGCCCTTCTTGGCCCGGTCGTAGCCGATTTCGTTCACCACCTTGCGAACGATGTCCGCGATGGGCACGTAACCTTTGGTGGTGATTTCGCCCATGACCAAAATCAGGCCCGTGGTGGCGCAGGTTTCGCAGGCGACGCGGGAATAGGGGTCCTGCCGAAGCAGCTCGTCCAGCACGGCGTCGGAAATCTGGTCGCAGATTTTGTCCGGATGCCCTTCGGTAACGGATTCAGAAGTGAATAATGTGCGCATGGTCTCTTTCTCCTTTGTTTTTGGTATTGGATCAGCGAACGGCGAAGCCGTTTCGCGTGTCGCCGGGCCCCGTATGGGCGCACGGCGACGATCCCCTCTGAACACCGTCCGGGCCGCAAAAATGCCGCCTGTCACAGACAAGCGGCATGAAAAATATCTTTCGTTTGCGCCTTATCTGCCAATACGTTTCCGTATTGCTGGAATTAGCACCTTGCGGTTTCCCGCCGGTTGCCGGGCTTCATCGGGCCAGTCCCTCAGCCGCTCTGGATAAGGTATTCAGTTCGGGGAACAGTATACACGAAGTTTCGTATTCCGTCAAGGAATTATTTATTGGATTCCGCCCAATGCAAGGCCCCGTCCACCGCCCGGTGCCAGCCGGTGAGCAGTTCTTCTCGGCGGGCTTCGTCCATTTGGGGCTTGAAGGAATCGGCAACGTGCCAGCCGGAGGCGGTTTCTTTCAGGTCTTTATAGATGCCCACGCCCAGCCCGGCCAGCAGCGCCGCGCCCAGGGCGGTGGTTTCCAGCACGGCTGGCCGCTGTACGGGCACGCCCAACAGATCGGCCTGGAACTGCATGAGCAGCTTATTGGCGCTGGCCCCGCCGTCCACCCGCAGGGCGGCGCTTGGCTGGCCGCAGTCCTGGGCCATGGCGGAGAACAGGTCCCGGCTCTGGTAGGCGATGCTTTCCAGGGCGGCGCGGACGATGTGGGCCCGGCCCGTGCCCCGGGTCATGCCCACCAGGGTGCCTCGCGTGTACATGTTCCAATAAGGCGCGCCCAGGCCCGTGAACGCGGGCACCAGATACACCCCGCCGGTATCGGAAACGGAGGCGGCCACCGGCTCGCTTTCGGCGGCGGAGGAAATCATGTGCATTTCGTCCCGCAGCCATTGGATGGTAGCCCCGGCCATGAACACGCTGCCCTCAAAGGCGAAGGTGGGCACGCCGTTCAGCCGCCAGGCCATGGTGGTGAGCAGGCCGCACTGGGAAAGGCGGAATTCGTGCCCCGCGTTCATGAGCATGAAGCAGCCGGTGCCGTAGGTGTTCTTTACGTCGCCCTCCTTAAAGCACGCCTGGCCGAACAAGGCCGCGTGCTGGTCGCCTACCAGAGAGGCAACCGGGATGCGCGCGCCCAGCAGGTCTTCTCGCAGCATGCCCACCACGTGGGCCGTATCCACGACCTCCGGCAGAATTTCCCGGGGAATATCCAGGATGGACAGCAGCTCGTCGTCCCATTGCTGGGTGTGCAGGTTAAACAGCATGGTGCGCCCGGCGTTGGTGGCGTCGGTGACGTGGGGGTGACCCTCCACCAAATGCCAGGCCAGAAAGGAATCCACGGTGCCGAAGCAGATTTCGCCCTTTTTCGCCCGATCCCGCAGGTTCAGTTCGTCCAGTAGCCATTTGATTTTGCTGCCCGCGAAGTAAGCGTCGGGCACCAGGCCGGTCTTTTGCCGGATCACGTCGCCGTAGCCGTCCGCCATGAGCTTTTCAATGATGGGCGCGGTGCGGCGGCACTGCCACACGATGGCGTTGTACAGGCAGGCCCCGGTTTCTTTTTCCCACAGGAAGGTGGTTTCCCGCTGGTTGGTGATGCCGATGGCGGCGATTTCATTGGGATCGATTTCCGCCTTGCGCACAGCGGTGCGCAGGGCTTCGATCTGGGTGGAAAGGATGTCGGCGGGGTCATGCTCCACCCAGCCGGGATGGGGATAGTGCTGGGGAAATTCCTGGGCGGCGGCGGTGATCATGTGGCCCTCCAAAGTGAATACTACGGCCCGGGAACTGGTGGTGCCCTGGTCCAGCGCCACTAAATATCGTTTGTTCATCATAGGAAAATGCCTCCTTGAGCCCTGTATACGCTTTCTTTTCTCCAGTGTACCACATTTGCATCCATAATTCAACCGAATCAAACATGAATGAAGGCTTTATTTAAAAAGAAATCTTCTTCGACAATTTTTTTTGCTTTCTCAGGGGGCCTGGGGGGAAACCGTAAAAGAGAAATTTAGCGCGACAGTTGAAATTTTCGCAGTCTTGGTATATAATGCCCTTGTTTACAGGCAATGCACGGGTTTATGCCGCCAAACGCAGAGAGCGCGCCTCAGGCTGAAAGCGCGCAAGGCAGGCAGTCCCGCCCGTGGGCCAGCGGCCAATCCCCGCCGGGGCGCTCCCGTTACAGGGCGATGAAAGCCGGGCGCGTTTTATCGCGCCAAGCAAGGTGGTACCGCGAAGCAAGACTTCGTCCCTGCATGAGGAACGAAGCTTTTATTTTTGGAGGTGGATTATCAATGGCCAAGGAAAAGAAACAGGAATTCGTGCAGCACATCACCCCCAGGGACGAAAATTTCTCCCAGTGGTATACCGACGTGGTGACCCAGACCGATCTGATGGACTATACCCCCGTGCGCGGCTGCATGGCGCTGAAGCCCTACGGCAACCGCATTTGGGAACTGATCCATGAGCAGCTGGACGCCATGTTCAAGGAAACGGGCCACGAAAATGTGTCCATGCCCATGCTGATCCCCGAATCCCTGCTGCTGAAAGAAGCCGACCACGTGGAGGGCTTTGCTCCCGAGGTGGCGTGGGTCACCCAGGGCGGTACGGAAAAGCTGCAGGAGCGCCTGGCTGTGCGCCCCACCAGCGAAACCATTTTCTGCACCATGTTTTCCAAGTGGGTGCAATCCTACCGCGACCTGCCCCTCAAATATAACCAGTGGTGCAGCGTGATGCGCTGGGAAAAGACCACCCGGCCTTTCCTGCGCACGGCGGAATTCTGGTGGCAGGAGGGCCACACCGTCCACGCTACCGCCGAGGAAGCCGAGGAAGAAACCCAGATGATGCTGAACGTGTACAAGACGTTCTGCGAAAAGAACCTGTCCATTCCCGTGTTCGCGGGCCAGAAATCCGATAAGGAAAAGTTCGCGGGCGCCCGGGCCACCTATTCCGTGGAAGCCATGATGCAGGACGGCAAGGCCCTGCAGGCGGGCACCAGCCACAATTTCGGCACCAACTTCGCCATTCCTTTCAACATCCAGTACCTGAGCAAGGACAGTAAGCTGGAATACTGCCACGAAACCAGCTGGGGCGTAAGCACCCGCCTGATCGGGGCCATCATCATGACCCACGGCGACGAGCGCGGCCTGAAACTGCCCCCCATGATCGCGCCCTTCCAGGCGGTGATCCTGCCCATCGCGGCCCACAAGGGCGGCGTGATGGAAAAGTGCGAGGAAGCCTTTGAAGCCCTGAAAGCCGCCGGGATCCGCGTGAAGCTGGACGACCGGGACAACGTATCTCCCGGCTGGAAGTTCAACGAATGGGAGCTGAAAGGCGTGCCCGTCCGCGTGGAGATCGGCCCCAAGGATATTGAAAACGGCGTTGCCACCGTGATGCGCCGGGATACCTTTGAAAAGAGCACCATCAGCCTGAACAATCTGGCGGAAGAACTGAAAAAGCTGCTTTCCGATATCCAGGAGAACATGTTCCGCATCGCCGACGAGTTCCGCCTCTCCCACACCAAGGACGTGCACACCTACGAGGAGCTGAAAGCTCAGGTGGAAGGCGGCTATGCCCGTGCTATGTGGTGCGGCGACCGGGCCTGCGAGGACAAGATCAAGGAAGAAACCAACGCCACCTCCCGCAACATGCCCTTCGACCAGACGCCTATCGGCGATACCTGCGTCTGCTGCGGCCGGAAAGCCAGCAAGGTCATGTATTTCGCCAAAGCCTATTGATTAAAAAAATTGCAGCCGCCGGCATGGTCGGGAAGACCGTGCCGGCGGTTTTCTGCTTGTTTGGAAAGAAATGAAAAATCACCGTATGTGATGCGATAAATGGGATGATGATCAACGTAATATGAATAGAGGGAAGGAGGGGAACGCCGCGTTGAAACTCACGCAGGAAGAACGCGAAGCGATATTTCGCCGCATCGTAAAAACTTATCAGACAGAGCTGCTGCGCCTGTGTGCTTGCTGCTTGCAGGATCGGATGCTGGCGGAGGACGCGGTGCAGGAAACGTTTATGAAAGTATACCGCAAACTGGACAGCCTCCGGCCCGAATTGAATGAAAAAGCCTGGCTGTACAAAATCGCCATGAACTGCAGCCGGGATATCCTGCGGAATGCCTGGTTCAAACGGATCAATCGCCATGTGACGCCCGACATGCTGCCGGACCCCGCCGGGCCTCCCCTGTCCGATGAAGTGATCGATTTGAACCGGGCCATTGCCAGCCTGAACGAAAAGCAGCGGGAGGTCATATTGCTTCGGTATTACCAGGGCTTTTCAGAAACGGAAATCGCGGGCATTCTCGGCCTGTCCCAGTCCTCTGTGGCGGGCAGGCTGAAACGCGCGAAGGAACAATTGCACAGGTCGCTGCAAACGGATCCGGGGAGGGAAAGCACATGAAAAAAGCGTGGGAAGAAGAAATCCGAAACGCGGTCAACGCAGGCTATGGCGGGCTGAAAGGGGATAAGGGCCTAACGGAGCGCATCCTTTTGCGGTATCAAAAGAAAGCGCCCCTATCTTTTGCAAGAAAGCGGTACGCCGTGCCCGTGCTGATTGCTTCCCTGCTCTTGATCACGGCTACCGCGCTGGCGCTGGCGCTGATGAACAAACCCGCATCCGTCAGTACCTATGGACTGTGGCGGTATGCGGATGGACAGGTGACCTACCAGGGGGAAGGTGACAAGCGGCCCCGGGTGATCTTAGAGGATGAGAACATCCGCTTCATCGCGGCGGACGATATGGAAACCGGCTTGTATTACATCACCCGGCAGGATGGGCAGACCTGGCTGAAAAATATTACCCAGGGGGGCTGGGCCCAAACGCCGGGGCGCACAGTGAACGGCAAATATAACGTGGCCGATTTACAGGTCACCCATAGCGTGGCCTATATTCTGGCCAATACCGCCCAGGTTCAGGGTCAGGTGGTGCGGATCAATCCGTTTGTGACGGAGCAGGAAACCCCCGTTTCTGCGGACGGCTGGGCAAATGAGCGCATCAGCGCGTTTGCCGCTTACGGCGGCACACTGTACGCTTACAGCGCGGAGAAAAAAGAGCTGGCGGTCATTGATTTAAGCAATGGGCGGCTTCTATGCCCGCCCGTTCAGGCTGGCGGCATCCTGTCGCTGACGGCAGGCCGGGAAAACGAAGGCGATCCATTGGTACTGGCCCTCATCCAAAATGAAGCGGGCGGGCAGAAGCGTTTGCTGCTCATCAACGCCCGCACGGGGGAAATGCGGGATACGGGGGAAGCCGTGCCCGCCTGGGCGGACTATGTGAACCGCAATCGGGAAAACCTGTATCTGCTGGGTTCGGGGAATCGGGACGTGAAAAGCTTTCGGATCAGCGCGCTCAGCGGCGTAAAGGTGCTGCATGAATTGTATATCGTAAACGGGGGCAGCGCGGACGCGCCCGTGATGGAAGCGGCCATCCGGCGCTTCCGTCAGCAATACCCGGACGTGGAATTGGTGTTCCGAACTATCGAGGACGCGCGGGTGGTGAGCACCGAGCTGATGGCCGGGGAGGGCGGCATCGACGTGTTTGGCAATTTGTTCTCCCTCAGCACGCCGGGCGGCATGCTGCTGAAAAACGGCGTTGTGCGGGACTTGACCGATAACCCGGACATTCAAAAGAACTGGGAAGACTGGCGCGATCTGAAAGGGCTGGTATCCGCCGGCGGCAGGCAGTTTGGGGTTTTGAGGGTATTGCAGCTGTATGCCTTTTCGGTGAGCCAGGAATGGGCGGAAAAAATTGGCTGGAATATTCCCGAGGCCGCGTGGAGCATGGAGGAATTTGAAGCGTTGGTGCAGAAAGCGGACGCCTGGAACCAAACCCACCAGGAGCATCTGTATCTCTTGTGCGACGAAAATACGCCCTATTTTCTGAACCAGTACCAGACTGCCCACATGGACATGTACGCGGGTACGACGGACTTTGAGACAGAAGAATATCTGCGGCTTTTGAAGCTGTACAAGGACATGAACGACAAAGGACTGCTGTATCCGCAGGAAAACCTGATTGGGCGGGAGAAAAACTACAGCTATATCCTGCCCGCCAATACCCTGCTGCGGGTGACCGGCGGCGGCCTGGAATGGATGGACCAGGCGGAACGGGTGATTTTCCCGCCCTCCGTCCAGGGTCTGGATTCTCCTTATATTTGCGTAAACTGGTATTTATACGCAAACGCCAACAGCAAATATCCGGAGGAAGCGGAATATTTTCTGGCCTGTTACAGCTCGGCGGAGGCTGTGTCCCAAGAATATTACCGGAATTACGGCCAATGGCTGCGGGATAAGGCTTTATACCGTGATGAAGACCCCGCTATGGCTCAATACGAAGGAAAAATCAGGGAGGATACGGAATGGGTATTCAATGAAGCCATCGCGCGTGCGACGCCCATGAATGAGATCAGAGAATTATTCTGGCAAAAGGTTGATCTGCTTCCTGCGTATTACCGGGGGGAGATCACGGCGGAAGCCTTCGCCGCCGCCATGCAGCAGCAGGCGGAAATGGTGCTGGGAGAATAAGCAATGAAAAATACAAAACGCCAAACATGGGAGATCCGGGCGGCGGGAGCCGCCTGCCTGCCCGGATTTGCCCTGTTTTACCTGCTGCCGTTTGGCATGACGGTGTGGTACGCCTTCATCCGCAGCGCCTTCGATCATCGGTTCGCGGGGCTGGATAATTTTATCTGGGTGCTGCAAAACAAATACTTCGCTTTAGGCAGCGTCAATCTGGTTTTGCTGGGCGGGATCATGATGCTTCTTTCCTTTGCGCTGATTCTTTTTCTTGCGCCGCTGCTTCTGCGGCATCCCAAGATTGCGAAGCTTGGCGCGGCGATCCTGATCCTGCCGCTGCTGATCCCCTCCATTTCGGCGGTCACGATATGGAAAAGGATGTTCGACACAAATGCTCTCCTAAATCCAGCTTCCTCCCGGTGGGCGCTGATCACCCTGTTTCTTTGGAAGTATTCCGGGATCGGATCGGTGCTGCTGTGGACGGAGCTTCGGATGATCCCAGCGGAAATTTTAGACGCGGCGGCCTTGGACGGAGCCGGAAAAATGAAAGCCTATCTTTTCATTCAATTGCCGCTTTCCGGGAAGAGCCTGATCCTTGCGGGGATGGTGCTGCTCATGTTCCTGCTGCGCGTTTACAAGGAGAGCTATCTTTTGTTCGGGGCCTATCCCAGCCCGGAACTGTACTTGCTCCAGCACTATATGAATCATCAATATCTGAAAATGAATTTTCAGTATGTGGCGGCTGCCGCCGTGATCCTGACCATGGCTGCTTTGCTTTTCTATGCCGCCGCGTTTTTGCTGATAAAGAAAAGGAAGGAAGCGCCATGAAGAAAACCAGCGCTGTCATTTTACTTTTGTTTCTGACCCTGTTTTCTCTGCCGCTTCTTGTTCTCTTGCTGGCGTCCTTTGTTCAGGAAAACGGCAGTCTTACGTTTCTTCAATATCGGGCGGTGTTTGAAAGCGAAGAAATCATGACGCAGTTCAAAAACTCCGCCGTCCTTTCGCTTGCCACATTGGCGATTCAGTTTCCCGTTTCTTTGCTGGGCGGGCTTTACCTGACAAAACAAACAAAATACCGGGCGGCTGTGGCGAGGATTTTCATGGTGCTCCTTCTTTTGCTGCCCTTTCAGAGCATCATGGTGCCCGTGTTCCGTTTGAGCAAATGGACGGGCCTGTATGACCATCAAATCGCGGTCATTTTCTTGCAGGCGTTTTCCACGCTGGGGCCGCTGACGGTATGGCTGTTTATTCGTTCTATACCAGAAGAACAATGGGAGGCGGCGCGTTTGGATACGGCCTCCCATCTGGTCATTTACGTGCGAATCATTTTGCCGCAGCTGATACCGGGTTTGTGCGTTCTGGGGCTGCTTTGCTTTGCGGAAGTATGGAATCTGGTGGAACAGCCGTTGATCCTGCTGCGGGATGAAACGCTGCTGCCCGCTTCCCTGTCGCTGAATGATTTGGAGCTCAAGAATACAGGGCCTTACGCTGGCGCGGTTCTATACAGTGTTCCCGTTTTACTCATTTACGCAGCCACAGGAGTGATCTTTCAGAAAAACCAGCTTCACGATCAATCATTTCTTTAATAGCGGATCATTCCATAGGCAGGGGCTTTTGCTGATACACAACCAGCGCCTTGCCCCGGCGGATGAAATCGCACAGCTGCGCGTAATCGGCGGGCTTTTCCTCAAAGGCCACGAAAGCCCTTCCCGCGTCCTCGATCCGGTGGGAATCCGAACCGGCAGTCCAGGGCTTGCCCTCCCGCAGGGCCAGTTCCTGGGCTTTTATATTGAAAATTTCCTGACTGTTGCCCGCGTTGAATACCTCGACGGCGTCGATGGGCAGGCCGGGGCGCTCGATGCCGGGATGGTGGATATAGCCCGCTTCCCGGTAAGGATGGGCGCGGATCACGATGCCGCCTAAGGCGTGCACCGCATCGCACAGGTATTCAATGCTCCATTTATCGCAGTTTTCCAGCTCATGATACAGATGCTCGGGCTTTAAGCCCAGCAGCAGATAATCTTCCCCGTTGCCGCCCAAATGGGTGTATTCCACGCCGAAGTACACGGGCAGGCCAATCTTATCGCCCGCTTCCTTGGCGGCGAGATACCCCCGCAGGTACACGTCCATTTTTTCCTTCCAGGTTTCCGGATCGTTGGCGTAGGAATTGCCGTTGATGAAGTGATCGGTGACCACAACGCCGGAAAAACCCTTGTCATAGTAGGCTTTTACCATGTCCCGGGCGGGGGATCTGCCGCATTTGCTGGTTTCGGCGGTGTGCATATGCAGTTCGTAAGAATACATAGGGAGCATTTCCTTTCTGTTTTTCATATACTTCGGTTTGTATGGCCCGTTTCGCACCGGTTTCTGTTCTGCTCCTTGCGGAAAAACTATGTAAGCCGGACGGGAACAGGCTCGTTTATCGTCATGCCGTCCTTGGTCACGGCGCAATCGTAAGCCATCACCTGAACGCCCGCTTCCCGGGCGTGTATCAGGGCGTCGGCAAAAGCGGGATGGGTCTTCCGGTTGGGCGCAAAGCACGTAACGCCCCGCATCTGGATCACGAACAGCACCGCCGCGCCGAAGCCTGCCCGCAGGCAGTTTTCCAGATCCTTCAAGTGCTTTACGCCCCGTTCCGTGGGCGCGTCGGGGAACAGGGCCAGGCCGTTTTCCTCCAAGGTCACGCCCTTGACCTCCAAATAGGTTTTTCTGTTCCCCTGCTCCAGATAAAAGTCCAGCCGGGACGCACCGAAGACCGCTTCGGGCTTGAGCAGCGTCAGGCCGGGAAACAGGCGGGGAAGCGCTTCTCCCGCCGCGCGGTTGGGGGCCTGACTGTCCATATTGATGAATAAATCGCCTTTTTGCACGGCGACCAGATCGCAGCGTGTTTTTCGGCCGGGTTTTTTCCCAACGGCCAAGGTCACTTTCGCGCCGGGAGTCAGCAGCTCCGCGCAGCGGCCCGTATTCTTTACGTGGCAGATTTCGACGCCATACGCTGTCTGTACATGGGCGATGAATCGGTTGGGACGGCGGATAAACGCGCCGGTCAACACTTCGTCGTAAAGCTTCATGCATGCCACATCCTAAAAACAGCCCGCCTCCTGAACAGGAAAAGCGGGCTGAAAATCTTGCTTGCCTTACCAGGTGGCGTTCATGGCCCGCGCCACGCAGTTCTGGTGGGCGGTATCCACGTTGTTGGTTTCATGGGTGCGGCTGTTATAGAAGTGGATGCAGAAGTGACCGTCGAAGTTGTTATTCGTAATGGCATAAGTGCCGTGGGGCATCCCGTTCATGGAAGCGGCGTACACATGGCCGTTGTACAGCACCAGGATCGCCCGGCGGTTCCAGCTCCACGAGCCGCCGTAAATGGATTTCATGATGGCGGTGTCGCTGGCGGTCAGGGGTTCGCTGTCCAAATGGTTGCTGCCGAAGCGGCGGCGGGCCTTAAACATTTTGCCCGTGTTCACGTCCTTAATGGTATACTCACAGTTGCCTGTGAACAGATAGACGCCTTTGCTGAACCAATCCAGCCGTTCAGTGGTATAGGTAAAATTGGCGGCGTTTTTGCCGAACAGCGCTTTGATGGTTAAGTTGCCCGCGATACCGTCCTGGGTCAGGCCTCTGGCTTTCTGGAAAGCTTTCACCGCGGCCACGGTCTGATCGCCATACTTGCCGTCGATAGGGGGCTTGTAATAACCCTTGATTTTCAGCGCCCGCTGCAGGGCCAGCACGTTTTTGCCGCTGTCGCCCTTTTTGCTGGTGGCGGGGACGGTGATCTGGGAGATCTTGGTGATCCCGTTCATCTGGGGATCGTTGGCAACGGTGGTATACAGCACTTTGCCAAACAGCTTTTTAATGGTGGCGTAGTCCGCCTTGCCGGTTTGGGTCAGGCCCATGGCTTTCTGATACGCTTTTACCGCCGAAACGGTCAGATCACCGTATTTGCCGTCCACCGTGCTTTTTAAGTAGCCTTTGATCTTCAGCGCCTGCTGCAGCTTTTCCACGCTGTCGCCGGAGGAACCCTTCTGGGTGTAGTCCGGCGGATCGCCCAGTTTGGAAATAGAGGTTACGTTGGCATATTTGCTCTTGCTCGCGGAGGAAGAATTCTTTTCCAGCGCATTTTGCGCCGAGGAAGAAAGCGTAACGAACTTTTTCATCACGTAGCCGGTGTTTTTATCGTAAGTGACCTTGTAAAAATTTCCCTGAACACCGGTTACAGTGACCTTTGTGCCTTTATTCAAATAGCAAAAATAATCAGCGCTGGTGCTGGCTTTTTTACGGAAAAACACCTTATCGGCGTTTATGGTGCCCGTATAGGACGCGGCCATCGCCTCGGGAATCATGGAAACCATGAGCACGATCAATAAAACCGCCGCGATTCCACGCTTTACGTACTGCATTTTCACTTGCTCCTTCCATTTGTACTGGTTCCGCGGATATTATAATACAAAAGCCGATAAAAAACAATATTTAGAATGAAATGTTTACAATTATACAAAATATAGCCTTTCCTTGTCACAGACCCTTCATAATTTCGGGAAATGGATCAAATATCATCATACTCTGTTCACAGCTTTTTGTTTTTATACAAAAAAAGGAGCTTGCATGATCAGGCTCCTTTTTCGACTGAAGCAGATTACCCCCGCAGATATTTCAGGTTCCTGCTGATCAGCTCCGCCCGCTGGCGCACGCAGTCCGCGCTGCGCAGAGGATCGGAGGGGGTATTGAAAACGTAATCGCACAGTCTGCCCACGTCCGTTTCGGCCACGTGCATGCGGGTGTCGGAGGAAGCGTAATACATGTACACTTTTCCGTCCGCATCGGCAATGGCCCCGTTGGTGAACACCACGTTGCTCACGTCGCCCACCCGTTCACGGCCCAAGGGGCCCAGCAGCATGCCGGAGGGCTCGGCGATCACCCGGCTGGGATCATTCAAAGCGGTGGCGAAAGCGTACAGCACGTACCGCAGCCCCGCTGCCGTATTGCGCACGCCGTGGGCGATATGGATCCAGCCCCTGTCCGTTTTGATGGGCACGGCCCCCGCGCCGTTTTTGCTTTCGGTGATGGTGTGATACCGGCGCAGGTTGATGATCTTTTCCTCGTCGATCACCGGGTTCGTGATGTCCCCGCACAAGCCGAAGCCGATGCCGCCGCCGGAACCGGTTTCGATGAAATCGTCCATGGGCCGGGTGTAGAAAGCGTATTTGCCGTCCACAAATTCGGGATGCAGCACCACGTTGCGCTGCTGGGGGGAGCGAAGGGTGACCAAATTGGGCAGCCGCTCCCAGGTTTCCAAATCCTTGGTGCGCACGATGCCTGCCGCCGCCACCGCCGCCGACAGGTCGGAAACGGAGGTGTCCTTGCTTTCGGAGCAGAACACCCCATAGATCCAGCCGTCTTCGTGCTGCGTCAGGCGCATGTCGTACACGTTGGTTTCCTGCTTTTCGGTGTCCGGCAGCAGAATGGGATAATCCCGGAACCGGAAGCCCTCCGTGGGTCTGTCGCTTTCCGCCACGGCGAAAAAGCTCTTTCGGTCCATACCTTCCACACGCACCACCAGGCAGTATTTGCCGTTCAGCTTGATGGCCCCGCTGTTCAGGGTGGCGTTTACACCCAAGCGCTGCATCATATAGGGATTGGTGACCGGGTTTGCGTCGTACATCCAGAAGGGCGGAATATGCTCCCTTGTCAGCACGGGATGCCGGTAGCGGGTAAAAATCCCATTGTAAAAGTGCTCGTTAACCGGATTGGGACGGGCGATCACCCGTTCATAGGCTTCCATCAAAGAATCAAAACCGCGGCTTCGCATGGCGATGCATCTCCTTTATCGTTTATAGCGGCAGTTCCGCTTCCATCAGTTTCAGGCACATCCTGCTGTTATGGTAGGGGCATTTCCATTCCTCCACCATGGGCCGTTCCGTCAGTTCGCCGTTTTCGTACACGGACCAATACCATTCCCCGCCGGGGCGTTTATCCACCATCAGGCGCTGGATGGCCGTCCATTGGGTGTTCAGCCGATCCAGCCAGGCGCCGTCCCGGGACAGGGCGTAGGCGCTGGCAAAGCCCAGCATGGTTTCCGCCTGCACCCACCAGACGCGCAGCTCGTCGTTGACCCCGTCCACGCACTCGTTTTTGAGGCCGTGATCGGTAAAGGCCCGCTGACATACGCTGTTTGCAAGGTCCAGGCACATATTCCGATAGGGGAGCCAATCGCTTTCAGGCAGCAGGGCGGTGACGGAATCCCACAAAAGCCAGCTGGCTTCGATGTCGTGGCCGTAGCTCTGCATATCCAGCAGCGGGCGGAATTCCGTGTCGAAAAACACGTCCAGCCTGTGCTGCTTTTGATTGTAAATCGTTTGCAGGAAACAGGCAAGCGCCTGTTCACCGCACCGGCGCAGCCCTTCGTCCGGCCATACGCGGTATAATTCTGTGTACCCTTCCAGCACGTGCAGCAGGGTGTTCATGGTGCGCCCGGCCATGACGCCGTTTTCGCTCAGTTTTTCATTGCTTTCCGGAGAAAAGTCCGCCCGAAAGGCTTCGCCGTAACCGCCCGCGTCCCGGCATTTGCTTTCGATCAGCCGATACAGGGCCACCGCCTTTTCCAGCGCTTCCGCCTTGCCTGTCAAGCGGTAATAGGCGGAAAGGCCGTAAATGGCGAAGGCCTGGCAGTAGGTGTGTTTGATGGTGTCCAAGGGGCGGCCGTCATGGGTGACGCTCCAGTATACGCCGCCGTTTTCCCCGTCCTCAAAGCGCGTGAAAAAGGCGTAGGCGTGATCGGCGTATGGCCGCAGGGCATCATCTTTCAACATGTGGGCGGCGGTGGAAAAGGTCCACAGAATGCGGCTGTTCAGGATGCAGCCCTTGAACGCCTCCGGCATCACATGGAGATGCTTGTCCACATAGCCATAATACCCGCCGAAAGCATCGTCCCGCAGCCTTTCCCAGAACGGCAGGATCGTTTCTGTCAAATGCGCTTTCATTTCATCCTTAAGCATGAGCGTTCCCTCTGTGTTTATTTGTTAAGTAACAAAATTACTTAACATAGACACATTATAAACGATTTAGCGTGCTTGTCAATAGATACGCGAAAGAGAAAGAGAGAAAGGCTTATGAAAAATGCCATGAAAAATGCTTGTGAATAATTCGGAAAATCCCTTGACATCTTGCGGTCGGGCCGCTATACTGTAATAGCTGTTTTTGTGGCGATCTGATCACAATGCGCAAGCTGAATGCCAAACAGGCATTTTGAAACTTAGAAGGAGTTGTTGCCATCATGAAACGTACTTATCAGCCCAAGAAACGCCAGCGCAATAAGGTGCACGGCTTCCGCGCCCGCATGAGCACCAAGAACGGACGGCGCGTGCTGTCCCGCCGCCGCAACCGCGGCCGGAAGGAACTGACGGTCTGATCCGGTCCCTCCGCCTTTCTTGCATTGCATGGCTTAGCCCGCCCCTGCCGCTTGCCAGAAGAGTCTGACCTGTGGGGGGCGGGTTTGTTCGTGCGTAATTCCGCCCGGAGGATGAGATGGAAAAGCAGTATCGCCTGCGCAAAAACGGGCAGTTCCGCTATGTATACAAAAAAGGAAAAGGAAGCGCCTGCAAGGAAATCTCTCTGGGCTATGTGAAAGGCAACAGGCTGCTGGCCGGATTCGCGGTGAGCAAGAAAATCGGCAACGCGGTGACCAGGAACCGGGTGAAGCGCCGCCTGCGGGAAGCGTTCCGCCTGGAACTGCCGGGCCTCAAAAAAGGCCTGTACGTGGTCACGGCCAGGGAGCCGTCCGCCCAGGCGGATTACCATAAGCTGGCGGGATCCCTCAAATACCTGCTCAGAAAGCAGGGGCTGTATCAGGAAGAAAAGCAATGAAGAAACTGATGCTGTTTCTGATCCGGTTCTATAAGCGGAACATCAGCCCCCATACAAAACCGGCTTGCCGCTATATCCCCACATGCTCGGAATACGCGCAGACGGCCATCGAACGCTTCGGGGCGGCCCGGGGCGGCGCCATGGCCATGAAGCGCATCCTGCGCTGCAATCCCTTTTTCAAGGGAGGATACGATCCGGTGCCGGAAGCACCCAGCGCCATCATTAGGAGGGACGAAAATCCTTGAGTGCCATAAATGATTTTTTGTACAATGTGCTGGTGGGCATCAACAGCGTGATTGGCAACTACGGTGTGTCCATCATCGTGTTCACTTTGCTGATCCGTATGATTTGCCTGCCCTTCGACTACAAGAGCCGCAAAGGCATGCGCAAGATGAGCGCCATTCAGCCCAAGCTGAACGAGCTGCAGCGGAAATACGGCAACGATAAGCAGAAATTCCAGCAGAAGCAGGCGGAACTGATGCGCAAGGAAGGCTACAACCCCCTGTCCGGGTGCCTGCCGCTGCTTTTGACCTGGCCCATCATGATCGCCATGTTCAGCGCCATGCGCGTCATCGCCAACGAGCAATTGGCTATGCAGGCGTTCCGGTATCTGGCCGGGGAAGAGCAGATCGTGACCGCGGCGGAACGGTTCCTGTGGGTCAAGAACATTTGGATGACCGATTCCTTCTTTACCCCCGTGGTGCCTACCGCCCAGGCTCTGAACCAGCTGACGGCGGACGTATGGCAGAAAGCCTATAATCTGCTTTCCGAAGGCCAGGTGCAGGCTATCGCCCAAAACATCGCGCTGGTGTCCGAAAATGCCCTGGACTTTGGGGCCAGCACCTATCAGGCCAGCGTGCAGAGCATCATCACCGCCCTGGGCCAGGTGCCCGCGTATGTGGCGGCGGTGGAGCCTGTGAAGGGCTGGGAAGGACTGAACTTCTTCCTGTTCTCTGTAACGCTTTACCAGCAGTTTAACGGCATACTGCTGCTGCCCATCCTGGCCGGCGTTTCCCAGGTGCTCCAGTATAAGTTCAATCCCGCCATGCAGGATCAGAACCAGAATGCCGCCAATGGACAGGCCCAGGCGCAGGGCATGGGGAACTTTATGAAGTATTTCTTCCCCATCCTGTCCGTGTTCTGGTGCTTGACCTCCAACGCGGCCTTCGCCGTGTACTGGGTGGCGTCCACCTTGATCGTGTGGATCCAGAGCGTGCTGATCACCAAAATTTTGGAAAAGAAAGATAAGGAAAAAGCGCAGGCTGTTGCCGGAGAGGGGTCTGTAAAATAATGAAAGAATATGAAGTATCCGCCCGCACCATCGAAGAAGCCGTTTCACAGGGTTTGGAGCATTTGGGCGTTTCCATCAGCGATGTGAAGGTGGATGTGATCGAGGAAGGCAGCAAAGGGCTGTTTGGCCTGTTCGGTTCCCGCCCCGCCAAGGTGCGGCTTACCCTGATGGAGGACGATCAGCCCGTTGAAAACGTAGCCCATTCCATTCTGGCCGACGTGCTGAAGGATGAAGAACCCAAGCAGCAGCCCAGGAAACAGGAAAGGGCTGAAAAAACCGCCGAAAAGACCGAAAAAGCCGAAAAGACCGAAAGCGCCGAAAAAACCGAAAAGACGGAAAAGCCCGTAAAGGCTGCCAGGTCCGCCAAGGCCAAGAAGGAAGCGGCGGAAGGCGAAGAAGCGGAAAAGCCCGCGCCCAAGCCTCGGAAGCCCCGGGAGCCCAAGGCCGCCAAAGCGCCTAAGGCCCCCAAGGAAGCCAAGGAACCGGCGGAGCCCAAGGAAATCGTTCCCGCCGAACAGGCGGACCGTGAAACCGCCGCCGGACGCGCCCAGGAATTCTTGCAGGAACTGACCCAGTTCATGGGCGTGAACGTGTCCGTTGCCGTTGCCACCGACGAGGAGGGCAATGTGCGCGTGAACATGGACGGCGATACTTTGGGCATCCTGATCGGACGCCGGGGCGAAACCCTGGACGCTTTGCAGTACCTGACCAGCCTGCGCGTGAACCGGGGCCAGAGCAATTATACCCGCGTCACCCTGGATACCGAGGGCTACCGCGCCAAGCGGGAAGAAGCGCTGGTGCGCCTGGCCAACCGCATGGCGAACCGTGCCCAGAAGACCGGCCGCAAGGTGAGCCTGGAACCCATGAACCCCTACGAGCGCCGTATTCTGCACAGCGCCCTCCAGGATCATCCCGCCGTTACCACCCATTCCGAGGGTGAAGAACCCAACCGGCATGTGGTGATCTCCCTGAAAAACTGAACCTGATTCCGCAATCTGCTCCCGGCCTGCGCCGGGAGTTTTTTTCTATACCTTCAATAATTCAGGGGCCTCCGCGGCCCCTGAAACCCTGCGGCAGGGGACTTCGCCCCCTGCACCTCAGCAGGCGATCAACAAACGCGAAAAAGCAAACAATATGCGACTGGTTGGCAAAAGTTATATAGCAAGCTCCTGGGCAAAGAAAAACGAGGCATATGCCAAGGAAAAAGCGAGCTTTTTCCTGGTCATATCCTCGTTTTTCAGGTGCGCTTCGCGCACCGATGGGCGGCTTTGCCGCCCGCCCAGGAGCGACAATTTGCGTCCTAAGTGTGGGTCCAGGGACGAACCGCCGATGACTGCCTGTGGCAGAAATTTCATCGGCGGTGAGATCAACCGAAAGGAAGCAATCTCCCCATGAAGGGGAGTTGCGACCTTTGAGGTTGCGGAGATTCACCTCCCTGGTTCGGGGGTATGGGGGCTGAAGAAGCCCCCATCGTTTCCTTTACTCCGGTCTGTTCAGCGTACCGGTCAGGTAAAGATTGGCGCGGGCTTTGCACTCGTCCCGGCTGACGAGTTTTTCGGAAATCAATTCGCCGTTCTGCCATTTTTGCAGGTAAGTTTCGTTGATCATACCGTCCCGGGCTTTGCGGACAAGATAGGGTTCCTCGTCCTTATAGGTGACGTAAGTGTGATCGGTATCCTTTTCGTAGGTATCATCCAGGGGCGCGGGGAGGATTTCTACCGTTTCAGTGCGGAGGGAATAGCTGATTCCGTCGCCCAAACTGCGCCCGTAAATGCATACCTCGCATTCGTACTTGTTCTTTTTTACTTCTTTTACGTGGGCAGTGATATAGATGGTGCCGCTGCTGCTGTTGCGGAACACCAGGTCGTGCCGGCCGTAAACCACGGTGGCGTCCTGACCGAAGGTGGTATAGGACACGGGATCGGAATGGGAAATGCGGCTGACCACTTCCAGATTGGATTGCAGCACGGCCAGATAGAGCGTGGTGCTGGCCTGGCACACGCCGCCGCCGATGCCAAGCTTTTCCCTGCCCAGCTCGTATTCGATGGCGTATTTGTAGCCGTTTTTGAAGGTACGGTCCAGGGTGACGGAATTGAAGCTCAGTTTTTTTCCGGGCGCCACGGTCTGGCCGTTGAGGCGGGAAAAGGCGGTGCGGATATTGTCGGTGCGTTCCGTGGTGGAAGTGGAGGAAACGGGGGTCGTGGCTTTATGCATCAGCGTGACCTGACTGCGGATTTCCGCCGTGGTGGTTTTTGCGGGCACGACAGTGGGCTGAATCTCCAGGGTGCCGCTTTGGGCGGAGGAGGCCATGGCCAGGATTTGGTTTTTCAGGCTGACCGTGTCCAGCGTGGAGCCGGGAATGTCCCCCTGGATCAGGAAAGGGTCGCTTTGATCGGGATAAAAACCCACCAGGTAAGCGTCTACCGGATCATAAGAAAGCTGCGCCTGAATCTGGCTCAGAATGGAATCCAGCCGCTCTTCCTTTATATCGCTTGAAGTGGTGTAAGCATAAACCGGCTCCGCTTTCGCCGCGTCCAGCTCCGCCTTGCGCTCCTCCAGCGTGCCGATTTTCCCTTTCTTATATAACTGCTCCAGCAGAGAATAAACGGAAGCGATATCGGTGGATACGTTTAAATCGGCGTAGCTCAGGGTGTAAAACACATGGTTCTGATAGGCCAGCGCCAGACTCCACCCGTTTTCCCGGTTTTTGATTTGATTCACCACGGCGTCGATGCCCTCCTGGGCCGTTTTGCCGCCCAGGGCGATGCCGTCCACATACTGATTCGGAAGAAATACCTGCTGATAGGGGGCCAATTCCGCCGCCAGCGCGTCAATCCGATTCTGTTCCTGGATACGCCGGGAAAGCGCTATGCCGCCTGACGCAACCGCGGCCAAAACCAAAATGACCAGCAGCGCGATGATCAGCGCGCGGCCCTTTCGTTTTCGCGGCGGCTGCGTCGGGGGATAAAACTGATAGTTCATAACGGTTCCTTCACGGTTTTTGATTTTTGTTCACGGCGCGATACAGGGCCCAGGCGTCGTCGCAGGCATGGGGCCAAAGGCCGGCGGTTTCGCCGATCTGACCATGGCTGGACGTGCCGTCGTGAAAATCGCTGCCGCCTGTAACGAGCAATCCGCGCTGCCGGGCAATCCTTTCCCAATAAGGATAGTTGCCCTGGTTGGCGGGATGGTACACTTCGATGCCCTTCAGGCCCGCTTCCTGCCATACTTTCAGCATGGGCAGCAGCTTTTCCAGCGGCCAATGGATCAGGCCGGGATGGGCCAGCACGGGCACCGCGCCCCGCTCCCGAAGCAGGGAAACGGCCTGCGATGCGGTCATGGTGGCGCGGGGCAGGTACGCGGGCCTGCCCTTGCCTAAATACTGTTCAAAGGCCTGCTGCACGCTGTCCACATAGCCCTGCTCCATCATGGCACGGGCCAGATGAGGCCGCCCCAAGCTGTTTTCGGCACCGGCGCGGGATACGATCTCCTTCATGGGCAGGGACATGCCCATGTCTTTCAGCTTATCCGCCATGCCCATGATCCGGCGCTGCCGGTCCTCGGCGGCGCTGCGAAAGCAGGATAAGAGAACTTCGTCATCCGGCCTCACGCCGTAGCCCAGGATATGAATTTCGTCGTCGCCCTCCGTGCTGATTTCCACGCCGGGCAGAAAGGCCAGCCCCCGATCGTAAGCGGCGTCGGAAGCCTCCGGCAGCGCGGCCAGGGTATCGTGATCCGTGACGGAAAACATGGTGACGTTGGCGCGCTGTACCAGCCGGGCCAGCTGTCTGGCGTCATAAATGCCGTCCGACGCCGTGGTATGCAGGTGCAGGTCAGGCCGCATCATGCCTGGGGTTCCTCCGGGTTGATTTCCGGTTCTTCCGTTTTTTCGGCTTCCTCAGGCTGTACGGCGGCGGGAGCGTCGTCGATGAAGGCCATAAAGTCTTCCCGGGAGAGGGTTTCTTTTTCGATCAGCAGCTGGGCCAGGCCTTCCAGTTTATCCTGATGCTCTTTCAGGGTGTTCATGGCCAGCTCGTAGCAGGAACGCAGCAGGTCGCCCACCTCGTGGTCCACGGCGGCGGCGGTTTCTTCGCTGAAATCGCGGTTCTGGGCAAAGCTGTTGCCAAGGAACACTTCCTGCTCGCTGTCCAGGAAGATGGTGCCGATCTTTTCGCTCATGCCGTAGCGGGTCACCATGGCGCGGCAGATGCTGGTGGCATGCTGCAAATCGCTCTGGGCCCCGGTATAGATATCGTGGAAAATCAGCTTTTCCGCCGCGTGGCCGCCCAAGCTCATGGCGGTGCGCTGCAAAAGCTGGCTGCGGCTGATGTTATCCAGCTCCTTGCTGGGCAGGGACAGGGTGAAGCCGCCCGCGCCGCCGCGCGGCACCACGGTGATGGTGTGCACGTCGTCGCACAGGGGCAGATAGTGGCCCACGATGGCGTGGCCCGCTTCGTGATAGGCCACCAGCTTGCGGTCTTCTTCCAGCACCTTGTGGCTCTTCTTTTCGGGGCCCATCTGGATGCGTTCCACGGCCTCGATCAGGTGTGCCTGGGTGATCACGGTCTGCTTTTCGCGGGCGGCCTGAATGGCGCCCTCGTTCATGATGTTTTCCAGGTCCGCGCCGGTGGCGTAGGGGGTGCGCTTGGCGATATTTTCCAGATCCACGTCGTCAGCCAGGGGTTTGCCCTTGGAATGGACCCTCAAAATGGCCACGCGGCCGTTGATGTCGGGATAATTCACGGTCACCTGCCGGTCAAACCGGCCGGGGCGCAGCAGGGCGGGGTCCAGGATGTCCCGCCGGTTGGTGGCGGCCATCACAATGACGCCTTCGTTGGTGGAGAAGCCGTCCATTTCCACCAGCAGCTGGTTCAGGGTCTGTTCGCGCTCGTCGTGTCCGCCGCCTAAGCCCGCGCCGCGGTGACGGCCCACTGCGTCGATTTCGTCGATGAATACGATGCTGGGGGCGTTGCGCTTGGCCTGATCAAACAAATCGCGCACGCGGCTGGCACCCACGCCCACAAACATCTCCACAAAGTCCGAACCGGAAATGGAGAAGAAGGGCACGCTGGCTTCCCCGGCCACCGCCTTGGCAAGCAGCGTTTTGCCCGTGCCGGGAGGGCCCACCAGCAGCACACCCTTGGGGATGCGCGCGCCAAGATCCACATAATGCTTGGGATTTTTCAGGAAATCCACGATTTCCTTTAATTCTTCCTTTTCTTCTTCCGCGCCGGCCACCTGGGCAAAGGTCACCTTGTTTTTGCTGGGGTCCACCATGGCGGCCTTGGATTTGCCGAAGTTCATCACCCGTCCGCCGCCGCCGGTCTGCTGGCGCATGATATACCACCACATCACCATCAGCAGCACCACGGGGATCAGGTAGGGCAGCAGCTCCAAATACCAGGGCGTGTTGACCGGAGCCAGGTATTCCAATTCAAAACCCAGGTCCTGCACGGAAATGGATTCGATATCCTTGCCCAACTGGTTGGCCCGCATAGTGAGCACGGTATCGTAAAAATCCGGGCCGATGGTGGTTTCAAAATCATAGGCTCGGGAAGGATAATCGGAACGGGAAATGCGGCTGTCCTTTAAACGGCCCACCAGGTTGTAGCCCCGGATGGATACCCGGTCGATTTCCCCTTTTTCGATCATTTGCAGCAGTTCGGGATACTCGATGCGCTTATCCACCGTATTGACCCCGCCGGACAATACCACGATCAGGAAAATAAAGGCGGCGATCATGATCACATAACCGATCAGCCCGCGAGAAACTTTTCGCAAAATTCTGTCCTCCTAAAAATCCGTGAATCAGAAGATGATTATACCATAAACCGCGCGAAAGAAACAGCGGTTCCGGCATTATTTTTCATAAATCCGGGGATGCAGCACGCCGATATCCGGCAGATTGCGGTATTTTTCGTCAAAGTCCAGGCCGTAGCCCACCACGAAAGCGTCGGGAATGTTGAAGCAGGAATAGTCCACGGTCAATTCCACCCTCCGGCGGGCGGGCTTATCCAGCAGCGTCACGATGGAAACGGAGGCCGCTTCCCGGTTGGCGAAAACCCTTTTGAGGTAGGAAAGGGTCATGCCGCTGTCCACGATGTCCTCCACCAGCACCACGTGCTTGCCCGCCACCGGCTTATCCAAATCCTTGACGATCTTGACCACGCCGGTGGATTTGGTGCTGCTTCCGTAGCTGGAAACCACCATGAAGTCCGTGGTCAGGGGCGCGTCGATTTCCCGGATCAGGTCGGTAAAGAACACGCTGGCCCCTTTCAGGATGCAGATGAACACCGGGCTTTCTCCCCGGTATTTCTCCGTCAGCTTTTCTCCCAGTTCCTTCACGGATTTGGCGATCTCGTCCCGGGTCACCAGGATCCTGTCCAGGTCCTGATACAGTACGGCGTTGGTATCCATACCTTTTCTCCTTTATCTGTCGTTATTTTGAACGGGCGGACAGGATGCCGCGCCCGGCAGGAATCCTTCGTAAGTCAGCAGCACCGCGTCGTCCCCGGGGGAAACCCTGGCTTCCTCGGAAGCGCCCGCGCCGATGGCCCAAATGACCTTTTCGCCCATGCACAGCAGCGGCACATAGCGCCGGAAGGGCCGAGGGAGTTTTTTATCCACGAAATAATCCTGCATGGATTTGCTTCCCTTCGCGCCCAGGGGATGAATCCTGTCTCCCGGCTCCCAAGACCGCAGGCGGCAGTTTTCATACACGCTTTTTTTCATGGCCTGGGTGCGGATACCGTCCCCCGTTTCCCCGTTCCAGGGCTGAACGATCAGCGTGCCGGGCATGGGGAGCGCGGGCGGGATTTCCCGTCCTACCGGTGGAAGAAAATGCAGGTATTCCTTTGAACACTGGGCCCGCCAGCCCTCGGGCAGATTCATGATTTCGCCGGGGGAGAGGGCGGAAAGCCTTTCCGTTGTTTCAAAGTCCAGCGTGACCGGGCAGGCGAGCCGAAGCGCGTGCCGCCGCAGGACGGGATGCAGCCGCGCAAGCGGAACATACCGCACCCACCGGCAGGGATCGTACAGGCAGGCGTTGTTCTCCCTTTCCAGAAACAGCTTCGCTTCATGGCGGAAGTATGCTTCTTCCTCCGAAAGGATCTTCGCGGCGCGGCCCATGGCCTCCTCCGCCCGGGGGATGCGGGCCGCGACGGCGGGCAAAACCTGATGGCGGATATAATTGCGAAGGTAAGCGTCCCCGGCGTTGGTTTCGTCCTCCCGCCAGGGAATGCCCTTCTCCCGGAGCGCGGCGCGGATGATTTCCGGGGATACGGAGAGCAGGGGACGCCACAGCAGCAGGCCCCCGCTTTCCGGCCAGCCCCGCCAGGAACTCTCCGCCATGGCGGATAAGCCCCCGCCGCCGCTGCCCCGGAACAGGTGCAGCAGCACGGTTTCCGCCTGATCCCTTTGGTGGTGGGCCAGGGCCAATACCACCGTTCCGTTTTCCAGGCACGCTTCCCGCAGGGCTTCATAGCGGGCTTTGCGGGCGGCGTCCTCGCTTTTGCCCTGCACCTGTACCCGGTACACCCGGCAGGGGACGCTTAAACCCTCGCACATATCCCGCACGAATTCCGCGTCCAGCCCCGCGCTTTCCCGCAGGCCATGATCCACGTGGGCGGCGGACAGGAAGAATTCTTCTTCCTTCGACAGGGCATGGAGGGCTTGCAGCAGGGCCACGGAGTCCGCTCCGCCGGAAACGGAAGCGACAATGCGGGATGGTTTTCCCACCGCCGTCCAGGATGTCCGAACGGTCTCCAACAAAAAAAGCCAATCGTCCATACTGCTCTATTTTACCCTGCATATGCCGGAAAGGCAAGGGTTTCTTGCGTTTTTTCATATAAATATAACAATTAAACGCGCATCCGGTATTGATTTTTCAGTTGCGTGCATTTACAATGGGACGGTATGAAAGGGGGAGCCGCCTGTGCAGCCAACGACCTTTGTATGCGGACACCGCAACCCGGACTCTGATTCCATCATTTCCGCCATGGCGTACGCCGCCCTGTGCAATACGCTGGGGGAAAATGAATATATCCCCGCCCGCCTGGGCCATCCCAACGATGAAACCAGCTTTCTGCTCAAGCGATTCGGGTTTCAGCCGCCCATGCTCATTTCCACCGTGCGCACCCAGGTGAAGGATATCGATTTTGACCGGCCGCCCAGGCTTGGCGGCAGCGTACCCGTGAGCCACGCATGGGAGATCATGCAGGAAAATCCCAATCTGAGCGCCCTGCCCGTGACCAACGAGGACGGCACGCTGCTGGGCATGATCACCGCAGGGGGCATCGCCGAAAGCGATATGCGGGCCATCGAGGTGCCCGTGCTGCGGGACGCGCCGGTATTCAACGTGCTGTCCGCTCTGGAAGGGCACGTGCTGAACCAGCATGACAACGTATTTGATTTTATCTCCGGCGAAGTGGTGATCGCTCTGCCCACGCCCAGCGAACCCCTGCGCGGGGTGAAGGAGGGGGCCGTGGTGATCTGCGGCGAGCAGGAAAACGTGATGGAAAAGGCTTTGGAGCTGAAAGCCAACTGCATCATCCTGTGCCAGAGCAGCTTAGCGGAAAAATACCACGGGTTCTCTTCCTCCACCTGCATCATTTCCACGCCCTATGACGCCTGGCGCGCGGCGCGCATGCTGTATCAGGCCACGCCCGTGAGCCGCATCGCTAAAACGGACGAGCTGGTGTGCTTCCATGAGGAAGATTTCCTGGACGACGTGCGGGACACCGTGCTGCAGAGCCGCTACCGCAGCTATCCCGTGCTGGATGAAAATGACAAGGTGATCGGCACCCTGAGCCGGTTCCATCTGCTGCGGCCCCGGCGCAAGCGCATCGTGCTGGTGGACCATAACGAATTGGGCCAGTCCGTGCCGGGGCTGGATCAGGCGGAGCTGGTGGGGATCATCGACCATCACCGCCTGGCCGACGTGCAGACCGGCTATCCCGTGTTCATGCGCAACGAACCGGTGGGTTCCACCACCACCATTGTGGCCACCATGTACCAGGAACACGGCCTGATGCCCAGCGAAAAAATGGCGGGGCTCATGGCGGCGGCCATCGTGAGCGACACCGTCATGTTCAAATCCCCCACCACCACCAACCGGGACAAGCGCATCGCCGAGCGGCTTGCCCGCATCGCGGGGATCGATCTGGAAGCCCTGGGCAAGGAAGTGTTTTCCGCCAGCAACGCGGATAAGGACGCCGTCACGCTGCTGAAAACGGACTTTAAGGAATTCCGCTTGGCGGATCACAAGATCGGCATCAGCCAGATCACCACCATGGATTCCGCGCATATGCTGCTGCGCAAGGACGAGTTTTTGGCGGAAATGGAAAAGGTGAAGCAGGAAAAGCAGTACGATATGATGCTGCTCATGATCACCGACGTGCTGCGGGAAGGCACGGAGCTGCTGTTCCTGGGCGATAAGGAAATCATCCGCCAGGCGTTCAATATGGGCGCGATCGAGGGCGCCAGCGTGTTCCTGAAGGGCGTGGTGTCCCGCAAAAAACAGATGGTGCCCGCCCTGGCCGTTCTCTGGGGCTGACAGAGGGGAGAGCGGAATGGAAAAGAGAGCAAAGAAAAGGGGAGACCGTTTCGACGGCTACTGGCTGCGGGACGAAGCGCCCGCTTTAGGCCAGTTTATGGCGTATTTGATGCCCAACCGGGCCGATAACGAAGCGCATATCAACGTAGACATCGACGCCCGGCCTTTGGATGCCTATCTTGCGAAGAAAAACGCCGGAAAGACGGAGGATAAGTACACTTATTTCCATCTCTTTCTCGCCGCCGCGGTAAAATGCTTCGTGCTGCGGCCCAAGATGAACCGCTTTATTTCCGGCAACCGGCTGTATCTCCGGGATCACATTTCCGTTTCCTTCGTGGTGAAAAAACGGTTTGACGACAGGGCGGAGGAGGGGCTCGCCTACAAGCGGTACGATGAAAACGACACCGTGGATACCCTGCACGAGAGCATCATGCAGGAAATCCACGCATGCCGCCGGGAAGACGTGCTGGACAATTCCACGGGCTTTATGACCAAGCTGCTTCGGCTGCCCCGGTGGGCGCTGCACATCCTGGTGGATATCCTCTTTGCTCTGGACCGCAAGGGCAAGGTGCCCTATGACCTCATCAAGGCCGATCCCAACTATTCCTCCATTTTTATGACGAATTTGGGTTCCATCGGCATGGACAGCGGCTACCACCACCTGAACAACTGGGGCACCAATTCCTTTTTCGTCATGATCGGGAAAAAACATTTAGCGCCCGAATGGCATGAGGACGGCAGCTGCACGGTCCGCCCGGTGATCGGCTTAGGGCTGACGTTGGATGAACGCATCGGCGACGGCTACTATTACGCCGGAACCGTGCGCCTGCTGCACAAGATCCTGGAGCATCCCGAGCTGCTGGAGCTGCCCTTTTCCACGCCTGTGGAATACTGATACGGTTACTATTCATCTATTTGAAAGAGACCAAGCAACACGCCCAGCGGGGGGATCGGGGGAACTCCCCCGACTGTAATCCGCAGGCGGCGGCGTGTACGGCGCCGAGGAGCAACAGAATGTTGCTTCCATTCAGCGATAGCTGAATGGTAACTTGATACGAGAAGGGAACACAAAAGCCAATGGAAATCACGGCGAAACGCCCCTGGCTGGGAAGCCTGGGGGAGGTTCCGGCAAGCCTGGATTATTTTCAGGGGTCCATGGTGGAAATGCTGGAAAACAACGCAAAGCGCTATCCCAACAGCATCGCTTTCGACTTCATGGGGAAGCCCACCGCCTATCGGGAGATGATGGCGAACATCGAAAAATGCGCCCGCAGCCTGCGCACCATAGGCGTGCGGGAAAACGACCGGGTCACCATCGCCATGCCCAACTGCCCCCAGGCCATTTATATGTTCTACGGCCTGAATATGATCGGCGCGGTGGCGAATATGGTGCACCCCCTTTCCAGCGAAAAGGAGCTGGAGTTTTACATCAACGAATCCGAGAGCGTCACGGTGATCACCCTGGATCAATTCTATCACAAAATCGAGGCTATCCGGGAAAACACCTGCGCGGTGAACGTGATCATCGCCCGCATCAAGGACGCGCTGTCCAAACCCATGAAGGCGGGCTATATGCTCACCGAGGGCCGGAAAATCAAAAAAATCCCCTCCGACGCGCCGGTGATCCTGTGGGACGATTTTATGCGCTTGGGCAAAGCCTGCTTCTGGAATTACCGGGTGAAGCGCGGGGCGGAGGACGCCGCCGCCATCCTGTATTCCGGCGGCACCACGGGCACCACCAAAGGCATTATGCTGACCAATTTGAACTTCAACGCCCTTGCCGCCCAGCTGAAAGCCACCAATCCCATGTTCTGCGTTGGGGATCGGATGCTCGCTGCCATGCCCCTGTTCCACGGCTTCGGCTTGGGCGTGTGCATTCACAGCATGCTGGCCTTGGGCGGGCGCTGCGTGCTGGTGCCGCGGTTCACCGCCGCCAGCTATTCCAAGCTCATTACCAAATACCGCTGCAACTTTATCGCGGGGGTGCCCACCCTGTATGAAGCGCTGCTGCGGCTGCCCAACATGGAAAAAGCGGACCTGAGCCACTTAAAAGGCGTATTCTCCGGCGGCGATTCTCTGTCCGTGGAGCTGAAAAAGCGGTTTGATAAGTTCTTAAGCGGCCATAAAGCCACCGTTCAGGTGCGGGAGGGCTACGGCACCACCGAAACGGTGACCGCCTGCTGCTTAACGCCCATTACGAAAGCCAAGGAGGGCAGCATCGGCATTCCCTTCCCGGATACCTATATCAAAATCGTGAAGCCCGGCACGGACGAGGAACTGCCCTATGGCGAAGAAGGGGAAATCCTGCTGGCCGGGCCCACGGTGATGAAAATGTACATCAAGCATCCGGAGGAAACGGCCCAGACCCTGCGCCGCCACGCCGACGGGCTGACCTGGGTGTATACCGGGGACTTGGGCGTGATGGACGAGGAAGGCTTCATTTTCTTCCGGGGCCGCGCCAAGCGCATGATCATTTCCTCCGGCTATAACATCTATCCCGCCCAGCTGGAAAACGTGTTTGACGCAAACGAACTGGTGCAGATGAGCTGCGTCATCGGCGTGCCCGACGCCTACCGCATGCAGCGGCCCAAGGCGTTTGTGACCTTAAAGCCCGGCGTGCCCGCCAATGAGGAAACCCGGCAAAAGATCATGGACTACGCCGCGAAAAACATTGCCAAGTACGCCCTGCCCAAAGAGCTGGAATTCCGGGATACCCTGCCCAAAACCCTGGTGGGCAAGGTGGCGTACCGGCAATTGGAGGAAGAGGAAGCCGCCAAGCGGGAGAAAAAGGACGTAAATGGATAACCAGTACAAAACCGCCGTCCGCCTGAACCGGCGGATATCCATTCACGACCGGTATTCCGTCAATAAACAGGGCTTCGGCAACTGGATTTTTGAACGATACCGGTTTCAGCCCGGCGACCGCATTTTAGAGCTGGGCTGCGGCACCGCCGCCATGTGGAAGAATAAAACGCTGCCGGAAGGGTGCGTCCTATACCTGACCGATCTTTCAGAAGGTATGCTGGAGGCGGCGCGGGAGAACGCCGCGCATTTGCGGGAAGCGCGCTTTGAAAGGGCGGATATCCAGGAAATCCCCTTCGGAGAAAGCGCCTTTGACTGCGTGATCGCCAACATGATGCTTTATCACGTACCCGACCTTCACAAGGGGCTTGCAGAAGCGCGGCGCGTGCTGAAGCCCGGCGGAACGTTCTGCTGCGCCACCTACGGGGAAAACGGCATCATGGCGTATCTGAGCGCTTTGCTGAGGCGCTTTGGCGTGACCGATCCACTGAACCGCCGGTTCACACTGCAAAACGGGGAACACGTCCTGAAGGAGCATTTTTCCGCCGTCGTTCGGGAAGATTATCCGGACGCTCTCCAGGTGACCGAGGCCGAGGATTTGGCGGATTATCTGTATTCTCTGGGGAGCATGACGAACCTGGATCCCGCGTGCCGCCCGGAAATTGTGGATACGCTGCGCCGGGAAATGAAAGACGGTGTGCTGACGGTGCCCAAGGAATACGGCATGTTTATTTGCGAATGAGAGGGAAAAAGATGTTTACCATTGAAACGGAACGGCTCATCATCACGAAATTCACCATGGATATGGCACGGGACGTGCACATAAACTCCCTGGACGAAGACAACCGCCGCTTCGTGCCGGACGAAGTGTTTGAAACGGCGGAGGAAGCGGGGGAGACGATCGAATTTCTCATGTCCCGCTACGGAAGCACCGAAGGACCCTTCGTGTACCCGGTGCTGCTGAAAGACGATCAAACCAATATCGGCTATGTGCAGTTGGTGCCGGTGGAGGAAGGCTGGGAAATCGGCTACCATATCGCCAAAGCGCACACGGGCAAGGGTTATGCCGCCGAGGCGGTGAAAGGCTTCCTGCCGGTGATGATGAAGGAACATCACTTGAATCAGATTTACGGCATCTGCGTGGCGGAGAATTACGCTTCCCGCAGGGTCATGGAAAAATGCGGCTTTACCAAGCTGTTTGAAGGAATGGGACCGTATCAGGGAAAGGAAATCAATATCTGCCGGTATCTGTATACCGCGTAAAAGCACACTTTTGCATACAAAAACGGATGGAATGTGATTCCACCCGTCAGGATGCCGGCAAAGCCGACACCCCTGTCATCGAAACACCGGGCTGGCCGCAAGCAACGATCAGCCCGGTGCTTTTCGATTATTCTCTTAACGAACAGCGGCCGACCTATCGGAATACAGCTATCGCTGCCGAACGACAGCTTATTCGGCAGGGTTTACCATCGAGGCGAGGCCTTCCGCGCCGTAAGTCTGGAACAGAATGACGTACATATCAATCAAGTCCGCATAGTCCGGGTATTTTTCCTTCAGCGCGTTGGTGAAGCTCTCCAAGTCGATCTCTTCGCCGGCCTGGACCTTTTCAATCAGCTGTGCCACCTCTAACATGATCTCATTCATTTCCGCGAAAGGATCTTCCGGTTCGTCCACCGTGCCGTCGGTGTGGAACCGCAAATCATATCCCCACTCCGTAATGCCGGCCAGCGCCATGCTTTTTACCACCAGGTCGCCTTCTGTGCCGTTCTCCTGGGCGGCGAAATACTGATCCATGTCCGCATCCACCACACAGTAGTAGTCAAAGACGCCATAACGCAGCCAATAAACGATGATGATCTTAGCATCCTCATCGACATCTGTTCCGTTGCTCCCGATTTCAAAGCCTTCTTCGGTGAGCTGCGCCAGGGTTTTCCCAAGATTGGCGATCATCTCTTCGCTCGTCAGCGGCAGGGCTGTGAACACCTCACTGTAAGCGATGAGCAGCGTTTTCAGGTACTCGTTGGCGGCATTCATCGCTGCTTCCAGCTGTTCAAAGAAGTCTTCCGCTTCAAAGTCCAGGTTATTGCTCGCTTCCTGCAGTTCAGTCATCTTTTCATCGTAATAGGCCACACTGCGGTAGTATTTTCCATCCTTCTGCGTAACCACGGCATAATAGTCTCCCTCGCCTCCCGCGATGATGCGGTCTTCAGCGCTGTCCTCCAGCGCCTCGCCAACCGTCGCGTACAGAGGCGCAAGCTGTCCTTCCGCAAGCGCGCCAAGCACCGTGCACATCATGACCAACGCAAGGACCAACGAAATCATCTTTTTCATACTCTTTCTCCTTTTTTTATTGCTGTTTATTGCGATTTTGAAAACACCAAACCGGGGATATGCAGGCCACAAACGCTTATCACGGCGCGTATATGAGCCAGTACAGCTGGGCGGAAATCACGGCAGGCAGGCTGTTTTTCCGCGGCAGACGATAAACAGAGATGGGGGAACTGCTCTTTGGACCCAAAGAGAGATTCCCCCTGAAATGTTTTTTCCCTTATTCAATCGTGATGCACTTGCAGGGACACACGGCGGCGCAGGCGCCGCAGCGGGTGCACTTTTCGGGATCGATGCGGGCGAAGCCGTTTTCCACGGTGATGGCGTCGTTCTGACATTCCTTCTTGCAGCGGCCGCAGCCGATGCAGGCGTCCATACAGACGGCGCGGGCGACGCGGGCGGTGTCGCTGTTGCGGCAGCGCACGATCACGCTGGCGCTGACGGGAAGCAATTTCAGCACGTTCCGGGGGCAGGCCTTGACGCAGGCGCCGCAGGCGGTGCACTTATCGGGGTCCACCTTGCAAAGGCCGTTTTCCATGGTGATGGCGCCGAAAGCGCATTTATCCATACAGTCGCCCAGGCCCAGGCAGGCAAAGCGGCAGTCCTTGGGGCCTCCGGCCAGACCGGCGGCGGTGGAGCAGCTCTGGTAGCCGTCGTACTGGTAGCGATCCTTGGCGATACCGGCGGAACCCTGGCACAGGACGCGGCAGACCAGCTTTTCGCCGATGACCGCTTCCTGGCCCATGATTTTGCCGATGGCTTTCGCGCCTTTTTCACCGGCGGGGGCGCAGCCGTTCACGGGCGCTTCGCCCGCGACCACGGCGGCGGCAAAGCCGTCGCAGCCGGGATAGCCGCAGGCGCCGCAGTTGGCGCCGCCCAAGCACTCGCGCACCTGGGCCACGCGCTCATCCACTTCCACGTGGAACTTTTTGCTGGCAAAGGTCAGCACCGCGCCGAAAATGATCCCCAGCGCTCCTAACAGGATACCGGCATACAGAATGGTCATATCGCTTCCCTCCTTATACCAAGCCCTGGAAGCCCATGAAAGCCACGGCCATCAGCCCGGCGGAGACCAGGGTGATGGGGAAACCCTTCATGCAGGCGGGGATTTTGCTGCTCTCCAGCCGCTCGCGCACGCCCGCCATCAGCACGATGGCCAGCAGGAAGCCCAGGGCGGAGAAGGTGCCGTTCAGCACGGACTGGAGCAGGCCGTAAGCGTTGTTCATGTTCAGGGTGGCAACGCCCAGCACCGCGCAGTTGGTGGTGATCAGGGGCAGGTAGATGCCCAGGGCGCTGTACAGGGTGGGGCTGCTCTTTTTCAGGAACATTTCCACGAACTGAACCAGAGCGGCGATGACCAGGATGAAGGAAATGGTGCTCATGTAGGTCAGGTTCAGGGGAATGAGCAGCAGGTTATAGATCAGCCAGCAGAAGAGGGAGGCGATGGTCATGACGAAGGTAACGGCCAGGCCCATGCTCACGCTGGTTTCCACCTTGCTGGATACGCCCAGGAAGGGACAGCAGCCAAGGAAACGGGAGAAGATGAAGTTGTTGGTCAGAATGCAGCTGACCATGAACAGCAGGATTTCAGTAATGCTCATGCCGCCTGCGCCTCCTTCGCCGCGTTTTTCTTTTCGATTTTCTTAACGATCAGGTTGAACACGCCCAGCAGCAGGCCGAAGGTGAGGAAGCCGCCGGAGGCCAGCACGATCAGCAGCATGGGTTCGTAGGACGCGCCCAAGACGTTCTGGCCGAAGATGGAGCCGCTGCCGATCAGCTCACGGATGGAGCCGATGAGGGTGAGGGCCAGAGTGAAGCCGATGCCCATGCCCAGGCCGTCGCAGGCGGAGGCCAGCGGCGGATTTTTGCTGGCGAAGGCCTCGGCCCGGGCCAGGATGATGCAGTTCACCACGATCAGGGGAATGAAGATGCCAAGGCTTTCATACAGGGAGGGCAGAAACGCCTGCATGAGCAATTGCACCATGGTCACGAAGGTGCAGATCACCACGATGAAGGCGGGAATGCGCACCTGATCCGGAATGAACTTCCTAAGCAGGGAAATGGCGATGTTGGAGCATACCAGCACGAAGGTGGCCGCAGCGCCCATGCCCAGGCCGTTCAGGGCGCTGGAGGTGACCGCCAGGGTGGGGCAGGTGCCCAGCACCAGGCGGAAGGTGGGGTTTTCGGGGATAATGCCGTTGAAGAAGACTTTCCCCAGGCTCTTTTTCTCGCTCATGCTTTCTTAGCCTCCTTCTTCTGATAGCCGTAAATCTTCTGGGGCAGGAAGCGGTCGATGAGGGGCGTAGCGATATTCATCAGCAGGATGCCGTAGGTGACGCCCTCGGGATAGTTGCCGAACTGGCGGATGAGCACGATGATCAGGCCGATCAGCGCAGCGTAAATGATCTGCGCCACGGGCCGGATGGGGGATGTGACGTAGTCCGTCGCCATGAACACCGCGCCGAAGAGCACGCCGCCGGACAGGGTGGCGATCAGGGCGGATTCAAAGCCGCCGCCCACGATCAGCAGGGTGAACACGTACACGCTGCCCACCATGACCACGGGGATGCGCCAGGAAATGGTGGAGGTGCATACCAGGAACAGGAAGCCGATCAGGATGGCGATCTTGCTCACTTCGCCGATGGTGCCGGGGATCTGGCCCAGCAGGCGCTGCATCAGGGTATAGCTGCCGGGGCTGGACAGGGGCGTGGCGGCGGAAACCGCGTCCACGCCCGCCTCGAAGAAGGTGGGCTTCACGTAGGCGGAAGCGGCCATGTGCACGGGCCAGGAGGCCAGCAGCACGGCGCGGGCCGCCAGGGCGGGGTTAAGGAAGTTATCGCCCAAGCCGCCGAACAATTGCTTGACCACAATGATGGCGAAGGCGCTGCCCACCATGGCCATCCACCAGGGGGCGGTGGAGGGCAGGTTCAGGCCCAAGATCAGGCCGGTGAGGATGGCGGAAAAATCGTTGACGCGCACGGGCTGATGGGCGATCTTCTGCCACAGGAATTCGGAAACGACCGCGCTCGCCACCGAAACGGCCAGCACCATCAGGGCCGGGAAGCCGAAAGCGTACACGCCGACCAGCACCGTGGGCATCAGCGCGATACATACATTCTGCATCAGCCGCGAGGTAGTCAGCGGGTTATGCATATGCGGGGCGGTGGAGATTCTCAGGCTCATTTGGTCGCGCCTCCTTTCTGCTTGCTCGCATGGCCTGCGCTTTGCTTGCCCATGCTATCTACGTCTTTTGAGGTTGCCGCGTTCCGCGCCGCATCCCCGGAAGGGGGCTGCGGCTTGGAGGCGGCGGCCTTGGCCTTGGCTTCCGCGGTAATGTGATCCTTGCAGAATTTAAAGGACGGCGTCAGCCACCGGCGGGACGGGCACTGGTAGGCGCAGGAGCCGCACAGGATGCAGTCCATCACGTGCAGCTTTTCCGCGGCGGCGAAATCGCTCTTGTCGGCGGCCACCTTGATCTGGTAGGGGTTCAGGCCGATGGGGCAGGCGGCAACGCAGCGTCCGCAGTGGATGCAGGGGCTTTCGTCCTTGCTCTTTGCCTGCTTTTCATTCAGCACCACGATGCCGTTGCTGGAT
Organism: Clostridia bacterium; assembly: GCA_017448975.1. GTDB lineage: Bacteria > Bacillota > Clostridia > Christensenellales > Aristaeellaceae > RUG563. The sequence continues at coordinate 99,705 of JAFSKN010000047.1, forward strand.
TTGAAAACGGGCATTTGGTCGTTGGGGATGGCGATGCCCGTCATCATGCCGCCGAACACGATCTTGCCGGGGGTTTCGGAATAGCCGCCGCATTCGCCGATGATGTCCTCGGTGATGGTGCCGATGCGCACCATCAGGTTGGAGGGCTTGCGTACGCAGCCGGTGACGGTGCAGATGCGCTGAATGAGGGGCTTGCCGTCGATGACGGCGTCGGCGATGGCGGCGCAGGTGCCCACGTTCAGCACCACCACGTGGGCGGCGATGGGCAGGCCGCCGGAGGGCACCTGACGGCCGGTGATGGCTTCGATCAGCTGTTTTTCACCGCCCTGGGGATACTTGGTTTTGAGGGGCTGCACCGATACGCCCGCCCGGCCCTGGCAGGCCTGCTCCATGGCAACGATGGCTTCGGGCTTGTTATCCTCGATGCCGATGATGCCCTTGGGCACGTTCAGGGCCCGCATCACGGCACGCAGGCCGTCCACGATGCGGGTGGAGTGCTCCAGCATCAGGCGGTAGTCGGCGGTCAGATGGGTTTCACATTCCGCGCCGTTGACCACGATGGTGTCGCAGGTAGCGCCTTCCCGGAAAGTGAGCTTCACATGGGTGGGGAAGGACGCGCCGCCCATGCCGGTGATGCCCGCCGCCTGAATGGCGGGGATCACGGCCTTGGGGTCCACCTGCTCCACATTGCCCAGGGGATGGAGCTCCACCCAGGTATCGGCAAAGTCGTTTTTGATGGTGACGGCCTGCACGTTGCCCGCGCCTAAGGAGGGGATGGAATCAACAGCCACCACTTCGCCGCTGACGCTGGCGTGCACCGGTACGCTCATGAAGCCCTGGGCTTCGCCGATCACCTGGCCGATGTCCACGTGGTCGCCCTTCTTGACGCAGGGCTTGGCGGGCGCGCCGATGTTCATGGCCATGGAAATCACCACGGTGTCGGAAACATACTCCCGGACGGGCAAATCGCGGGTGGCGCTTTTGCCCTCGTGCATGTTATGCAGGGGATGAACCCCCCGCTTAAATGTTTTCGTAAGCAATGTCCGTGCCTCCTTCTTCTCGATTTCGCCCGGTCACTGCTGCCCGGCGGAAGATTGGTTGTAAGCGTCGTTGATAGCGATCACGATGGCGTTCACCACGTAAGCGGGCAAACTTCCCATGCTGTCCAGGAAATCCGCCGGATTCAGGGGCATTTCCCGGCCGATCAGCGCGCTCTCCAGCGCCGGATCATCCAGATAAACCAGATCTTCTGGCTTTTCAGCGCCTTCAGGAACGATAATGATCGCGTATTTCACCAGTGTGTTGCCGTCAAACGCAGTCGCCGCATGGTACTGAGTGAAGAACATGATGCTGCTGCCAAGAGCGAATTTGATGGACTCGTCAGCCGCCGTCTGGCCGGACGCGCCGAACGCCTGATTGAGGGCGATGGCCACAGCGGAGGCATAAGGCGTCATCTGGTTATTGTCAATGGGCAGGGCCGCGCCGATAAATTGGGCTTCCATGGCAGCCTGCCGGCTGCTGGGAGCAAAGTCCTTTTCACTGCCGATCTGCTTATCGGAAACGTTCAGGGCGGCCACTTTGCCATCCGCGAACTGCGCTTCCACCTTGACGGCGGTGAAGAAGCAGATCACTTCGCTGGTGTACCAGCCATCGCTGTCCACTGTGGCGGGCAGGATGATGGCGGTAGGTTCGTCCGCGCCGCCAATGATTTCAGGTTCGGCGGGGGAGGCGGGAGCGGGCTTAGCTTTCACCGCGCCGCCCTGGGCGTAATACGCCGCGTTGATGGCGCTGGCTACCAGGGCCGCTTCGGAGGTTTCCTGATCCTCCACAGCCAGGGGCAGGGTGGCGGCCAGGAACAGATTCTTCATTTCAGCATCCAGGCCGCTGACGGCATAGGCCTGCTCCGTACCCGCGGGACGCTCCATGACCACCAGGCCCGCCACGGTGTTCTGCACGAAGGAAACCTTCACCTGCAGATCGTTCTTCTGGGTGGCGATGGTGGCGGTATTGCGGATATCCTTAAAGGCGGAAGCGGAGGCTGTTTCTGCCTGGGCAGGTTCTTCTTCGGTCCCGGCTTCTTCGCCGCTCAGGCTCTTTTCATAGGCGGCGTTCAGGGCGTCCACCACGGCAGTGCTGGTGACGGTTGCACCGGCGATGGCGTCGATGTCGGCTAAAGTCAGCGGCATCTGCTTGCCGATGAACTGGGCCTGGAAGCTGTCTTCCAGCGCTTTCGCGCCAAGCCCTGTGGTTTCATTGAAGGAACTGTCGCCGATGCTGATCGAAGTGATCTTGCCCTCAGCGTCAAAGGCGGCGGATACGGCCACGGGGCCGCCGAAGCCCTGGGCGGAAGCGGTAAAGCTGTTCTCAGCGGGCGCCTTGGTTTCGGCGGGCGCTTCCGTGACGGCGGGTTCTTCGATCACTTCGCCCTTGGAAGCGGCATAGGCCTTATTCAGACCGTTCACGATGGCGGTCTTGGTGAAGGTCGCGCCGGTGAGCGTATCGATGTCGCCGATTTCAAGGGGCATCTGCTTGCCGATGAAGGGGTACTGCTCCTCGGCTTCCAAGGCGCGCGCGCCGAAGCCGTCGGTCTCGGCAAACTGATCGTCGCCCACGCCAAGATAGGTGATCTTGCCTTCTTCGTCGAAAGCGGCTTCCACGTACACAGGGCCCGCGAAGCCCTGTTCGGCGGCGCTGAACACGCCCTGGTTGGGCTTTTCAGGCATGGTGGGAGTTTCGGGCACCACGATCTCCGCGCCGCCCGCGATGGCGTAGGCGCTGTTCAGGGCCTTTACCACGGCGGTGGAGGAAATGGTGGCGCCGGCGATCACGTCGATGTCGCTGACTTCCAGAGGCATCTGTTTGCCGATGAACTGGATCATGAAGTCCGGCTCAATGACGCCCACGCCGATGTCCTCGGCGAAGCTCTCGTCGCCCACCTTGATGTAGGTGACTTTTCCGGCGGCGTCAAAGGCGGCTTCCACGTACACCGGGCCCCGGAAGCCCTTTTCGGACGCGCTGAAAACGCCGTCCGCAGGCTTTGCGGGCATTTCTACACCGGCAATGCCCAGCACGTCGGCCTTGATGTACTTGACGATGTCGTTCACGCCGTTGACCACGGCGGTGGTGGTGATGGTGGCGCTGGTCAGCGCGTCCACGGTGCTTTCCGTAGCGGTGCCGCCAGCCTTGATATAGCTGACGGGGTATACCTTTCCGGCAAACTGATCGGTGAAGGCGGGCTCCTTGGAGCGAGCGCCCAAACCGGCCGTTTCGGAGAAGCTGGAACCGCCGACGGAAATACCGCCGATGGTGAACGTTTCAGGCGCCCCGGTGGTATCCACGCCCGCGATCACTTCGACCTTGCCGCCGAAGCCGTTCACCGTTTTCTGGGCCACGTAGCCCACGGCGTTCCCGTCTTTGAGCCCGGCATAGGCCCAATCCACCGACGCGCCTTCTGTCAGCGTCAGTTCCTCAAAGCTGTCCGCATTGGGCAGCGCGGCCTTGCGGGCGTTATCCGCCGCAAGTACTGCCTGCTGCGCTATGGGCTTTTGGGTCAGGGCGTACGTACCGCCCAGGGCGAGGCCTGCTGCCAAAGTGATGATCAGCAGCACGGCCCAACCAGGAAGCTGTTTCTTCACGTGGTTCCGTCCTCCTTGCTCTGTTTCCCGGAAGGAAAGGGAAACACAGTTTTCTTTATCCCCGGTACGCCCGGGAAAAGGGCCAAACCTGACCCTGTGGAAACGTTATTTAGATGTCCGGCGCGTTGGGGTCCGGCGTATGGCTGGGAACGATCAATTCCAAATCCACGTTGTTGGGCAGGCACAGCACGGACGCGCCCAAAATGCGCTGCTGGTAGTTATCGACCGTCACCTCGCCCTGCTGCACGCAAAGCTGATTGTCGCAGGTGGAGGAGGCCATGTAAAAGCCGTTTTCCGTCATGTGGATCACGTTGACCTTGCCGTTGCCCTGATCCACGGTCACGTCCCCTTCTTCGCCCACGGCGTAAATGCCGGAAATGCGTCCGTTCACGATAATATACATGTAGGCTTCGGCTTCCGTCGCTTTTTCCGTCGCTTTTTCCGGCGTTTTTTCCGTCGCTTTTTCCGGCGTTTCGCTTTGCCCTTCATCGGGAAGGGCGGTAGGTGCGGGGGAGGCCTGCACAAGTTCGGCGATCTGCTGCTGGATTTCTTCCTGGCTGCGTTCCGCGCCGGGATTCAGGAAGCGCGCAGCGAGGATCAGCCCCAGGGAAAGCAGCAGCAGCACGCCGATAACCAGCGCGTTTTTCATTCCGGGCTTCATACCGCGCCTCCCGCGTTTTTAAGCGAGCGCAGATACTGCGCCATGCCGCACGAAGCCTGCTGCGTGCCGTCCGTCAGCATCCACAGGGCTTCCACGCCCTCCATGCTATCGATCAGCTTTAAGCCGTCCTTCGGGGACAGCACAAACAGGGTGGTGCTCAAAAAGTCCGCCAGGGTGGAGCTTTCGCAGATGATCGTGACGGAAATCATTTTGGTGGAAGGGAACAGGGTTTCCGGGTCGATGATGTGGTGATAGCGCTGCCCGTCCACCACGTAGTAGCGCCAGTAATCGCCGCTGGTGACCACGGTGAGATCATGCACATCCACGATATCCCGGTACATAAGCCCGCCGCCGTTTTCATCCGGCCTTGGGTCCTCCACGCCTACGGCCCAGTTGGCGCGGCCGTCCAGGGGCGCGTCCCCGGCATATACGTTGCCGCCTAAGCTGATGAGGAAGGAGGGCATATGCTCCTTGAGGTAAGGCAGCACCGCGTCCGCCGCCCAGCCCTTGGCCACCGCCCCCACGTCCAGGGTGATTTGGGGATCGGCAAAGAATACGGTCTGTTTTTCGGCATCCAGGATCACCTGGTCAAAATCCGTGTGCTTACTGGCGGCCAGCAGGTCTTCCATGGGCGGCAGCTGGGCGGCTTCGGGATTCGCCAGACCCGCTTCCCGGTAGGTATGCCAGATGGAAAGCACCGCGCCCATAGCGATGTTGGTGCTGCGCAGGCCCCTGCTCCATTGCTCCTTGCACCAGGAAATGAGGGCAAACAGCTCCTCGGGGATTTCCACGGGGGCTTCCGCCGCGTGGCGGTTCACATAGTACAGGTTGTTGAGATCCTCATAGGCGTTATAAGCGTCGAACACCTGATCAAAGCGCCGGAGCAGCGCCATGGTATCGTCAAAAGCCCGATCAAATTCCTCCTGGGTGCGGGCATAGCCCATCAGGGTGATTTCGGTATCGAAAATATCCAGGGCGCGGCGGGAAAATTTGGTATACGTGTTTTCAGAAAGACAGGCTGGCATAAGCGCTGTTACAGCCAAAAGCGCAGCAAGCGCAAAACAGAAAACGGATTTAAAATTCAGTTTCATGGGGCCCTCGCTTTCCATGAGTTTACGCGAATAAATGCCCCTCGATGAGGCAGTTATTTCTATATGTATTATAACAAAGAGTAAACGACTGCACAAGATATTTTTCCGAACAATTTATACCAATTTTGCGAAAGAAATTCTTAACAGAATCCACACAGAAAAGTACGATTTTGGAAAAGAATTCGGCCATAGATTTGCCAGATGCGCTCTTGTACATTCCCGCCGATTCGTGTATACTAAACGGGCTGATGCAATTTCCTATTTTAATTTGTAGAAAAACCGCGGGGGCCGCCGGGCTTGCCCGCCGGAAACGAGGCAAACATGGGACTGTTGATTTTTTTATTTTGGATCGTCCTGAACGGGCGGATGACGCTGGAAATCGCGTGCGTCGGCGCGGCCGTGACGGCCGCCGCGATCCTGTTTATGTGCCGGATGTGCGACTGGTCGCTGAAAAAGGAAGGGCGGCTGTATATCGCCCTGCCCAAGATCCTTGATTACATCTTTACGGTGATTTGGGAAATCGTGAAAGCCAACCTTGGCATGTGCCGCCTGGTGTACGGCGGGAAACCCGATCCCCGGGTGCGCACCCTCCGCACAAGCCTTCAAACCCGTTTGGCGCGCATGGCCCTTTCCAACGCCATTACCCTCACCCCCGGCACCATCACCTTGGCCTGCCAGGGGGACGAGCTGACCGTGCACTGCCTGACCCCCGCCCTGGCCGAGGGGCTGGATCATCTGATTTTTGAAACCAAGCTGGAAAGAATCGAGGCGACGCTCCTTGGATAACGTGTACGCGCTGCTTTTGTATATCGCCATGGGCGTGCTGGGGCTGTGCCTGTTCGTGTGCCTGTTTCGGGCTTTCCGGGGGCCGGCCCCGGCGGACCGGGTGATCGCCGTGAACATGACGGGCACCATCGTGATCACGCTGATCCTGTTTCTTTCGTTGCTGCTCAAGGAAGGGTATCTGGTGGACATCGCTTTGATTTACGCCATGCTTTCCTTCTTGGCCGTGGTGCTGCTGTGCCGCATTTCCATCGGCGCGTACAGGGCCCGCAAGGAAAAGGAGGAAAAAAAGGATGCTTGAATATCTGCGGCTTTTCCTTTTCGCCGTCTTGCTTTTGGCGGGGCTGATCATTCAGCTGACAGCGGTTTTGGGCGTGAACCGGTTTCGCTTCGCCGTGAACCGCATGCATCCCGCGGGCATGGCGGACACCCTGGGCCTTTTGCTCATGGCGCTTTCCGCCGTGGTATATGCGGGCTTTGACTGGATCACGCTGAAAATTCTCCTGGTGGTGGCGCTTTTCTGGATCACCAGCCCGGTTTGCAGCCACCTGATCGGCAGGCTGGTGCGGGAAACGGACGAAGAGCACTTTGAAGCGGAGGCGAAGGAATGGAAAGCCTGAACGTGATCCTGCTTTTGTTCATCATCGTCTGCGCCGTGGCGGTGGCCGTCACCCGGAATCTTTTGTCCGCCGTGATCATCTTCATGGCCCAGGGGCTGGTGCTTTCTGTGGTGTGGATTTTGCTGCGCTCCCCGGATTTAGCCATTACGGAGGCCGCCGTGGGCGCGGGCATATCGTCCATTCTCATGTTCGCCGCCCTGAAAAAGATCCGGGCCATCGGCGGGAAGGAGGGCCAGGCGGATGAAAAAGAAAAATGACGCCTTTTCCCGCCTGCTGGACTGGCTGGAAAACGGGGATCAGGCCCTGGACACCGAAATGGAGGACAGCCTTTCGGATGCGTCCCCGGCGGAACACATCAAGCAAAAAAAGAAGAAGAAAGCCGATAAACGGAAAACAGCGTCCAAGGGCGCGTCCGCGCCGCGCCGTGCCTACGCGGACAGCTGGTGGTACAGGACCTGCGCGGTGGTCATCTGCCTGTCGCTGATCGGTCTTTTGCTGTTCACCGCCCTGCGGCTGCCCGAATTCGGCACCGCCGACACCCTGATCGACAGCGAACTGACGGAATATTATGTCGAGCATACCTTGGAGGAAACCGGCGCGGTGAATATCGTCACCGGCATTATCCTGGATTACCGCGGCTTTGATACCTTGGGCGAAAGCCACGTGCTGTTCATTGCCGTGTGCACGGTGCTGCTGATGCTGAGCGTGCGGGGCGAAAAAAATGAGGCGCTCCGCCTGAAAGCCAATGAATACGAACGGCATTTTGAGCCGGAGGACGATCTGATTCTCCAGTCCGCCGCCCGCATCCTGTCGCCGCTGACGCTGGTGTTCGGCCTGTACATCATTTTCAACGGCCACCTGTCCCCTGGCGGGGGCTTTTCCGGCGGAGCCATTTTGGGCGCCGGGCTGATCCTGTACCAGAACGCCTTCGGCTATGAAAAGACCGAACGATTCTTTACCTACAAAACCTTCCGCTGGGTATCGGTGTGCGCCCTGCTGTTTTACTCCGCCGCCAAAGGCTACCATTTCTTTACCGGGGCCAACCACCTGGAAAACGGCATTTCTCCCGGTGTGGCGGGCAATATCCTGTCCGCCGGGCTGCTGCTGCCGCTGAACTTCGCGGTGGGCTGCGTGGTGGCCTGCACCATGTACGCCCTGTACACCATGTTCAGAAAGGGGGAGTTCTGATGGAAAAGCTGATTTACGAGCACCTGGACGAAGTGACGGCCCTGGTGCTCTTCGGCGTGGGCTTCACCCTGCTGCTGGTGGACAAGAATTTGATCAAAAAGATTATCGGCTTTTCCATGATGGACAGCGGCATTTATCTGTTCTTAGCCTCCTACGGCTATATCGAATCCCGCTTAGCGCCCATTTACGTGGATGGGATCACCGATCCTGCCGCTTATGTGAACCCCCTGCCCGCCGGGCTGGTGCTGACGGGCATCGTGGTGGGCGTCAGCGTGACGGCGGTGATGCTGGGCCTGACTGTGCGCCTGTACCAGCGCTACCGCACCCTGGATATGGATGAAATCGCCGAACGGATTCGGGGAGAGGGGAAATGACCATGACGTGGTGGCAAAATCTTCCCCTGTTCCTGATCCTGTGCCCGCTGATGTGCGCGGCTGCCTGCTCGGCACTGAAAGGCAAGGCGGCCCGGGCGGTGATCACCGCGCTGTCCGCCCTGGAATGTGCGGGGATGGGCATCCTGCTGTATTACACGGCAAAGGGCAATGAAAGCTTCGTCTACGCCATGGGCGAGATCGGCGCGCCCTTCGGCAACGAACTGCGGGTAGGGCCCCTGGAAGCCCTGACGGGCCTGGCTTTTTCCCTGGTGCTGCTCACCGCCATCCTGGGCGGCTGGCAAAGGCTTACCCAGGACGTGGCCCCCAACCGCATGAACCTGTACGGCTCCGTCACCTGCCTGCTCACCTCCGCCATGGCGGCCATGGTGTTCACCAACGACCTGTTCACCGCCTATGTGTTCATCGAAATCTCCACCATCGCCTCCTGCGCCCTGATCTGCGCCAGCAACAAGGGAAAAACCCTGTTTTCCGCCGCCCGGTACATGATCATGAATCTGATGGGCAGCGGCCTGTTCCTGCTGGGCTTATCGATGCTGTACTGCCTGACGGGGCATCTGCTGTTTCCCCAATTGGGCGCGGCGGTGCGGGGCTTGCTGGAAGGGGATCGGTATCCCATCCCGCTTTATATGTCCTTCCTGCTCATGACCTTGGGCGTCGCCATCAAAAGCGCCCTGTACCCCTTCCATACCTGGCTGCCCGACGCTTACGGCAACGCCACCGCCACTTCCAGCGCGGTGCTTTCTTCCCTGGTGTCCAAGCTGTATATCTTTTTGCTCATCAAGATTTTCCTTCGCGCGGCGGGCTGGGAAGTCTTCGCCCGCAGGATCGAGGATGTGCTGCTGCTCTACGCGGCGGCGGGCATGATCATGGGTTCGGTGCACGCCATCCGCCAGCGCCATCTGACCCGCATGGTGGCCTATTCCTCCGTGGCGCAGATCGGTTATATTTTCCTGGGCATATCCCTGGGCACGGAGGCGGGCATGGCGGCGGCCGTGTACCACATTCTGGCCCATTCCGCTGCCAAGGCCATGCTGTTCCTGTCCGCCAACCGCCTCCGGGAAGCCTCGGGGGATGAAGATACCTTTGCCGCCTTGCGTGGAAGCGCCCTCCGCGTCCCCATGGCCGGGCTGGCCTTTACGGTGGGCGCGTGTTCCCTGGTGGGCATTCCGGGCCTCGGCGGCTTTGCCAGCAAGCTGTATTTGGCATCCGCCGGCGTGGAAGCGGGGGGCCTGCGCATGGCGATCGTGCTGGCCGCGCTGGCGGTCAGTACCTTGCTGAACGTGGCGTACATGCTGCGCAGCGTGCTGGTTCTGTACCGGAAAAAGGAAGAATTGAAAGAAACAGACCAAAGTATCCTTTGCCGGGACGGGTTCTTCGCCGTCGCTGCCGTTGCGCTGATCCTGTTGAACCTGGTGCTGGGTCTGCTGGGCGGGCCGATCCTGCAATTGATCGAACAGGGCATCCGTTTGTTTGCCTGATTGGAACGGGAGGATTTTCGTATGAAGGCCTTATTGCTGGTTTTAACCGTACTGCTGCCCATCGCCCTGGCGCTGGTGTGGCGCTTCCGGCATTTGGAGGGGGAAAGCCTGAACAGGGCCACCCTTTGCACTGTCGCCGCCGGGGCGTGCCTCGCCGCGCTTTCCGCGCTGCTGCCCCTGGAGGGAGAAATCTCCCTGCGCTGGACCGATATGCTCACGCTTTCCCTGCGGGTGGACGGGGTCAGCCGGGTGTGGCTGCTGCTGATCGCGGTGATTTGGCCTGGCGTGGCGCTGTACGCCACGGAATACCTGGAGCATGACGCGAACCCCGGCCGCTTCTTCCTGTTTTATACCATCACCCAGGGCATCCTGCACGGGCTGGCCATGAGCGGCAACCTGGTCACCTTCTATATGTTCTATGAGGCCATGACCCTGCTCACCGTGCCGCTGGTGCTGCATAACATGGACAAGGAAGCGGTTGCCGCCTCCATCAAGTACCTGATCTATTCGGTGATCGGCGCTTCCGCCGCCCTGATCGGCATTTTCTTCGTGGGCGCTGTGGGCGGCACCGGCGATTTTTCAGCAGGCGCTTTGACCGCCGGGCAATTGGCGGGCAGGGAAGGGCTGGCTATGGGCGTGTTCATGGCCATGCTGGTGGGCTTCGGCGTGAAAGCCGGTATGTTCCCCATGCACGGCTGGCTGCCCACCGCCCATCCCGTGGCCCCGGCCCCGGCCAGCGCCGTGCTGTCCGGCGTCATCACCAAAATGGGCGTGCTGGGCGTGATCCGGGTGCTGTATTCCATCGCGGGTGTGGAACGCCTGCGGGGTACCTGGGTGCAGATGGCGCTGCTGGGCCTGACCACCCTCACCATCCTCATGGGCTCCCTGCTGGCCCTCAAGGAAAAGAAGCTCAAAAAACGGCTGGCTTATTCCTCCGTTTCCCAGGTTTCCTATGTGCTGTTCGGCCTGTTCACCATGACGGAGATCGGCTTCGTGGGGGCCGTGCTTCATGTGATTTTCCATTCCCTCATGAAGAACACCCTGTTCATGTCGGCGGGCTCCATCATCCATAAGACCGAAAAAACCTATGTCACCGAAATGGACGGCCTGGGCCGCCGCATGCCCTGGACCTACGCTTTCTTCACTGTGGCTTCTTTAGGTCTGGTAGGTATTCCTCCCACAGGCGGCTTCATCAGCAAGTGGAATCTGGCCCAGGGCGCGCTGGCGACGGGGCTGAATGTCAGCTGGATCGGCCCCGCGGTGCTGCTGACTTCCGCCATTTTGACGGCGGCTTACCTGTTCACGGTGGTGATCAAGGGCTGCTTCCCCGGGGAGGACGTAAAGCCCGAACCCAGCTGCGAGGCGGGCGTGCGCATGCTGGCCCCCATGGCCGTTTTCGCGGCGCTGATCGTGCTGCTGGGCGTGTTCTCCGGGCCCATGATTTCCTATCTGGAAACCCTGGCTTCCACGCTGCTGTAAGGAGTCATCGTCATGCTGCTGTTGATTTGCGGGCTGCTGCCGGTGGTACTTGGCGGGCTGCTGCCCTTCCTGCGGATAAAAAGCCGGAACGCGCGCATGGTATATGCCATGCTTTCTTCCTGCGCCGTTTCAGGGTTTTTGCTGTGCCTGATCTTTACGGAGACGGGTGAAAAGGCGCTGGAACTGATCCGGTTTTCCGATGTTTTCCGCTTTTCCCTGCGCCTGGACGGGGCGGGAAAGGTCTATTTGGCCGTGGCGGCGGTGCTGTGGCCCCTTTCGGTGCTGTACGCCGTGGAGTATATGCGCCATGAGGAACGGGAAGGGAATTTCTTTGCCTGGTTTCTTATCACCTATGGCGCGGCTATTCTGCTCGGCTGTGCGGACAACCTGTTCACCCTCTATATCGGCTATGAGTTTTTGACCCTGTGCACCGTGCCCCTGGTGTGGCACAAACGGGATGAGGAATCCAATCGGGCAGCATTGAAATATATGCTCTATCTGATTGGCGGGGCCGCTTTGGGCTTTGTGGCCATGGCGGGGCTTTCCGGCTTTGGGCTGGGAGCGTTCCATGCCCTTTCCGCCGCGGTCAATCCGGACACGGCCTGGTTCCGGGCGCTGTGTCTGGCAGGCTTCTTAGGCTTTGGGGTCAAGGCGGCGGTGCTGCCCCTGTGCCATTGGCTGCCCACCGCCTCCGTGGCTCCCACGCCTGTGACCGCCCTGCTCCATGCCGTGGCCGTGGTGAACGCGGGCGTGTTCGCGGTGCTGCGCTTCCTGTACGACGTGATTTCGCCAGCCAGCCTGCGGGGCACCTGGGTGCAAACAGTGATGCTTTCCCTCTGCGCCGCCACCGTCTTATTTGCGGCGGTCATGGCCGTGCGGGAGCAGCACGTGAAGCGCCGTCTGGCATGGAGCACGGTGAGCAATCTGAGCTATATGCTGCTGGGCCTGTGTATGCTATCGGAGCAGGGCATGGCGGCGGGGCTTTCCCATTTGGTGTTCCACAGCCTGACCAAGATCATCCTGTTCTTCTGCGCGGGCGCGGTGCTGGTGCAGACCGGGCGCACCCAGGTGCGGGAAATGCAGGGCCTGGGCAGGAAAATGCCCGTGGTGTTTTTGAGCTTCCTGCTGGCGGGCGTATCGCTCCTTGGCGTGCCGCCGCTGCCGGGATTCGTGAGCAAATACGCCCTGGTGACCGCCGCCATTGCACAGGGCAGCGTTCCGGCCCTGGGCGGCGCTGTGGCGATTTTGCTGGCCGCGGTGCTCACGGTGATTTATGTTTTCACCATCGTTTATCCGGCTTTCTTTATGAAGCTGCAATCAGCGCCGGGGGAGACTGAACCCCGTGATCCCGGCGTCTGTATGAAAATCGTTTTTGCGGTGCTGGCGATTCTCCAAATCGGGGCGGGCATTTTTGCCGGGCCGGTGATGCGGTACCTTGAAAGCCTTGCGGGAGGGGTGATCCGATGATCATCATAATTATGCTGCTGCTTCCCGTGGCTGGCGCGGCGGCGGCCCCGCTGGCGGGATTGAAAAAGGGCGCGGTGCGGGAATTTTTCCTGCGCCTGTTCACACTGGCGGAATTGGCCCTGGCCGGATGGCTGTTTTACCGGGTGTGGAACGGGGCGGAAATCGTCCTCTCCGCCCCCGGCATGATCGGCTTAGGGCTTTCTTTCCGGGTGGATGTGTTCCGCGCCTTTTATGCCCTGCTGGCCTGCTTCATGTGGGCCATGGCCTGCCAGTTTTCTTTGCAGTATTTCGCGGGCCACGGCAGCCATTTGGGCCGGTACGCCTGCTTTACGCTGCTGACCCTGTGCGGGGTGGTGGGCGTGTTCCTGTCCGACGACCTGTATACCACCTTCGTGTTCTTTGAAATCATGTCCATCGCCTCTTACCCCTGGGTGGCCCACGAGGAAACGCCGGGGGCCATGCGGGCGGCCCAGACCTATTTGGGCGTGTCCGTGGCCTGCGGCATGGTGACGCTCATGGGCATGTTCCTGTGCTGGAAGGAAACGGGCAGTTTGGCCTTTGACGCGCTCCGGGCAAATGGGGAAAACGCCAAGCTGATCCTGCCCGCCTGCCTGATGCTGGTGGGCTACTGCGCCAAGGCGGGCATGCTGCCGCTGCATATCTGGCTGCCCAAGGCGCATCCCGTGGCCCCGGCCCCGGCCAGCGCCCTGCTGTCCGGCATGCTGACCAAAACGGGCCTGTTCGGCGTTATCGCCATCGGCATGAACCTGATGGGGGAAAATCACGTATTCGGCCACGTCATGCTGGCTCTTGGCCTTGCCACCATGACCTTAGGCGCGGTGCTGGCGGTGTTCTCGGTGAATTTAAAGCGCACCCTGGCCTGCTCGTCTCTGTCTCAAATCGGGTATATTACCGTGGGGCTGTCCTGCGCCATGCTGCTGGGCCATCACGGGGCGCTGGCGGCGGCGGGCACCGTGGGGCATATGGTGAACCACTCCCTGCTGAAGCTCTGCCTGTTTCTGTGCGCCGGGGCGGTATATATGAAAGCCCATACCCTGGATTTGACGGCGCTCCGGGGGTATGGGCGGGGGAAAACCCTGCTGCATATCGTATTCCTGATCGGCGCGCTGGGCCTTATGGGCGTGCCGGGGCTCAACGGCTACACCAGCAAAACCATGATCCACGAGGGGCTGGTGGAGCTGGCGGAGGAAATCGAAGGCTTTTCCGTCTACCGCCTGTGCGAATGGATTTTCCTGTTCGCGGCGGGCCTGACCACCGCTTATATGTTAAAGCTCTATATCTGCCTGTTCTGGCAGAAGAACCCGGACGAGCATAAGCAGGCCCATTATGACGAAATGACGGGGCACGACCTGACCTTCCGCTCCGCCCTGGTGCTGGCGCTGACGGTGATTCCCCTGCTGGCGATCGGCCTGCTTCCCAATCAGGCCCTGCTGCCCCTGACCAATTTGAGCGCTTCCTTCCTGAACCGGCCCGCATTGAACCATGAGGTGGCCTTTTTCTCCCTGACGAATTTGATCGGCGGCGGCATCAGCCTGGTGATCGGCGTGACGGTGTATCTGTTCTACGTGCGCAAGCGGCTGTATACGGAAAAGGAAGGATACCTGAACCGCTGGCCCCAGTGGCTGGATTTGGAGGAGCTTTTCTACCGCCCGGTGTTCACCCGCTTCCTGCCCTGGCTGGGCTGCACCGTGGCGTCCTTCCTTGACAGTATTCCGAATAGCAAGCTGGTGCTGGACTGGATTCCCAAGGCCGTTTCCGCCGTATTCGGCTTCCTGGACCGGCTGCCGGAATCCAAACTCTTTTCTGTGGTGCTGCCGGGCATCTGCGTGGCCCTTGTCCGGGTCTTTGACGAGCTGGTGGACCACGTGATGCTTTTGATCAAAGAACTGTTCCTCACCAATCGGGAAGAACTGACCCGCACCCGGAATCACAGCGTATTTTCCCGCTTGGCCTTTGCCGTGACGGAGGGCCTGCACAGGATCGGCCTGCTGCCGCAAAAATATATTCATCGCAAATCCCCGGACGATCTAAGGTACGGCACGTACCTGACCAACGCCATTTCCTTCGGTCTGCTGCTGGGCGGGGCGGGCATCGTGGCCGCCATCCTGTATGTGTTTATCCGCATGGGCGTATAATAATTTCTTGACCGGAAAGCCGGGAAGGAATATAATGAGAAACAGGAAGAGGTGAAAACATGCGTTGGCTGAATGATTTGGAGCGCCGGATCGGGCGGCATTATATTCCCAATCTGATGAAATACCTGACGCTGGCAATGGCAGGCGTGTTCATTTTAGAATATCTTCCGCTGCCCCAAAGCGCCTGGTATCTGCTCTATTTTAATCGGGATCTGATTCTGCGCGGCGAAATCTGGCGCATCATTACCTTCATATTTTTACCACCCACCGGGAGCCTGCTTTTCATCCTGCTCAGCCTGTACTTCTACTATTTTCTGGGCACCAACCTGGAAAACCACTGGGGCGGGGCGCGGTTCAATATCTATTACGGCATCGGCATTCTGGGCAACGTCGTGGCGGGCTTTTTGACGGGATCCGCCACCAATTCCTATCTGAACACCTCGCTGCTATTGTCCTTTGCGGTGCTGTACCCGGATATGGAATTCATGCTGTTTTTCTTCCTGCCGGTGAAGGTGCGCTGGATCGGCTGGGCCTGGGGTCTGTACCTGATTTATCAGCTGATCACGGTGCCCTGGCAGTATAAGGTGGCCCTGGTGTTTTCCTTCCTGCCCTTTATTCTGTTTTTCGGGAAAACGGCATGGCTGCAATTGAGGATGGATGGGCGCAGGCTGCTGCGTTGGTTCAATATGAGAAGAAAATAAAAGGAGAAAAAGTCATGGAAAGGACACGCGCGGTAATTTTAGCGGCGGGAAAGGGTTCCCGTTTGCAGAGTGAACAGGCGGATATCCCCAAGGCCCTTAGGAGGGTGGGCGACAAAACCCTGATCGAGCACGTGCTGGACGGCATCAGCTTCGTCAAGCCCGAGGACATCACTATCGTGATCGGCGTGCTTGGGGAAAAGATTCAGGCTTACTTGGGGGACAAGTATCATTATGCCTGGCAGAAAGAGCAGAAGGGCACCGCCCACGCCATGCTTTGCGCCGAACCCACGGCCTCCGGCTTTGACGGCCCGGTGCTGTGCCTGTACTGCGATATGCCCCTGCTTTCCCAGGCAACCTACAGCCGCATGGTGCGGGAGCACTTGGAGCAGGGCGCGGCCAATACCCTGCTGGCGGCGAAAATCCATCCCATTCCCGCTTTCGGCCGGCTGATCCGGGACGAAAAGGGGCAGGTTGTGGACATCGTGGAGCAGAGCGCCTGCACCGAGGAACAAAAGCTCATCGACGAAGTGAACGTGGGCATTCAGGTGATGCGGGGCGACATCATGTGGGACGCCCTGAAAAAGGTGCAGAACAACAACCCCAAGCATGAATACTACCTGACCGGCGTGGTGAAGGTGATCCATGAAATGGGCCTGAAAAACCACGCTGTGGTCACCGAAGACACCCCGGAATATTGGGGCGTGAACAACATGGAAGAACTGGAAAAGGTGGAAGCGTACCTAAAAACCATGAAACGGTGATTATTTCGGGGTAAAAAACGCGAAAAACCCCCGGAAACTGGAAAAAAATTTCTAAAAAAGCTATACAAGCGCGAAAAGCTGTGTTATAATGTCCCCCGTAGACCAAGCCAATGGATCAGCATTTCAGGTGTTCTCCCGGTTTGATTCATCGTCAGCAGACGGATGCGTAGAGCCTTAGCGAACTACTGAACGTATCACGCGGTTTGGCGATAACAAATCAGGAGGTTTTACCACCATGTATCAGGACAAGACCCTCACCTGCCGTGAATGCGGCAACGAATTCGTTTTCACCGCCAACGAGCAGGCTTTCTACGCCGAAAAAGGCTTCCAGAACGAGCCCGGCCGCTGCCCCGCCTGCCGTGCCGCCCGCCGTCAGAACGGTGGCAACCGCACCGAACGCCAGATGTACGAAGTCATCTGCGCGGACTGCGGCGTGAGCACCCTGGTGCCCTTCCAGCCCCGCGGCGACAAGCCCGTGTACTGCCGTGAGTGCCTGGCCAAGCATCGCAGCGAATATTGATTGAAACAACAAAAAACGGTCAGCTTCGGCTGGCCGTTTTTTGTGCCTCAAAACAGTTTGATCTTCCCGGCGATCACCTGGGCGAAGAAGCCGTCGCTCTGGAAAATGGGGGCCAGGGTGCTTTGGGCCAGCATATCGTTGAAGTCTTCCATGGGAATGATGGTGCTGAGGATGGGAATCACCAGGAAAACCACATACAGCAAAAGCGCCCCGCGGGCCAGCCCGAACACGCCCCCCGCCAGCCAGTCCATCTGTTTGAGCAGGGGCAGTTCAAATACGTGCTTGATCAGGCTCACGATGATGGACAGCGCCAGATAGCACGCGGCATAGACCGCGATAAAACTCAGGATGCTCACCGCCACGGCCACTACCGTGTTGGACACGTAATCGTTTACCGTGTTCAGCCCCGTCCCTTCAAAGTTCTGGTTTTTCAGGTTGCCCCGCAGGATGGAGGCAATGGATTCCGGCAGGTTCACGCTGTCCAGCACCTGCTGGATCACGCCGTCGGAAAGCTGACTCACCGGGGTGGAAGCTAAGCTGTAATCGCCCACCCGGGTGACGGCGTCGGTATAGGTGGCCAGGGTGGAGGATACGCCCTGATTGTTGCTGACCATATCGGCCACCTTGGGGCCGTAAGCAAAGGCCACCACGATAGAAATCAGGCAGCAGGCCACGGACAGCAGCGTTTGCACAAAACCCCGGTACAGGCCGTAGATCACGCTGGCCGCGATGATCGCGATAATCACGATGTCAATGACGTTCATACATTCCTCCCCAAAGGATACGGTTTAATCAGATAACGAAGCAGGGCACGGTTTTCTTCCGAAAAATAGGAAAATCTTGATGCTTAATATCATGGTAAATGTGCTGAAGTAACGATGCCAACGGGGGATTGTCAAGGGGAACACCCCTTGACTGCAATCCGCACCGGCGGCGTGTACGCCGGGAGGGGCCGAAGCGCCCGGAAAATATGCCCTTTGGCATATTTTCAGCGGAGGCCGGGCCGGAAGGCCCCGACCAGAAAATTTCAGGAGGG
>JAFSKN010000048.1 GCA_017448975.1 Clostridia bacterium
AGCCTGCGCCCATTGCGGACAATGCGCCGGGCAAAAGGAAAAAACGCTGGTGAAGCTCCCCGGTAACGTGCCGGTGGGCCGCTGGATCGATGTGGATATGCCGGAGGCGCAGGTGCTGAAAGCCTCCGTGCTGGCTTATGTATTGCCCCTGGTGATGCTGCTGGGCGGTTTGGCCCTGGGCAGCCTGCTGTTTTCCCAGGAAGCCCTGTGGGCCGTCACCGGTATTTTATGCATGGGCCTTGCCTGGCTGATCCTGCGCCTGATCGAAAAGCACATGAAGCGCCGGGATGTGTGGCAGCCCAAAATTGTGAATGTTTATGGGGACGGGGAAGAACCCGGCTGCACGGCTTCCGGGAACTGAAACGACGCCCGAAGACGCTTGATCCGGCGCAGCGCTGCGCCGGTTTTTGTATGAATCATTTTATTCCTTGACTTAGAGTAAACTTTAAGGTATATGATGTTTACGATATCCAAATCTGGAAATATCTTGCTGATGACAGAAGGAGGTAAGGAAGGAATGAATCAAAGGATATTGGGAAAAACCGGCCGCGCCGTCAGTGAAATCGGCTTGGGCACGTGGCAGCTGGGCACGCGCTGGGGCGATCCCTTCAACCATGCGGAAGCCATCAAAATCCTGGAAACGGCGGAGGAAAACGGCATCACCTTCATCGACACGGCGGACGTGTACAACGGCGGCAAAAGCGAGGAAACCATCGGCGAATACATCGCCGCCCATCCCGGCCGTTTCTTCATCACGACCAAATGCGGGCGGCGGCTGAACCCGCACACCACGGACATGTACACCCCCGAAGCCATCGCGGGCTTTATTGAGGGGAGCCTCCGCCGCATGAAGCTGGACCGGCTGGACCTGATCCTGCTGCATTGTCCGCCCACCTCCGTCTTCCGTCGGGACGATATTTTCGGGGAGCTGGAAAAGCAGAAAAAAGCGGGAAAGCTGGCCGATTATGGCGTGAGCATCGAGAAGGTGGAGGAAGGCGTCCAGGCCATGGAATACGGTATCGCCGCTATGGAGGTCATCTTCAATATGTTCCGCCTGAAGCCCCTGGACCGGCTGTTCCCCCTGGCGGCGGAAAAGAACGTGGGCATTATTGCCCGGGTGCCCCTGGCCAGCGGCTTGCTGACGGGACGGTATACCAAGGACACGGTGTTCGGCCCCCAGGATCACCGCTCCTACAACCGGGACGGCGCGGCCTTTGACAAGGGCGAAACCTTCTCCGGCATCCCCTACGATCTGGGGCTGGAGGCCGCCGAAGCGCTGAAAGCAGTGTTCGGCACGCCCGACCTTGCGCCTTACGCCATCCGCTGGATTTTGATGCATCCCCAAGTCAGCGTGGTGATCCCCGGCGCCAGCAAAGCCAGCCAGGTGGCCTCCAACGTGAAAGCGGCGGAGCTGCCCGCCCTGACCGAAGAACAAATGAACGCCGTCAAAGAAATTTACGACCGATATCTGCGAGAAACCATTCACCCGCAGTGGTAACGGGGGGCACTGGGGACGCTGGGCGCTCCGCGCGCCCAGTTCCGCAGGCTCAATAGTCGCAAGTCCGCTTCATGCGGACATTGCTCCTTTTCGCCTGATCTCACCGCCGATGAGATTCCCGCCACAGGCGGTCATCGGCGGTTCGTCCTGCGCCAGGGGCGTGACGCCCCTGGACCCCCACTCGGCGAAATAACTTGTACAAATATATCAGACGAACGCCGCCTGCCGCGCTGGGATTTACGAAACCATGACGGCTTCTGGCCCAAGAAAGCCGGGAAAATCCCAGGGAAAAAGCTCGCTTTTTCCTAAGGGATTTTTCCCCGGCTTTCCCCGGATGCAAGGCATCCGGGTTGGCGGCTTTCAGCCGCCGGGCCAGAAGCACAAGGTCGTCAAGCTGGGCTGTTCTCTTCAAGCAGCAGCGGGAGCTTGCTTGTTCTCCCGCATCAAGCTATTTCCGCAGGAGTGGGGTCCAGGGGATTCAATCCCCTGGTGGGGCGCGGGGCAAAGCCCCGCCGGTTCTTCTCCGCTATGGCAGGATGAAACCCGGAAAAAGGAGGAAAAAAACATCGTGGAACGGCGCAAGTCCATGGGCATGTTTATTTCCTCCATGCTGATTTTCGGCACCATCGGCGTTTTCCGGCGATATATTCCCCTTCCCTCCGCTTTTTTGGCCTTCGCGCGGGGCGTCTTAGGCGGCCTGTTTCTGCTGGTGTTTATGCGGGTGCGCAAAAAAGGCGCCGGCGCGAAGCTGCCGCCCCGTGTTCTCCCGCGGCTGATCCTTACAGGTGCCCTGATCGGGATCAACTGGATTTTGCTTTTTAAGGCGTACAACCACACCACCGTGGCCGCCGCCACCCTTTGCTACTATATGGAACCCACCATCGTGATGCTCCTGTCGCCGCTCATTTTCCATGAAAAGCTGACGGGAAAGAAAGCCTTATGTGCCGCCGTTTCCGTCCTCGGCATGGCGCTGGTTTCCGGCGTGATCGGGGGTGGGCTTGGCGGCGGCAGCGTCCGGGGGATTCTGTTCGGGCTTGGCGCGGCGGTGCTTTATGCCGCCGTGGTCATCATGAACAAAAAGACGCCGAGGATCGACGCGTACCGGAAAACCACGGTGCAACTCCTGTCCGCCGGGCTGGTCATGGCGCCCTACCTGCTTTTGACCGACGGCTTCACCGGCGAAGGGTTCAGCGTATCCGCCGCGCTCCTGCTGCTGGCGGTGGGCATCATCCACACGGGCATCGCCTATGCCCTGTATTTTGGCAGCATGGAGGGCCTGAGCGTGCAAACCATCGCCGTGTTCAGCTACATCGATCCCGTGTCCGCCCTGCTGTTTTCCGCCCTGCTGCTCCGAGAGCCTCTGGGCGCGCCGCAGGTGATCGGCGCGGTGCTGATTATCGGTTCCGCCATGGTCAGTGAAATCAAAACATAAGCCTGTTTCAATCATTCCCGGAGGATGCGTGCAGAATGCCCGCGTCCTTTTTTCTTTATACTTTCTTTATACCGTCCGCGGGATCGTTAATGTCACGCTTATTTTTTTCCCCGTATAATGTCCCCAAACAGGAAAGGAGAACGCATGGAATGAAATCCGTTCTTTTGATCGGGCTGGGGCGGTTTGGGCAGAGCGTGGCGGAAAAGCTGAACGAGCTGCATCACCAGGTCATGGCGATTGATAAAAACGAAGAAAGGATCAACGAAATTCTGCCCATGGTGACGGACGCGCAGATCGGGGACGCCACCAATATGGCTTTTTTGAAAACGCTGGGGGTGGACAATTATGACGTATGCTTCGTAGCCATCGGCGAGGATTTTCAAAGCTCCCTGGAAACCACGGCGCTGCTGAAGGAATTGGGCGCGAAGAAGGTGGTTTCCCGCGCGTCCCGGGAGATGCAGAAAAAATTTCTGCTCAGAAACGGCGCGGACGAGGTGGTTTACCTGGAAGGACAATTGGCGTCCTGGGCGGCCATCCGGCACACCACGGATCACATTCTGGATTATATCGCCCTGGACGGCGAATACGCCATTTACGATTTTTGCCTTTACATTGCCCAGGGACGAGGTGAACCTGCATGAATAAACCGCTGATCCTGATCGTGGAGGACGACGCGCCCATCCGCAATTTGATTTCCGTTACCCTGGAAGCCCACGAATACCGCCACATCGCCGCGCCCAACGCGGGCACGGCCATTTTGGAAGCCTCCTCCCACAACCCGGATATGAATAGGACGATCAAGGAGGGGGACGTTGGAGGCTTTGCCTCCAAACCTCCACCAGGGAGGTGACCTCCCTGGACCCTGCACTTGCGGAAGCGGCTTGATGCGGAGAAAAAAACAATTTCCCGCTGTTGCTGGAAGGAGTGGCCAAACATGTCGCGGTTATGCTTCTGGCCCGGCGGCTGAAAGCCGCCTGACCGGATGCTTCGCATCCGGGGAAAGCCGTGGAATAATGCCCAGGGGAAAACGAGCTTTCCCCTGGGCATTTTCCCGGCTTTCCATGGGCCAGAAGCCCTCTATCGTTCGTATCTCACGGCAACAGGCGGAAGTTGTTTGCTTTTCCATTCAAGCCGATTCGCCTAATGGAGTCCAGAGGCCGAAGGCCTTTGGCGCAGGTCTGGGCGCGCGGAGCGCCCAGCGTTCCCACCTGTCGCATGGAATGGCAGCAGGGACGAAAGCCGCAGCCGCTTATCCTTCCCCCTTCTGCTTCTTTTCTTCATAGGCCCGCAGCTTTTCCGAGAAAAAGTTCACCTTCCAGGTGACCTTGTCCAAATACTTCTGCATTTCCGCCATGCGGGCAATCATGTTTTCCCGGTGCTTCCGCAGCAGCTCCACCCGCTCTTTCAGCGTCTGTTCCCCTTCGTGGGTCAGCGCCACAAAGCGGGTGATTTCCTGCAAAGACATGCCGGTGTTTTTCAGGCAGCAGATCAGACCCAGCGCTTCCAGATCCTCATCCGTATATTGGCGAAAACCGCCCGGGCTGCGCTCCACGTGGGTAAGCAGCCCTTCTTTTTCGTAAAAACGCAGGGTGTGGGCGGATAAGCCCGTTTTTTTGCTGACATCCTGAATCGAATACATTATTTTTCCTCCTGTAACTATTGACTTAGAGTAAACTTTAAGGATTAAGATAATCATAGCAGGAATGCATCAAAATGTCAATGCTCATTTTGAGCCCTGCCGGTTCTCCCCCCGATAATTCCAATTTGTAACTCATGCGTAACCCTGTGTACCCTGCCGCACCATGAAACGGAGGAAATGCAATGGATCAGCTGAAACACCGCAAGGCGGACGCCCGCCTGCACATCCTGAACCCCGACGGCACGCCTTTCGCCAGCCGCCCCGTACAGATCGACCAGGTTTCCCATCAATTTCTTTTCGGCTGCGGCGCGTTCGACGCCGTGGCGCTGATGAAGGTTCCCAACGAACAGTGGAAAGCGTTCCTCCGCCAGCGCATGGAAAAATGGCTGGCCCTGTTCAATTACGGCACCCTGCCCTTCTACTGGGGCCGGTACGAGCCGGAAGAAGGGAAAACCGCCTATACCGAAACCATGGCCGCCGCAAAATGGCTGCGGGAGAGGGGCGTGCGGGTGAAGGGCCACCCCCTGTGCTGGCACACGGCCTGCGCTCCCTGGCTGATGAATTATTCCAATGAAGAAATCCTGCGCCGCCAGCTCGAGCGCATCCATCGGGACGTGACGGCCTACAAGGGCGTGATCGACCTGTGGGATGTGATCAACGAAGTGGTCATCATGCCGGTGTTCGATAAGTATGATAACGCCATCACCCGCATCTGCAAGGAAAAGGGCCGCATCCGGCTGGTGAAGGAAGTGTTCGCCGCCGCCAAGGAAAGCAACCCGGACGCCGTGCTGCTCATCAACGATTTCAACGTGAGCGTGTCCTATGAGATCCTGCTGGAAGGGCTGCTGGAGGCGGGGGTGCCCATCAGCGCCATCGGCATCCAAAGCCATCAGCACCAGGGCTATTGGGGCCTGGACAAGCTGAACAACGTATTGGAACGCTTCTCCCGTTTCGGCCTGCCCATCCACTTTACGGAAAACACCCTGATTTCCGGCGCGATCATGCCCGCCCATATCGAAGACCTGAACGACTGGCAGGTGGATAGTTGGCCCAGCACCCCGGTCGGGGAGGAACGGCAGGCCCGGGAAATCACGGAAATGTATTCCGTGCTGTTCGCCCATCCCCTGGTGGAGGCCATCACCACCTGGGATTTCAACGACGGCTGCTGGCTGAAAGCCCCCTCCGGCTTCGTGCGGGAGGACAACAGCGAAAAGCCCAGCTATTACGCCCTGCAAAAGCTGATCCACGGGGATTGGGAGACCCACGAAACCCTGACCACCGACGAAAACGGGTATCTTGATTTCACCGGCTTCAAGGGCGGCTATGCCCTGAAAGCGGACGGAAGGACCGCCAAACTGGATTTGAACGGTTCCGTCCCCGCGACCCTGACCCTCATCTGACCCTTAATTAAGCGCAACAAGCGGGCTTTCCGCCCGCAGGAGAGAGAAAACATGCGCAATCAAATCAAATGGCTGTGGGAGAACATGGACGCTCCCTACCGCCGCCGCCACATCATCGCCCTGTGCCTCAGCGTGTTTACCTGCATGCTGCTGCTGGTGAACCCGGCCCTGTCCCAGCGTCTCATAGACGACGTGATCGTGGCCCAGAATCCCGAGCCCCTGCTTTCCATCCTGGCCATCATGCTGGTGGTGAAGCTGGGCCGGGAAGGGCTTCGGTACCTCATGGTGATCTTTCTGGAATCCGACAGCCAGAACGTGATCTTTAATCTGCGCCGCCGCCTGTTTGAAAAGCTGCAGTTCAACGACATGCGCTTTTTTGACGATCACCGCACCGGCGATCTCATGACCCGCATGAGCGCCGATTTGGACTGGTGCCGCCATTTCCTGGCATACATCGATTACCGCATCATCGACGCGGCCTGCACCTTCCTGTTCGCCACCGTGTACCTGTTCTTTGTGAACTGGAAGCTGACGCTGCTGCTGATCGTCATCACGCCCATCCTGCTTCTGATCACCAAATTCTTTTCCAAGCACGTGCGGCCCCGGTTCGTGTTCATGCGGGAAAAACTCAGCGAAATGAACACCGCCGCTCAGGAAAACATCGCGGGCAACCGGGTGGTAAAGGCCTTCGCCCGGGAGGAATACGAAAAGCAGCGGTTTGAGGAAAAGAGCCGGGCCTTCATGAACAGCCACCTGCGCATCAACAAGCTGTGGCTCACCTTCTTCCCCATGATCGAGCTGCTGGTGAACGCCATTCAATTGGTGACGGTGTTCGTGGGCGGCCTGTTCATCATTTCCGGCGAGCTGACCCCCGGCCAGCTGGCGATTTTCACGGGCCTGAGCTGGGCGGTTTCCAACCCCATGCGGGAGCTTGGCAACCTGATCAACGATTTACAGCGCTTTTCCACCTCCGCCGCCAAGGTGATGGAGCTGCACTATGGCAAGCCCGAGATCGTGGACGCCCCCGACGCCGTGGAGCACGGCCGCATGGAGGGAAAGATCGAGTTCCGCCATGTTTCCTTTAAGATCGACACCAAGGATATTTTGACGGATGTGAGCTTTTCCGTTGAGCCGGGCCAGACGGTGGCCGTTATGGGCCCCACCGGCGGCGGGAAAACCACCCTGATCCATCTGCTGTCCCGCTTCTATGACGCCACGGAGGGCGAAGTGCTGGTGGACGATTGCGACGTGAAGCAATGGAAGCTCCAGCAGCTGCGCGGCGGCATCGGCACTGCCACCCAGGACGTGTTCCTGTTTTCCGATACGGTGGAAGGCAATATCGCCTTCGGCAATCAGGAATTGACCCTGGACGAAGTGAAGGATTTCGCCCGCCGGGCGGACGCCGCCGAATTTGTGGAGCATCTGCCAGAAGGGTACGACACCATCATCGGCGAGCGCGGCGTGGGCCTCTCCGGCGGCCAAAGGCAGCGCATCGCCCTGGCCCGTGCCTTGGCCGTCAAGCCCAGCATCCTCATCATGGACGATACTACCTCCGCCGTGGACAGCGAAACGGAGCAGTATATCCAGAACCAGCTGCGCAATCTGCCCTTCCCGTGCACCAAGTTCATCATCGCCCAGCGCATTTCTTCCATGCGGGACGCCGACCTGATCCTGGTGGTGCAGAACGGCAGGATCGCCGAGCAGGGCACCCACAAAGAGCTGCTGGAAAAACGGGGCTATTACTGGCAGACCTACTGCCTGCAATACGGCATCCCCATGGAGGAGGCGGTATAAGATGGCGCGGAATAAATTCGACGTGGACGAGCGCTTGGAATCCCCCTTTCAATGGAAGCATCTGAAACGGGCGGGCCGGTATATCGCAAAACACAAATACAAGATGCTGCTGGCGCTTTTGCTCAGCGCCCTGTCCAGCGTCGCCACCCTGTATATCCCCAAGATCACCCAATGGGTGCTGGACGAGGCCGTGCCCAACAAGGACGCCGCCATGATCGGGCGGATGGCCCTTCTGTTCGTGGGCGTAATCGCGCTGAGCATCGTGTTCACCGTCATTCGCTCCCGCATGATGGCCCACGTGAGCCAGGAGATCATTTACGACATCCGTGCCGACCTGTTCGCCCACCTGCAAAAGCTGCCCTTCAGCTACTATGACAGCCGGCCGGCGGGCAAAATTCTGGTGCGGGTGATCAACTACGTCAACTCCGTATCGGATATCCTGTCCAACGGCATCATCAATATGATCATCGACGTGATCAGTCTGGCGTTCATTGTGGTGTTCATGTACTCCACCGACGCCACATTGGCTACGGTGATCGTGTCGGGTCTTCCCATTTTCGTCGCCATTATTTTCTTCATCAAGCCCCGGCAGCGGAAAGCCTGGCAGAACCAGAGCAACAAAAACAGCAACTACAACGCTTATTTGGCCGAATCCATCGACGGCGTGCGGGTGAGCCAGTTCTTTGACCGGCAGGCGGTCAATATTTCCATCATGGAAAAGCTGGCCGCCGCCTGCCGACAGGCATGGCTGCGGGCGGTGAAGATCAGCAACACGGTATGGCTGTCCAGCGAAACCATGACACAATTGGTGCTCACCTTCCTGTACATCGCGGGCGTTTACTGGATGGGCGGCGGCAGCATGGTGTCCTTTGGCGTGATCCTCGCCATGGGCCAGTACGTCAGCCGCTTCTGGCAGCCCATCACCAACCTGGCAAACATCTACAATTCCTTCGTCAACAACATCGCCTATTTGGAGCGCATTTTTGAAACCATGGATGAGCCGGTGGTGGTGGACGACGCGCCCGGCGCGGAAACCCTGCCCGAAATCACCGGGGAAGTGGATTTTCAGGATGTGACCTTCGCCTACGAGGAAGGCACCAACGTGCTGGAGCACGTGAATCTGCACGTAAAAGCCGGGGAAAGCATCGCCCTGGTGGGCCCCACCGGCGCCGGCAAAAGCACCGTCATCAATCTGCTGTGCCGGTTCTATAATCTGAACGGCGGCAGAATTTTGCTCCACGACAAGGCGGGCAAGACCCACGATATCAGCCAGGTCACGCTTCATTCCCTGCGCTCCCAACTGGGCATCATGCTCCAGGACAGCTTCATTTTCTCCGGCACGCTCATGGACAACATCCGCTACGGGCGCTTGGACGCCACGGACAATGAAGTGAAGGAAGCGGCCCGGCGGGTGCGGGCGGACGAGCTGATCCGCAAAATGCCCATGGGCTATCAGACCGAGATCAAGGAGCGGGGCAACAACCTGAGCCAGGGCGAAAAGCAGTTGGTCGCCTTCGCCCGTACCCTGCTTTCCGATCCCGCTATTCTGATTTTGGACGAAGCCACCTCCTCCATCGACACCCAGACGGAAAAGCTTTTGCAGGAGGGCATCCGGGAAATGCTCAAGGGCCGCACCAGCATCATCGTGGCCCACCGCTTAAGCACCATCAAAAACTGCGACCGCATCCTGTACATCGGCAACAAGGGCATCGCCGAAATGGGCAGCCATGAAGAACTGATGCGGAAGCGCGGGCTGTATTATCAGCTGTACACCGCCCAGACGGGGAATGAAGCCGCCTGACGCCCGGAGCAAACCGTGAAGAAAGCGTTTATCAAATCTGTGCCCGTCATGGCGGGCTATGTGGTCTTGGGCATCGGCTTCGGCATCCTGCTGCGGAATGCGGGCTACGGCCTGCCCTACGCCCTGGCGATGGCCGCGCTGATCTACGCCGGTTCCATGCAGTACGTGGGCGTCGGCCTCATTACGGGCGGCGCGTCGGTTCTGACCGCCCTGCTCACCACCGTCATGGTGAACGCCCGGCATCTGTTTTACAGCATTTCCATGATCGACCGCTACAAGGACGCCGGGAAATACAAGCCCTACATGATCTTCGCCCTGACGGACGAAACCTATTCCCTGCTGTGCGACGGCGAAACGCCCGCAGGAGAAAACCCCCACCGATACCGTTTCTTCGTGTCCCTGTTCAACCAGTGCTACTGGGTGGCCGGGTGCGTATTGGGCAGCCTGCTGGGCGCGGTGCTGCCCTTTTCGGCGGCGGGCATCGAATTTTCCATGACGGCGCTGTTCATTGCCTCCTTCACGGAGCAATGGCTGCGCACCCGCGACCGGCTCCCGGCGCTGACGGGCCTGCTGGGCACGCTCCTGTGCCTGCTCCTGTTCGGCCCCGAACGTTTTCTCATTCCCGCCATGCTGCTGATCACGGGCGTCCTTACCATCTTTCGCGGCAGGGAGGCGGAAAAGCAATGAACGCCGCCGTTTTGATCGGGGTCATGGCCCTGGCCACCGCCCTGCTGCGCTTTCTGCCCTTTCTCGTGTTCAAGAAGCAGACGCCGCCCTATATCGCCTATCTGGGCCGCGTGCTGCCCAGCGCCACCATCGGCATGCTGGTGATCTATTGCCTGAAGGACGTGAACGTGCTTTCCGCGTCCCACGGGCTGCCCGAACTGATCGCGGGCGGCTGCGTGGTGGGCCTCCAGGCATGGAAACGCAATTCCCTGCTCAGCATTTTAGCGGGCACGGCCATCTATATGCTGCTGATTCAGGCGGTATTTTCGCTGTGACATGCAAAAGGAGGTACAAAAACATGGCAAACGTCAAATGGGGCGTGCTGGGCACGGCGGACATTGCCCGAGGCCAGACCATTCCCGCCATGAAGCTGGCAGGAAACTGCGATCTGTACGCCGTGGCGGGCCGCAGCTTAGAAAAGGCCCAGGCATTCCAGCAGGAATTCGGCTTTGAAAAGGCTTACGGCAGCTATGACGAACTGCTCAGCGACCCGGAAGTGGAAGCGGTCTACATCCCGCTGCCCAACGATCTGCACTGTGCATGGACCATCCGCGCCCTGAACGCGAAAAAGCACGTGCTGTGCGAAAAGCCCCTGGCCGTCTCCAGGGCCCAGGAGGAAAGCATGTTCCGGGCGGCGGAGGAAAACGGCGTGCATCTCATGGAGGCCTTCGCCTATCTTCACAGCCCCATCATTGCCGCCATCCAAAAAGAGCTGGATTCCATTGGAGAAATCCGCTATTTGGAATCGGCGTTCATCACCCCCCGCCGCGCCGACACGGACATTCGCCTGCGGAAGGAAACCTTCGGCGGGGCTCTGTACGATTTGGGCTGCTATTCCCTGAGCATGGCGCTTTGGATGATGGGCCGGGACCCGGCCTGCGTCCGCGCCTCCGCCCAGTTTTCCGAAAAACACATTGATCTGTACACCACCGCCCTGCTGCTTTATGAAAACGGCGCGGTGGCCAAGCTGGACTGCGGCATGCTGCTGCCAAACGGGCGGCTGGACCGGCTGCACATCTACGGCACCAAAGGCGAAATCCATTCCCCGGTCCAGTTCAACCAGTCCGGCGAAATCCCCTATACCGTCATCCGGGACGGAAAACAGGAAACCAAAACCGTGACCGCCGCCAACAATTATCAGCTGGAAATCGAGCAATTGGGCCGCTGCATCCGCGACGGGGAAACGCCCTGGGTCAACAAAGCGTTCTCCCTCCGCTGCGCGGGGGTAATGGACAGTATCCTGTCCGAAATCGGGTATTAAGAAAAATCATGCAGGGGCCTGCGCGGCCCCTGAAACCCTGCGGCAGGGGATGATCCCCTGCACCTCACCCGGCGATCAGCAAACGCAAAAAGCAAACAATGTGCGCCTGTTTGGGAAAGGTCTAAAAAATGCTCCTGGGCAAAAGAAAACGCGGATACAGCCAGGAAAAAGCGAGCTTTTCCCTGGCTGTATCCATCGTTTTCCCGGTGCGCTTCGCGCACCGCAAGGCGGCTTCGCCGCCTGCCCAGGAGCGATTGCCGGCAGTGTGATTGTGGGTCCAGGGAGGTCACCTCCCTGGTTCAGGGGTGTGGGGGCTGAAGAAGCCCCCACAGCGTTCTCTTGATAGATCGTAAAGGAAAGCACAAGGAGATTATCGTGCGCAATATCGGCATCTTCGCCCACGTGGACGCGGGCAAAACCACGCTGTCCGAACAGCTGCTGCTGAAAGCGGAGGCCATCCGCACCCTGGGCAGCGTGGACAGCGGAACGGCCCACACCGACACCCTGCCTGTGGAACAGCGGCGGGGCATCCCGGTGCGGGCCGCTTGCGTGCGCCTGAACTGGAAGGGAGAAACCATCAACCTGATCGATACCACCGGCCACACGGACTTTTCCGCCGAGATCGAGCGTTCCCTCTGGGCGCTGGACGGGACGGTGATCGTGGTCAGCGGGGCGTCGATCCCTTCCGCGAATTATTCTTCCGTCATCATATAGGTCAGCGCCAGATTATATTTCTTCTCAATTCGCAGGTGATGCGGTTCCATTCCCTGTTTTTCATGCTTCCCAATGCTCCAGGCTGCCGCAGCCTGTCTTCCGTGGATTTCTCTCCTTTTCTATTCTTTCCCTTCCAAGTGCACGATGACCGGCTTGATTTGCAGCGCCGGCAGGATCACGTCCGTCAGGTCCCTTGTGGCGAAGCGGACGGAGCTTGTGTTTTCGCAGGGATGGCACCCGAAGAATTCTTCCTTCAGCACGTCCTCGTCGATCACCAACTGGACCCGGCGCTCCCTGTCGTTCATGAGCCCCAGCACAGAAACGCTGCCCGGATGGATGTCCAGGAATTGCGCCATGTAGTCCTCATTGGCAAAGGAAAGGCGGCTGACGCCCATTTGCTTGGACAGTTCCTTGGTTTTAAAGGGCTTGTCCCCGGGCATTACCAGCAAATAAAAGTTGGTCTGCTGGCGGTTGCAGAGGAATAGATTTTTGCAGATATGCACGTGCAGGATCGCGTCCACATCCGCGCACACCTCCATGGTGGTGGCGGGCCGGTCCGGATGATCCGTCCGGTCAAAGGCAACGCCCAGCCTGTCCAGCAGCGCGTAAGCCCTGATTTCTCTTTCGCTCCGGCCCGCCATATCGGCGGGAGAACCGTGAATCAATTTCAATTGGATCACACCCCTTGCCCCAAGGCGGGGCTTTTTGATGAAACGCCTGGAATTTTATGGCTTCTCCGCGCTTATTATATCGGAACGCCGGACGAATTACAAGGCCGAAACGCAATACTTGAATATTATCTTCAAATTCAAAATTTTTTCTTGCCCCCGGAAAACACTTATGCTATAATTTTTTATGAGTTCAGAACCATTCCCTGGCGGAAGAAAAACAAAAACTTCCCAACGCATATGAAGGAAGGAATGAAAAAATGGAAAAGACGGAAAAAAAGATCAGGCGGATTGGCGTTTTGACGAGCGGCGGCGACGCGCCGGGCATGAACGCGGCTGTCCGTGCGGTTGTTCGCACGGCTATCGCCAATAACATTGAGTGTGTGGGCATCCGCCGTGGCTGGCAGGGCCTGATCAACTGCGATTTCGTTCCCCTCACCCGCGCCAGCGTGGGCCATTTGCTTTCCCGGGGCGGCACCGTTTTGTATACCGCGCGCAGCGAGGAATTCATGACCGAGGAAGGCCGCAAAAAGGCCGTGACCACCTGCAAAATGCTGGGTTTGGACGGCGTTGTGGCCATCGGCGGCGACGGTACCTTCCGCGGCGCGCTGGAGCTGAGCCGTTTGGGCGTGCCGGTGGTTGGCATCCCCGCCACCATCGACAACGACGTGGGCTGCACCAATTACACCATCGGCTTTGACTCCGCCTGCAATACCGCCATCGAGTGCATCGACAAGCTGCGCGACACCATGCAGTCCCATGAGCGCTGCTCCATCGTGGAGGTTATGGGCCGCAACGCGGGCTTCCTGGCCCTGTATGTGGGCACCGCCGTGGGCGCTACCGCCGTGTTGGTGCCGGAGCATCCCCTTGATTTTGAAAAAGACGTGGTGGAGCGCATCCGGGCCTCCCGTCTGGCGGGCTACACCCATTTCATGATCGTGCTGGCCGAGGGCGCGGGCAAAGCCACCGAAGTGGGCGCGAAGATCAAGGAAATGGTCGGCCTGAAGCCCACCATCACCGTTATCGGCCATATCCAGCGCGGCGGCGCGCCCACCGGACGCGACCGTGAAACCGCCACCCGCATGGGCTACTACGCCGTGCAGGCTTTCGCGGAAGGCCGCGGCGACTGCATCATCGCCACCCAGGAGGGCGGCATTGTGGAAATCCCCATCGAAGAAGCGCTCACCCGCAAAAAGCATTTGCAGATGGAACGCTACAAGATCATGGAGATCATGCAGTTCGGCACCAACATGGACCAGCTGTAATCCATCGAAAAGCGGCATATCAAAGCGCCTTCGGACACGCTTCCGAGGGCGCTTTGCAATCGGCGCAAGCCTGCCTCTTTTCAATCTGGCTTTCAAAGAATTGCATGTAATTTTTTTCACGCCCCATTCCCTGCAATCCCTGTTCTCACCGCCGTCTGTCAAAAAAATACAATGTAAATACAAATAATCCTGCATATTCTCCCGGTTATTTGCACTTTTTGGCATTTCAAAAAGCAACAAATGAGAAGTATCCCCTGAAAAAAATGCCAAAATATGCTTGACTGCGCAAACAATAGCAAGTATAATAAAGACCGTGGAGGAATATCCGGCGCACTGCAATGGATTTCTTCCCCTTCAAGCGCCTGTTCCATAAACAGGCAGAATGCCAACCGCAAGCGAACCCCCGCGGAACGCTTGTTGAGATTTGGGCGCAAACGGTAGAAGGGAGGTTGGGGGCCTTTTCGTTACTACCCGAGCGATAAGCTCCGGCGGGCCGCCAGGGGGGGACGGCTTCAAACGGAGGTGCGGCCGATTCGGCGAAAAAGCCGCATGAATTCCCTCATTGCTATCTCGGCCCAACCGGCAACGGTTGGAACTTGAACGAAATACCCAATAATGAAAGGATGAAGAAGAACATGAAAAAGGTTCTGGCTCTGGTTCTGGCGGCTGTGATGGTCATGGCGCTGTGCGGCGTGGCGTTTGCGGCTGAAGGTGACACCGTTCTGAGCGTCACTGGTCTTGAGGCTGCTGGAAGCGTAAAGTACTACAAGATTATTGAATGGGATGAGACAGTTGGATGGAAGTGGGCAGCGCCTTATGCCTCTACTACCGGCTTTACTTCTGCTGTTCTCGCTGAAATCACTGGTACTCCTGCACACGAGGAGAACGGTCAAACAGTTGCGGCCGTCGCTGGCAAGATCACGACAGATACTGCTGATTTGATTGCTGGTGTACCCAATACCGCAATTGCGTCTCCTACTGGTACACTGGAAAACGGCACTTGGTCTGTCACTGTTAATGGGCAAGCCGCAAGGGGTTTGTACATGGTAGTTCCCACTGCTAACGCAGGATCTGATATCATCTACAATCCTGTTTTCATTGCTGCCAATCATGGCGCTGATACGAACACTATTGGTACTGATTCTACTTATGCTGCTGGCACCACCATCACTTCCATGGCTAAGAAAACCACTGAAACCGTTACCAAGACTGCTGACAAGTATACTCATCAGGGCTTCACTGGTTTGACCTATGATGAGGGAAGCGTCACGCCTGGCGATACGATCGCATTTACTGTTGTTACAACTCTTCCGGTTTATGCTGACAATTACACTGATCCCGTCTTCAAGATTTCTGATCAGGTTTCCACCGGTCTGAAGATCACAAAGAATACGATTACTATTGCAGAACTTGAAGCCACTGATTGGGAGATTACTTCCTTCGATGATACTAATAAAGACGATTTTGTGGTCAGTATTAAGGCAACCAAACTGAAGGCCCTCACTGCTCCCCTCAAAATCACTCTGACCTATTCGGCTGAAGTTACGGATGCTGCTCCCAAGACTGTCAATGAGCAGGACAATAAGGTGAAGATCAACTTCAGCAACAGCCCCGATGATACCGAAGGTCACGGTGAGAAGCGCGACAAGACCCGTCACTGGACTTTCTCCATCGATGCTAATGTTTTGGGTAATGAATCTCATCATACCTCTGAAATCGTCAAGGTCGGCTTGAATCCCGATGGTACCGAGATGACCGAGACCCATACCTACGACAACTCGACCAAGGCTCATCCCTTGGCTGGTGCCAAGTTCCAGTTGAAGCAAGGTAACACAGTTGTCCGCGAAGTGACCACTGCGGCAGATGGTTATATCCACTTCGAAGGTCTGAATGTAGGCACTTACACCCTTGTTGAGACTGTAGCTCCCGAAGGCTTTATCCGCGACATGAACGAACATACTGTGGTAATTGAAGCTGAAGTTGCGCATGACCTTGAGGAGACCGACGAAGATGGTTACACCTACACGACGGATCGCCTTGTGTCCTATAGTATCACTGTCGATGGTACGAAATCCTCCTACACCTTCGATAATGGTACTAAGGTTCAGAATATTACGAATGGTGACAAAACCTCCAAGATCAATAACACCCAGGGTCTTGAACTCCCCTCCACCGGCGGCATCGGTACCACGATCTTCTACGTGACCGGTCTGCTGATGGTTCTGGGCGCTGCCGTCATCCTGGTGGCCCGCCGCCGCGCCGACGCGGAATAATTCCCTGTCAACCCTGAACCATAACCCTGACAACTGAACCCCGTCCCCCTGTCGCCCCGGCGATAGGGGGATTTTTCACAAAATGGATTTGTGTTTTATCCATTTGCACATTTTCTTTCTCTTGACGTAAACTGCAAAAGAACAGACCCGATCTCGATTTACATTGTGTTGTTATAAAAAGGAATCCAATGCCGGAAAAGTCGGAGGAGAACAAATATGTCTGATACAACCGCTATGAGTGCAGTGCAAGCAAATCAATACGATTTGCTTCTTGAATCCATCAATCAGTCGTTGCTGCATGGGCGAGAACAGATAGCTTCTGCCGTAAGCCAAACGATCCTCCGTACATATTGGGAGATTGGCAGAAATATTGTTGAGTTTGAGCAACAGGGACAGGCAAAAGCGGATTACGGTTCCGAACTGCTGAAACAGTTGTCTCGGGATTTAACGGCACGCCATGGAACGGGGTTTAGTAAAAGCAACGTTTTTTCTATGCGGCGCATCTACTTGCTCTATCCAAAATTCCAGACGCTGTCTGGAATTTTGACCTGGAGCCATTATGTGGAATTGCTAAAACTGGACGATCCGCTGGAGCGTTCCTTTTATGAGCATGCTTGCGTTCAGGAGCATTGGGGCGTGCGTGAATTAAGGCGGCAAATGAATAGTATGCTGTTCCAACGTCGGAAACATAGGGACCGGTTCTGTGTATTCTCCCCCCTCCACCGGCGGCGTCGGTACCACGATCTTTTCCGTCTCCGGTCTGATGATGGTCCTCGGCGCTTCCGTCATCCTGGTGGCCCGCCGCCGCGCTGACGCGGAATAATCCCCCGTCACCCCTGAACCCTAATCCCAACAATTGAACTCCGTCCCCCTGTCGCCCCGGCGATAGGGGGATTTTTCTCTCTTCCATACAATTTGCTTGACATTTCCTCAAATTCGGGTATAATAAAAAACGAAGAGCGAACCACGCACGCGGTTGCTCCTCAAATTAGGACAATCGTTGTGATCTTACGACCACAGAGACAGCCGTCACTTGCCAGAGTGGCGGTTGTTCTTTTTTCGCTGCGTTTCACGAATGATGATCGTCACCGTGTACTTCCAAATATGGAAAGTAAGACGCATACGCATCACCCCCTTTCGGGAGGATGGAGCAATCGCCTGCGCGTTTGTTGTTCACTCTTCGGCCCCTTTCGAGACATTTTTATTGTATATGATATGTCGAATACTGTCAATCATTTTGTATATAAAAATGGCGGAGTTCATTTATGGAGATTTTGGGCTAATTCTCTATTGACAAATAGATACTTTTAAGTTATTATGGTAAAGGAAGGAGGTTGAAAAATGTACAAGATACTTTTTTATAAAGATAAGAATGGAAAAGAAATTGTGCTTGAATACATGAAAACGCTGGCAGCGCAAAATACGAAAGATGAAAAATAAAACTCCATAAAATCCAGGACTATATTAACGTTCTGTCAGCATTTGGAACACGGGCTGGCGAACCTTATGTCAAGAAAATTGATGACAAGTGTGATATCTGGGAATTAAGACCAACAAGTGACAGGATATTATTTGTAGCGTGGGTCAATAATAGTTTTGTGCTGCTTCATTCCTTCCAGAAGAAAACGCAGAAAACGCCGAAAAAGGAAATTGAACGGGCAAGAAACGAATATAAGGATTTATTAGAAAGGGGAATTGAAAATGAATAAAAGCGCGATCGGCAGCAGTTGGGACGAAGTGCAGAAAAAGTTATTCTCCTCGGAAGAAATCGCGGAAAGTAATCTGCGTGTTCAGCTCATAGGCGAATTGATAAAGGCACGACAAGAACAAGGCATTTCTCAAAAGAAACTGGAGGAATTAAGCGGTGTAAAACAACCTATTATTGCAAGAATGGAAAAAGGATATACAAGCCCACAAATTGATACGCTCTTAAAAGTGCTTGCTCCACTCGGAAAAACAATCGCTATTGTACCAATTGACACACGATCGTAATTGCAGAGATTAGGCGCAGGAATGGGCATGAACCTGAAAATCGAATTTATGCCCGCGAAACAATAAAACTGGAAAAAGGGGATTGAGTGTTGTTGTAAAGCGTTCAGCAGTCCGGCGGCATCGGTACCACCATTTTTTCCGTCTCCGGCCTGCTGATGGCTCCGGGCGCTTCCGTCATCCTGGTGGCCAGCTGCCGCGCTGACGCGGAATCATCCCATAACCTCATGGCTTGAATGAGCCATAACCCAAATCCCCGTGCCTGCTTCCCGCTTGCACGGGGATTTTGTAAAAGCCCTTATAAACGCTCTTGACATTTCCCCAAATTCGGCTATAATAAAAAACGAAGAGCGAACCACGCACGCGGTTGCTCCTCAAACCTGACTTGCTAAATGTGGCTTACGGCCACACCCAACCGTCACTTGCCAGAGTGGCGGTTGTTCTTTTTTCGCTGCGTTTCACAGATGATGATTGTCACTGTGTACTTTCCAATATGGAATGTAATACGCATACGCATCACCCCCTTTCGGGAGGATGGAGCAATCGCCTGCGCGTTTGTTGTTCGCTCTTCGGCCTCTTTCAAGGTAATTCTATTGTTGTTGTCTGGTCGGCGGCTATACGGGATGGTGGCTGACGCAAATCAGGCATTTCCGTCAGATCACAATGCTATCCCCAACGCTCAAATAATGAAGGTTCCTCATACCGCGCGAACAAATCCGTCTGCCCCATATCGAACAGGAATTTATGCTCCGCCGTTTCCACAAACAGGCTGAGGCCGTGTTCCGTGGGAAGGCCGCGGGCGGAGGTATTCTCAATCAAAGCTGTGATTTTCATGTTCAGTTCCCTTGGCAGTGATGCTCCGCGCAATGGTCGTGGCCGCAATCGCCGTCATGATGATGCTGTCCGTGATGGGTGCATTCCGGGTTCGTCTCGTAGTTCAGCGTCCCCGCCAGCAATTTTTCCACCGCTTCGTCGGCGCTGCCCTCGCAGCCCGCATAGAGCTTGATGCCACCCTCCGCTAATGCGTTCTGAGCGCCTGCGCCGATTCCTCCGCAAATCAGGCAATCCACGTGCTGCCTGAGAAGAAAGCCTGCCAATGCGCCGTGTCCAAATCCTTCGGCGCTGACGATTTGGGCGCTTTCCACAGCGCTGTCCTTAATATCGTAAAACATAAACTGTTCTGTGTGTCCAAAGTGCTGAAAGATGGTTCCGTCCTGCTCATAGGTTACCGCGATTCTCATGATTTCCTTCTCCTTTTCCATCGTTTCGATCACGATCTGGTTTTCCGCCTCCCGGCGGCTTCGGCAATCACATTGCAGCGGGTCACGGTTCATTGCGCGGGACAGCGCCCGCATCTCCGCAAACTGCTCCGCGAGGAAATCCAGAGCTTCCTGGCTGGGCAGGTAATGCACATGATACCCGTACTTTTGCCGATAGACAAGCCCGGCTTCCCGCAGCACCTTCAAGTGCTGGGAAACCCCGGGTTCGCTGATCTCCGTTTTCCAGGCCAGCGCGCGGGTACAGTGCTTCTGATGCACGATTTCCTGGAATATCCTGAACCGCATGGGATCGCCCAGTGCTTTGATCATCGCCGCTAAATCCAAAGCTTCATCCCCCTATCCATGAGAAAACCCCTCCTTCGGATCACGCGCCAAAGGAGGGGCAAAAGCTGTAACGGTTTACTTGGGCGCGATCCGGGTCAGTCCTTCAAAGGAATAGGTGGCGTTGATGGCGATTTCCGGCGTATCGGTCACGATGTCCCGGTATTCCGCCCCAGCGTAATGGGCCATGCCGCCGATGTTGTAGATCTTGCTCATATCCCAGCCCCGGGCGGAAAGCAGCTTCATCATGTTGTTGACGCGGCCGCCGCTCTGACACATGAGGAAAATGGTCTGTCCCTTGGGGAACAGGGCTTCCAGCAGTTCGTCGGATTCCGCGTAGACGGGAATGGGATCGTCCACCGTGCCGCCGTACAGCTGGGGCAGGGAAGCGTCGTTGCAGGCTTCCGCGTTGAAGATCAGGGCGAAGTAAGGAATGCACTCGAAGTTGCGCAGGTGCTTTTTCGCGTAGTCGGCATAGTCGCGCAGGTCGATGTATTTCACATCCGTGCGGCCCAGGTACTGGCGCAGGTTTTCGCTGTTGATGGCAGAGCAGGTGGGGCCGAAGTTGCCGGGCTCACAGACGGTTTCCACCGTGTCGTCCTTATTGGCCTTGTAGGTCTTGGTGGTGTCCACGGGCGCGGGAAGCTCCACTTCACCGGCAGCCACAGCGGCGGCGGCAGAGGAGGCCACTACTTCTTTCTTGGCCTCAAAAACCTGGCGCAGCTCCGCGGCCTTGGCGTCACCGTCAAAGAAGGAATCCGTGGCGTGGTAGGCATACAGCGCCTGGACAATGCGCAGGATGTTATTGCTGGACACAGTAGCGCCTGTGAAGGCGTCCACCTTCAAATCCGCCCGGCCTTCGCCTTCGGAATAATCGGTGAAATCGTCAATGGTGCTGTATCCCATCAGCTGGCCGTAGGTCTTGCCGATGTAGTAGGGGATCATTTCAGCCTTTACTTTTTCATAGGTGGCGTTGGGCGCGGTGGGCGGCGGGTTGCTGTCGCCCCAGAAGCCGCCCAGGTAATGTCCGGTGGAATCTGCGTCGAAGCTCAGGGTGCGGATGGCGGAATCCTCGATCTTGCCGGAGGAGGGCAGGGTCAGTTCCACATACGCGGTGGACCACACGTTCACGTCCGCGCTGCGGCAGGTGCAGGAAATGAAGGTGACCTGGTACTTGATGTAGCTGCGGGCCACGTACTTGAAGGGAACGAAGGCGTAGAACAGGTCTTCATCCTTGGGGCCGTCGATGTGGTCGAAGGGGATCACGGCGACCTGATTCGCCTTGCTTCCTTCGCCCAGCTTCGCGGAGTTGTTGAGGAAGTCGTTCACGTCCCCGACGGACAGCCCGTCCGCCAGCGCAACCGGAACGACCAGGAGCAGGCAAAGCAGAATAGCCAGGAACCTTTTGAACATGGGGCACCCTCCTTTTGCGGTTTATTTGTTTTGATTATATATGGAAATTACCAAATTGTCAATAATTTAATTAAGTATATACTGATTTAAAATCGTCCTATATGCTGTGCCGCCACCCCTTCCTGAATTAGCGCGTATGTAGGGAAAAAAGAAGGGGACGTCGCTATCATGGCGGCGTCTCTTTTTGGCTGCGCGGAGTGCCCCCTGAACTGCCCTTGCCCAGCAGTTGTGGGTCGCGCGGGTGACTGCCGCTTTACGGCGGTAAAGAAGACATCCACACCGGGGACTTCGCCCGTGGGCTGTCCCGTGACCGTTGCTGGATGGCTTTTCCGCCACCGTAGACGGCCCCTCTATCGGTAGAGCCGGAGGATAGTAGAATGCTTCCTGGGGCTGCGCGTGTGAGATGTTCGCCGCTTCACGGCGGTAAAGACCGCTGTGGATATCCACGCCGGGGGGGCTTCGCTTGCCAGGCTGCCCTGGCTCGCCGCTGGATGGCTTTTCGGGTACCGTAGGCGCTTCCGGGGCGTGGGCCTCCTCTCCCTTCAAAGGCGAAGCCGAAGGACAGCAGAGAGCGTCCTGGGGGCGCTTCTCCCCCTTTAGGATGCCGCAGGTGGGTGAGATGCCACCTTCGCCGCATTAAAGCAGTAAAGAGAGATGCGGTTGTCCACATGGGGCCTTCGCCCGCTCATGTGAGCGGCTGTGGGATGTCACTGGATAGGAAGTTGTAACAGATGGGTCAGTTTTTTTGTCATAGTAGCGTTTTTCACGAAAATTAACCGACTATAAATTCCCGGATGGGACAATTCAACTTGATAATTTCTAAGGAGATCCGTCAATAGACCTCAATAAAACATGGTGATCGCACCGTATGGCCTGACATTGTCACAGCGCATAAAAGCGTTCTGGGGGATAAGAGGAATGTGATTTTTGAAGTTGACGCGCTCAAGGCTGCGGCAGTTGCAGAAGGTCAAAGACTCAATGCGCTTGACGCCCATGGGGATGACGAAGTCTTCCAGGCTGTGGCAGTCAATAAACGTACCCTTTCCCATCTCCTTCACGCTGTCCGGGAGTTCGATGTGCCTGAGTTGATAGCAGCTTCCAAAAGCCCACCTGCCGATGCCTTCGACGCCATTTGGGAGCCTGAGGCATGTCAGTCCATAACAGTGCTGGAACGAGCCGTTCCCAATGCTTTTCAGGCGGCTGGGAAGCGTGATCCGCGTCAAACTGCGGCAGTCCGCGAAGGCGTTGTCGCTGATAGTCGCCAGAGCATCGGGGAGGACCACGTCATCCAGGCTCTGGCAGGCCTTGAATGCGTCGGTTCCTATGGCGGTGATACCCCCGTGGAGCCTTACGCGCGCCAGCCTCCTGCAGTTCTGGAAGGTTCCTTCGTTGATGGTGGTCACACCGTCAGGAATCGCGACCTCTGACAAGCCGGTGCAACCGCGGAAAGCGAATCTTCCGATTTCAGTCACACTGCCGGGGATTTCAATTGCCGTCAAGCAGGCGCATCGCTCAAAGGCATAGTCTCCGATGGACATCAGGCTTCCGGGGAACTCGAGCCTCGACAGGCTCTTGCAGTTACAGAAGGTTTCTTCGCCAATGATTTTATCGTGTGCCGCAATCGATATTTCCGACAGGCTGGCGCAGTTGTAAAATGCATATGTCCCAATGCGCTCAACTGATTCCGGGAGCCGAATCTCCTTTAGGCTGCGGCAGCCCCAAAAAGCACCATTACCAATGCTTACTAAACCCCTCGGAAGAACGACGCGCTCTAGGCAGGTGCAATCCTTGAAGGTAAACGCCTCGAGTTCCGTCATGCCCTCGGGCAGCGTGACGCTTGTCAGACCGCTACAATCCTCAAACGCCTCCCTGGAGATGTGCTTCACGCTCGACGGCAACGTAAAGGCACCCTTGAAACCTGGTGGACACCTGATCAGAGTCTGCCTCGACTTGTCATACAATATGCCATTTGAACTGCTGAATGATTTGTTTTTCACGTACACATCGATAGCGGATAGGCCGTTGATTTTGGAAAACGCCCCGGGACTGATTTCGCAAACGGCCCCCGGAATATCGATTCGCGCCAGGGCCTCACATTCAGAAAACGCTTCTCTTGCAATGTATTTCAGGCTGTGCGGCAAGCGTATTTCCGAAAGGGCTTTACATCTGCTGAAAGCGCCACATTCGATGCGCTCTAGTCCTTTCGGCAGGCAAATGCTTTCAAGGCGCTCGCAACCTGCGAAAGCATTTTTTCCGATGCGTTTCACGCTTGTGGGGATATGAACGTACGTTAATTGCTTGCAGTTATAGAAGGAATCCTCGGGAATTTCGGCCGGTCCCTCCAGGATTTCGACGCATGCCAGGAGCTCACAGCCGGCAAAAACGTTTCTGTCAATCGTTGAAAGGCCCTTCGGAAGCGTGACTCCGCTTATAACGCTGCCTGAGAACGCGCCGTAAGCGATTTCCGTTACGCCGTTCGGGATTGCGTATTCTCCGGTACGGCTGCCCGGATATCTGATCAGCCTGCGCCTTAATTTGTCGAACAAAACGCCGTTTTTGCTGCTGTAGACCGGGTTTTCGTCCGCGACGTCGTATGAGTTCAGGTTGGCGAAGAACTGAACCACGCCCTCCTCCACACTGGCAGGAAAACGTATGCGCGTCAGTCTGCATTTTTCGGAGAAGGCGTCGTGTTGAATGCGCTTCACACCTTCGGGAATTTCATAGTACTCGTCCGGCTTGCTGCCCGGATAGGTGAGCAGTGTTTTCATGGACTTGTCGAATAGCACGCCGTCAATGCTGCAAAAGTTCAGATTGTTTTCGGCGACATCGATGGCCGTAAGGCTTTCGCAGCCGCGAAAAGCAAAATCCCTGCGGAAAGCTGGATCATTGCCTTCGTCAAACCTTTCAAAGGATGCAGGGAGCACGATGCGCTTAAGATTGCGGGAGTTCAGGAATGCGAGTTTCTCGATGATGCGCACGCCCTCTGGAATTTGAAGTTCCGTCAGGCGAATGCAGTCCATAAAGGCATTTTTCCTGATTCGATAGCAGCGCGATCGGATCTCGCAGGGGCCTGGCCGCATGGGCGGATAAAAGATTAGCGTGCTCCCGGACTTGTCATACAGTACGCCGTTGTAGCTCGACAGGGATTTGTTGTACTCCGAAACGATGATGGATTCCAGGCCGCAACGATAGGGTACTTCAAAATGGTAGGTACTGCGGGGCAGCGTGAGGGTCTTTACATGAGGGCAGTCGCTAAACGCGGAATAACGGATTATTCGGACGCCCTCGGGAATCACCACATCCGGGCCGGAGCCGTTGTATTTCACCAATTCGCCCATCATGATGACGAATTCTTTTTTGCCTGACATTCTACTATGCCTCCCCACAATGTCAAATTAACAATAATGTAGAATCGTGGTTTCAAACTCAATATTACAGTTTTGACGTGCAAAAAAGCTACAGATTCTCGGCTCTTCCCTAGAAAGTGTGGGTGACCAAAGGATATAGAAGTAAGGAGATAAAAGGATTTGCAGGGTTGACATGGAGCCTCTGACATATGTGATGTACGCCAGCTGTCGAGCCAGCATTTTTCCCGCCATCTGTATAGGCGGGAATTGATGGCTGACTCGCCAGACAGGCTATCACATATGTCTGCTCCATGTAAACCCATGCAAATCATCAGTTAGTCTTCGACAATTTACCCACATCTTCTAGTGAAGCCTCACATTTTCAAAACATTCTGGCGCGTGGAACGCTATCAGCATCTTCATAAAGGGCGCGATATAAAAACGGCCCTTCAGATAAACAATATAATTGGAAGCACTTGGTTTCGTATCATTGATGGAACCGTATTTTCCGACGATCAATGTCTCATCTAACAGCGCTTTCGCATCTTCCTCTGCTTCCGGCCACCAATCTTCCCATTCTTCCTGGAGGTCGACTACCGCACCTATCAGCGCCTTGCTCCTCTCTCTTTGCGTATGGAGCGCGTACAGCGTCAGGTAGTTGCTTGGCCCCGTCCTGCATTCACCGCCGTCATATACTTCATAGAAACGGATAAAGTCATCCGGAGGGTTCAGGCGCAGAATATCATCCGGAATGATTCTGACATTGTCCCACCCGTCAACAAAAGCAGGCTTGAGATGCATTCCTTTTTCCCAGTCGCCAGGTTTATGTTTTGGGTCGTCTCCAGGAAAGTCAACTGCGTTTCCCAGGGCAGTATCCGAATTGTATGGTACCTCTTTCCTGCAAACCGTCTGTCGTTTTGCCCGGACGGTTTCCGACGCCGCAGCAATCAGTTCGTTAAACTTTTTTGTATGATTCCGTTTGTCCAAACAGGAAAAAGAATGAATCCAATCGATTCCCGGTATCGCCTGAAGATTCTCGTCCAGATACCACCAATCGTAGTATTCTTCTCTGCCGAAGCCGTCCTCATCCGGCCCCTCCTCGCTCTCGTAAGAACTGACCTGTATCAATCCGGTGCCCGGCAGCGCTTCAAGCGAATACGATCTCTCCGGATCGAAAAAGGAGAAGCCGAGAGCATTCAGGCTCGCGCCGCTGGATAAACCGCTGATCCCCATGCGCACATAAACATCTTCCCTCAGCATAGCGGGAAGACGCTGTCCCGGATGCTCAGAAATCCAATGCTCGATCCATTGAACCGCCTCCGGCTGGCCTTTATTGTATGCGCGAAAATGCCAATAATTGGCCGCGCGCATATAAAAAGCCGACGCGCCGGGGTTCGCGCTCCAGCGTTCAAAGAATTCCGCCATTGCTTCCATGGCGTCCGCGTCTCCTTCTCCGCAAATCTTTGACAGAAGTTGGAACCGTTCCTCCGATGTGTGTTCCAGATTCGCTTCGGGGAGTCGTCCATTCGCGTCCAAAAAGGGGATTCCCCGGAGATGGAAGTCCTGTATGACGGATTGTTTCCCTTCCCAACGGATTTTTTTCAGCGCGCCGCAGCTGATAAAAGCTCCGGACTGCACCCTGGCGTCGGGATTCAGAAT
This sequence comes from Clostridia bacterium, assembly GCA_017448975.1. GTDB lineage: Bacteria > Bacillota > Clostridia > Christensenellales > Aristaeellaceae > RUG563. The sequence goes on from JAFSKN010000048.1 coordinate 26,481, forward strand.
GGTCACGGTCTCCAGAGACTCGCAGTTTGAGAATGCTTTTGAATCAATACTTCTAACCGAAGCGGGAATGGTCACCTCGCGCAAGCCGCAATCAACAAACGCCCGGCCCTGAATTCTCCGCAGGCTGTCAGGGAAACGGATTTCTTTCAGGTCTTTTTGAAGAAAAAAGGCGTCTGGTCCGATGCTCTTGATGCCGTCAGGGACGGAATAGCTCTCTCCCGTCAGATTCCCGGTCACGCCCACCAGGATCGTCTTTGATACGTTCGTCACCGGAGCGTCCAACCGCAGCCCTTGGAAAGCCTGCCCGTTGTATACCCGAATACTGTCCGGGTATGTCAAGCTACGGATCTTTGTGCCGGAGAATGCGTTTCTTCCGATTTCCTCGATCCCTTCTTCCAGCAAAACCTCCTCCAGGTTTTCGCAATTGCTGAAAGCAAGTTCGCCGATCTTTTTTACTGTCCCCGGAATCACCACCGCGGTGATGCCTTTGTTGCCGGAAAAAAGCCTGTCTCGTATTTCTTCCATACATTCCGGGATCACAACTTTTCCGGTCATTGCTTTCGCCTGTTTCCAATCGATCTCTTTATCAAAACCATGTTCCAAATTTATTGCCCCCTTTTGATTATGATAACCGTAGAAATTTTACAGGGACATGATCTGTCAGCCATACACCGTTCTCAGAACGATAGAAAGCATATCCTTCCTGCCACATGGCATGCGCGTCAACGGTATAAACGACAGGTTTTCCATGCCGTTTGCCAACGGTGATGGCGGTATCGTGATTGTCAGTCAGATGCACGTATTGCCTGCTCTGCTTCAACAGTCCTTTTTGGTTGATGCTTTCCACATATTTTTCTCCGGTGCCATGCCAAAGAACAGTCGGGGGCTCCAGGGGGAGCAATTCCAGGTCAACGGGGATCGAGTGGCCCTGATTTGCGCGGATTTTGGTTTGATCCGCATTGAAAGAATAGCGCTGCTTATTATCCGTCCGCACGATCTCTTCCAGCATTTCCATGGTGAAGGGCTGCCGTTCATTCAGCTTTTCAATCAGATCCGCGGTAGATATCCAGCCATGCCCGTCCATGTACAGATTCAATGCTTCCGGTTTGTGGCGAAGTACCAAAGCAATCAATTTGCTGACGCTTTCCAGAGATTGCATGTTGTCGAGCCTCCTTCACTGTATGAAACTTTCCCTGCTTCAATTATAGCAGAATTTTCCTGCTGTGGCAATCTTAACACACCCGCGAATGGGAAATTGATTTTCATTTCCCGACTAATTTCCCAAATAGAAATAGTCTGTATTGCTTCCTTTTTATAGAAATGGTATAATAATTTCAGTTTATAATATGTATTGTTCGACATTCAGCGGATGATGAAAGGGGAAGATACTTCATGCCAGAGGATATGACCGGCGGGATGACCGTAATTTCCAAACGGGCCTTTGAAAACGCCGCGGCATTGGATTTGTCTGCCGGCAACGCGGCGCAGATATTAGCGACCATTCCTGCCCGGAGTTTTTCTGACATCCTGATGCGCTTCGCGCCGGAGGAAGCGGGCAGGGAGAAACTGGTGGACGGACTGTGCGGCAACGATCCGTCGCGCAGCCGCGCTTCCATGGATAAAAAAGTGCGGGGCTGGCTGAGCGGGAAATACCAGCCGACAGCGCGGGAGGATTTACTGGAATTATGCTTCATCCTGAAGCTTTCTGTGGAGGAAGCAGACGCCTTCCTGGCCGCCACCAGCGAGGAAGGGATGCATTGGCGTGACCCAAAGGAACTGACGTACGCCTTTGCACTGAGGAAGGGCATGACTTATCCCGAAGCAACAGCGCTTCTTACGCGCGTGATCCCGAAGGAAAACGTAAAAACAAAAGAAACAAGGGAAGCTTTCACGTCCGTGGTACAGCGTGAAGCGGCTGGGCTGGAAACAGAAGGGGAATTAAAACAGTATCTGCTGGATGCCGGAGAAAAATTAGGCACGTTTCACAACAGGGCGTATCAGCAGTTTACGGAGTTTCTGTCGCTGCTTGAGCAGCCCCATGCGGTGAGCGTTGAAAAAGAAGATAACTTCACTGTCCGCAGGATCGTGGAAACGTATCTGGACAACAGGTTTCCCTCCGATTGGGATAAAAAGAAGCTGGATGACAAGCGGCGGGGGATTCTGGCGGGCTGGCCGGAGGAGGTGGCGCTTTCCCGTATGAAGACGGGAAAAATCGACGTGAACCGAAAGACGCTGATCCTGCTTTTCCTGGCCACGGACGGCGGGGAGGAGATCACCGACGACTGGCAGGAGGACGTTTACTGGGATGAGGACGGGGAGGAAAGCGACGCGGACGCGGATTTCCGTTCCTCCTACATCCGCATGAACCAGATGCTTTCTTCCTGCGGATATCGAATGCTCGATCCCAGAAGTCCTTTTGACTGGGTGGTCATTTACTGCCTGCGGGTCAGCAGCGACCCGGACGCCATGGAAGGATTGAGCGAACGGCTGTCGGAAATGCTGGAGGTACTCTTTTCGGCTTCGTCCTTGGAAACGGAATGAAAAAAAGCGCAGGACGATATGCTACGATCAAGGTGATCCACTTTGAAATAGGAGATGAGCGCACAGGCCGAGCTGTGTCGCGTCCTGCCGCCTCCGAACGGAAAGGCGGCAGGCATCCAAGAGAAAGGAGGGAAACAAAATGGACCATCGCGCAGCTTTGCCTGTGGGCAGCGAACTTTCATTTCCCGGTATGGCCTGCCGGATCGAGGGATACCTTGGCCGGGGGTCAAACGCGATCGTTTACGAAGCCAGCTATCAGGACACCACCAGCCAAAATCGAAAGCATCGTATTCTGGTGAAAGAGCTTTTTCCTTTCGATGGCCACGGCCATATCTGGCGCGGGGAAAACGGCGCGGTACGCAGGGACGCCGAGGGCGAGGAGCTTTGGCGGACGCATTTGCTCAGTTTTGAGAGGGGAAACGACGTTCACCTGCAATTGCTCGCCCTGCAGCCCGGACGGCTGGGCGGCAATATCAACACCTTCCCGATGAACGATACGATTTATACGATCCTGGATGATTCGGGAAGCAGGAGCCTTGAGAAAGAGCTTGCAGGGAAACCGGCCCGTGATCTGCGCACAGCCGTGATCCGGTGCATGCGGCTGCTGGACTGCCTTGAAATCTTTCACAGGCAGGATTTTTTACATTTGGACATCAGCCTGGACAATGCGCTCCTGATCGGAGAAGGAGAACAGGAACGGGTGATGCTGATCGACTATAACAGCGTTCACAGCCGAGCCGAAATACAAAACAAAGAGGCGCTCTATTTCAGCGCGAAGGAGGGCTTCACCGCTCCTGAGGTGCAGACGGGCATGTATCAGGGGATTTCCTTCTGTACGGATCTGTTTTCCGTAACGGCTGTTTTCTATGCGATGCTGCTGGGAAAGCCCCCTTCCGTGCTCCAACTGAACCGGAAAAACCCGCCCGACGCCCAGGACAGCCCGCTGCTTGCAGACGCGCCGTCCACCGTGCGGGAGCAGGTGAAAAAGATCACGCGGCGCGGCCTTTGCGCGTTGCCGGACAAGCGGTATCCCTCCTGCGCGGCCATGAAGAAAGACCTGGAGGAGCTTTTGAACCGTCTTACCGGCCTGGGCGTGTCCCACGCGGCGCTGTGGGAGGCGGGACGCAGGAGCGTGCAGCGGCTTGTGAAGCGCAATCCCTCGCTGACTTATCTGGAAAAGGAAGCGGAGCTGTACCCCCTGCGGGTCACATGGGAAGAAAACGGGGAAGCCCTCGGGCTGGACGCTTTTATGGAGGATGTTTCCACGCACCGGGGACTGCCCGTCCTGCTGGAAGGCGTCGGCGGTATCGGCAAATCCACCGCGTTGCTGCGGACGGTGCTTTCCACGCCGTCTGCTTATTCCGCCCGGAATCCCGCGATCATGTATGTGCCGCTGTACGAATGGCGGGAAAGCGGCGGACATTTTATCCTCGACCAGATCCTGCGGGAGCTTCGCTTTGACGCGAATACGCGCACCGTGGAGGACGCGCGGCATGTGCTGACAGAGCAGCTCAGCAAACCGATTTCATATAAAAATGAAAGCTGCCCCGCCCTGCTGTTGCTGCTGGACGGGCTGAACGAAGCCGCCGGGGATACGGCGGGCCTTCTGAGGGAAATCGAAAGGCTTTCACAGCTTTCTGGCTTGTCTATGGTGATTGCCAGCCGCGTCTGTCCCGATGGCCTCCCGGTCAGAAAAGCGCGTCTCGATCTTCTGACAGACGGTGATGTACAAACGGCATTGGGCCACCACGGTCTGCTTCTGCCGGAGAACGGGGAGATGCGGGAACTGCTGAGAACCCCCCTTATGCTTTCCCTTTTTATCCAGACAGCCATCGGACAGAACGCCCAGGTACAGTGCGAAACGGAGAAGCAGCTCGTTGACGCTTATCTGTCCGTCCTGTGCGACAAGGCCGGACAGGACGGACAGCAGGCCCGCTATCAGGCGGAAGCCGCCGTGCGCCTCATACTGCCCGCCATCGCCCAGGCAGCGCGGAAGCAAGGCGCTTCTCTGAACGATCAAAGCCTGCTCAGTGCCGTGGTCAGATGCCGCAAAATGATCGATACCCGCACCCTTGCCCGGGCGTTTCCCGAGTGGATCGGCCATGGCGCGGAAATCACCGGAGATGTCAGCGATGAAGCGTGGTACGGGCTTATGGTACAGGACATTCTGTGGAAACGGCTCGGTTTGCTCATGCGGGACGAAACAGGTGCGTATCACATCCGCCACCAGATTTTACAGGAGCATCTGATCCAGTTGAATACAGCTAACCGGGCGTCCGTTCGGAAAGCCCGGTTCAGGACAGGCGCGGTATGCGCTATCGCGCTTTCTTGTCTTGCGTGTGTCCTTCTGCTCTGCTATGAGCTTTGGCTCAAGCCCAAGCCCTATGACGAAACCATGAGCGCCCTGGTACTGGATACGGCGCTAACACAATACACCTGCGCTGGTCTGCAATACGAGGCGATGGTTTCCCTACTGGATGGAAAGATCAGCCCGGAAACCTGCGCTTCTGAAATTCGGCAATGGGGACTCCCTGCCAGCCTTTCCGCACAGACGGCGCTGAACGCCATGCAAGAGAGCGAGGGAACCGTCATTCCCTGGTCCAACGCGGCCTTTGATTTTGAACGCTGCCTTTCCCTCCTCGCGCTGCCGCAGATGCGGGCGGAAAGCTATCCCGCTTATATCCGGGCGTATGGCCGCCTGCTGAAAGACAGCCGGGCGGAGGAAAAAGCCGAATTTGCCGCGGCGCTTTCCGAGCTCATCGAAGCGGACGCGGATTTGGCGTGGCTGCTGGACCGAGCGGTATCCTACCCACATATAACGGGTATGCAGGAGGAAAGGAAAATGGCGTATGAAATCGGTCTGCTATCGCTTCCTGCTGTCCAGGAAAGCCGATCTCCCGACCTGTCCAGAGGGCTTGATTACGCCATTCAGAAAGCGGAGGAGCGTTCACGGGAAGCCCAGAGAACCCTGGCGAAAATGCCGGTCATTTATGAGGAGGGAACGGAATGAAAAAGCTGCTATGTTTCGTTGCTGTGCTGCTGCTGACTTCCGCCGCTTTGCCCGCATGCGCGGAACAGGCGGAAGACGCTGTTAACCGTCTGCTGAACCAGCTTGCGGCGTACTTCGACGCGCGGGAGCAAATCTACTCTTTACTTTATGGCTGTTATCAGAAGGTCGGCGCTTTCTATGAGCGGGAGGACTACGCTTCCCTCGTGCGGGCAAGATTGGCTTGCAGCGAAGCTTCTGAGAAACTGCGGGAGGAAGAACCGCCGGAAATGTCTTTGGACGCGGCGGTTCTTCTTTCTTTGATGCAATCGGGCGTGGATACCAGCGGGCTGGAGGACAAAGCGCGGGAAATGCAGGATACGCTTCAATCCGCTGCGAAACGCCTGAATCTTCTGGAGGGCTTCCTGCACAGCGGCGCGATCTTTTTGAAGGATGGGCGAAAAACCGGGAACAGGCTGATTGACAGCATGGCGGAAGGGCTTTCTCTGGAAGCCGAGTACGACTGCTGCTGGCTGAACGACCTGCTGCTCCCGCTTGGGGACGACCCCCGTATTGCCGACTTCTGGAACAGGATGCCCTTCCGGTGGCCGCTGATCGCGCAATACCGGGAGGCTTGGATCACCGCATCGGCACAGGTGACTGAAAAAGGCGCGAAGATACTGGAAGACATGGAAAAAGCGCTGGATGAAATATCGACTGCCTTTGGTATGAACGCGTATTCTATTCAACGGTATAACCAGAACAGCGAAGCGGTGGAAGCGGATTTCCAATGGATTGCGGGAATGCCCCCGGCGATTCCGCTGCCAGATTTCTGGTATTCGTCCGAAAACAGGAGCCTGCACCCCAACAGCGGCGACACAGGGGGAGAAGGGCTGCCGGATACGTTGATCTGGAGGATCCCGGACATTTCGGTGGAACAATTCCTGATGTATGTTCATCAGCTTTCTGAAATCGGCTTTGAAGGAGTATTGACAGGCGCTGCGCAGGATGGGTGGAAAAATACATTGACTGTAAATGGTAATATATGTATAATAATGTACAGAACAGACAGTACAGTGATGATTGCCTATCATCCGAATCAATTGACATTGGAAGCGAGATAGCGTTTCAGGCATGATTCAGCCTTGGAAATCAGAATAAAAAACTTGACGGACAGCGTGTTATACTGCTCCCGTAATCAGGAAAACAAAGGTTTGACGAAGAAACGGCGAAAGTGAAGAGGAGGATTTGACCAGCATGTGTGTGTTCAATGCGGAAAAGATGTATACCTATATTCGCGGCTTCGCGTCCGGGGCGAACATGCCGGAAACATTAAAGGCCCTGGCTTTTGCAAGGCAGAAGCACGAGGGGCAGAAGCGCAAGAGCGGTGATCCTTACATCATCCATCCCCTGACCATGGCGTGCAACGCCCTGAGCCTTGGCATCCGGGACGACGAAGTAATTGCCACGATCCTCCTGCACGATGTGTGCGAGGACTGCGATGTGGGGCTCCAGGAACTGCCGGTCAATGACCGCGTACGCCACAGCGTGGATCTGATGACCTTCCAGGTGATGTCCGGGGAGACGAAGGAAATCGCCAAGAACCGCTATTACAACATGATCCTGAAGAACCGGGCCGCGACCATCACAAAACTGATTGACCGTTGCCACAATGTTTCCAGCATGGCAGGAACCTTCTCGAAAGAAAAGCTGGTTGCTTATATCGACGAAACCCGGCAGTATGTTCTGCCCTTGCTTCGGAAGGCGAAAGATGCGTATCCGGAAGACGCCAGTATCCTGTTCGCGCTGAAATACCATATGACCAGCGTCGTAGATTCCATCGAGGCGACAATGCAGGTATATGAGAATCAAACGTCTGTGACATGAATTAACGGATGGAAAAACAGCAAATACCGCCGCCAGTGGGAAAGGAGAAAGAGAGCAGGAAAAGCGCGGCAGGAAAGGAAACCGGAAAGGGTCATCACTTGATAAAAACTATCGACATAAGAAAACACAAGGAGGAAAAAACAATGAACCGTACCCGTTTGATGGTGCTTGTGCTCATGCTTTCCCTGATAGTCTGCGGCGCGTCCGCCGAATCGATCTTACCCATTCTGACTTCCGCTCCTACAGCCGCGCCCACGCCCACGCCTGCGCCTACTCCCGCTTCCGCTCCATCCTATGGCATGATGGCAAACGTCGCGGCGGATGAGGTGACGCAGAACGCCCAGGGCGGAACAGTTGTTACCTACCGAAACGTATCGGCAGACGGCTTCAACAGCTTCGGCGTGTATCTGGTCCAGCGCGGATTCTCCGTGACAGGCACCGAAACCCAGGGTGAACAAACGGCTTATGCCCTCACAAATGGCCAGACGGATTTTGTCATGTTCTACCAAGTGACCGAGCAGGTCATGACGCTGGTTTATCCCCAGGGAACGGACTATGAACAGCCTTTGTTTCCAGGCTATCAACCGCTTTCGTATGGTGAAGAAGTCTTTATCCCTAATTTGGGAAAATTCAAGTCTGTCGATTTCCATTTAAACAGAGAAGCCAATATGACCGGAATGGTTGACAAGATTGGCAACTCCTTATACTATTACGATATCAATCTTAACGAACTGTACGGCAATAAAGGGAAAGAAAAAATATACACGTACTTTGGATTCCAATTTTTCAACATAACAAACCATGATCTCAATTTCTCCGCGAAGGCCAACGATGTGCTTGTAATGACGATTCATTATATTAACGATTATGGTACGTACAGCTATAAGCAGTATTCACAGGCGGCCTTCAAAACGGGTATCAGCATGTACGTTAACGGATACACACAGTTAATTGATGGCTTATATATGTCCTTTCCTATCAAGAGCATGACAGAGGGATACAAATACGCGATTTTCAATCTGCCTTCCGGCGTACGTGAATCCACCGACGGTTCGATCTATGTCACCATTGAGTTTGCTGCGGGAGATAAATACGTGATGACGCTTCGCGAAAACGGCGTAAATTATTATGACACAAAAAATACATGAGTTTCCCGCATGGCATAAAAGCATTGGAAATGAAACGCAAAAACCGGATGCGCACCATGGTATGCTAAACGCACAAAAACATTCCCGAAGCGGAAAGGAGAAACGGCAATGAAAAAGGTTTTGCGTATCATCATCATTCTGGTAAGTATTCTGGTGGTAGGGTTTCTCAGCCTCGTCGCGATCTACTTCATTCAAAAGAAGCCTTTGTATTACACGAGCTACGAAAACGCGAATGTGTACAGCGTTGGAAGCTTTTCCTATGACGCCCAGACGATTGATGAGGTCAACGTCACATGGATTTCAGGAACCGTGCAGTTCAAGCAAGCGTCCGGAAATGTTTTGAATGTGAAGGAAGAAGATGGAAACCTGGCTGAAAAACAGCGGATGCGCTGGCAGCTGGACGGCAGAACGCTCCGCATTCAATACTGGGCCTCGAATTACGGAACAGATAAGGATTTGAATAAGACGCTGACTGTGGAAATCCCGGACGGAATCAATCTTCACGTGGAAGTGAAAAAAGGCGCGATCATGATGGGAAGCCATCACCTGAAACATTTGAACGCTCAGATCACTTCAACCGGTGATGTTGAGGCGGAAGCATTGGTGATTGAGCAAGAATGTATCCTGAACGATACCGCGGGCAACCTCCATATTCGCAGCGTAACCGCTCAGGAGGCGCGGGTTTCTTCCAAACTTGGTGAAACCAGGATTGACAATCTTGATATCCAGGGTCAGCTTGAAATGACATCCGTATGGGGAACGCTCAAACTTGGTACCGTGAAAGCTGAGGAAGTGAAAATCGAAAAATACGAGGATGTTCAAATGGGATTGGACAGTTGCAAGGCCGTGGATATAAAAATGACAAAGGCCGATATCAATCTGACGCTCAAGCGGGGTTTAGGCGCTACGGTAGATTTCAGTACAGGCAGCGGTAAGCTGAACGGAAAAATTGTGCGTGACTCCGATCAGACGGTTATTGGAGACGGTTCATGCAAGATCAAAGTAGATGTGAGCATGGGCAATTTGACTGTAAAATAATCGAAACGAAATGTTCCAAATAAGGAGGATATAGAAAATGAAAAAAACACTGTGTTTGATACTGGTTGTGGCCATATCCTGTTCTCTGCTGCTTCCTTCCCTAGGCATTTCGGAAGACAAACCCTACACCATCACCTACACGACCATTTCAGGCTGGGGCATCCGCCTTGCCAGGCCGCTGGAATCTACCCTGTCTATGAAATCCAGCGACAACTTCCTGAAAATCTTCACGCAGGAATCCGGCTATATTCCCTATGTGATGGTGGAAATATACGGTTATGATACAGAAATGGAATTCATTAACGACCTAACCGATTATCTTCAAAGCGAACACAACGACCTGCAGATCGTATCACCCGCCGAAAAGAAAACCATTGGCGACAAGGAATGCTATGAAATCGTGTACGCCTTTGGCCTCCAAGGCTACACAGTGACAGACCGCCGCATCGTGATCGCCCACAACGGCCACACCTATGATTTCTGTGCAAAGGAGGTGGCAGAACTGGATCAACTGATTGGCAGTCTGTTGGATGAAATGGTAGAACTCAGCGAATTTGTGGATTAACAGAACGCAGGAAGGAACCTCGCCCAAGGCGCAAGGTTCCTTCCATAACAGACTGCTGTATAGAAGAATGGACACACAAGAATGACCCAAATAAGAAATGGAGGTATCTTTAATGAAAAAGCTGATGCTGATTTCCCTGACTCTTGCCCTCATGCTGGTCGTGTCCGGCTGCCTGGCGGAATCCATTTTCGCCCCGCTGGAAGTCATTCCAACGACAGCGCCTTCCCTCACTGCCCCTTCTTACGGCGCGTTGGCGAATGTCGCCGAAGACCAGGTGGAGCAGAACGCCGAAGGCGGCACGATCGTCACCTACCGCGGCGTGGACGCTTCCGGCTACAACAGCTTCGGTACCTATCTGGGAGGCCTTGGCTACTCTGTAGCCAGCCAGGAAAAACGGGAGGGCCAGATCGCTTATGCCCTGACCGACGGACAGGTTGAGTTCGTGATGATCTACGACCAACTGAATCAGATAATGACGCTCATCTATCCCAAAGGAACGGATTATGAACAGAGCGCGTTTCCAGGTTTTTCGTCAACGGATGTGGGCAATGAAATCATCATTCCCGGCCTGGGCAAGTTTGTATTCCAAAACATGATGATGGATGAAAGCGGTGTTGTGTGCGGGTTTGCGTGTGTATACAATAATGGCAAAGCAACCTATTACAACGAAAAAGGAGATTACTATCACAGGAATGTAAAAAGCTGGATTTCCTTCACCTATTATAACACCTCCACAACCGCTAAAACCTTCTCACAGATGGGAAATGATTTGTTTGACGCTGTTCTTGTATATCAGAACAAGGACAACGAGTACAGATTTGAAATGAAGGAAGGCGGACGTTATCTGGAATCAAGGAAAATCATCAGCACAGCGCCGGATCGTTCCCCCTCCGAATATACGATCATTGAAAACAGGCCGTGCGATCCTCTCAGCACGTTGGAAGGAGCTGTGGTATTCGACCTGCCTGACGGCCTTCGCGCCTCCGCAGACGGTACCATCGTCCTCGAGCTGAGCTTCAAGACTGGAGAAAAATATGTGATTTGTTACCGGATGGACGGAGAGAATCTGGGAATCTCGGTTCCTCAGTAAGAATCATTCCCTCCTTACCTGGATAGACCGAAAGAGCAGGTTGAGGAGAAATCAGAGTACAGCGCCAGATTGATGTCGCGTATCAATTCGGATTCCGAAGCGCATACACGATACTGTCTGCGCGCTGTACTCTACATGTTTGCCGGGTGAAGCAACCGCTGAACCAGAATACGGCTGGAAATCAAAAGCAAAAAAATCGAACGCCCTGTGCTATCATTCAGCCATCGAAAAGAAGGAGGGAACCACAATGAAGCTCAATCGAATCTTCATCCTGTTCATCATCATTTCTCTGGCTATTCCCAGCGCCGGCGCGGAAAGCTTGTTTTCCCTGCTGGCCACCTCAACGCCCGTTCCGGCTGTAACGCCCGGACCCGCAGTTACCCGCGAACCGGTGGTCTACACAGGCGGATTGTTCGATCAACTCGCGACAGCCGCTCCCATCGCAGCGCCTACATCGGCTCCCACGCCGACTGCCACCTCTGCCCCCGCGCCAACTGAGGCGCCGAAGGACTCCGCCCTGTTTTTAGGACTCAGCTATGGAGATTATGCCGAAAAAGAAGCGGACAGGACGGTTGAGAATCAAAAGGAAGGTACGCTTGAATTCGTCTATGAGCAGGTGTCCGCCAATGATTTCCAGGGCTATGGCGTATTCCTTGAATCCAAGGGATGCCAGGCCGAAAAAATGAATGCTGATTCTGAGACGGTTGTTTCTTACGCGATTTACAACCCCGAAATGGACTTTGGTTTCCTGCTGATTTATCAGTCTGATAAACAAACCCTGACGCTTGCGTATTTCCAGATAGATGGAGACGACACCGTTCAGCCGACGCCCGTTCACACCGATATTCCGAAAGTCTGTCCTGACTGCAACCAAGGCAAGTGTACGTTCTGCGGCGGCCGGGGCTACAATGATTGTAAGCTTTGCCATGGCTTGCGCATTTGCACGGTCTGTTTCGGCAGGCCTCAAACATATGTCGGCTGGGGTGAATATGTCACTTGCAAAGGCTGCAATGGCTCGGGAAGATGCAGCTACTGCGAGGGCACGGGCAGGCAAACCTGCCAGTGGTGCGACAACGGTATCTGCCGGACCTGTCACGGAGACTACATGAATTACCGTTGATTATCAGGGGGATATCATGTTTGATGGAATTCCATGCGCATAGAGGCAGCAAACGCCAAATAAAGGAGATCACGACAGTCACGAAGAAAACACGAAATGTTTTTGTCCGTCATCAGGATTACTTTGATATGCTCGACCGTTTTGAAAGCCCAAATTACGAGGAATTCAACCTGTATGAAACTCCTAATCCTCCCGCCCCTTAGTTCGTTGAACTCCGTGAGTTTGGCGTCGTCGATCATGGAAAGGAGTTTCTTTGAATCGACGATTTCTCCCGTTTCCTTGTGAACCAGTTCTTTCTTCATATATTTCTTCAGGCTTTTGCTTTGGGCTGCTGAAACGCGGAAGCCATTGGGATTGGCCTTCAGTTTTTCAATAAAGTCCAGGAAAGACTGATTTTCGTGCTTTTCCCGTTCATAGAACGCCCGGCTCCAATAGACAATGACTTTTTCCTTGATTTTCTTTTTGCTTCCGTCTTCGTCGGTCACGATCCTTTCAATAATGCGG
>JAFSKN010000049.1 GCA_017448975.1 Clostridia bacterium
ATTACGAAAGATAGAGGGCTTCTGGCCCATAGAAAGCCAAGGAATAATCCCGTAGGGGAAAGCTCGCTTTCCCCTCGGGATTTTCCTGGCTTTCCCCGGATGCTTCGCATCCGGGTTGGCGTCCAAAGGACGCCGGGCCAGAAGCACAATGGCGTCAAGCCAGACTTCCGCGTCCTTTCATGCATCACCGGGAACCAACTTCCTTTTCCCTTTCATGCGGCTTCCGGGTAAGAGGTCCAGGAGGTGAAACCTCCTGGTGCAGGTGCGCGAGGGCCGCACAGGCCCTCGCTTCCTTGTGACATAAAGTGTTCTTTTCGGTGGATCAGTCACTAAACCGCAAAGCTATGCGCCCCGATACTCAATCTGACCTCCCGGCTCCAGATCCAGGCGCTGGTGGCGGTGGCGGGGTTGTAGTAATACACGCACCCGCCGGTGGGGTCCCAGCCGTTCATGGCGTCCCGGGCGGCGCGCAGGGAATCGCTGTCCGGGGCCAGGTTGATTTGACCGTCCGCCACGCAGTCAAAGGCCCCGGCCTGATAGATCACGCCGCTGATGGTGTTGGGGAAGGAAGCGGAACGCACCCGGTTCAGCACCACCGCCGCCACGGCCACCTTGCCCAAGTAGGGCTCGCCCCGGGCTTCGGCGTGCACCAGCCGGGCCAGGGTATAGATTTCGCTGTCGCTGGCGCTGGCCGCCGTCGCCGCCGTGCCGCTGCCGGACAGGGTGATGCCCAGGGCCGCTGCCGTGGCCGGGCCTACTACCCCGTCGGCTTTCAGGCCGTTTTTCCGCTGAAACCACACCACCGCTTCGTAGGTGGCCTGGCCGTAAATGCCGTCGGCGGGCGCGTCCATGTAGCCGTACTGCCGCAATCGCTGCTGGATTTTCGTCACGTCCGCGCCCCGGTCGCCCCAGGCCACGGCGGCATTGGCCGCGCAGGTCCATACCGTCAGGCAAAGAAGTGCCAGCAAAAGCGCCGTCCGTTTCCGTTTCACTGTCATCCCATCCTTTCCAGGCCTATTGTGCACCGAAACGGCAAAAAAATCCGGATGTATCTTTTTTGTTCTGCCCTTGTAATCTTTTGGAAAAGCTCTATAATGAATAATATGCATTTTATGCATGCTTATCACGAAAGGATGGAAGCAGAATGAACATTGAACTGATCGTATTCATCGTATACCTGATTTTTATGCTGGGAATCGGCGTATATTTCTTCCTGCGCATGCGCAGCGGCGGCGAAAAGGATTATTTCTTAGGCGGCCGGCAGATGGGGCCGTGGGTGTCGGCCCTGAGCGCGGGCGCGTCGGATATGAGCGCCTGGTCCCTGATGGGGCTGCCCGCGTCGGTGTACGCTTTCGGCATGGGGCAGACGTGGATCGCCATCGGCCTGGCCATCGGCTACGCCCTGAGCTGGATGCTGGAGGCGCCCCGGCTGCGCCGCTATTCCATCGCGGCCAAGGATTCCATCACCATCCCCCAATACCTGACCAACCGGTTCCTGTCCAAAAGCAAAGCCATGCAGGTGATCTGCGCGGTGATTTTCCTGGTGGCCTACACCATTTACGCGGCCAGCAGCATCAAAGCCTGCGGCACGCTGTTTAACACCGTGATCGGCGTGGACGCCAACGTGGCCATGTATATCGCGGCGCTGATCATCATTTCCTATACCTTCTTAGGCGGCTTTTCCGCCGTGTCCTGGACGGACTTTTTCCAGGGCATGCTCATGCTGGCGGCCCTGCTGGTCGCCCCCATCTTCGCGCTGGCGCTGGTGCAGTCCGGCCAGGGCGCGTCCGCCATGGATCAGGTGGGCGGGGGCTACTGGAAGCTGTTCACCAACTGGCAGGATGTGGTGTCCGGCTTAGGCTGGGGCCTGGGCTACTTTGGCATGCCCCACATCATCATCCGCTTTATGGCGGTGCGCTCGGATAAGGATATGAAAAAGAGCGCCGTCATCGGCATTTCCTGGACTGTGCTGATCCTGAGCTTCGCCGTGATCGCCGGTCTGATCGGCCGCATGTACTTGGGCGAAATCAGCGATACTTCCACTGTGTTCATCCAGATGGTGCGCAAAATGTTCCCGCCGGTCGTCAGCGGCGTGCTGCTCTCCGCTATCCTGGCGGCTTCCATGTCCACAGCGGACAGCCAGCTGCTGTCCAGCGCCTCCGCCTTCGCCAGTGATGTGTATAATCCCGTGATCCGCAAGGGCAAGGCCAGCGATGAGGAAATGCTCTGGATGGGGCGTCTGGTGGTGCTGGTGGTGGCGGAAGCGGCGCTTTTGATCGCTTCCAACCCGGAAAGCGGCAGCATCATGAACCTGGTTTCCAACGCCTGGGGCGTGTTCGGCGCGGCCTTCGGCCCGGTGATACTGCTCTCCCTGTTCTGGCGCAGGCTCACCTTCGGCGGCGCTGTGGCGGGCATCGTCGTAGGCGCGGCGGTGGATATCCTCTGGCTGGCGTTCCTGAGCAAAACGGGTGTGTACGAGATCGTGCCCGGCTTCCTGTGCGGCTTCCTGGCCGCTGCGGCGGTGTCGCTGGTCTGCAAAGTGCCCGATGCGGAAGTGCTGAAGCTGTTCGACCGGGTTCGTTCCAAGGAGGAAATCTGCTCGTAAAGAATAAGATCATACTTGGCCGCCGGTTTTCCGGCGGTTTTTTTGCGGACCTTGTAAATTTGTTTCAAATTTATTACAAAAAAGTGATAAAATCCTTGACATTGTTACGAAGGTGAAATAAAATAGACTTGGATCATTGTCCGCACTTTTTGCCTTTGGAATGGATTCCGACGCGTATTGCGCGCCGCTGTACGGAGGATTACACCATGCGTACCGTCATTGTCCGCGTCTGTGCTTTTCTGACTGCCGCCGTTTTGCTGCTGGGGGCGGTGCCTGCCTTGGGGGAAACCTATCCCTTCACGGCCTGCGCCACCGAAGCATTGAACCTGCGCCAGTCGCCCAGCAGCTCCGCCAAAGTGCTTGCCACCATTCCCGCCGGGGATATGGCGGTGATTACCGGCGAAAGCGGCAGCTATTACATTGCCGTTTACGAGGGCGTGCAGGGCTACGCCTTAAAGCAATACCTGAAAACGTCCGGCGGCGACGCGAATTTGTCCGCCGTTACCCCCGCGCCCAGCGCCGCCGGCGCGTCTACCGCCTATAAGCTGCTCTATTCCGGCAGCAAGGGGGACGCCGTGAAGGCCCTGCAGGAAGCGCTGAAGGAGCTGGGCTTTTATACCGGTTCGGTGGACGGCAGCTTCGGCTCCGGCACCCGCGGCGCGGTGACCGCCTTTCAGAAAATGAACGGCCTTTCTCAGACCGGCACGGCGGACAGCGCCTCCCAGACCCTGCTGTTTGAAGGAAAGCCCAAAAACAGCAAGGGCAAGGCTACCGCGGTGAAAACGGTGTCCTACGTGGAGGGCGCCGCCATTTCCTCCGGCAGCAAGGGCGACGCAGTG
This sequence comes from Clostridia bacterium, assembly GCA_017448975.1. GTDB lineage: Bacteria > Bacillota > Clostridia > Christensenellales > Aristaeellaceae > RUG563. Next base: position 3,445 of record JAFSKN010000049.1, read on the forward strand.
GTTCGCCTGCAAATCCGGCTGAAGGAGCTGGGGTATTACACCGGCGCTGTGGACGGTGCGGCGGGCAGCGCAACGGTGAGCGCCGTGAAGGCGTTCCAGAAAAAGAACGGCCTGACCCAGACCGGCACGGCGGACGCGGCCACCCAGAAGCTGCTGTACGCGGCAAATGCCCTCACCGCAAAAGCCACCGCCACCCCCAAGCCCACCGCAACGCCCACAACCATCCCCACCAATCCTCCCACGGAAGCGAAAGCCACCTTTCCCTTTACCACCTATACCACCGCCTCCGTGAACCTGCGCAAAGCCGCCTCCACTTCCTCCCAGCGGCTGCTTACCGTGCCCAAGGGCGCGGAAATCACGGTGCTGGCGATTTCCGGGGATTTCCTGAACGTCAAATATAAATCCTATACGGGCTACATCGTGGCAGACTACGCCCATGTGCCCGCCCAGTACGCCCCCGGCAAGGCGCTGTCCACCGACGCCGACGCCCAGCAGCATTACGCTTATCTGCAAACCGGCAGCACGGGCAAAAACGTGTCCGTGCTCCAGGAGGCGCTCAAAGAACTGGAATTCTACGCCGGAGCGGCGGACGGCAGCTTCGGCGCCAACACCGCCGCGGCTGTGAAAGCGTTCCAGAAAAAGAACGGCATCCGGCAGGACGGCATTGCTTCCCCCGAGGTGCAGAAGCTGATCTTCGAGGGCAAGCCTCTGAACGCCCGGGGCAAAAAGGTCAGCGTGGCGATCCTGCCCAATTACGCGGTGGATGAATTCAGCGCGGGCGATAAGGGCTGGCAGGTGACCGATCTGCAAAACACCCTGAAAGCCCTGGGCTACTATACCGTCGCCTATCCCACCGGCGTATACGACACCGCCACCCAGAACGCGGTGAAGAAATTCCAGTCCGCCCATAACCTGACCGCGGACGGCATCGCGGGCAAAAAAACCATGCGGCTGCTGAACCTGCTGGCCGTTACCCCCACGCCCTCGCCCAAGGCCGCCGCCGCCACCGCCACCCCCCTGACGGCCCAGAACGTGGTGGTGATGAGGAGCGGCACCAAGGGCGTGGAAGTATCCAAGCTGCAAAACCGGCTGATGGAGCTGGGCTATTACGTCTGCCGCGCCGACGGCGTGTATGACAGCGACGAAATCGCGGCCGTCAAGGAATTCCAGCGCAAGAACGGCCTCACTGTGGACGGCGTGGCCGGGCTGGCGACCCAGCAGGCCCTGTACGCCGCTTCCGCCGTTGCCGCCTTTACGCCCCTGCCTGTGGCTTCCGTATCGCCTACCCCCATTGTGGTGAGCACGCCTTATCCCGTGAACCAAACCCTGAAAACGGGCAGCACCGGCGAATTGGTCTCCGCCCTGCAAACCCGGCTGAAAACCCTGGGCTTCTTTACCGGCAATGTGGACGGCCAGTATGGCAGCGCCACGGCCAAGGCCGTAAAGGATTTCCAGAAGGCCAACGCCCTCACCGCCGACGGCGTGGCCGGTACCCAAACCCTGACCAAGCTCTACGTCAGCGGCACGGCGGTTTCCGCCGCCACGCCCAAGCCCACGGCTACGCCCAAGCCCGCCGCCACGGCCGCCGCTTCCACGGTGACCAAGATCAACGCCACCCTTTTGCGCAGGGGCGATACCGGCGCGGCGGTGAAGGCTTTGCAGCAGCGCTTGGTGCAGTTGGGTTACTTGACCACGGCGGACGGCATTTACGGGCCCAAGACCGTGAACGCCGTGGCGGCCTTCCAGAAGCAGAACGGCCTGACCTCCGACGGCGTCGCGGGCACCATGACCCTGAACCGTATCAGCTCCTCCAGCGCCGTTCCCGCCTCTGGCATCGCGGGCCTGCCCGGCACCAGTACCAATACGAATACGAACAACAGCGGCAGCACGGCCTTTGTGGCCCCCGCCGCGTCCAAGGTCAAGTACGCCAACTGGTATGACGTGATCCGCCCCATCGCCCGCAGCATGCCCGACGTGGTGATCTACGATCCGGACTCCGGCCTGCACTTTAACCTGCATATGTTCTCCTTCGGCAAGCACGCCGACTCCGAAACGCCCACCGCGGCGGATACCGCCATCCTGAACCGGGTGGTGGGCGTGAACACCTGGACGCCCAAGTATGTGTGGGTGATCTTCCCCGACGGGCAGGTGTATATCGCCTCCATCCACAGCCACGGCCATGAGGTGGATCATACCCCCAATAACGACCTGGAAGGCCATATCTGCCTCCACTTCCCCCGGAAAATGTCCGAGGCGGAGGCAACCGGCCCCTATGCCGTCAGCCACCAGAACGAAATCAACTGGGGCTGGGAGATCACCCAGGCTATGGCAAAGTAATTGCCATTCAGCTTGCGCTGAATGGCGCGTAAGGGGGAATCCTTCCCCCTTACGGGATCCCCCTACGGTTTTTCCTCTCGGCCCTTCGGTCCTCCCGGGCGGAAAAACCGCAAAGTAGGAAAATTTCATCCAGTCGTCTGCGCTCCTTCCTGAAATTTTCTGGTCGGGGCCTTCCGGCCCGGCCTCCGCTGAAAATATGCCAAAGGGCATATTTTCCGGGCGCTTCGGCCCCTCCCGGCGTACATGCCGCCGGTGCGGATTTCAGTCAAGGGGCGTTCCCCTTGACAATCCCCCTGCTATCCCCAACTCCGTCATTTTTCCTAATGGATTTAATGGCGAGCGGCAAAGAGGTTTTCGTTGTATGAAAGAAATGCGGTCGTTCGCTTTTTTTGACTTCGACGGCACCCTGATTCCGGGGGACAGCATCGCCGCCTTTGTGCCCTATGCCCGGAAACGGGGGCTCATGCCCCGGAAGGAATTCTTTCGGGCGCTGCTGGCGGCGGCGGGCTATGTTTTGGGCTTGGTCAGCGCGGCGGACAGCAAAAACGCCGCTCTGCGCTTTCGCATGAACCTGAATCCGGCGGACAGGGAAGCCCTGGACCGGGACTTCGTGCGGAACTGTCTGCTGCCCCGGGTCTATCCTCAGGCCAAAGCGTGCTTGGATTTCCACCGGCAAGCGGGCCGCGAACCCGTGCTGGTGACCGCCTCCACGGAAAACTATATGCAAATCATTGCAGACGAATTGGGCTTTTCCGCCCTGCTGGCCACGCCCCTGAACCCCGACGGCACAGTGAGCGAAAACTGCAAAGGGGAAGAAAAGCCCCGTCGCATCCGGGAATGGCTGCAGCAGCAGAGCCGGGAAGCGGACTTTGCCGCCTCCTTCGCCTACGGCGACAGCAAAAGCGACCTGCCCATGCTGCTTTTGTGCGGCCATCCGGTGCAGGTGAACCCCAAAAAAACCCTGCGAAAAGCCGCCCCGGACATGGAAACGGTGTACTGGAGCGAGAAAGACCGGATACTTTAGGTTAGAACAAAGGTAGTGCTGGGGCCTCCGCGGCCCCAGGCCCCGTGCCAGGGAAATGATTTCCCTGGACCCTCATTAGTGGGTATGGCCTGCCGCCGTTGTGCTTCTGGCCCGGCCGCTGAAAGCGGCCAGCCCGGATGCAAAGCATCCGGGGAAAGCCAGGGAATAATCCCCAGGGAAAAGCTTGCTTTTCCCCTGGGATTTTCCCGGCTTTCTTGGGCCAGAAGCCCTCAAACTTTCGTATCTCCCGGCAACGGGCGGAGGCTGTTTGTTTTTTCCAACCAAGTCAATTCGTTTTCTTGGTGTCCAGAGGACGAAGTCCTTTGGTTCAGGGGTTTAGGGGGCTGAAGAAGCCCCCTGCTTCGTAATCTTTACGGACTTAAACGAAAGAGGAAAAGAACATGAAGCTGATTTCATGGAATGTGAACGGCCTGCGGGCCGTGATGGGCAAGGGTTTTCAGGATACGTTCAACGCCCTGGACGCGGATATTTTCTGCCTCCAGGAAACCAAGCTCCAGGCCGGGCAGATCGCGCTGGACCTGCCGGGCTATCATCAGTACTGGAATTACGCCGAAAAAAAGGGCTATTCCGGCACGGCGGTATTCACCCGGCAGGAGCCCCTGTCCGTCAAGTACGGCATGGGTATCGACGAATTTGACCACGAAGGCCGAGTGATCACCCTGGAATTCTCGGACTTCTTCTTCATCACCGTGTATACCCCCAATTCCCAGGACGGCCTGGCCCGCCTGCCCTACCGCATGCAGTGGGAGGACGCTTTCCTAACATACCTGAAGGAACTGGAGAAGGAAAAGCCTGTGGTGTTCTGCGGCGACCTGAACGTGGCCCACACAGAGATCGACATCAAGAACCCCAAATCCAACATCCATAACGCGGGCTTCACCCAGGAGGAACGGGATAAAATGACCGCCCTGCTGGGCAGCGGCTTCGTGGACACCTTCCGCCATTTCCACCCGGATGTGACTGGCGCTTACAGCTGGTGGAGCTACCGCTTCCACGCCCGGGAAAACAACGCGGGCTGGCGCATCGATTACTTCATCGTGTCCCAGGCCCTCGCCCCCCGGCTGGTATCCGCGTCCATCCATTCGGAAATCTTCGGCTCCGACCATTGCCCCGTGGAGCTGGTGTTGGAGCCGTAGGATGAACCGATCTATGCAAAAAACGCTGACCCGATGCGGATCAGCGTTTTTTGCATCACTGTTTGGGTTGAAAAGATCAGTCGTTCGGATACCGGTACGCCAGCTTGTGCGCGGCGCAGTACTGTTCCGCGAAGCTGCCGGGGGTGACGGTGAGCGTCAGGAGCGGGTCGTTGGCAAAAGCGTTTTCCCCGATCTGCGTCACGCTGGCCGGGATCGTCAGCTCCATCAGGCGGGGGCAGTCCGCGAAGGCGTAAGCGCCGATGGCTGTCACATGCTCGGGCAGGACGACGTGGGTCACGGAAAGGCCCTGGAAAGCGCCGTCTTCAATTTGAATGAGCCCGGCGGGCAGCGTCAGCGTGGCGGCGGGAATGACGTGCACCCGGCACACGGCGGGCTGGCAGTCGCCCTTGGTGACGGTAATGTCCGCCGTGCCAGGGCCGACGCCCATCACCACGCCGCCTACCGCCGTCGCAACGTCAGGATCGGAGGAACGGTAGGTAAAGGACTGCTTGGGGCTGCCGTTCAGGGTGGCGGTGAGCAGAGCGGCCCCGCCCTCCGTCAGATAGATGTCCGGCTGCACAAAATCCAATACGCCCGTGCAGGGGATGGCTTCCTCCTGCCCCAGGGGAACGCGGCAGCGGCTGCAGCGGCGCACCCGCACGCCGTTCAGGGTGGCGGTGGGTTGCTCCTGAACGTACCATTCCGGGTCGTGGCCGTTCTTGCAGCTCTCCGGCAGGACCACATGAATCACCGCCTTGGCCGTTTTGCCGTTGTACAGCTTGGCCGTCAGGGTCACGGTGCCCTCCCGCAGACCGGTGAAGGTATGATGGGAAAACTGCGAATCCACGAGCACACAGTTCGTGTCCCCCGTCACGGTGAAGGTCACGTCCTGCGGCTCCAGCGTCTTGGGGTTGCTCAGATCATTGCCGTATTGGAAATCCACCTGGACAAAGGAGCCCGTGGTCACCGTATACTCGCTTTCCCGGAAGGAGCAGGTGGTGTCGCGCTGGTAGGCGAACACGCTCAGCTTGAACGTTGCGCCGCTGGCCGCCGTGGCATACAGCTCCGCACTGCCGTCAAAATAGGTGCATTTCAGCTTGTTGCCCTTCTGCAGCGACACCACATGCTTGCCGCTGGGATAACTGGTTTCATAGGCGACCTGCCATGTGACATTCACCGGATTGCCCCAATAATCCGTCACGGTGGGCAGATTGACCGTGGTGTTGTAGGCGATATCCATGGAAGACTGATCCGGAGTGCCGTCCACAAACAGCCGCCCATAGGGCTCCGTCACGTTCACCAGCACCGTGCAGGAAACGTCGTTATACAGGCTCCACACCGTCAGCGTGGCCGTGCCGACGGATTGGGGATAGATATGCCAGTTATCCACCTTCACCACCGATTCATCATTGCTGCAAAGTACCAGATCCGTGGTGGACACGATGTCCGACACGTCAGACTTGATCTGGCACATGTCGCAGCTGACGATATCGATGGGCATGGAGATGATCTCTGCTTCCGGGGCCAGCCACGCGGGACATTCCGCCGCCTCCACGCGAAATCTGTAGGTAAGGCCGCTTTGCAGCGTTACCGTTACATAGCCGATCGCATGGGGAGTGGAGGCGGACAGCAGGCCGTCCCCGGTCACGCTGACGGAAGCGCCCTCCACGCTGTATTCAGCGGGAACGGGCTCGCCCGCCCGGGTATGAACGGAAAGCTGATAAGGTTTCCCATAATTCAGATAGGGCTGCGGACGGTCAAAAACCAGGGCCTGATCGCTGTTGGTGACCTCGATGGGATAATACGCACGGGATCCGCCGGCGTAGACCTCCAATATGCAGGCACCGGGCGTGATCCCGGTGATCACGTTGCCGTCAACGACGGCCACAGGGCCCTCCAGTCCTTCGGCGTCGGGGTTATGACTGCTTATTTTCAGAGGATACCAGGCGCCCGCGGGCTCGTATTCGGCGCTGACCGTAAGGCGTTCCCCCGCGGGAATCGTTTGGGAAGACAGGGTGACATGCACATCGGTGGGCGATTCGTAAATCCGCAGGCGCGCTTCGTCCGTGCTGCCGTCCGTGCCGTAGGCTTTCACGGTGACCCAGCCCGCCGCTTTTCCCTTCAGGCTGATACTGCCGCCATCGCGGCAGAGCTCGGCGCAGTCTTCCCCCTCGGTCAGTTCAACGCGGGCATAGACCGTTTTTCCCTGCCGGTCCGTGGTCGTGATGGGAAAGGAATAGCCTACGGTGCCTTTGTCATACGGCATATGCAGCTTCACCCCTTCGCAGGCGTCCACCACAAAAACGCCGAAGGAAGCGAGCCGATCTCTGGCCGTGACCTGATAGAAGCCCGTCCGCAGGCCGGTGACGGTGGGCGTTTCGCCCGCCGGATCAAAGAAAAGGGCGCTTGAAGTGTAGTTTGGAAAGGGATCGTAATACGTTCCGCCCTCCATTGTGTACCGGACGGGCACGGTCTGTCCCACCTGGACGACCACCGTATCCTGTTCAGGATGAATGGCTGTAGCGGGCGTCTCTACGTGGACCAGCACAGTTTTGCTAAAGCCGTTATCGCCGGTGAATTGCAGGGTGTACTGCCCCAGCGCTTTCATGAAGAAGAAGCGGTAGGGCCGCTGATCCGTATACCCCACTCCTAAGTCCTGGAAAGCGGCGGGATCGCTGCATACAATGCTGATCCACCCGCTGCCCACCGGACGGCCGAAATAAGCCCGTATATTCTCGTTCAGCGCCACGCTGATCTCATCCGGCAGATCCACCCAATAGCCGTCGGTTTGCGCCGAGGCCAGGGATGCGCAGCAGAAAACCGTCAGGATGGCCAGGGCAAGGATAAGCGTTCGTTTCATGGTTTTTCCCTCCTAAGTGGTACAAAAGCCAATGCGTTTCATTCAAAACAGCCGGCAGGGACGGTATCTGTATTTTACCAGTGCACCCGGAGCAGTGTCAAGGCGGCCGAACCGGCGAGTGGAAAAATTTACAATTGTTACAACATGCTTGAAGGAAACGGGCCGCGGTTTCTTCCCTGTTTTATTTGATATCCAAATGGATATCATATGAACATCTTACACCTTGTTTACCGTATTGTCAAGATATCTGTTTGGATATCAGGAGATGAAGCGGATGGCTTGCTACCGGCGCATCAAAGAACTGCGCGAAGACCACGATATGACGCAGCGCGATCTTGCGGAACTGCTGAATATGCCGCAAAGCCAGTATTGGCGGTATGAGCGAGGCTACCGCGATATCCCGACGGACATTTTGATCCGTTTGGCGGATTATTACAAAGTGTCGGTCGATTATCTGCTGGGCAGAACGAACAATGCGAAGCCGTATACGTAACGAAGCGGGAAATCCCCGCGCTGTGAAACCAAAAGATTGAGGATGCAATGAACCGTCAGAGCAAACAAAACCACTACGGCAGGATCATGAAGCTGACCCTGCCCATCATCGTGCAGAACCTGCTGAGCACCGCCGTCAGTTCTTCGGACGTGGTGATGCTCAATTACGTGGGGCAGGCCCATATTTCGGCGGTATCCCTGGCGGCGCAGTACGCCAGCGTGCTTTTTATGGTGCTTTACGGCCTGGGCACGGGGGTCACCATGCTGTGCGCCCAGTATTACGGCAAAAAGGATATGCGCGCCGTTCAGATGGTGCAGGGCATCGCGCTGCGCTTTTCCATGATCTGCGCCGGCCTGTTTGGCGCGGCGGCCCTGTTCTTTCCCCGGGTCATGATGCGCGCGTTCACCCCGGACGAGACGCTGATCGAAATCGGGGCGCAGTACCTGCGCTGCATCAGCGTGGCGTACCTGTGCTGGGGCGTGACCGAAATTTATTTGGCCACCCTGCGCAGCATCGGGCGGGTGGCCGCAGCCTCCGCCCTGAACACCTTTGCTTTCGTGCTGAATATCCTGCTGAACGCCGTGTTTATTTTCGGCCTGTTCGGCGCGCCGAAGCTGGGGGCCATGGGCGTGGCCATCGCCACCTCCGTTTCCCGCCTCCTGGAACTGGCGCTGTGTGCGATCGTGTCCAAAACCAGCAAGGACGTGAAGCTGCGTTTTTCCGACATGCTGCGCGTAAACCGCCTGCTGCAAAAGGACTTTGTGCGCATGGCGCTGCCCGCCGTGCTGAACGATACCTCCTGGGGCCTGGCCTTTTCCATGTATTCCGTGGTGATCGGCCAGTTCCTGGGTACGGACATGGTGGCCGCCAATTCCTTCGCCACCCTGGCCCGCAGCTTCGGCACCATTCTGTGCTTCAGCGTCGCCAGCGCGGGGGGCATCCTGCTGGGTCAGTTCATCGGCGAAAACCGGATGGAGGACGCGGAAAAGGCCGGGAAACAGCTCATGCGGCTGACGGTGCTTTTCGGGGCCGCCGGCGGCGGGATCATCTTGGCGGCCATGCCCGTCATGCTGAGCTTTGCCGATCTGACCGAGGCTGGCAAGGGCTTTCTGCGCGTGATGCTGTTCATCAATTCCTATTACGTCATGGGCGCGGCGGTGAACACCACGCTGATCGCGGGCGTATTCCGGGCGGGGGGCGACAGCCGGTGGGGCCTCATCTGCGATTCCGTGGATATGTGGTGCTACGGGGTGCCCCTGGCGTTCCTCACCGCCGCGGTGCTGAAATTGCCGCCCATGTGGGTGTATTTCTTCATGTGTACGGACGAGTTCGTGAAATGGCCCTGGGTGATTTCCCATTACAGGAGCAAAAAATGGCTGCGGAATATCACAAGGGAAGAACTGGAATGAAGGCGGGGACGGTTTTGCCCAGCGCTTCGGCGAAGGGGGCCAATGATTTTTTGTTTTTTTTTGCAGGAAAAAAAGGGCCGTGAGAATAATTAAACAGGGAAAGGCTGTAGCCCTAATACGATTCGGAAGGAAGGAAAGACCATGATGAAGTTTGTATCCATTCTGCTTGCCCTGTTGCTTGTGTGCCTTACGGTTTCCTCGATGGCCGAGCAGCCCTTTGCCGTCGCCGAGCCCAACCCGGAAGCGCTGGAAGCGGACTATGCCGGGGACTGGCTCTGCGCATACGCGGGGCACGGCAAAGACGTGTTTGAGGCGGAATCCCATCTCAGCGATTTAGGCATGGAGTCGCTCATGACCATTCATATCGAGAACGGCCTTGTGTCCTTTACCGGTATGCCGGAGATGGGCACCGATCCATTTCCGTTTCGTTACGCTGATGGCGCAATGGTTTTTGAACCCGAAGAAGGGCTTGTGATCTTTACGCTCCAGCTCCTCCGGGATGGAACGCTCTCCATGAAATTCAACATGGTCGAGGCGGCCGCTGTCCTGTATCTGTTCCGGGTGGAAGCCCAGTAAAAACACAGGGGGCATGAGCCGTCCCGCGCGCTTTTCCTGTGTTTTCCAGATGTAAAAATTGCTGAATATTGGAAAAATTCATAACAAATCGCGGTTTCCATCCGTTTTATGAGATGGAAACCTTTTTTATTTGAAAAAACTGCCGGAAAAACAAAGCCCAAGCGGAAGAAAGGGCGCCGCAATGGGACGGCGAAGAACCGAAAGAGGATGTGAACGCTGATGTTGATGCTGCCCCTGGTCATTCTTACCATGAAGGATGACGGCGACCGGGCCTACATGACCCGCCTGTATCGGGAGTACCGTGCGCTGATGCTGAAAACCGCCTGGGAATACAGCAGGGATATGGACACCGTGGATGACATTGTATCGGAAAGCTGCATCGCCCTCATCCGGCACCTGGGCCAATTAAAGACGATGGAGAAAGGGGCGATCCGCGCGTATATCGTGATCACGGTTCGGAATAAAGCGATCGATGATTTGAGACGGCAAAAACTGCGTCAAAAAATCTTTGTTTCCATGGACGAGGACACGGTGGACAGCGTGGCGGGACCGACCGCTTTTGAACGAAAACTCAATCTTCGGCAGGAAATGGACGCGGTGAAGGAGGCCATTGCCGCGCTCCCGGCGGCGGAACAGGACGTGCTGCGTTTGAAGTTTTTCCAGCACAGAACAGACAAGGAAATCGCCGGGCATATGGAGATTTCTGAAACACAGGTGCGGGCGCTCATCAAGCGGGCGAGAAGGCGTCTGAAGCGAATGCTGTACGGCGAGGGGGAGAAACCATGAGCGAAAGCGCGCTTTGGGATCGGTATTTGGATTTTCTGCTGGAGATGGTTTTTGAAGAACAGGAAGAAAAAGACGTAGAACGCCTGGCCCAGTCCCCGGACCCGGAGCTGACGGAGGAACAGTGCAGCCAGGCGGACCGCGCGCTGGAAAAAGCGCTGCGGGAAGCGGACCGGCGCGCAAAGCAGGAAACGAGCTTTCCCAAATCGCCAAGGGAAAAGCGCGGCGCAAAGGGGTTTCTGTTTTTCCTTGCCGTTCTCTTGTTTTTCTCCTGCATTGCTTTCGCCGCCAGCGCGGAATTTCGGGAAATGATTCTGCGCATGTTCGTCCGGGTGAATGAACAGACGAACAGCGTTTGGTTATACCCGGACGAGGAAACCGCCCGCAGAATGGAAGCGGAATTTCAGGATATGCGGCCTCCGGACGGTTGGGCGGGGTACTATTATTTCTTATCCGTTCCCGAGGGCTTTACGCTGGACTTAGGCAGCGTGACGGAGCAAACCGTTCGCTACACCAACGGAGACCGGGCGTTTACGTTTGCCGAACACGTCTACGCTTCGGAAAAAGCAAACAGCCTGACGGGCCTGGATTACACGGAAGCGGAGAAGGAAAGCGCCTTTGAATGCGGGCGGTTCACGGTTTGGGAAGGGAAACCGGTGCTGGCGTGGGAGGAAGTGTTCAGCTGGTTTGAGCTGATCGGCGAAAAGATGACCAGGGACGAGCTTTTGTCCCTTGCCAGGCAGGTGCTTCCCCGGGCGCAGGATATCCGGGTTGAAAAGAATCAGAGGCGGGAGGATGACGCGGCCCTTTCTGCCTGGTGGGGCGGCGACTGGTTCCCCGCCTTTCTGCCCGACAGCCTGCGCGTCACGTCGTTTTCGCGGGATTGGGGAGATTGCAGCATCACCCTGTCCGATCATCGCGGCATGACGATCGCCTTCATGGAAACCAACGCCATGGAATCCGTTCACGGAACGCAGCTGGAAAAGACTGTGATCAGCACCGTTTCGCTGAACGGCGGGGAAGCCACGCTGGTGGACGGGTATTCCGGCGGAGGCAATACGGCGGACGTCATCTGGCAGGCGGGGGAAAAAGCGCTGCGCGTCAGAACCATCGGGTATGACCGCGAAGGCACTGTCCGCATCGCGGAAAGCGTGCGCAGGCTGACGGAGGAAGAAAAACAGGGAAGGGTTTCCTGGACTTCCGACGAATATCAAACAGACGGCGTACAGCCGCCCGCGCTTTGGCGGGGCGCATGCTTTCCCGCTTTCCTTCCCGGCGGATTCATCCTGACGGATTATACCTTTACCGATAAGGATACGGAAAGAATCGCGTTCCATACGGCGGATCACGAAAGGGAAATCGCGATCCGGCGGTGCAAAAACCGGCCCGATCTGAACTATCCCTGCCCGGCAAGCGTTCAGCTCATTCCCTGCGGCGATTCCACCGCGCTCATTGTGCAAAGCGACGAGGGGGGAATGATCTTTTCCCAGGTGATGCTGGCATATCAGGATCAATGGTATCATATCAGCGGCATTGGGATCAGCGCGGAGGAAATCATCCGGGTTGCCCAAAGCATGAAGAACCGGGATCAGACGGATTTTGAAACGGCGGAAAGGCCCGGCGGCTGGATGGGGCGCTGCTTCCCCGCTCTGCTGCCCGGCGACTTGGTTCTTGCGGAAAGTGATACGGGAAATGATTTGATCGTCTGGCAGGGGGAAAACGGGCGGCGGATGACGCTCCGCTATTTCCCTTCCTCCCGGGAAATCCGGTTTGGGGAATTGAACGCAGTGGGAACAGTGCTTACCGTCAACGGCTGTTTAGCCTGCATGCTGGAGGAAACCTTGTTTTCCGTTCCCAAAGCCTGCCTTTTCTGGCAGGATCAGTCTGGGTTCTATGAACTGGATTTTACCGGATTTTCAACGGAAGAAGCCCTGGCCGTGGCGCGGGGGATTGTTTAAGAGGATCGTCATTGCGTATATACACAGAAAACGGAGGAATCACCCGTGAAAAGCAAATGTTTATCTGTCGTTATCCTGGCGCTGCTGCTGGTCCTCCTGTGCGCCGCGCCGTTTGGTGCTCAGGCGGATGGCTGGGAGGAGGACAAAGCGCTGGTGCTTTCCCACGTGGCGGAGGATTACCCGGATTGGCAGGTGAGCTTCACTACAATCTATTCCCGCCCCGGCCCGGATTGGGAATGGACGGCTTTCCTTGATAACGATTTGATGACCTTCGATTTTCTCCAGTTGGAAGCCCTGATCGATCAGTATAATGAAATCATGCCCGAAAGGCCCAGTCTGGCGGGGAGACGAGGGATGAGAAGCGGAAAGAACACTTTAAGTCACAAGGAAGCGAGGGCCTGTGCGGCCCTCGCGCACCTGCACCAGGAGGTTTCACCTCCTGGACCTCTTACCCGGAAGCCGCTTGAAAGGGAAAAGGAAGTTGGTTCCCGGTGATGCATGAAAG
>JAFSKN010000050.1 GCA_017448975.1 Clostridia bacterium
GTAATTACGAAGCAGCAGGCGGCGTTTGCTTGACAAATCCATACATGCCTCTTCGCCTGGAGCGGGGTCAAGGGGGATCATCCCCCTTGTGGGGTGCGGGGCAAAGCCCCGCCGGTCTCCTTTGTAACTTAAAGTGCTCTTTCAATCCTAAACCATAATATCACCTAAGGGGGCATCGGTATGCTGCAAAAAATCAAACGGGGCATGGAAAGCTGGGGCCATTACCTGCTGGCCCTGCTGTGTGCCGGGGTGATCCTGCTTTCGGCGGTGTGGACGCGGCAGCAGCAGGAGTTGGAAACCGCGGATCAGGCGGCGCTGTCCGATCAGGGTCAGCGTTTGGCCCAGGTGATGGAAACACCCGAACCGATCGCCTATGCCCGCCCGGCGGCGGGGGCCGTGCTGAGGGGATATTGCGAAGCCCCCGTATTTTTCCCCGAAATGGGGGTGTGGAAGCCCCATCCCTGCCTGGACTTTACTGCGGCGGCGGGGGAAACGGTGTGCGCCCTGGGGTTGGGTACGGTGGTTTCCTGCGGGGAGGAAATCAGGATCGACCATGGGGACGGCAGTGAGAGCCTGTATCGCGGTATCCGGGAAACAAAAGTACACCCCGGCCAGCGGGTGCGGGCCGGGGAGGCGATCGGTACGGCGGGGGCGTCCATCCCCTTCGAGGGGAAGGGCCATATATGTGTTACCCTGTTTCAGGCTGGGAAACCTGCCGCGTTTGGGGCAGATTGGAAGTGATCGGACAGACGACAGCTTTCACAATTTGTCCGGCTCCTGCCGTTGGTGCAGAAAACGCCAGATTTCAACGGTTTTGTGGTCTTCCCTGACCACATAAAACACGTTGTAGTTTTTTACGGGGAAGAATCGGATTTCCCGCTTCATGGCAAAGGGCGTGTAGTAGATCGGATGACGGTATGGACATTCGGTTAGCCCTTCAACTTGGCACGACACTTCGTTCAGCAGATTTTCTGCGGCGCTGGGGGCGTGCAGCTCGGAAGCGATATAAATCGCCGCGTCCGTCAGCTGCCGCCGGGCGGTGGGCAGGTAAACGATTTTATACATGCTGGCCGTTCACCGCCTTGATTTTTGCGCGGATGTCCCGCATCACTTCCTCGTGGGTGAACCGTTCCGTTGTGGTTTCAGCTTCCAGTTCGGCGGCGCGCAGCTCCCGCGCCACCATCATTTCGTACTGTACCTTCTGGTATTCCTCATAGGATAATACCACCATATCGCCATAGCCGTTTTTTGTCAGGATGATGGGCTCACGGGTTTCGTGTACGGCGCGGGAGATTTCGGCAAAATTGTTGCGAAGATCAGAAACGGGCCTGATTTGAGACATGCAAACTCCCTCCAAGCATTATTTATGGCATTATTTTATCATAATTCCGCTAACAACGCAAGGATTCGTTTGTCCGCCTGCTTTCATGCTTTACAGCGCCGCGATCTTTTCCCCCGCCGCCTGCATGATGTCCGCCACGGCGTCGGAGAAGCGGTCAAATTCCGGGTCCTCGATTTGCAGTTCCGGGTGGGACCGGAAATACGCGGCGCTTTCCCGGCAGGCCTGATCGAAGCGCTTCTGGATCTTCCAGGTGGGCGTCAGTCGGTGGGCCAGGGTATTGTCGAAAATCACGGTATTGGATTTATCGCCCAGCATGGCTCCTTCAAAATCGTATTTTGCCGCTTTCATCAAAAGCGCGGTGGGCACATAGCAGGGCTTGTATACGCCGCCCACGGCCTTGGCGATTGCGCCCATGATCTGGTTCCAGGTGAGCAGTTCCTCCCCGGTGATCTGCACGGCCTGGCCGATGGCGTGGATGTTGCCCATGAGGCCCACGAAAGCGGGGGCGAAATCCTCGCTGTTCAGCACGGCCCACAGGCTGCTGCCATCGCCGGGCATGAGCACGGGCTTGCCCTCCATCATCCGCTTCATCACCTGCCAGGCGCCCTTGTCACCGTGGACAGCCACGGGCATGGAACGGAAGTTGAAGGTGTGGCTGGGCCGCACGATGGTGACGGGGAAGCCGGAAGCCCGGTATTCCTTCATGAGCAGTTCTTCGATGGCCGCCTTGTTCCGGGAGTATTCCCAATGGGGATTGTGCAGGGGCGTGGCCTCGGTGATGACCGGGCTGGACAGGGGCTTCTGGTAGGCGGACGCGGAGCTGATGAAGATATACTGGTCGGTTTTGCCTTTGAACAGGCGGATGTCCCGTTCCGCCTGGGCGGGCACAAAGGCGATAAAATCCGCCACCACGTCGAAATGTTCCTTTTCAATGGCTTTCTTTACCGCCGTTTCGTCGTTGATGTCGGCGATCAGTTGCTTCGCGCCGGGCACGTCGTTGGGCCTGGTTCCCCGGTTGAGGAGGGTCAGGTCCCACCCCTTAGAAACCAGCAGGCGGGAAATGGAGGTGCTGATAACGCCGGTGCCGCCGATGAACAATGCTTTCATGGGTAACGCTCCTTTTTTGTTAATTTGGAAAACTTTACCACCATTATATCGCCGTTTTACGGAAAAAACAAGCAACAATTCAGTGATGACGCAGCGTTTATAAAGCGTGGATGTAGATTTTCTCCTCCGGTCCCCAGAAAGCTTTCTTTCTGTCGATCACCCGAAAACCGTATTTTTCATACAGGTTTTCATGATCGCTGACCAGATAGACGGCAGGGAAGCCGAGGGATTTCAGGTAATCCATGGCGCACAGGATCATCTGCTGGCTGAGCCGATGGCCCCGGCAGGCTTCGTCCACGAACAGAAAGCCGATGTAGGGCGTATAGCTCACGTCGGGAATACAGTCCGTCTTGGCAATGGTACAATAGCCGCGGATTTTCTCCCCATCCAGCGCCACGAGAATCCGTTCCCAATCTGAAAACGCTTTTTTCCGCATGGCCTGGGCCAACGCCTTTCCCGCGCTCCAGGAGCAGGCTTCCGCGTACCGGATCAGGGCATCCCATTTCTCGCTGGCGGCAGTGAGCAATTCAAAGGTCATGATACGTTTCCCTTCCGTTCCATGCTTTCCAAAGCGGAAATCAGGGCGATTTTTCCGTGGGCGTAGGTGAGCCCTCCTTGCAGGTACACGGTGAAGGGCTCCCGCATGGGCGCGTCGGCGGAAAGCTCGATGGAGGCCCCGCCCACGAAGGTACCCGCCGCCATGATCACCTGATCGGTGTAGCCGGGCATATCCCAGGGCTCGGGCACGGCGCTGGCGTCGATGGGGGAAGCGGCCTGGATGCCCTGGACGAAAGCGATCAGCTTCTGCGGGTCGCCCATTTCAATGGCCTGGATGATGTCCGCCCGGGGCGCGTCAAAGGCCGGGGTGGTTTTCATGCCCAGCAGTTCAAAGGTCCGGGCGGCCAAAATGGCGGTTTTCAGGGCCTGGGTGACGGTATGGGGGGCCATGAACAGCCCCTGGTAGAAGGGCTGGTAGCTGGCGGCGCAGCTGCCCACCTCCCGGCCCAAGCCGGGGGCGGTAAGGCGGGCTTCGATGCGTTCGATCGCTCGCTTCGTGCCCGCCAGATACGCCCCGGTGGGGGCCAGCCCGCCCCCCGCGTTTTTGATCAGGCTGCCCACGCACACGTCCGCGCCGAAGTGGGTGGGCTCGTTTTCGCAAATGAATTCCCCGTAGCAGTTATCCACCATGATGAAAATGTCCGGGCGGACAGCGTGCACGGCCTGCATGGCTTCCTGCATTTCCTCGGGCCGCAGGGACGCCCGCCAGGCGTAGCCCCGGCTGCGCTGGATCAAAATCACCCTGGTGTTGGGCTTCAGCGCCGCCAGCACGCCGGGCACGTCGATCTTCGTTTGATTTTCGGTCATTTCCACCTGCGCGTAGGAAACGCCCATTTCCTTCAGATTCCCCGGCGCGTTCCCGGAAAGGCCGATCACCGTTTCCATGGTGTCGTAGGGCGTGCCGGTAACGGACAGCAATTCGTCCCCCGGCAGCAGCAGCCCGAACAGGCACAGGGAAAGCGCCGCGGTGCCGCAGGCGATGGCAGGCCGCACGATGGCGCTTTCCGCCCCGAAAAGCCGGGCGAAAACCCGCTCCAAAGCGTCCCGGCCGATGTCATCGTAGCCGTAGCCCGTGGTGGGGGCAAAGTGCCGCGCGGCAATGTCCTCCGCCCGGAAAGCGTCCAGCACCCGCCGGGTGTTTTTGATTTCCGTTTCCTCCAGGGCGGCAAACACGGGCGCGCAGTCCTGTTCCGCCTTGGCAATCAGGGCGTGTATATCCATGGGAAGCACCTCCAAAAAGTGAAAAGTGAAAAGTGGAAAGTGAAAAGGGATCAAATTTCGCGTTTATTCCAGCTCGCGCATATGATTTCCACCAACGGTTCCAGATCCTTCCCCGGCGACCAGGGCAGCCATTGAATCCGCTCGTCCCGCTTGAACCAGGTGAGCTGGCGCTTGGCGTAGTGCCGGGTGCGGAGCTTTAAGAGGGATACCGCGTCGGACAGGCTCGTTTCCCCGGTCAGCACGGGCCATAGTTCCTTATACCCCAGGCCCTGCATGCTCTGGGCGTCGGGGGAAAGGCCGCTGTCCTTTAAGCGCCGCACTTCTTCCAGCAGGCCCCGAGCCATCATATCGTCCACCCGGCGCTCCACCCGGTCATATAGCATATTCCGGGGCAAATCAATGGCGTATAATTGAAAATCGTAGGGCGCGTCCTCGGGCTCCGGCATTTTCTGGCTGGACAGGGGCACGCCGGTCAGGTCGTACACCTCCAGGGCCCGCACCACCCGTCGCACGTCGTTGGGGTGGAGCTTCTGGGCGGACAGGGGATCGACCTTTTTCAGCAAATCATGCAGGGCTTCCGGCCCCTGGGCGTCGACGATGGCGTGATACTTTTTGCGGATGGATTCATCTCCGCCAACCGCTCCGTAATCCATGGGCAGGGACAGGGATTGCAGATACATCCCCGTGCCGCCCACTAAAATGGGAACGTCCACCCGTTCGATGACTTCCCGCGCTTTCTGGGCGTACTGGGACACGGAAAAAGTCTCGTCCGGGTCCAAAAAGCTGTGCAGATGATGGGGGGCCCGGGCCTGTTCTTCCTTTGTGGGCTTGGCCGTTCCAATGTCCATGCCCCGATAGATCTGCATGGAGTCCATGCACAGGATGTCCCCGCCTAACCTTTCCGCCGCCAGGAGGGACAGGGCCGTTTTCCCGCTGGCGGTGGGGCCGACGAGGCCGAGAACGCGCTTTTTCATTTCTTCACCACGTCAATCGTGTAGAGTTGAGAGTTAAGAGTTGTGAGTTGAGATGAAAATAGAAAGCTTATTTGAAACAAAAATGCATCCAGCTAAAAAATCTCAACTCTCAACTCTCCGCTCTCAACTCTCTTAATTCTGTATTCTCCTGAACCGTTTCTCCAGCTCATTCCTCGTGATCTGCACCATCAATGGCCGTCCGTGGGGGCAGGTGGGGGTGACTTTTTGCTCGATCACGTCCCGGATCAATTGCTTCACGCTTTCCTCCGGCAGGCGTTCGCCGCCCTTGACCGCGTGCTTGCAGGCCATTTGAATCACCCGGCTGGTGCGGTCGGCAGGGGGCAGGGAGGGGTTCTCCATGAGCTCGTCCAGGGCTTCCAGCAGGCAGCTTTCCGCCTGGGGCTGGCCCAGCACGATGGGCACGCCGCGCAGCTGCACCGTGCCGTTCCCGAAGGGGGCAAGGTCGAAGCCCGCTTTTTCCAGCGTTGCCTTGTTGTCTTCGTAGCAGGCGTATTCCGCCGGGGACAGCGTAACAACCAAAGGAATCAGCAGGGATTGACTTGCCGGGGCGGAGGCGGTTTCCCGCATGAACTGCTCGTATAACAGCCGTTCGTGCACCGCGTGCTGGTCGGACAGGATCAGCAGATCGCCGTATTCCATGACGATGTAGGTGTTGAAAGCCACGCCCAGCACCCGAAGGGGCTTTTGCCGGAAGACCGCTTCCACCGTGGGGGCCTGCACCTGCTCCGGTTCGGGAATCGGGGCTGGCATTTCCGGGGGCTTTTCCAGGTTGGGCCGGGGCGGCAGGATGGAAGCCCCGGAATCCCGCAGCAGGTTGGGCCGGGCGGGGACAGGGGGCGGCAGGATGGGGGCCGCTTCCTTTTTTGGCGCGGGGGGCGCGAAGGTGGGCAGCGCCCCGTCCTCCGTAAAGGCGCTCAACCGGCTGTCCGTTTTTTTCAGAGCGGCGGGGGCGTCCTCCGGCGGGGCCACGGGCTGGGTGACCTGGACTTTCGCCGGGGCGGGGGCCGGGGCCGCGTTTTCCGGGGGCAGATACATGGGCGGGATGGGCGGCGCGGCATTGGTCCTTTCCAGCGCTTCAAACACGATGGTTTCCACCGCCGCCCGTACGCCGCGCTCGTCCTGGAAGCGCACCTCCCACTTGTTGGGGTGCACGTTCACGTCGGCGCTTTCAAAGGGCATGGTCAAATGCAGCACGCACAGGGGGAACCGCCCGATGGTCACCCGCTGGCGGCAGGCGTTTTCCACGGCGGAGGAAAGCATGGGGCTTTTCATGGCGCGGCCATTTAAGAAGAAATGCTCGTGGCTCCGGTTGCCCCGGCCCGCATCGCCCACGCCCACGAAGCCGGAAAGCATCACGCCGTTCATGCTGCCGTCGATTTTCGTCAGCAGCTTCAAGGTGTCCGTGCCGTATACGCTCATAATCGCGCTGTCCAGCTTCCCGTCCCCGGCGCTGAAATAAGTGAGCTTCCCGTCCGCCATGAAGCGGAAGGAGGTGGCGGGGTGGGAAAGGATCAGCCGGGCCATGAGCTCGGACACGGCGGCGGTTTCGGAAGCGGGTTTTTTGAGGAACTTCCTGCGCACCGGGGCGTTGTAAAACAGCTCCTTTACCGTGAAGGTGGTGCCCTCCGGGCAGGCGGCGTCCTGAATATCCAAAATGTCGCCGCCCTCGTTGCGCACCAGCACGCCCATCTCCTGGCCCCTGGCGCGGGTCTGGCAGGTCAGCTTGCTCACCGCCGCGATGGAGGCCAAAGCCTCCCCTCGGAAGCCTAAGGAGCGCACGCCGTATAAATCCTCGGCGGTGCGGATTTTGCTGGTGGCGTGGCGGGCGAAAGCTAAGCGGATGTCGCTGGGCTGTATGCCGCTGCCGTTGTCCGCCACCCGGAAAGAGGCAAGCCCCCCTTCCTTGATGTCCACGGTAATGGCCGTAGCCCCCGCGTCCATGCTGTTTTCCACCAGTTCCTTGATGGCCGCCGCGGGCCGTTCCACCACTTCCCCGGCGGCGATTTGGCCGATGACCTCCGGGGGTAATTGACGAATGTGGGCGATTTCCATGAATGTTTCTCCTATTCAAGTCTCATTTTTGGATGCCGTGGGAATCCTTTGTGTTTATTCCGTTCTGTAATTCAGTCCCTTTTCTCTTGCCCAAGTTTCGGCACAGCTATCGGGTGCAACATACAACACCGCGTTCGTACCGTTGAAAGCATCCGGGGCAATGGACTTCACAGAAACAGGAATGACAATCATATCCACATTCAGTCCCGCAAATGCTTCGCTTTCAATAGTGGTCAAATTGGCCGGGAGAATGAGTTTGGTAGCAGAAAGCGGATCGATCAGAACATAGGGAATACTATTGGATTCAGCATAATCTTGAGCTTTGGAATCCGCTACACAATAGATTACCGTATTCGTCGTACCATTTAGAGCATTGTCGTTGATGATGGTATCCTTGCCAAGAATAGTTATGCTGGTTAAGGTTGTACAGTTATAGAAAGCATAATTTCCGATACAGGTGACACTTTCCGGGATGGCGATGCTGGTCAGATCAGTGCAGTTAGCAAAAGCCCACTCCCCAATATTGATGATGCCGTCCGAGAGAATAACGTTAGTCAGGCTATTACAACCATAAAATGTTGCCAATCCAATGTCTGTGGCACCATACGGAATGATGATGCTGGTTAGGCTGAGACAGTTGTGAAATGC
This sequence comes from Clostridia bacterium, assembly GCA_017448975.1. Classification (GTDB taxonomy): domain Bacteria; phylum Bacillota; class Clostridia; order Christensenellales; family Aristaeellaceae; genus RUG563. The sequence goes on from JAFSKN010000050.1 coordinate 7,924, forward strand.
CCAATCAGCAATATACCTGTCACTATCAGAAAGAATGATGGTGTTTAGATTGCTACAGTTATCGAAAGCACTTTTCCCAACACGTATGATACTGTCTGGAAGAATGGCACAGGTTAGACTGGTACAGTTTTCAAAAGCCGATTCCCCAATACTCGTGATACTGTCAGGAAAGATAATATCTGTCAAATTAGTGCAATTATAGAACGCCTCATTTCCAATGTTGGCGATGCTATCAGAAAGAATGATACTGGATAGATTAGAACAATCATAGAATGTGCAATCGGCAATACTAGCAATACAGTCGGGGATAACGATATTGGTTAAACTAGTGCAGTGGCCAAAAGCACTATCGCCAATACTGGTGATGCTGTCTGGGAGGATGATATTGGTCAGGCAGGTGCAGTCAAAAAAAGCTTGATTTCCAATGGTGATAACACTATTTGGGATATTTATACTGGTCAATTTTGTACAACCATAAAAAGCATAATTGACTATGTCTGTAAGACCAGTTTCAATTATAACATGAACAGGTGCTGCGCCCCATGGGGCAGTGGTTAGAAAATTTTCATTGCCAATATAACTTATTGAATAGTTGTACATATTCCCCGTCCCTGAAATGGTAAGGGTTCCTGCATCGTCGAGCGTCCAGTTTAGATTAGGGCCACATTTTCCTCTACGGGTTTCCGAAATGGCGGGGTAACACAGAAAAAGCGCAGTCAGCAGCACAGCCGTCATCAGACACAGTCTCCATTTCATAATGATCTCCATTCCTTTCAGCTTTGCCTTAGCGGTAAGGCATCAGTTTCCTCTGTAAACAGCCCGGAAACGTATAAAGCGGATTGTCCGTAAAGCCCGGTATCGTCATCCGCGTAATTCGCGCCCGTGGCGGACAGATAAAACCTGTCCAAGGCTTCTTCTTCCGTCCAGCCGTAGTTTTTCATCAATAGATGTGTAATGTCTGGCAAAATCATAGCTCGTACCGTGGCATGTCCAACCGGCAGACATATTTCGCAAGCGCTTTTCCCTTTCAGGTATTCGTCGCAAAACTGCATCATATACTCCAGCCCCATCCCGTGCAAATCCTCATAATCGGAACGCAGCAAGTCCAGCAGACCCTCTTGCTTGAAAAGCTGATACACTTCGTTGCTGGGCCGATGGACATGATCCGCGTAATGCTCCACGCAGAAGCAAATAAAGGATAATTGGCTCACAGAACCGCGTCCTTTCGTTTGATTTCAAAATCCGGCTTGCACCAATTCTTCACAAAGCGCCGAATAAAAGGCGAAAATCTGATCCCGCTTTTTGTCCCGCACCATGAAATCCACCACTTCGGTGTGGGAGAGGGAGCCGTCTAAGCAATCCCCGCGGTATCGGCCGAAAATGGCGGAATCCCGTGGCACCATGCCGTCGGAGGCCCGGCCCTTTTCCATCCAGCGGGAAAACATGTAGGGGACGCGCATGATAAAATCGGCTTTGCCTTCTTCTGGTTTCAAGGCGGCGGAAAAGCTCTGGCAGAACACGTTCTGAATGGGGCGGGCCGTTTCCTCCGCCATGCTTTCCGTGCGTTTCAATTCTTCGCAGGCGGTGAAGCTGTCCGGGTGCTTATCGCCGAAGACGCGGAAAAAGGTGTTGACCCAGAAGGCGGCGTACTTGACGGCGAAGCGGGGGAACCTGAGCACGAAGCTGGCGACGGGGGTGCCCCGGTGAGGCGTGCAGAGGGTGGTGAGGGAGGCTACTTTATCCCCCATGCCCAGCCGCTCAATCATGTATTTGGCGTCCAGTCCGCCCTTGGAGTGGGCGATGATATTTACCTTATCCGCGCCGGTTTCCGTTAAAATCGTTTCGATTTCGTTCTTTAGCTGGGCGGCGTTGGTTTCCACCGAGCCTACCGCGTCCACATCGCTTTTGTACACATGATGGCCTTGTATGCGCAGGATGCGGTCAATCCGCCCAAAGGACTTCATAAAAAACGTGTCCTTCATGGCGAAACCATGCACAAGCACGATGGGATACTTTGTTTTCACAGGGAAGCAGCCTCCCTTCTCACTCGTCAGAGCTTCATCGCTTTTTCTTTCAGCAGGAACAATTTATTCAGCGCGTCAATGGGCGTCATGGCCATCACGTCCAGATTGCGGATTTCCTCCACGAACTCCGTTTTCTGGTACTCCATCAGGTCCACCTGTTCATTCTTCTTTTTGTGGCCCGCGCCCAAAATATTCTGGCCGATGGAGTTCTGGTTCACGTTGTTGACTTCCAATCGGGCCATGATCTCCTGGGCCCGCGCCACCACGGGCCGGGGCACGCCCGCCAGGTGCGCCACGTACACGCCGAAGCTCTTGTCCGCGCCGCCGGGGACGATCTTGCGCAGGAAGATCACTTCCTCCCCATGCTCCTTCACGGACACGCAGAAGTTGTTCACCCCCTCCAAATGCCCTTCCAGCTCCGATAATTCATGGTAGTGGGTGGCGAACAGGGTCTTGGCCCCGGATTTTTTCTGGTCGGCTAAATATTCCACCGCCGCCCAGGCGATGGAAAGGCCGTCGAAGGTGCTGGTGCCGCGCCCGATCTCGTCCAAAATCACCAAAGACTTGCTGGTGGCGTTGCGCAGGATATAGGCCATTTCGCTCATTTCCACCATAAAGGTGCTCTGGCCCGTAGCCAAATCGTCGGACGCGCCGACCCTTGTATACACCCCGTCCACCAGGGAAATATCCGCTTCCCTGGCGGGCACGAAGGAGCCCATGTGGGCCATGAGGGTGATCAAAGCTACCTGGCGCATGTAGGTGCTTTTGCCCGCCATGTTGGGGCCGGTGATGATCTGCACCCGGTGCTCCTGGGTGTCCAAATAGGTATCGTTGGGCACAAATTCCATGTCCGGCAGGGTGTTTTCCACCACGGGATGGCGGCCGTCCTTGATGTCGATGACCCCTTCCTCGTTGATGCGGGGCCGGGTGTAGTGGTTGAGCAGGGCCACCCGGGCCAGGGACAGCAGGGCGTCCAAAGTCTTATACGCTAAGGCGGTGGACTGCAAGCGGCCGATATTCGCGCTGATCTCGTCCCGGATCTGTTCGAACAGGGTCATTTCCAGCTTGGCGGCCTGCTCCTGGGCCCCGGTCACCTTGCTCTCGATCTCCTGCAGTTCGTCGGTGGTGAAGCGTTCGCTGTTAGCAAGGGTCTGGCGGCGGCGGTAGCGCAGGGGCACCAGGGAATAATTGGATTTGGTCACCTCGATGTAATAGCCGAACACCCGGTTGTACTGGATGCGCAGGTTCTTGATGCCCGTTTCTTCCCGTTCCTTGGCCTCCAGATCCAGAATCCACTGCTTGCCCTCGGTGGAGGCCCGGCGCAGTTCGTCCAGATGCTCATTGTACCCGGCCCGGATAAAATTGCCGTCGGACAATTGCAGCGGCGCGTCGGGGGAAATGCCCCGGCGCAGCAGGTCGGTGAGCTCCGGCAGGGGGTCCAAAAGGTCTTTCAGGAAGGAAACCGCGTCCCCCGGCACGTTGCCAAGCAAAGTGATGATTTCCGGGGCTTTTTCCAGGGAGCGCAGCAGGCTCAGACAGTCCCGGGCGTTCAGCGTATGGTAGGACACCTTGGACAGCAGCCGTTCCATATCGTAGACCTGGGAAAGCTGGTCCCTGAGGTTCTGGGAAAGCACATGCTGGCTGTAAAACGCCTCCACGGCGGACAGCCGGGCTTCGATTTTTTCTTTGCTCAAAAGCGGCTTTTCCACCCAGGAACGCAGAAGCCTGCCGCCCATGGCGGTGACGGTTTCATCTAAGATGGATAAAAGCGAACCTTTCGCGCTGCGGCCCCGGATGGTTTCCGTCAGCTCCAAATTCCGGCGGGTGGAGGCGTCCAGGGGCATCACGTCGCCCTTTTCGATCACCCGCAGGGAGGAAATGTGCTGGAGGGAATTTTTCTGGGTTTCGCTTAAGTACCGCATCAGCGCCCCGGCGGCTTGAGCGGCCACGGACAGGGAAGCGTCCAGGCCCAGGGCGATGAGGGAAGAAACGCCAAAGTGGGAAAGCAGCGTTTCCCGGGCGTTCTGGCTCTGGTACGCGGCGGCGGCGTAATTCCGGCACACGATGGCCGCGCAGGGCTGGGCCGTTTCCGGGCTGTTGGTGATGATTTCGCCGGGATTCAGGGCGTCCAGGGCCGCTTTCAGGGCGGCGGGGGTGTTTTCCATCTGCTGCACGTAAAATTCCCCGGTGGACACGTCGCAGGCCGCCACGCCGCAGCGCTTGCCGTTCACGCACACGGAGCAAAGGAAATTGTTCCGCTTTTCCCCGATGACGGAGGAATCGGTCAATGTGCCCGCCGTGACGATACGGATGATGTCCCGGTCCACCAGGCCCTTGGCAAGCGCCGGGTCCTGCATCTGTTCCCCGATGGCTACCCGATAGCCCCGTTCCACCAGCCGGGCCACATAGGTATCCACGGCGTGGTAGGGCACGCCGCACATGGGGGCGCGCTCCTCCAGGCCGCAGTCCTTGCCCGTCAGGGTCAGCTCCAGTTCCCGGCTGGCGGTGAGGGCGTCCTCAAAGAACATTTCGTAAAAATCGCCCACCCGGAAAAACAGCAGGGTGTCCGGGTTCTGTTCTTTCAGGCGCATGTATTGCTGCATCATGGGGGAGAGGGTAGCCATAGGTTGACGCTCCTTCCGTCGCGTTCAGTCAAGACGGCTGACGCCGTCTTGACTGGTTTTCATCAATTTCCTGTAAAATGGCATTTCCGTCATCTTCGATTCCGGAAACGCTCATTTTACGGCCGGAAATCGATAGCGGAAGCAACCTTCGGTTGCTCCTCGGCGACGTACACGCCGCCGCCTGCGGAATGATTGATGAAAGGGCTGCGGCCCTTTCATACTATCCCGGGGTTTAATTGCAGCCCGAGCAGGCGGCGCAGTTGCCGCCGCAGCCGCCGGCATTGCCGCCCGGGTTCAGCACGGCGGAAAGCTCGCCGTTTACCTGGCCCATCATATCGGAAAACTGCTTCCGGGCGGATTGCAGCGCCTGATACATGGGCATGGCCTTGATCTGCCCGTGCACTTCTTCCAATTCACGGGCCAAAGCGTCCATCTGGTCGAAATCCGGTTCCTTTTTCAGGGTGATTTCCTCGATTTCCCGATGGATGCCGTCATACTTTTTGAACAATTCCTGCAATTGCGTATCCTGCCCCGCTGCGTCCTCCGTGGCCCGCATAGTGATGTATTCCGGGGACTGGGCGATCACGCCCGCCAACTCCTTGGCCTTTTCAATGACTGCCTGACTCATGCTGTTTCTCCTTTTTCTGTTATTACAATAGGCTCCGTACAATGAATTCCACGGTCGTTTCCTGCTGTTCTTCGGAGGAAACACACGCTTCGCCGTCGCCTTTTTGTTTTCCGTAATTGCCGAACTGCGCGTGATTCCCGCCCTGAATCACATATTCCATGCTGAGGGTCGGAGCGTATTGCCGCCCTTCCTCTACCTTTTTCAGGTTCAACACACCGTCCTCCGAACCATAGACGCTCAGCAGCAGCAGATGATCGTCAAGCTGCTTGCTGGGATAGGCGGCGAGCAGGATCACGCCATTCAAATCTCCGCTGTGTTCTGCCGCGTAAATGGAGGCCATTGCGCCGCCCATGGAGTGCCCCCCGATATACCGATAGGGGTAATCGTATTGCGCAAACACGTCCTTTGCTTTGTTTATCCCGAAAATTGCCAGCCTGAACGGCATGCTGACCAGACAAACATCTATGCCATTCTCCCCGAGGCGGCGCAGCAGCGGCGCGTAGGCGCTTTCTTCCACTTTGGCTCCCGGATAGAAGACAAGGAGACGATCTTCCGACGGCCCGTCAAAAAACCAGCCGTAATCGGTCTTATTCACCCTGACCGTTTCGTCCGTTTTCATGGCGGCAAGGGACGCGGAATCCGCGTGGTAATAAATTCCTGTGTAAACGAGAAAGGCGCAAAGGAGGATTGCAAGGGCAGCCAAAGGGATGATGATCCATTTCAGCTTTCTTTTCATGAACACGCTCCTTTCCCGCGCCTTACGGCGTTTCGATTCGCCCTTTCAAGGTGGTTTTGCTGGCGGCGGTGATTTTCACCGGCACGATTTTGCCCACCAAGCCGGCGTTTCCTTCAAAGTTGACGCTGATGTTCCGGGAGGTTTTGCCGGTGATCTGGTTTTCGCTGCGCTTAGAAGCGCCGGTGACCAGGACGGACGCCGTTTGCCCGATCATTTCGGCGAAGCGCTTCTGGGTCATTTCCTCCTGGAGGGCGATCAGGCGCTCAATGCGTTCCGTGGCAAGCGCCGGGTCGATGCGGCCCGGCATGTCGGCGGCCCGGGTGCCCGTGCGGGGGGAATAGATGAAGGTGAAAGCGCTGTCGTAGCAAACCATGCGCGCCAAATCCATGGTGTCCTCAAAGTCCTGGTCCGTTTCGCCGGGGAAGGCCACGATGATGTCCGTGGTCAGGCCCACATCCGGGGCGGCCTTGCGGATTTTCTCCACCTTCTCCAGATAGCTTTCCCGGGTGTAGCGCCGGTTCATGGCCTGCAAAATGCGGTTGCTGCCGCTTTGCACGGGCAAATGGAGATGGCGGCACAGGACGGGGTTTTCCGCCATTTCCCGGATCAGCTCGTCGGACAGGTCTTTTGGGTGGCTGGTCATGAAACGGATGCGGGGGATGCCGGTTTCCGAAACCTTTCGCAGCAGTTGGGGGAAGGTGAGGCCGCCGGGCACGTCGTTGCCGTAGGAATTGACGTTCTGGCCCAGGAGCATGATTTCCTGTACGCCCTGCTTTTGCAGGCATTCCACCTCCCGGAGAATGTCGTCCGGGGTGCGGCTGCGCTCCCGCCCCCGCACGTAGGGCACGATGCAGTAGGAGCAGAAATTGTTGCAGCCGTACATGATGGTCACATACGCTTGAAAATCGCTTTCCCTGCGGATAGGCAGACCCTCGATGAGGGTGCTCTGTTCCTCCGGCACGGCCACCGTCCGGCGGCGGGTGGAAGCGGCGCGGTACAGCAATTCGGGCAATTGATAAATGTTGCCCGTGCCAAAAGCCACGTCCACAAAGGGGTACTGCCGCAAAATCTTTTCCGCCATGCCCGGCTCCTGCACCATGCAGCCGCACACGCCGATGAGCATTTCAGGCCGCTCCTTTTTGATTTCCTTGAGCCAGGTCACATTGCCCAGGGCCTTGCGCTCGGCGTTGTCCCGGATGCAGCAGGTGTTGTGCAGCACAAAGTCCGCTTCCTCCCGGCTGGGGGCGGGGGATAGGCCCATGTCCTCCAGCATGCCCGCCAGCTTTTCCGAATCGTGGGCGTTCATCTGGCAGCCGTAGGTGACGATGTGGTAGGTCCGGGGGCGGTCGGTCAGCGCTTCAAATTCTTTTGCGAATTGCCGCTGGGCCGCCATTTCCTCCGGGGTAACGCGAATGGTTTCTTCTCGTAACATGATTGATCCTCCGACTTTGATGCCAGAGTTGAGAGTGGAGAGTTGAGCGTGGGGATTATATCGTTTTCCAAATGGGTTCTCGCATTTTTCAAAACACAATCTCAACTCTCAACTCTCAACTCTTCACTCTCTTTCAATTCTTCTTCCTGGTCATTTCCATCAGCCCCAAGGTGGTGAACCCATGCACCACGGCTTTCACCGGGTCGTCCCGCAGGGCGTCTTCCAGGGCCTTTTGCACGGCGGCGCGGCTTTCCTCGGCCTGCATGTCCACAAAATCGATGATGACGATGCCGCCGATGCTGCGCAGGCGCAGGATGCGGGCGGTTTCCTGAGCCGCCTCCACGTTGAGCTTTACAAAGGTGTTTTCCGTGCCGGTTTTGCCGCCGGTGAATTTTCCGCTGTTCACGTCGATGACGGTCAGGGCTTCGGTTTTATCAATGACCAGATACCCCCCGCAGTCCAGCCACACCTTGCGCTGCATGGATTTTTCCAGCTTGGTTCGGACGCCGTACAGATCGAAGGGGTTTTCGCAGGGACGCACGGGGAGAGGCAGGGACGGAAGCACCTCCGGGGCGTTGGTGAGGATTTCGGAGATTTCCCCATGCTCGTCCCGCAGGAGCCGGGAAAGGGCATCCTCCCGACCTTTCAGCATACAGGGGGCTTGGGCTGTTTTCTGCTTTTCCCTAATCTCATTCCAGCCTTGCAGCAGGGAAGCGGTGTCTGCGGCCATATCCTCTTCGCCCGCGTCGGCGCTTTCCGTGCGCATCACCAGCCCGCAGCCTGCCGGGGCCAGCCTGGCGGCGATGCTTTTTAGCCGCGCCCGTTCTCCTTCCGCTGTGATCTTCTGGGACACGGCAAAGCGGGTGGAGCAGGGCGTCAGGATCACATACCGCCCGGCCAGGGCAATATCGGCGGTGAGGTAGGGCGCTTTTTCCCCGATAGGAGGCTTTTTCACCTGCACCAGCAGCTTGTTCCCGGAGCGCGGTTTTTCCATGCACTCGGCAAAGGGCAGGAACCCCACCTGCTCCTTGCCCAAACGCACGAAGCAGGCTTCCATGCCTTTTACGATGCGGTCCACCACCCCGAAATAGATTTGTTCGGCCTCGACGCCCCCGCCTGTATCCTGGAAAAAGGCCAAAAGGCGTTTTCCGTCCAGCAGGGCGATTTCCCGCTGCCCGTTTCGGACTTCCATCAAAATCTGTTTGCTCATAGGCTTTCCAGGGGGACCAGCGCCCCGTCCTTTTCACCCAGCAATTGGGTGCGGGTGATGAGCGCCCGGGGCCGTTCCGTGCCCGCGAATTCAAACAGGGAGGACAAAAGCAGATCGGGCTTGCAGGTGGCGCTTTCGCACAGGGCCAGCACCATGGTGAGGGTGTTGCCTTTCAGGGTCAGGCCGTAGATCATGGGCCGGAGGTCGCAGGGCTTCATGCCCGTTTTGGTTTTGCGGACGGCGGGGATTTCCTTCTGCGCCAAATATTTTTCCACCATTTCCCCGAAGTTCTCCGGCACCGTTTCCAGCTCCGCCTGGTACACGGCGGCGGTGAGCAGCGCCATGGGGGCGGGGTGCCGGTCGTCCACGGGAACGGCGGAAAGCACCGGTAAATCCGGCGGCAGGGCGGCGGAGAGCTTTGTAAGGAACGCTTCCCCCGTCATTTCGCCCTCGATGGGCACTTCCATGACCTCCCGCTTCCCCGGCATCCCAACGGAAAGCGGCGCGGCAAAAGTCAGCAAAATATGGGGGTTGAACCCCTGGGAATAGCGAAGCGGCAGACCGCTGCGGCGCAGGGCCCGCTGCATGGCCCGCATCAGGTCAAGGTGGCCGATGTGGCGCAGACGGGGAGCCTTTTCAAATACGACGATCATTTTCATGCTGTTCAAACAACCTTTCAAAAGCGAAGCAAGGTTACGGAGCAGAGTTGAGAGTTTAGAGTTGGGAGTTGAAATAAAATAGTCTGTACAACGGTTTCCGAATCATCTGTCCAACGATATAGATCTCAACTCTCAACTCCCAACTCTCAACTCTTTTTAGTCGGCTAAGGGCGCGGCGGTCTGCGCTTTGCCCTTCAGCGGCGGATTCTTCACCCAGTCGCACACGCCCCAGGTGTGCAGGCCGCAGCCGTTGCAGCCGTGGCGGCAGTCCGGGGTGGTTTTTACCTGCTTGGCCTTTTCGTTTTCCTTTTGCAAGTAGGCCATGGTCACCCCCGCGTCCACGAACTGCCAGGGCAAAAGCTCGTCGTAGGGCCGCTCCCGGTAGGCGTAGAAGGCGACGTCCAGGCCGCAGTCGGCAAAGGCCCCCAGCCACTGGTCATACTTGAAGTGCTCCATCCAGCTGTCCAGGCGGCAGCCCCGCTTCCAGGCGGCGTAAATCACGTCACAGATGCGGCGGTCGCCCCGGGAAATGCAGGCCTCCAGGAGGGACAGCTCGCTTTCGTGCCAGTTGAAATGCACGTTTTTGAGCTTCAGATACTGCCTTAGCTTGGCCTGCTTTTCGTGCACCGTTTCCAGGGTATCCTGGGCGGCCCACTGGAAGGGGGTGAAGGGCTTGGGCACGAACACGCTGGCCGAGGCCGTCACCCGCACGCCGTTTTTGCTGCGCTTTTCCTTGGGGATGGAATAATAGGCGTCCACCACCTTTTTGGCAAGATGCCCGATGCCCTGCAAATCCTCGTCCGTTTCCGTGGGCAGGCCCATCATGAAATAGAGCTTGACGCTGCTCCAGCCGCACTCAAAGGCGTCGGTGACGGAACGGATCAGGTCTTCTTCGGTAACGCCCTTGTTGATGACGTCCCGAAGCCGCTGGGTGCCCGCCTCCGGGGCCAGGGTGAGGCCGGATTTTTTCACCTGCTGGGTTTCCTCCAGGGATTGCTTTACGATGTTGTCGATGCGCATGCTGGGCAGGCTCACGCTGACCCGCTTTTCCTTGTACCGGTCCATGAGGGCCTGGATGAGCTGGGGCAGGCAGGTGAAATCCCCGGAGGAAAGAGAAGAAAGGCTCATTTCCTCGTAGCCGGTGGACTGCTGCAATTTATCCGCCAGTTCCAGCAGCCTTTCCATGCTGCGCTCCCGCACCGGGCGGTACAGCATGCCCGCCTGGCAGAAGCGGCAGCCCCGGGTGCAGCCCCGCATGATTTCCAGCACCATGCGGTCATGCACGATTTCCGTGTAGGGAACGGGAATGGCTTCGGGGTATACGGCGGAGGACAGGTCTTTGACCACCCGCTTTTTCACCGTCTTGGGGGCGGCTGGGTCGTTGGGGGCAAAGGATTTCAGCGTGCCGTCCTCGTTGTACTCCACGTCGTACAGCGAAGGAACATATACGCCCTCCAATTTCGCCAGGTTCCGCAAAATGTCTTTCCGGGAAAGGCCCGCTTCCCGCCCGTCCCGGATCACGTCGATCAGCTCGTGCATCACGTCTTCCCCGTCGCCGATCATGAAAGCGTCGATGAAATACGCCAAATTTTCGGGGTTAAAGGCGCACGGCCCCCCCGCCACCACAATGGGGTCGGTTTCCCCCCGGTCCTTGCCAAAGATGGGGATGCGGCCCAGATCCAGCATTTCCAGAATGTTGGTATAGCTCATTTCGTATTGCAGGGTGAAGCCCACGATATCGAAATGATTCAGGGCCTTGCGGCTTTCCAGGGAAAAGAGGGGAATATTTTCTTCCCGCATTTTGTCCGCCATGTCCGCGTCCGGCATAAAGAGCCGCTCGCACAGGGCGTCGGGCCGCTGGTTGATGAGATAATACAGAATTTTCATGCCTAAGTGGCTCATGCCGATCTCGTAGGTATCGGCAAAGCAGAAGCCGAAGGTGCAGCGCACGGAATCCCAATCCTTGCGCACGCTGTTCATTTCCCCGCCGATGTAGCGGGCGGGCTTCTGCACGGTTTCCAGAAGCTTTTCCAGGCGGGCGTTTTCCTGTTCGTTCAAGGGGCATACCTCCAGAAGTCAGCATAACATACCAATTTATATTGTAACATTTTTTGGGGCGTTTGTCCATGCCGGGTTTTTTTCAAAAAAGTGCTTCCGGGAAGGGCCGGACTGGTGTATAATGGAAGGGAAAACAGGCATTTTACGGCGCGTGGGAAAGGAAGAAAGCATATGAATGGAATCACTGTCCGGCCCTTCCGGCGGGAGGACGAAAACGGCGTTATGTCCGTCTGGAACGCCTGCGTGGACGCGGGGGACGTGCTGTATTATCCCTTGACCGGGGAATATTTTGAGCGGAAGTTCCTCCTGGGCGACGGGTGCGAAGCGGAAAACCTGCTGATCGCGGAAACGGAGGGGCAAATCGCGGGCTTCATCCACGGTGTGGCCCCGGGCACCTTTGCCCTGGCCCGGCCCGGCTGCGCGTATCTTACCTGCGTCATGACCGCGCCCTCGTTCCGGGGCCGGGGGATCGGAAAAGCATTGCTTTCCGCCCTGAAAGCCCGGATGAAGGAAAGAAAAGCCCATACCCTGTACATTTCCAGCCTGAATCCCGTGAACCTGGATTGGCGCATCCCCGGTACCCCCGGCCACGACCACAACAACATGCCGGGGCTGGATACGGGCTGCGCGGGGTACGGCTTTTTCCCGGCCCGGGGCTTTCAGGAAAAGTACCGGGAAGTGAGCCTGTATATGAACCTTTCGGATTACCGCGTGCCGCCTGAGGTGCCGGAAATCCAAAATCGTCTAAGCGCGGAGGGGATTTATACCGGGCCCTACGACGCGGCTTGGGACTGCGCTTTTGACGGCATGTGCGACCGGGTGGGCAGCGATTACTGGCGGGACGTGCTGCGCACCGAAATCGCCGCCTGGAAAGAAAACCAGCCCAACGCCGACGCCCGCTTCTGGGCGGACGGCATACGGCCCGACCGGCCCCGGCCCCTGCTTACCGCCGTAAAGGACGGGCAGATCGTGGGCTTTACCGGCCCGGTGGACAGGCAGCAAAGCGGCCGGGGTTGGTTCACCGGCATCTGCACCGATCCGCTGTTTGAACGCCGGGGCATCGCCACCGTGCTGTTTAACCTGCTGATGCAGGCATTCGTCAAAGAGGGCGCGGCCTTCACCACCCTGTTCACCGGGGCGGACAGCCACGCCCAGAAGGTATACCGCCGGGCCGGGCTGCGGCCTGTGCGGGAATTTGCCTTGATGGCCCTGGATTTAAAGGAGGAATGACGATGAGCAAAACCATTATGGCCGTGGGAGCCCATACCGGCGACGCCCAGCTGACCTGCGGTATGCTGCTGGCCAAGCACGCCATGAACGGCGACCGGGTGGTGATCGTGGACCTGACCGCCGGGGAGCGGGGCACGCCCAAGGGCTGGACCGTATCGGATTTCCGGGCCTACAACGCGGAATGCGCCGGGAAATTTGCCCGGAAGTTAGGCGGCGTTTCCGTGGTGCTGGACACCCCCGACGGGGAGCTGTACGACACCAAGGAAGAAGAGCTGCGCCTTGCCGATTTGATGCGGGAATACCGGGCCGACGCGGTGCTGTATCACTGGAAAAACAGCCTGCACAAGGATCACGAGGCCGCCCACCGCATCACCGATAACGCCATTTTCTACGCCTCCCTGCCCACCTTTGAACGGCCCCTGCCCCCAGCGCCCATCAAGCGCTTCATGTGCGCCGAAAACTGGGAGGACGAGCCGGAGTTCACCCCCTATTACTGGTTCGACGTGACGGAAGCGTTCCCCCTGTGGAAGGAAGCGATCAAGGAGCTGTGGCTCGCGGAACATTCAACGAGTTTCAAATACCTGCGCTATTACGAAGCGCTGAGCGTCGTGCGGGGCGCCCGCATCGGCGTGGATCACGCCACCTGCTTCGGCACGTCCCCCAGCGCCAAACGCCAGAAGCTGGATTTGCTGTAACAGAACGAAAAACCGGAAAAGGAGCGAAACGCCATGGCTGGAAAGGGATGCGTGATCGGGCTTGCGGCCCACGTGGACGCGGGGAAAACCACCCTGTCCGAATCCCTGCTGTTTCTTTCCGGCGCGGTGCGCAAACAGGGCCGGGTGGATCATGGCGACGCTTTCCTGGATACGGAGCGCATGGAAAAGGAGCGGGGCATCACCATCTTTTCCAAGCAGGCGGTGCTGAACTGGAAAAAGAAAGAAATCACCCTCATGGACACCCCCGGCCACACGGATTTTTCCGGGGAAACGGAGCGGGTGATGGGGGTGCTGGACGCCTGCGTGCTGGTGATCAGCGCCGTGGACGGGGTGCAGAGCCACACCCGCACCCTGTGGAAGCTGCTGGAGCGGTTCAACGTTCCCGTGCTCCTGTTCGTCAATAAAATGGACCGCTTTCAGGGGAACAAAAACGCCCTGGTGACGGCCTTGCAAAAGCAGCTTTCCGAGAATATCGTGGATTTTGCCGACCGGGACGATGAAAAGATCGCCCTGTGCGACGAAGTGGCGCTGGATTTTTATTTGAAAGAGGGCAAAGTGCCCGATTACCGCGTGCGGCAGCTGATTCGCCAGCGGCGGCTGTTCCCCTGTTATTTCGGCTCCGCCCTGCGCAACGAGGGCATCGAAATGCTGCTGAACGCATTGGCGGAATTCGATCCGGAAAAGGAATATCCTTCGGAATTCGGCGCGCGGGTGTACAAGGTGGCAAGGGATCACCAGGGGGCGCGGCTCACCTTCCTGAAAGTCACCGGCGGCATATTGAAAGTACGGGATCTGCTTTCACTGAAGGACGAAAGCGGCGAAACCCTGTGGGCGGAAAAGGCGGCGGAGCTGCGCCAGTATTCGGGGGCGAAGTATACGCCCGTGCAGCAGGCGGAGGCGGGCAGCCTGTGCTGCGTGGTGGGATTGAGCAAAACGGCCCCCGGCGACGGTTTGGGCGTGGAAAAGGCGGGGAAGGAAGCGTCCATTCAGCCCTGCTATGCCTGCCGTCTGGTGATCCGGGATCAGACGGACATCCACCGCGCTCTGGATTATCTGCGCACATTGGAAGAAGAAGAACCGCTCATGCGGGTGGAATACATCGAACAGAAGCGGGAAATCCACATCCAATCCATGGGCGACGTGTATCTGGAGGTGCTCAAGCGCCAGTGCCAGGACCGCTTCGGCATGGAGATCGATTTTGCCGACGAAAGCGTGCTGTACCGGGAAACCATCTTAGGGCCGGTGGAGGGAGTGGGACACTACGAACCTCTGCGCCACTACGCCGAAGTGCATTTGCTGCTGACCCCCGGCAAACGGGGCAGCGGCATGACCTTTTCTTCCGCCGTCTCCCTGGACGATTTGGCGGTGAACTGGCAGCGCCTGATCATGACGCACCTGAAAGAAAAAGTACATGTGGGGGTGCTTACCGGGTCGCCCATCACGGATATGAAAATCACCCTGATCGGGGGAAAAGCCCACCTGAAACACACCGAGGGCGGCGATTTCCGCCAGGCCACCTATCGGGCCATCCGCCAGGGGCTGATGAAGGCGGAAAGCGTGCTGCTGGAGCCCTATTTGAATCTTGAACTGACCCTGCCCGAAGAAAATTTGGGCCGGGCTATGACCGATTTGACTGCCATGGGCGGAGAATTTGAGGCCCCGGAAGCGGCCCCGGACGGGCTGCTGACCCTCCGCGCCCTGGCCCCCGCCTCCAAGTGCGCGGCCTACGGCAAACAGGTGAGCATTTACACCAAGGGCAGGGGGCACATGGCGGCGGAGTTTGCCGCCTGCCTGCCCTGCGCTGACGCGGACGCGGTGATCGCCGCCCGGGCTTACGATCCCCGGGCCGACCTGTACAATTCCCCCGATTCCATCTTCTGTTCTCACGGGGCGGGGTTCGACGTGCCCTGGGATCAGGTGGACGCCTATGCCCATCTGCCCTTGCTGAAGGAAATCAGGGAACAGACGGCCAAGGAAGCCGAAGCCGTCCCCAAGGCCCCCGTTCGCTATCAGGGCACGGCTAAGGAAGACGAGGAATTGATGGCGATTTTTGAGCGCACCTACGGCCCCGTCAAGTCCCGGCAGTTGTTCGCGCCTGTGAAGCCCGCGGTGTCCGGCACCGTCCCCGCGGCTCCCGGCACCGCGCCCCAGCGGGAAATCCTGCTGGTGGACGGCTACAACATCATTTTTGCCTGGGAGGAATTGAAAGCCCTGGCGAAGGATAATCTCCAGGCCGCCCGGCAGCAGCTCATGGACATCCTGTGCAATTACAGCGGCGTCACGGGCAGGGACGTGATTTTGGTGTTCGACGCCTACCGGGTGCCGGGCAACGCCGGATCGGTGGAAAAATACCTGAATATTTTCGTGTGCTACACCAAGGAAGCCCAGACCGCCGACGCTTTCATTGAAAAAACCACCTACGAGGCCAAGGGCACGCCCCGCATCCGGGTGGCCACCTCCGACGGGCCGGAGCAGACCATCGTGCTGGGCAACCGCGCCCTGCGGGTATCCGCCCGGGAATTTGAGCGGGAGGTGGAGGGCGTGCAGGGCAGCATCGCCGCCTTCTTGGAAAAAAATAACCGCGTCCACAGCGCTCCTGCCTTAGAGACGGCCTATAAAGCCGCCTGGAAGCAGAAAAAGCAGGGGGAGGCGGAAAAACCGTGAAACGGGAACTGGACGCATGCCAATTGGCGGAGCGCAGCGTCAGCAAAAAGTACCGCAAGGAAATTTGGAACCCCTTTATCGCGGCGGTGAAGCACTACGAGCTGGTGGAGCCGGGGGACAAAATCGCCGTGTGCGTGTCCGGCGGCAAGGATTCCATGCTGCTGGCGAAGCTGATGCAAATGCTGCGGCGGTACACGGAAACGCCCTTCGAGCTGGTCTTTTTGATGATGGACCCCGGCTACGCCCCGGACAACCGGCAATTGATCGAGGAGAACGCCGCCCTGCTCCGCATCCCCCTGACGGTATTTGAAACCGATGTTTTTCAGGTGGCCAACGGCACCGAGAAAAATCCCTGCTATCTCTGCGCCCGCATGCGCCGGGGACATTTGTACAGCGAGGCCCAAAGGCTGGGCTGCAACAAGATCGCCCTGGGCCATCATTTCAGCGACGTGATAGAAACCACCGTCATGGGCATGCTGTACGGCGCGCAGCTCCAGGCCATGCTGCCCAAGCTGCACAGCGACAACTATCCCGGCATGAGCCTGATCCGGCCCCTGTACTGCGTGCATGAGGATGCGATTTTAGCCTGGCAGCGCTACAATCACCTGCGCTTCATTCAGTGCGCCTGCCGCTTCACCGAGCGCGAGGCGGGAG
The DNA here is from genome assembly GCA_017448975.1 of Clostridia bacterium. Lineage (GTDB taxonomy): Bacteria > Bacillota > Clostridia > Christensenellales > Aristaeellaceae > RUG563. The sequence goes on from JAFSKN010000050.1 coordinate 24,559, forward strand.
AGGAACACGGGGGCAAGCGCAGGGAAATCAAGGAACTGATCCGGCAATTGAAGCGCCAGAACCCCGACGTGGAAAAAAGCATTTTCGCCAGCCTGCACAACCTGTGTTTGGACACCTTCCCCGGCTACAAGCACGAGGGAAAGGGGCATTCGTTTTTGGAACGGTACAAGGCGAATGAAAGGACACTTTAATGCAGAGTGGAGAGTTAAGAGTTGAGAGTTGAGATGATATCATGTTAATCACAAGAGCATCTTGCTGTGATTGACAATATAAATCTCAACTCTCCACTCCCAACTCTCAACTCTTTTACTGCCTTAAAGCGTTCAATTCATAAAGATCAAGAAGGAGGCCGTATCCATGCTCCATATCGCCATGCTCAGCAAGTGGCACGTTCATGCCGAGAATTACGCCCAGTTCATCCAGGATCAGCCCGACGCGCAAATCACCTGCGTGTGGGACGAGGACGCCGCACGGGGCAAAGCCTGGGGCGAAACGCTGAACGTGCCCTTCATCTCCGATCTGGACGCCCTGCTTGCCCGGCCCGACGTGGACGCGGTGATCATCGATTCCCCCACCAGCATGCACAAGGAACTGATGGTGAAGGCGGCGAAGGCCGGCAAGCACATCTTCACCGAAAAATGCATGTGCCTGACCGTTGCGGACTGCGACGAAGTGATCCGCGCCGTGGAGGACGCCGGGGTGATCTTCACCATCAGCTTTCCCCAGCGCGCCCGGGGCCGCAGCCTGTTCGTGAAAAAGTGCGTGGAGGACGGCGTTTTGGGCGACGTGACCATGCTGCGCACCCGCACCAGCCACAACGGGGCCACGGCGGGCTGGCTGCCGGATTACTGGTTCGATCCTGAAACCACCGGCGGCGGGGCCATGATGGATTTGGGGGCCCACCCCATGTACCTGGCCCGTTGGATTTTGGGCAGGCCCACGCGCATTTCCTCCCTGTTTAACACCCGCGCGGGGTACGCGGTGGAGGATAACGCGGTGTGCGCCATCGAGTTTGAAAACAAAGCCATCGCCATTGCGGAAACCAGCCTGATTTCCGGCATGAATCCCGAAATGCTGGAAGTATACGGCACCAAGGGCGTGCTGCTCTGCGCCGACGATTCTGTGCGCCTGCGCACCCAGAACGCGGACTGGACGGAAATCACGCCCCCGGCGGGGGACCCCCTGCCCCTGCGCCAATTCCTGGACAGCGTACTGTATGGCAAGCCCGTGCAATACGGTTTGCAGGAAGGCCGGGAGCTGACGGAGCTCATGGAGGCGGCCTACCGTTCCCACCGGGAACACAGGGAAATCACCTTTTGATACGTCGTGATTACGCCTCGTGCTTCGCAATCAGTTTTTGGAGTTCGTCCAGCACCTGATTCACCGGATACCCCGCCTTTTTGGCGGCGTCCCCTACGGTGGCGGTGCGGATGAGCAGCTTGCCGATGGGGCTGTTGATGATTCTGAAGCGCCCGTCCATTTGAATCAGCGCTTCCGGCAGCCAGGGATAGGCTGCCAAAATATCCTTGAGCTTTGTTCGTTCGTTGATTTCCATTGCCATACTCCTTTATTCGTCGTAAACGTCTAAAAAAGACATTTCTTTTCCCTTGTATTTCCACCCCGCCATGGTGTCCAGCTGGACATTGTGGATGCTGCCGAAAATGTTCTGCTCCACCACGGGGTTTTCTTCGTGCAGCCTTTGGACCAGGCGCTTGACCTCCTGGCGCTTGCTTTCGTGTTCGCCCGCCTCGGCCCCTTCGGTGAACCGGCAGGCGCACTGGATGAAGGAAAGGCCCATGGCGTCCTTCCAGGCGATGATGTCCTGCTCCCGCACCATGTACATGGGCCGGATCAGCTCCATGCCGGGGAAGTTTTTCGCCCGCAGCTTGGGGGGCATGGCCTGCAGCTGGCCGCCGTACAGCATGCTGATCAGTACGGTTTCGATCACGTCGTCGAAATGGTGGCCCAGGGCGATCTTGTTGCAGCCCAGGGCTTGGGCTTTGCCGTACAGGCAGCCCCGCCGCATGCGGGCGCACAGGAAGCAGGGATGCTTCTCCTGGCTGGCGGAAGCTTCAAAGATGTCGCTTTCAAACAGGGTGTAGGGAATTTCCAGCAGCTTGGCGTTGTTTTCCACTTTTTCCCGGTTTTCAGGCGCGTAGCCGGGGTCCATAATGAGATAGACGGCCTCAAAAGGGACCTCCGAATGGCGGTGCAGCAATTGGATGAGCTTCGCCAGCAGCATGGAATCCTTGCCCCCGGAAATGCACACGGCGATTTTGTCCCCCGCCTCAATCAGCCGGTAGCGTTTCACCGCCCGGCAGAAGGGCTGCCACAGGGTTTCCCGGTATTCCGTCAGGATGCTTCTTTCCAAGCCCTGGATATAGCTGAATTCCCGGCCCACGGCCCCGCCCCCCTTTCTCAAAGCGCTTTCATTATAGGCGCTTTCTTTTTTACCGTCAAGACGGAGCCGGACAATCACGGGAAACAAAGAGGCTTACAGCTTATCTTCTTCCAGCCGGTGGATTTTTCTTCGGAGCAGGACGCCCTGCAAAAGCAATACCAATAAAAGCAGCCCGCATCCTCCGGCCAAAGCATAAATCAGGAAAGGCGGCTGTTCATTTTTCTGTTGCACTGTGTCAGCCGCGGCAGCAGATGCCGCCGGTTTTTCCACGGTCAACTGGAGGGGCAGAGAAAAGGAAACGGGATTTCCGTCGTTGTCCTCCCCTTCCACGGCGAGGGTTCCCTGAAAATCGCCGGATATGTCCTTGCCTGCGGTCAGGGTGATCTGCGCCTGCCGGGTTTCGCCGGGAGCGATGGCGCCCACCAGCACGGCCTGCCGTTCCGTTATGCCGGGCAGGGACACGGCTGCTAATACATTGACAATATCCGCCTTACCCATGTTCATGAGGGGCAGGGACAGGGTGACGGAATCCCCGGCGATGACGGTGGAGGCCATTTTCAAGCCGCCCTGCTCCAGGCGGATTTCCTGCTTGACCGGCACTGTGTAGCTCTCCGTTTGGGAAACATTTTGCTCTAAGGCTGTCCAGGTGAGATCGAATTTCAAGCTGTGGCGGGCAACGGACGCTTTCCCCAGCACAGCCACGGGGTATTCCACCTGTACGCTTTCGCCGGGAGCCAGATCGGGCAGATACAGCACATCCACTTCCCGGGGAATGATGTCTCCGGTCGGGTCGGTGATATGCAAAACCGGTTGCTCATACGCGACGGTCTGACAGGGATTTCGGAGGACGGCACGGATGCAGCCGTCCTCGCCCACGTTCAAATCGGTTTCCACGTCATGGATTGCCATGCGGAGGGTTTCATTGGTAGGCAGGCCGTCCCGGACGCGGAGGGTATACGGGATTTCTGACATCAGAAGCTTTCCTGATTTCGCATGTCCGGTGATCCGGATGACACAGGGATAATCACCGTTCCGCCGGTCGGCGTACATCGCTAAGTTCAGCCGCACGGCATAGACGCCGCTTTCCGCCCGCTGGGTCTTCACATACATGGTTTGTGGCTTGAAGGGAGACGCGCTTTCGTGCAGCACGATCCATTCAGTCTGGATGCTTCCTTCCGCCTGATCGGACAGAATGGGAAGCACCATGGAAAGATGATTGTTGGAAATCGTTGGTTCATACCCTTGCAGCCAGGAACGGTTCATTCCTTGCAGCACCCGGCGCCGGTCGATTTCAAAATCGGCTTTTTCCTCTGACTGCGCGTCAAAAAATGGTATGAGAAGCAAAGCGGCCAAAAGGACCGCGATTCTGTATTTCCTATTCATGTTTTTCCTTTCTACAGGAGTTGAGAGCGGAGAGTTGAGATTAAGTTTTCCTGATAAGATGTATGTTTGGGGTTACTTTTTAGCAGGCTATAAATCTCAACTCTCCACTCTCAACTCTCCACTCTCATTTCAGCCTACAGTTCTCTGATGTTCTCAACCACGCTTCTGTTCAATACCTGCCGAAGCCGCGCTTTCACGCCGATCATGCAGCACAGGGCGCACAGCGCCGCCAGGAGGATCATCAGCGGCAGGGTAATGACTGCGTGACGACCCATCAGGAAGTAATTGCTCCAGACCGTGCCCATGAGGATGAACAGGCAGAGCGCCAGCAGCAATCCGATAGCGGTGGTCACAATCATGGGCAGGCGATAGCAGCCCAGCAGGGCGCTTTCGTCCGCGCCTACGGCCCGGAGGGTGCCGATCATGCGCTGATCCGCCCGGATGCGCCGTCCAGCGCTGCTTACCTGCATGGATACAGCCACGGCGAAGAACAGGATGATCACGCCCAAGAAGACCAGTTCGGTCTTCCGCTGCTGCCGGGCGTTTTCCCGGGCGTTTGCCATGCGGTTGACAACCTCCATCCCGGCCCGAGAAGCGATGGTTTCCAGGCGGCGCTGGATGGCTTCTTCCGCCGCCCGGTCCACCTCGCCCGTTAAGGTGATATTGACAAAGGTTGGCTGGGTGGGCGCAAAGCCCAGAGCACGCAGCCCCTTTTCCGTGGTCATCAGGCACAGGCCGTTGCTGCCCAGGGGCGCGCTCTCCAGCACCGCACCCACCGTCACGGCGGTCTTATCCGTATGCAGATTGCGGTAGGCTTGCTCCATGTTTTCCAGTTCCGCCGGGGTATAGGGCCCGGTGCTGAAATCCGTGGGCCGGTTATCGGGTTCCGTCAGCGCTTGGAGCAGGGACAGGGACTGCCCGGCCCGGAAATAATCGTTGACGGCCATGCCCTTCAGCTGGGCGTCCGGGCGGTACTCTCCGAAGTCCGCCCCGGCGGTGTTGCCCACGGTTTCGCCGTGCTCCACCGTTTCCCAGTAGCCCAGCGTGGGGGCATAGACCAATACCTCCTGCCCCGCGTCCAGGGCGGCAAGATTGATTTTTCCATCCACCACGCCCCGCTGAAATTCGGGGTCGTTCACGTCAACGACTTCGACCGTCAGGGGGATCAGCTTGCCCGTGACGCCGTAGGCCCGCTGTGCCGCCTGCATCTCCTGAAAGGTTTTCGCGTTCCACACGCGGTATTCGTCCGTTAAATCGGTTACCTGGTCTGGCGTGTCCTCCAGCAGATAAGCCAGGGAATTGGTGAAAATAAAGGGCATGACCGGGTTATGAAAGGTGTAATGCAGCGCAGATTCGTCGTTTATGCTCATCCCGGCAATGAGCCGTTCCTCCGTATAGTAATCCCGGAAGTATTGGGGAACTTCGTTTTCGTTCAATTCCAACAGGATATCCGCCGCCGTTTCCAACGTGACGGACTGTACGTTTTCAATGGCGCGAATTTGCTGCATATCCTGCTCCGTCAGCACGTTTTCCTTCGCTGCCTGACCGGCAAAATGCAGGGAACCCGACGTGACAGTGGTATAATGCACGTTGACGGGCTGGATATAAAAATCGTAGGCGGGCTGATACCCCGATTGGTACAGAAACGCTTCTGATAAAACGGCTGTCAGCAGCAGCGTCAGCGCCACCATCACCGAAGCGCCCGCCTGCCGCAGGGGATGCAACCGGGTTTGACGGGAAGCGATGAGCCGGGTGGCCCGGAACTGCTTTTTGCTTTGGAATCGCTTGGCTTTGCGCAGTGTCCCCGTATCCCTCAGCACACCCATGGGCGTTTGCCGGGAGGCTCGTTTCAGTGGAAGTCTTGAGGACAGTAGCACGCACAGGGCGGAGAGTGCCGCCACAGGCAGCAACAGCCAGCCGTTCAGCCGGAACAGGATCGTTCTTTCCGCGAACAGGGAAATGACCCATACGGTGACGATACCCAGCCCGATACCGATAGGCAGAGCGATGAGGCATAAAAGCCATCCGTCCCGCCCGAACAGTCGCCGGATCTGCCGCCGGGTAGCGCCCACCGCCCGTAGCATTCCGATTTCCTCCGTCTTTTGGGCCAGCATACTTTCCATGGCGCTGGAGATGCCGATGCCGCAAGTCAACAGCAGCGCTCCGCCCATGATCCACCAGATCATGGATTGCCCGGCGTATTTTTCCAGATCCTCCAGAGCTGGGTCGTACCAGGTAGCCTGGCCGGTGGAACGGCTGATGGCAATGAAGTTATAGCCCCACGCTTCGTAAGCGTCGGAATTTGTGAACCGGCTATAGGTAACCAGGGTTGCGTAAGTGACTACGCGGTGCACGGCGGGATCGCCCGTTTGAAAAGGCGTATCCTGGGAATACACCAAGGCGTTGGGCCATTCAGGCGTTCCGTGGTCTGAGATCATGGAGCCGTAGCTTTCCATATAGGGGGATTGATCATTCAGTACACCCACTAAGGTATAGGTCCTTTCCTCCGGCAAGCCAGCCAGGGGCTGCATGGTCCAGGTGACTTGATCGCCCACCCCAATATCCAGGCGAAGCTGGGCCAGCGCGGTTTCCTCCAGGGCGATTTCGCCGGGATTCTCCGGCATGCGGCCTTCCACACACGTTCTGGGCATCAAGGATAATGCTTCCTCGTCGTAGTACCCCACATACTGCCCCGTTTTGTCGATCTGGGCGGTGACGAATACCTTGCCGACGCGGGCAAACCATCCGCTGCTGCGCACGGTTTCATCCGATACGCTGGCACTGTTCAGGAAAAAGCCATCGATATATCCCACACGATCAATGATTTTCTGCTGGTTCGCCTGGATCGTGCCGTAAGCCCCAAGCACCGCCGCCGTGCACAGATACACCGCAAGGAAAATGCCGACAGCCAAGCTGCGATAGGCTTTTTTGTTGGCTTTCAGGCTGGCTTTTGCCACCTGATTCATGGTGAGGCGTTTCATTGCACCGTCACCCCGCTATCATCAACGACTTGTCCGTCCTCCAAGCGGATGATGCGCTCGGCCTGTTCCGCTACGCCCAAATCATGGGTCACTAAGATCATGGTGATGCCCAATTCCTGGCTCACCGTGCGAAGCAAGGTCAATACCTCCCGGCCCGTTTTGCCGTCCAGGTTACCCGTGGGCTCGTCGGCAAAGAGGATGGCGGGCTTGTTCGCCAAAGCCCGCGCGATACACACCCGCTGCTGCTGCCCGCCGCTCATGGCCCCCGGCAGATGGGACAGCCGGTCGCCGATGCCAAGGATTTCGATCAGCCGGTTCAGGTGGTTTTCGTCAGGCTTGCGGCTGTCCAGCATTACCGGCAGCAGGATGTTTTCCTGGGCGGTCAGTTCCCGCACCAGATTATAGCTCTGGAACACGAAGCCGAACCGCCGCCTGCGCAGAACGGAAAGCTGGTTGTCGTTGTATTTGGAAAGGTCGTTGTCCTGGTAGATCACCTTGCCGCCCGTGGGCCGATCCAGACCGGAGAGCATATGCAGCAGGGTGGATTTTCCGCTGCCGCTTTTCCCCGTGACAGCGGTAAAGGAACCCTGCGCAAAGGTCAACGTCACGTTTTGCAAGGCATGCACTGGCATGCCTCCGCTTTGGTAGGTTTTCGTCAGGCTTTCACAGCGTAAGATTTCCATGGTTCATTCCTCCTTCTGACCATATCCTACCAAACCAACCTTACTTTCAGGTGACTTTTACCTTACGATTTCGTAAGGTAGGGGGACGAGGAGAACGGCGGGGGGAACCATTCTTTGGAGCCCAAAGAATGGTTCCCCCCGCACCCCCTCCAAGAAAGGCGGCTTATGATTTTGTGAGATTCAATATCGGTATGGAGATTGAAAACTTCAAACCATTCTTGGTATTTTCTGCTGTGATATGCCCATGATGTCGGAAGATGATCTCCTTCACAATAGCGAGGCCCAGGCCCGCGCCGCTTTGTTTCTGTCCCTCCGCACGGTAGAAGCGCTCAAACAGGTGGGGCAAATCATTTTCTGATACCCCGCCGCCGTTATCTTCGATGGCGCAGTAA
>JAFSKN010000007.1 GCA_017448975.1 Clostridia bacterium
CATTGAATCCACCTTCACGGATGAATACGACGTGGACATTTCCTACACGGAAACCGCTTACGGCACCAAGCTGCTGGTGGCGAAAGAACTGAACGGCGAATTTGCCGACGTGTATACCATCTATGAGGGCTATGAGTTTGAATTCGTTCTGATTCCCACCCTGGAGGGCGGGGCCGATTCCCTGACCGAAGAACAAATTCAGCTGGTGATCGAATTCCTGGGCAATCTGGAATTTGTGGCGATTGAAAGCGACGCCGTTCCCCAGCCCGAGGGCGGCAAGAAATTTGAGCGCGATTGGGCCATTCCCGGCTGCCTGGCTGAAATCTACTACGAAGAAGAAGGCTACCGCGTCACGCTGACCAAGGTGAACGGCGACAGCGCCGGCGAGGTCTGGGAATATGCCTGCTATTACGCGGAGGACGCCGATTCCCTGGTTTCCGTTTCCTCCAGCCGGACAGATTACACCGTAGACCTGGATACCGCCGACGTGGTATTCGGGGACGCCGCCTATGAAGGAATCGACGAGGAAGGCAAGGAAACCACGTTCAGCATCGACGCCCACGGCTGCCTGATTTGGAAGGACGGCCACGACGACGCGGGCGCGGGCCTGGAATTTGCCAACATCGGCCGGTTTGACGGCGTATGGCGGAACGAAGCGGAAGAAGTGGAGGCCGAGTTCCTGTGGAACGGCCTTGCCGAGGACGAAATGTTCTACACCGTATATATCACCCGCGGACAGACCGAAGGGGATCATTATACGGTCTTCCTGATGAACGGCTGCTATGATCCTGCCACCGGCAAGCTGACCGCGGAAGGCACCTGCACGCTGTACACTAAAAACGCCTCCGGCGAATATGAATCCAGCGAAGACGGCGAAACCTACGACGCGGTTTTCTCTATGATGGAAGACGGCAGGCTGCTCTTTGAAACGGCCAACGGCATCGAGCTGGAATACGACATCATGGGGCACCAATTCTGACCGCATGTGAAAGAGGAATTGGATCAAGCGGCTATATCGGCGATCTGACGGTTAAGAGCGCCAGCCTCTCCGGGATATCCCGCTACGCCGTGGAGCTTCGGTATCACGCGGACGGCGCCTATGACGAGGAAAACGATCCCTGGGCCGAATACACCGCGCTCATGGAGATGATTTCCAACGCTTTGTCCAGCGACAATCCGAAGGAAGCCATTCAGGCGCTTGCGGAAGCCATGCCGGAGAAAGCCCAAGAGATCCAACTGTTCGCGGAAATTTTTTCCCTCATGAGCGAACGAAACGAAGAATAACAGAGCAAAACTCTGGCTGAAATCAGGAGAAGCAATCCCCTGAAAAAGCGAATAAGAAATACCGCGCTTTGTACAGACTGTCCCGGTGATCAAAGACGCGGTATTTTCTTCTATTATTTTATCGGAGCATCATCGCGGTTTTGCACCGTCGGAAGGAGAATAATACAAGTATGAAAAAATGGATCGTCACGCTGCTGATCTTGTCGCTGGCGCTGGCCCCGCTGGGCGGAGCGCTGACGGAAACGCATGCGGGAGACCTTGATCCCCTGTCCCTGTGGAGCCCGGGTTCCTCGGTGAAAGCGGAGCTGATCGCTTATGTGGAAGCCGTCACCAACGATTGGAGCGAGGCTTACATCGCCCCGGCTGACCGCGTCGCCGTATTTGATTTTGACGGGACGCTTTATGGTGAAAGGTTTCCCACGTATTTTGATACCTGCCTGTTTATTCACAGAGCGCTGCATGATGAAAGCTATACCGCGGCAGAAGACGTCCGTGTCTACGCGGAAGCGTTGGAAACGGCGCTTCTGAACGGCCAGCCGGAGCCGGATTCGCCCCGTTCCACGGCGCAGATGGCCGCCGAAACCTTCCAGGGCTTTTCGGTGGACGCGTATCGGGCCTATATCCGGGATTTCATGAATATCTCCGCCTGGGGTTTTGAAAATATGACCTACGGAGAAGGTTTTTTCCTGCCCATGGCCGAGCTGGTTCAATACCTGGCGGCCCACGGTTTCAAGGTGTTCATCAGCAGCGGGTCGGAAAGGACCCTGGTTCGGGTGCTGATCGAAGGTACGCTGGATGAATGGATACCCTCTGAGCGGGTGATCGGCAGCAGCTTTTCCCTCATGGCCTCCGGACAGGGGGATAAGGCGGGCCGCAGCTACACCTACCGGCCGGAGGACGAAGTGCTGCTGGAAGGAAACCTGACGGTAAAGAATCAAAGAGCCAACAAGGTTTTTTCTATCGTGGATGAAATAGGGAAAGCGCCCATTTTGGTCTTTGGCAACAGCTCCGGCGATCTTGCCATGGCGCAGTATGCCGTCCAGCACGGCGGCAGGGCCTATATGCTCCTGTGCGACGATACGCGGCGGGATTGGGGCGACGCTGAAACAGCGGCGGCCTTCGCGGAAACCTGCGCTTCCTTCGGCTATGAAACGATTTCCATGCGGGATGATTTCGTGACCATATATGGGGAAGACATCGTCAGGCTGGAGGCCAGGCCGGAAGCGATCTGACGCTGTTTGACATGACCGCAGAAAAGGAAACGGACACGGGCGGCGTATTTCGTTTAGCCTTTCTGACCGTCTGTTTCCTCTTTTTTCCCTTCGTTCTGCTGCTTGTGAATATTATCGATGTTTTCCGTTGTGCCGCCCCCATGGTCATCCGGCGCGCGGAACTCGCCCTTGGCCACCAGCCGCATGAACGCGTCCACCACGTCGCTTGCCAATTGCGTTCCGGATACCTCCTGAATGATGGAAACGACCTTTTCAAAGTTCATCCGGTTCCTGTAAGGACGGTTGGAATACATGGCGTCGAAGCAGTCCGCCACAGCGATGATCTGGGCTACACGGGGAATTTCATCGCCCTTCAAATGGTTGGGATAACCCCTGCCGTCCGGGCGCTCGTGGTGTGCCTCGGCGCCAATAGCCAGCTCCGGCATGATGCTGATCTGCTTGAGCGCCTCATAGCCCTGGGTGGTGTGGGACTTGATGATCTCAAATTCCTCGTCCGTCAGCTTGCCGGGCTTGTTCAACACCTCGGGCGGCACGCCGATCTTGCCGATGTCGTGCAGGAGCGCGATGCGATAGTATTTCTCCACCGTCTCTTCGTCGCACCCTAACTCCTTCGCCAGCATGGCGGTGTACTTCGCCACGCGGGAGGAATGGCCGTTTGTGTATTTGTCCTTCATATCGATGACCTTTGCGAAAGCTTCTGTGATGCCGCCGACCAGCGCCATGGTTTCCTTCTGTTTCTTTTCCAGCTTGCGCATCTTCCGCTGGACATAGAAACGGACGATCAATGCCAGCGCGGCAAGCAGGACAAGGCCCGAAAGGATCAGGAACCAGGTTTCCTCGTACAGCTTCTTCTCTTTGATGATCTGAACAGAAACTTCCTTGTTGCCCCGGCCCATGGAGTCCATCAGCTGCATCACATAATGATATGTGCCTCCTCGGAGGTTGGTGTAGTCAATAGGTACCATATCGCTGCGGCTGACGGTGGTGCTTTGGCGTTCAAAACCTTCCAGCTGATAGCTTACCTGGGGATTGCTCAGGGAATAGTTAAATACGAAGCTGAAAACGGTAAGCTTCTGCGTGCTGGCCGGGATGGTAAACGCGCCGTTTTCATTCGGGTAAATGCGTGTCCCATCCGCGTCCACGAAGGGCACTACCGCTTTCAGATCATTGACATCCTCAAAAGGCTGATCAATGTTGACCTTGCACACACCGGTGCTGCCCGGGATATATAAATCGCCCTCCGCGGTCAGTTCGCTGTAGGAATTCGCGGTGGTAATGCAGGGCATGCCGTTGGCGAGGCTGTAATAGACAGGGTTGATTTCGCCGTTTGCCAGCAGTTCCGTTGTGGGCGCCACATAGATGCCGTTGCTGCTGAGCACCCACATATCCCCGTTGCTGTTTTCGTAAAGATCGAAGTTATTCGTGTAGGGGAACTTTTGAATCGTGGTGACGCGGTGATCGGGCGTCATGTAGGCAATGGCGCTGCTGCAAACGATCCAGATCACGTTATGCTTTGTGTCCTTCTTGACGCGCATCACCACATCCGAAGGCAGGCCATCCTCCACATTGATGTTCGTCACGCCCGAATCATCAATGATATAGATGCCCCCGCCATTGCTGCCCAGTACGATTTCCCCGTTCAGCCCTTCCGTCACGGTTAGGCTTTCTGTGTTTGTGATACCCTCCTCTTCGCCGTAAGAGCCGATCACGTGATCGCCTTCAATGATGGTCACGCCGCCTGCCAGCGCCACAAGAATTTTGCCGTCCTCTTTTTCAGCAATTGCGCGCAGGCTGCTGGACAGAAGGCCGTCTTCCTGGGTAAATACGACTGCTTCACCATGATCATAGCGCACCAGTCCCAGCTTTCGCCAGACGGAAATCCATACCCGGTCATGACTGTCACGAATGATGGAACGAATACGGCAGCCGCTGAGCAGCTGGATCAAATCATCCGCTTCCAGGTCTTCTCCGGATGCTGTGACAGCCTTTGTCAGCGGGAGGCTGGATACCAGGCCGTTGTCGTTCAGCACCGTCAGCCCCGTATCCGAGCCGATCAGGAGCTTATCCTCGATCATACAGGTGGTATTGACCACATTCGTTGGCAAATCAAAGCGCTGGAACAAATCGGAAAACTGGTTCGGCACGATCTTCATGACGCCCTGGCGGGTGGAAGTGAACCAGAGATTGCCCAGGTAGTCCATCATCACGCCGCCCACGCTGTTGTTCATGGGCAGGTTTTCCAGCAGGTGGAATTCTTCGTTTTCCACATAGCCGATCCCATTGGAAGCGCACACCCACAGCTTGCCGTCGATATAGGAAATCATCTGCACCGTGGACAGCGGCTGAATGTCGATCTCCACAACATCTGTCAGCGCATCTCCCATCCGGGCTTGACAGAAGGAATAATTCATGGTCTGCATATAGACCTTCCCCGGTTCATTCATGTCGGGATAGAACGCGCCGACAGCGCCTGTAACCGTGTTTTCTCCGTTGGGGATGTAGTTGAGCACCCTGCCATCCTGAAGCGTCATGATATCGCCCAGGTTTGTGAGGCCGTAGATCAGCCCATCGGTTCCCATGATCATGAAGCGCATATTGGCTTCCGCGATCAGGTTATCCTCCAGCATGGTCAGGTTATAATCCTTGTCAATGACGGCGATGCCGCAGGTGGTGGCGATATAGATCTTTCCGTTTTCATCCTCAGTAATGGCCCTGGTATGGGTGGATTTCATGCCGTCCATTTTCCCCCAGAACCGAAACTCGCCTTTTTCCATCACAGCGACGCCATTATCGTTAGTGCCCATCCAAAGCCGGTCCCGGCTGTCTACATACAGGCACTTGATGCTGGAAACGCCGCACGTTGAGCCCACGCGCTCAAAGGTATTGCCGTCATAGCGGATCAGACCGGCATAGCTGCCGATCCAGATAAAGCCCTCGCTGGTTTCGGCGATGGCGTTCGCTTCAGAGGTCGGCAATCCGTTTTTGTTATCGTACAGTACGGTAGAGAATCCCTTTGTACGTCCTGTGGGGTCCACACTCAGAGACACGCCTTCTCCATGAGCAGGACAAATGATAACCGTGAGCAGAAGGATTAGAACAAACCCGCAAAAATTCTTTTTCATAGCGCATCCCTTCATCATTTCTCTGATTGAATTGTGTAGTAAACGATCCTGCCGCCGAGCTCCGCAAAGCCCTTGGCGAAGGTGGCGCCGTCGATCACGACAGTGGTTCCGGCGTTGGGATCGCGGTAGGTGATGGAAGTACCGTCATAGCCGCAAACCACAACCGCGTGTTCGCCGCCCGGCCAGCAGACCGTTTCCCCGTTTTCGTCGATCCAGCTCCAGCGGTACATGATGTCCCGCATGGGCGCGGACACATACCATACCAGCACCGGATTGCCGGTGTCCAGAATGGCCCTGATCTCGTCGACGGCCGCGCCGGTTTTCGTTTGGGCTCCCGGCATGAACTGCTCCGCCACTTTTGCGATGGGCTCGTTAAAGACGCCGTAGGAATACTCGCTCCGGGGGTCGCCCACAAATTCGCGCTCCGGGTTCGCGCCGTGGCGCACGCCGTTTTCATCGTCATAGGGCTGCGCGCCCATGGGCAGCAGATCGTAAATCTGATCCACCGTCACATCCACCCCGTAATATTTCAAAAGCATATACAGGGACACACTTTCGCAGCCGGTGGGATAATCGGGATACTGGCAGAATTCCATCACGTCCAGCAGGACGCCGTTTTCTTCCGTGCCCTCCGCCACGGACCCGTCGGGCCGCACTTCTCCGGCGTTCCACTGCCCCAGTCTCACCGGGGTCAGGACGCCGGTGAAATAATACAGCTTCTGGCTGAACGCCTTTGCCGCTTCCCGGGTGAAGAGGGGATTATAGTAATTCTCCTGCACATCGATCACCATTTCGGGCGTGATGCCTTCCGCCGCCCATTGTTCGATGGGATGATCGTACATCCATTTTTCGCTGTAGCCCTTTTCCCCGATCACGATGGTGCTGGGGGACGCGAAACGCGCCATGGCTGCCGCCTGATCCTCGCCCAGTAGCAGGTCGATTTCTTCCTCCGTGAACGCCTTGCGGTGCACCATGAGGGAAGCGTCCGAAAGCACCTGGCGCACAGCCGCCGGGTCAAGATCGTGGGTGTGGATAAAGGAATAAATATTGGCGTAATCCATCAGGGTCAGCGCGTAGGCGGGCTTATCCGCCGCGTATTCATATTCCCAGGAATAGCCGCCCTCCGTAAGCTTCATCAGGGCTTCCGGCAGGGAAGCCAAACGCTCGTTGCAGGGCTTTGCGTAATATGGCGCGCTGGCGCTGGCCGTGCCGAAGGGCTTGGCGGGCATCGCCGGGTGCCGCGCCGCCCACGCTTCGCTGACGGGCTGAGCGATACCGGCCAGCGCGGCCCGGGTCATGACCGCGCCCGCGTTGGGCTGATCAACCATCACATCTACATGCAGCAATGCGTCTGCCATGGTCTTCGCGGCGTCCCAAGTCAGGTTCGCGTTTGCCTGAAACTTTCCGTCCATCCCCGTATACACCCCCGTTTGCTTGGCCCACAGCGCGGCTTTTTCATGCTCCGAACCGCTGGCTACATCCGCATAGCCTTCCTGGGTCATATCCGGGTCCGGCTTTCCGGCGATCCGCCACAGCATTTGCACAGCTTCGGCGATGGTCGCGGTACGTTCCGGCAGGAAATAGCCGGAGGGATAGGCGTCCATCAGGCCCTTTTCCAGGCAGAACGCCGTTGCTTCATGATACGCGGGCAATTCGCACAGCATATCATTTTCCCCTTCGTTCAGGTACAGCCACGGCACATACACCTTATTCAGCGCCTGCATCCACGTTTTGCCGTTGGCCCGCTTGATATCCAGCGTGTTGATCTGCACGTCGCGGGTGCGCTGGCGCTTGCCGCTGTAAGGGCTCATGATGCTGCTGACGGTGCTCACTACATAGTAGCTGCCCGCCTGCTTGCCTAAGAACATCATCTGGTGGCCGGGGAAATTCAGCAGCGTGCCCATGGGCAGCGCGTCCAGCAGCGCTTCCCTTTCCTCTAAGGTGTAATACGTGATATCCGCCTTGGGGAAATTCAGCAGCCACTGCCAGGTGCCGTTCCGGGGCAGGTCCAGCCCGAAGCAGCAGAAAATGCTATGGTTCAGACTGGTGCAGTCCTCGTTGTTCAGGCCCGCGCCCCAGCCGTAAGCGTCGCCTAAGGAGGTCAGCGCCACCATGGCTAAATTCCGGGCTGTGAGGGGAAGATAATCCTCGCTCACCCGTTCCCGGGCGTTGATGAGAGCCGGGGTTTTGCCGTAGCTGCCGTCCTCGTTCCGGATGGGCAGATACACGGCGTAGTTGTGCAGCGGCAGGCGGTTGATCACCAGGGCGTCCCGGTCCATTTCATCCATCCGCTCCAGCACGGTGCCCATGGTGATCAGGCGGCAAACGGTTTCCAAAGCGGTTTTGGAATAATCGGTATACATTTTATCGCCCCAGAACACCAGCCGTTTTTCCGCCGGTATATCCCAGGCGGACAGCCATTCTTCCTTGTCCCTGCAAATGGCGATGTCCTCCGCCCGCACCCAGCCCGTGCAGCAGGAGGTGGAAACCTGGAAGAATTTTCCGTCCGCGGAGGTGGAATAAACCGCTACCGGCTCGTTCACCCGGATGCCCACCAGGGGCTGGTAGTCGAAATCAAAGTCGACGGGATCGTCTAAAATCTGCCCGTCCCAGGGAAAGGTGATCAGCTCCGTGCGGTTCACCGCGATCCCCCAGCGCACGGGCATTTCTTCTGCGGCGCTGGGATCCATGGCGTTTGTGATGATGAGGTCAAAATCCTCCTGGGTCAGCTTTTTCCCGTTCTGATCCCAGACCCAGCCCAAATAATAATCCGCGTCCGCCTGGATGCTTTTTTTCAGCGATTCATTCTTGGAAACGCCGTTGTAGGTTTCCTTCAAATTTTT
Source organism: Clostridia bacterium (assembly GCA_017448975.1). Lineage (GTDB taxonomy): Bacteria > Bacillota > Clostridia > Christensenellales > Aristaeellaceae > RUG563. Next base: position 8,482 of record JAFSKN010000007.1, read on the forward strand.
CATATCCCGCCGGTTGGTGCCTTTTCCGGCGATTGCGGCGGCGTTGATCCGGGCGATGTCCTCCGCCGTGGCCAGCAGCGCGTCCGGGTCGCCCGTGAGATCAGACCAGAAGGCCGAATCCGCCATTTCTTCTGTCACGCCGGGCATATAGCCCACGGGGGCCGCTGCCGCCAGCGCAGGAAGCGGAGAAAACAGTGAAACGGCGGCGCTGAGCGCCAGCAGCAGGGCCAGCGCGTTTTTCAGGCAGTTCACAGCATTTTTGTTCATGGTCTTCCTCCTTCTGCGTCTGAACGCTTACCTTCCGTTCGTCATTCGCTTTTCCAGATGATAGACGGTTCGGGTGTCGGCGAAACGGGACAGCAGTTTTTTTCCGATGCGAGGATTCATATGGGCGCAAAAGATATCCATGGGCGCCGTCAACAATTTTGCACTTTTATTGTATCACCTAAAGCGTCCACAAACGTGACGAAACCGGTTGCTTTTCCTCTGAAAATGAAAAACGGCTGAAAAAGCCGTCTTGATTGTTCGGCATGCGAGATGCCGTTTCCGCGTGATTACCGCCTGTATTGAAAATGCATCCGCCCCGCCGTCAGCTCCGCCCAGCTGTAATCCGCCATGTATTCCCCGCGATAGGCGTTCACGGCGGTCATATCGCCTTCCAGCATGCGGTAATAATCGCAGTCGATCAAATCCCGCCGGACAGCCACCTGCCGCCGCTGCCGGATCAATACGTCCTCCATGCCGATTTCTTTCAGCGTGGCTTTCAAATCGCTGATGATCTTGCGGATGCGTTCTCCCGCCGCTTTCATGTCGCTTTCGTTTTCCCACAGGGCCGCCGCGATTTCTTCGGAGGTGCAGGCCGCGCCTTCCCGGTCGATCAGGAAAGCGAAAAGCTCCTTGCTTTGCTTCCGCATGAAGATCACGGGCCGGTCATGCCAGAAAACCTCGAAATGCCCGAAGCACTGAACGCGCAGCTTGTCCTGCGGGGCGGGCGGCACAGAAAGCCGTAAATGCGCCAGCGTGTCCCGAATGTCCTGTGCCGTCACGGGCTTCATCAAAAATCCGTGCACGCGGCGCTGCCACGCTTCCAGCGCGTATTGAGAATAGGCGGTTACGAACACGATCCGCGCGTCCGGCGCGGCTTTTTTCATGGCGGCGGCAAGCTGCAGGCCGTCCATGCCCGGCATCCGGATGTCCGAAAAGACCAGATCGGGGGAAGCGCCCTGTTCCGCGAGCGCGTTCAGCGCCGCCTGCCCCCGCGCAAAAGCCAATATCTCCGCGCCCGGCGCGGCTTCCGCGACGGCTTCATGCAGGGTTTCCAGAACGTCCGGCTCATCGTCTATGATGAAAATCCGCATTGCGTTTTTCCCTCCCCCGCTGAACACTTTGGAAATAACGTTCACGGTTTCCGTGCCGCTTTCCCAAACAGCGTTTTTCATGAGCATATCGTCCCGTTTCCAGAAAATTATAGCATGACGGCCATCTGCCCGCAAGGCTTTTTGTTCCGGGAGGCACAGATGTTCATTTTTATCGGAAAATTTAAAAAAGCGCGCAGTTTTGTCATGATTATGGACGCTTTGGATGGTAAAATACAAATGAAAAGTGGGTTTGCTCCCTCCTTTTTCATTCCACTTGGATTTACAGCGGATCAAGCACAAAAAGGAGACCGGGTCATGGAAACAAAGGATAGGCGAAAGCTTACTGTCTTTGCGGCGCTGACCGGGGATCAGTGCGCGCTGACCAATATCCGGATCGAAGAAGCGAATGGTGTATAAAAAACAGGATACAGAGAAAACGCATCCGCGAACCGATCCTGCTTGTTCAGCGTGTCAATTCGCCTGACCGCTTTGATGCGCATGTCCATGGGTTCCCGGGCAAAAAGTCAATCCTCCTTTTTGAGAAATATACATGGAATATCGGAGGCGTTATGAGACGCATTCAGCTTTCAGACCATTTCAAAGTTTCCACCATCCTGCTGTTTGCCCTGCCCAGCATCGGCATGCAGATCGTGGACAACACTTATCAGGTGGCGGACGGATATTTCATTTCCAACTATATCAGCGAGGCGGCCTTTGAGGCGGAGAACCTGATTTTCCCGCCCCTTCTGATCGTGATGTACGTGGGGCTTATGTTCGGCACCGGCGCCAGCGCCCTGATTTCAAAAGAATTAGGCGAAGGGCAAAAGGAGAAAGCCAATAAAATCCTGAGCATGGCGACGCTGGTGCTGGCTGTTCTCGGGGTGGTTTTGTCCGCTCTGCTGTATTTCCTTTTACCTTCCATCGCCCGCTGGGTGGGCGCTTCGGAAGCGCTGGCGCCGGACTGCGTGACCTATGGCAGGGTGCTTGCTTTCTTCATGCCCTTCCAGATGCTTTCCATGGCTTTCCATCCGCTGCTGATTACGGCGGAGCGGTCAGGCCTGGGGCTGATTACCACCATTGCCAACGCGGCGGCCAATATCCTGCTGGACTGGGCGTTTGTGGCCGGGTTCGACTGGGGCATGGAGGGCGCGGCGGTTGCTACCGGCCTTGCCTGGCTGGTCAGCGCCGTGATTCCCTTCGTCTATTTCGCCAATCAAAAGCATGCCCTGCATTTCACCCGCCCGGCTTTGGATTTTGGCGCGTTGGGGCAGACGATGTACAACGGCGCGTCGGAAATGGTGGTTGGTGTTTCCTACGCCGTCGTGGCCCTGATCTTCAACCTGCAGCTGCTGCGCTATTTGGGCGAGGACGGCGTGGGCGCGTATGCCGTGAGCGGATATGTGGGCGGCCTGTTCTCGGCGGTGTTCTATGGCGTCAGCATGAGCATCGTGCCGGTGGTGGGTTATCACTTGGGGCAAAAGAATATCAAAGAGCTTCACAGCATGCGGCGCAACGGCATCCTGCTGATGGGCATATTCGGACTTGCCATGACCGGGCTGTGCCAGATTTTGGCCGACCCCATCTCACGAGTATTTGTGGGCTATAATGAGGATTTAACCGCTCTTTCCATCCTGGCCCTGCGGCTGGTTTCCCTGTCTTTCCTGCTGGGCGGGATCACCACATACAGCTCCTCTTATTTTACGGGCCTGAACCAGGGTTCGGCCTCCCTGGCCATTGCGGCGGTGAAGGGCTTCGCCGGGCCCCTCATGGCGGTTTTCCTGCTTCCGCTGCTCATGGGTTCCACCGGCTTGTGGCTTGCCACGCCCGCGGCGGAAATCTTAGCGCTGGGAACGGCGCTGCTGTGCTTCCTGCTGTGGAAAAACAGAGAACCCCGAATCATGGCGGACAGTGATAAAGGACACGCTGCCGAATGATAAAGGAAACCGCAAACAGCGTTTCGTGAAAAATGGAGGGAAGACAAGATGGAGCTGAAAAGCGTAAAGCTCAAACCCTGGAGCAAAGAGTTCCGGCATGTGAAGCGATTGCTGAAAAGCCAGATTCCGCCCGATGAACGATTGCCGTTTGTTGAACTGCGATTGGGAACATGCAGGAAGAAAGCTGATTGTACCTGTTTCTACGATCAGGATACGCTTGCCGGTTTCTATTATGTTCTTATCAAAGAAAAAGCTGTGTTCCTCCTGTATCTTGTTGTGAATCCGGCTGTGCAATCCAGGGGATACGGTACGGCGATCCTGCGGGAGTTGGAAAAAAAGTATCCCGGAAAACAAATCGATTTGCACATTGAGATACCAAAGGATCTCTGTTCATTGGAGGAACAGGCGGCGAAAAGATACCGGTTCTACGAGCGCGCCGGGTTCCGTTACACCGGATGGACGACAGAGGATGGCGGCGTAAAATACTGGATCGTAAGCAATTGCGGAACGGGTTTTGATACGCAGGCGCATAGCGCCTTTTTGATCAAGGATCGTAAAACCGGCAAAGCAATCTTCAACCATGAACAGGCTTGAATGCTTTTCTAAACGATCAACAGCGGGAAAGGAGTGAAAAAGATGAAAACCGTTATTCAGCAATTTTTGGCGCAGGCGGAGAAGCATCCGCAGAACGTAGCCGTCCTGGATATTCAGGGCGCTTATACCTATGACCAGCTGAACCGCCGTTCCGCGTATTTGGCGGAACAGATTCTTATGCTGCTTTCCCGGGAAGGGAAGCAAAGGGGAAGGGTCGCGCTGCTGCTGCCCCGGACGAAGGAGTATTTGACTTCCCTGCTGGCCATTCTCCGGGCAGGCTGCGCCGCCGTGCCCATGGACGCGGAATACCCGGCGGAACGGGTGCGCGCCATGCTGGAAGACGTGGGCTGCGCCCTCTGCGTCACCACCAAGGATCGGGAAAAGGAACTGACGGGCACCCCCTGCCTGTTCTTAGAGGACGTTTTCCCGGAGGGTGAAGACGTGCCCGAAGCGGACACCGCCCTGGATCATTCCGATTTGGATGCGGAGGGGCTGATCCTGTATACCTCCGGCTCCACCGGAAAGCCCAAGGGCGTCATCCATCGCCAGAAGGTGCTGAACGTCAATCCCGATACCATGACCGGGGTCCTTCCGCTTTCCGAAAGCACCCGTACCCTGTGCATCGCGGGCTTCAGCTTTATCGCGTCCCTGATCGACCTGACCCTTCCTTTGTTCTTCGGCGGCAGCGTATACATTGCCAATGAAGCGGAACGGAAAAACGTGGATATGCTCTGGGCGCTGTTTGGCAGGCGGCGGATCACCGGCATGTTCCTGCCGCCCCAGATGTACGGCGTCATGCGGAAGCTGCACGGGCCGCTGCCGCTTGCATACGTGCTGCTCTCCGGCGAAAAAGCGCGGGTGGAGCATACGGCAGATGATCCTCTGGTTTATGAATTTTACGGGGCCAGCGAATCCCCCGCCATGCTGATGCACCGGATGGGCGAGGGCGACGCCCGTTCTTTGGGAAAGCCCTGCCGGGGCATTTCGGCGTATTTAATGGACGAAGAAGGCCGATTCCTGAAGGAGCCCGGCGTGATCGGGGAGCTGTGCATTGACAGCCCTTATATGGCAATCGGCTATCACGGCCTGCCGGAAGAAACAGCCAAAAAGTTTACCGATCATCCGTCGCTGCAAGGACATCGCCTGTTCCACACCGGCGATTATATGGCCTGGGACGAAAAAGGCGATTTGATTTTCCATGGCCGGAAGGATCACATGGTCAAGGTGCGCGGCTACCGGGTGGAGCTGGACGAGGTGCGCCGCACCGCTGCCCAATTTCCGGGCATGGAGGAAGCGGCCTGCGTTTCCGTTCAGGTGAACGGCGGAGATCATATCTGCTGCTACTACACGGGCCGGGAAGCGTCCCCGGAAGCGCTGAAAGCGTTTATCGGCGAATCCCTGCCGGAGTACATGGTTCCGGAGTATTGCGTGCATTTGGACGCCCTGCCCCGGAACGACCGGAACAAGGTGGATTTTCAGGCCCTGAAAGCCCTGGAAATCAGGACGGAGGAAGCGGAATACGAGCCGCCGGAAACGGAATTGGAGAAAACCATCTGCCAGGCGTTTGCCGAGACCCTGGAAATGGAGCGGGCCAGCGTGACCGCGGACTTTTTCGCGTGCGGCGGCACGTCGCTTAGCGCGGCGGTGCTCATCAGCCGCCTGGACGGTTATGCCCTGTCCTTCCAGGATATTTCCGCCCACTCCACGCCCCGGAAGCTGGCGGCTTTCCTGGAATCCAAAAAGGACGCGAAACTTCCGCCCATGGATCGGGAGGATTACCCGCTGACCAAGACCCAATTAGGCATTTATCTGGAAAGCATGACCGGCGGCAGCAAGGAAACCTATACCTGCTCGTATCTTGCGCAGGCAGCCCCGGAAGTCACGGCGGAACAGCTGATCCGGGCGGCCCGGGCCCTGATCGCCGCCCATCCCGGCATGAAGTATATCATCCGGGCGGGGGCGGACGGTATGCCCCGGATGGTGATGACGCCGGACGCCGAAATCGACGTGCCGGTGTTCGACGGTACGGAAGAAACCCGGCTGGACTTCATGAAAACTTTTATGCCGGTAGTCCCCATGATGGACAGCGTATTGCTGCATTTGGCGGTATACCGCACGCCGGTCCGCTGCTATTTCGCCATCAAATCCCACCTGATTTTCTTCGACGGCACCGCCATCAGCCAGTTTATCGCGGAAATGAACCGGGCGCTGGCGGGAAAGCCCCTGGCGGGCGAGGAATGCACCATCCAGCAGGCGGCCATGATCGAGGAACGACAGCTTGCGGACGGCACCCACGAAAAAGCAAAGGATTATTACCTGAACCTGTTCAGGGACGCGGAGGACGTGCCCGCCCTGCCCGGCGATTTGAACGGCCCGCTGACCCCCGGCGTCAGCGAAAACATGCGCTATGAGCCCGGCACGCTGACCGCCGAACGGGTGAAAGCGTTCTGCGAAAAGCAGCATATTTCCGAGAGCAGCTTCTTTATGGGCGCTATGGCGCTGATGTTAGGCAAGTACCTGAACAGCAGGCACGTTTCCTTCTCCACGGTATACAATGGCCGCCCGCTTTCGGAAATGAGCCATACCATGGGCACGCTGATCAAGCGCATCCCTGTTTACGGCGACCTGCGCAGGGATCAGCCTGTGGGGGACTTCCTGCGGGGCGTCAGCAAGCAGGTTTTCACCACCATGGCCAACGATATTTATTCCTTTGACGAGGTGCTGAAAACCTGCCCTGTAAACGAAGATGTGGAATTCATCTATCAGGGTGATATGTTCACAGACAACATGGGGACCGTAGACGAGCGCCCGCAGTGCGGGATGAAGCAAGGCGAAGGTCCAATGAGCAACAGAGCGCGGCAAGCGGAAGCGAAGCCGCGCGACAATTGCGAATTGAGGGCGGCTGGTGAAAGCCTGTTGCAAGGCGATAAATGGTTCATGGAGCACTATCACACCGGCATGGTGACGGGCTGCATGTCCATCCAGTTCTTTTCCACGGCGGGCCTGTACAACATGACCATCGAATACCGGAACGAAAAATTCACGGAAAAGTGGGTGCGCCGCTTCGCCCAGGATTTATTTACCACGGCGGAGCAGCTTTTGACCGCTTCCTCCATCGGGCAGGTTTCACTGCTTACGGAGGATGACCGGAAGCAGCTGGCGGCGTTCAACGATACCGCCGTGCCCATGGATTTCATTCCGGTGCAGGAACAGATTCACCGTCACGCCCTTTCCCAGCCGGATAAAATCGCGGTCATGGCGGCGGGCAAACAGCTGTCATTCCGGCAGTTGGATATTCTAAGCAGTCAGTTGGCAAATATTCTGATTGCAAAAGGCGCTGGAAAAGACCGGCTGATCGGCGTGCTGTTCGACCGGGAAATCTGGGCGTATGTGGCGGAAATCGCCGTGCTGAAAGCCGGAGCTGCTTTCCTGCCCTTCATCCCGGAATACCCGGACGACCGCATCGACTTCTGCCTGGAGGACGGGGCCTGCCCGCTGCTTTTGTCCACAAAGCGGCAAATGGAAGGCCGGGCGCTTCAAGCGAAAGGCTGCCGGGTATTGACGTTGGAGGAAGCGTTCCAGGTGGATAGCTTAGAGGAAATCCGCCCGGACGCCTGCAAAGCGGAGTACCCCAACATCGCTGTTTCTCCCGAAAACCTGGCCTACTGCATTTATACCTCCGGTTCCACGGGCCGTCCCAAGGGCGTAATGATCGAACACAGGAACATCATGAACTACGTCCACCGGAACGAAAAATCCCTGGAGATCATGCACTACGCGTCTCCGGGGCGGGTGAACCTGGCCCTGGCCTCCTTCTCCTTCGACGTGTCCGTGGTGGAGGAATTTGTGCCGCTGTGCAACGGAAACACGGTGATTATCGCCACGGAGGCGGAAATCCACGATCCGGCGCTGTTCGCCCGGCTGGTGAAGGAAACCGGGGCGGACGGGATCACCTGCACCCCCACCTATCTTTTAAGCCTGCTGGAAATCCCCGAAAGCCGGGAAGCCATCCGGCAGTTCACCTTCTTCGATATCGGCGCGGAGGCGTTCCCCCGTCAGCTTTACGACCGGCTGCGGGAGCTTAGGCAGGACAGCGTGATTTTGAACGTATACGGCCCCACGGAGTGCACCATGGGCTGCGCCGCCGCTTTGATGACCGGCGGGGAGCAGGTAACGGTGGGCCCGCCCATTGCCAACACGGTGTTCTATGTGGCCGATCCCTTCGGCAGCGAATTGCCGGTTGGTCAGAAGGGTGAATTGATCATCTGCGGCGATCAGGTGGGCCGGGGCTATGTGAACCTGCCGGACAAGAGCGCGGCGGCGTTCTTTACCCATAAGGGCCTCAGGGCCTACCACAGCGGCGACCTGGCAGCCTGGACGGAGAACGGTGAAATCCGCATTTTCGGGCGCATCGACAACCAGATCAAGCTGCGTGGCTTCCGTATCGAGTTGGACGAGATCGAAAAGGTCATGACGGAATTCCCCGGCGTTTCCAGCAGCGCCGCCGCTGTGCGCAAGACCGGCGGAACGGAATACTTAGCCGGGTATTTCACCGCCAAGGAAGCCGTTTCCGTTTCTGATCTGAAAGCGTTCATGCAGGAAAAGCTGCCGGAGTACATGGTGCCCGGCGTGCTCACGCGGCTTGCCGAAATGCCCATGACCCAAAACGGCAAGGTGAACCGCAAAGCGCTGCCTGAGCCTGATTTGCAGGAACTGAAAGCGGAATATATCCCCCCGGAAACGGAGACCGAAAAAATCCTCTGCGCCGCCTTTGCCCGGACGCTGAAGGCAGAGGAAAACAAGGTCGGCCTGCTGGACGATTTCTTCGACTTAGGCGGCGATTCGCTGCGGGCCATGGTGGTGCTTTCGGAAGCGAAGCTCGACGGGCTCACCGCCGCCGACGTGTTCCAGTTGCGCACGCCCGGGGCCATCGCCAAAGAACTGGCAAAGCGAGCCGGACGGGAAAGCCTGGACGAGCGGGAAGCAAAGGCCCGCTTGGTTCCCCACGGCCTTTCGCCTCTGCAATTGCAAATGATCGACAATCAGCTGTTCCGCCCGGGTTCCACCATGTGGAGCAATATGCACTTCCTGGCCCGGTTTGAAAAGGACGTGGACGCGGAACGGCTCTGCGCCGCGGTGAACAAAGCGCTGAAAAACCATCCGGCCCTGTCCGTCGCTTTCTTCTTTGATAAAAATAACAACCTGAAACAACAGTACCGGCCCGGCCTGCTGCCGGAGGTGAAGGTGCTGGATATCCTGCCGGAAACGGAGAACGCGCTTTCGGATATTCTGATCATGCCCTTCAACCGCATCCTGAACGCCTGCCTGTGTAAGGTCAATGTGTTCCGGGGCCGCAAGGGCTGCTATCTCTTCATGGACGCGCATCATCTGCTGATGGACGGCGGCTCCCTGGGCGTGGTGCTGGGCGACATCATGAACGCCTATTTCGGGCGGGAACTGAAACAGGACTATTACTTTGCCATGCTTTCGGAAGCCGAGGAACGGGCTGCGGAGGGCAGCACACAAAAGGATCACGCCTGGTTCACGGAGCGCTACGGGGATCAGGAGGACGATTGGTGCAACATTCCCGCGCCGGATCACGCGAGCGACAACATCAATCAGGCCGGGCGGATGCGGCGGCTGTCCTTTGACGCGGAACAGGTGGCGGCAGCAGAGGAATACTGGGGCGTTTCTCACTCCGTCATGGCCATCAGCGCGGGCCTCATGGCGCTCTCCCGTTTCACCGGAAAAAAGCACGTGATGATCAATTGGATTTTTAACAACCGTCTGGCCCCCGAAGCGGAAAACACCGTGGGCATGCTGATTCGCAACCTGCCCGCCGCCATTCGGATGGAAGAGGTTTCTTCTGTTCGTGAATTGCTTCATTCCGTAAAAGAACAGGTAGCGGAGGGCATTGCCCACGCAAGCTGGGATTTTATGTCCGAAACCCGGCAGGCTTATGTGAACGACTGCATGGAAGTCAACCTGCAGCTGGGCATCAACGGGGATGAGATGGACGCTCTGCCTCATGAGCTGATCGAACTGAAAGATGAATTCAGCGCTGCCGGTGCCCGGCTGGAGCTGGAGCTGCTGGAAAATGAATTCGGCGACGGCGGCTTTGATTCCGAAATGGAATACGCGGAGGGCCTGTTCGATCGGGAGCGGATCGAAGCCTTCCATGATCTGTATATCAAGGTACTGGAAGCCCTGATTCTGCGGGAGGAAACCGATCTGAATTGCTGAGTTTCCGCAGGCGGAAGGATGAACACCGGGAAAAAGCACGTGATAATCAATTTGATGGCTCATGCCGATACACAAGACGGATGAACAGAGGAGTCGAACATGAAAGCAAAAACTGCGCCTGAAAAAAGCGCGGCGAGCGCCGCGCTGCAAATTCCCACCGCTCCGCCGAAGGGTACTCTTCCAACACCGCCGGAAGGATTGACCAAGGCGGAAGCGGAAAAACGCGCCGCGGCGGGGCAGAGCAACCGCCAGACGGCGGAGCCGGGGAAAAGCGTGCCGCGCATTGTGGCGGATAACCTGTTTACCTTGTTCAATTTGCTGAACTTTGCCCTGGCCTTCTGCCTGGCGCTGGTAGGCTCCTGGAAAAATATGCTGTTCTTAGGCGTTGTGTTTTCCAACACGCTGATCGGAACGGTGCAGGAGCTTCGGGCCCGCGCCATGCTGAATAAACTGCGCCTGCTGGAGGTGCGGGACGCCCGGGTGATCCGGGACGGCCAGGAACGGAAATGCCCGCCGGAGGATATGGTGCTGGGCGATCTGGCCATTTTCAGCGCGGGCGACCAAATCCCCGCCGACGCCATGATCGCGGAGGGCGTATGCGCGGCGGACGAATCCCTGCTTACCGGCGAAAGCGAGCCCGTCACCCACAAGGCCGGGGACCTGCTCATGTCCGGCAGCTTTTTGACCGAAGGCCGGGTCACGGCCCAGTTGATCGCCGTAGGCGATGACAGCTATGCCGCCCGGCTCATGAAGGAAGCCAAGCAGATCCGGTCCCCCAAGTCCGAGCTGATGACGGAGCTGAACAAGCTGGTTTCTCTGGTGAGCAAGCTGCTGGTGCCCATCGGTGTGCTGCTGTTTTTGCAGCAGGTGTTTATGCAAAAGGCGGAGGTCAGCGACGCGGTGCCAAAGGCTGTGGCCGCCATGATCGGCATGATCCCCGAGGGGCTGATCCTGCTCACCTCCGTGGCGCTCATGGCGGGCGTGGTGAAGCTGGGACGGCGGCAGACCCTGGTGCAGGAGCTGTTCGGCATCGAAACCCTGGCGCGGGTGGATCTGCTGTGCACCGACAAAACCGGCACCCTGACCACCGGGGAAATGGCCTTTGACCGCTTCATCCTGCTGGAAGCGGACGAAGAGGAACTCAAGCGCAAGGCCGCCGATTTCGTATCGGCTTTTGTGGCGGAATCCGGCACCCTGCGGGCCATTGCCGACGCATTCAAAACGGGCAGCAGCCGCAAGGCCGCCGTCGTGCTGCCCTTTTCCTCCGCCCGGAAAAAATCCGCCGCCGCTTTTGTCGACGGAAAAACGCTGATTTTGGGCGCGCCGTCCTTTGTGGCGGACGCTGTTCCCGCCGAGGCAGCGCGGGCCGCCGAGGAGGGCTTCCGGGTGCTGCTGCTGGCGGAAGCGGAGGGAACGATACAAAATGAGCAGGTTCCCCCGGTCACGCGGCTGCTGGGGCTGTTCCTGCTTCGGGAGACCCTGCGGCCCTCCGCCAAGGACACCGTGCAGTGGTTCAAACGGGAAGGCGTTTCCGTGCGCGTCATGAGCGGCGACGACCCGCGCACGGTTGCCGCCATCGGACGGGCGCTGGAGCTGGAGGGCTGCGACAGGATCGTGGACTGCGCCAAGGTGTCTGATGAAGAACTCTGTGCCGCCGCCGAGGATCACGTGATTTTCGGCAGGCTGACTCCCGACCGGAAGCGCATTCTGGTGGACGCGCTGAAAAAGGCGGGGCACCACGTGGCTATGACCGGCGACGGCGTGAACGATATCCCCTCCCTCAAAGCGGCGGACTGCTCCATCGCCATGGCGGGCGGCGCGGAAGCCACCGAGCACGCGGCCCAGCTGGTGCTGCTGAATAATGATTTTAATTCTCTGCCCGCCGTGGTTGCGGAGGGCCGCCGGGTGATCGGCAATATTACGCGCACAGCCTCCCTGTTCCTGCAAAAGACCCTGTATTCCTTCGCGCTCAGCGTGCTGAACCTGCTGATCGGCCTGTTCCTGCCGCTGCAATATCCCTTCCAGCCCATCCATTTGACGCTGGTGAGCGCGCTGACGGTGGGCATTCCCTCCTTCTTCCTGGCTTTGGAGCCCAGCAGCGAACGGGCCAAAGGCAACTTTTTGAAGCGCATCATCCTGAAAGCGGCCCCCGCCGCCTTCGCCGTAGTCTGCTGCGCGCTGGGGGCGATGATTGCCAATTATTTGGGCGTACCGGACGGCGTGGCTTCCACCATGGCGGTGCTTTCAGCGGGCGTCATCGGCCTGGGCAATCTGATTCTGACCTGCCTGCCCTTCTCCAAGCTCCGTGCCGCCGTATGCGTTCTGATGTGCGCGGGCTTTGCCGGGGCGGTGACGCTTTTCCCCGGCGTATTCGCCCTTCATACCCTGGAAATGACGCCGGAGCATTGGATGACGCTGGCCGCCATGACCGCGGGAGGCTTGGCTGTGCTGTTCCTTTGCACCTTCCTTCTGCGTCCGATGATGAAAAAGCTGGAAACAGCGGGATAACTTGGCGCTATCCGGCGCACCGCAAGTTTTTACAAAAGAAACGGATTGACATTCCCATTTTTCTCTGGTATAATATCCGTCGCTGGCAGAATTGCCAGTGTGCCGATATAGCTCAGTTGGTAGAGCGGCTGATTCGTAATCATCAGGTCAAGGGTTCGAGTCCCTTTATCGGCTCCATTTTTTCGAGGTGTAGCGCAGTCTGGTAGCGCGTTTGGTTCGGGACCAAAAGGCCGTGGGTTCGAATCCCACCACTTCGACTTTGGGGAGCACAAACATCATGCTCTCCGTTTTTTTTGTTTTGGAAATCTTTCCCGAGAGAAGCGGGGCGGACCCGACATAAACAGGAGCGAATACAGCATGGAGTATCAACAAATGTGGGAAGGCACAGAAGAGCTGAAACAGCTTCAGATGCAATACAAGCGGGAGATCGGAGAAGCTGCTCCGTCAGACGACGGGATCGACCGCCTGTTTCAGGCGATCAAAGACGGCCGGATCCTGTTTTTCGGATGTTTTGATAACGGTAAGCTTGTGGCGTGCTGCTCCGTATGCAGGACGTTTTCGACCTTTGATTATCTTCCGGGCGGTGTTTTTGAGGATTTCTACATTGTGCCTGATCATCGGCACCGGGGAATCGCGCGAAAACTGGTGCAATTCGCCTACGAGGAAAGCGGTATTTCCTCCCTGACGGTGGGCTGTGCGGACTGCGACGTGGAAATGTACAAGGCGGTTGGATTTTCCGTCCGGCTGGGAACTATGCTTGCAAAAGACGAATAAAACCGCAACTCAAATCAAAAAAACGGCCCTTTCCCGCTGTATGATAGGGCCGAAACAGACGAGAGGAGCGCGGGGAAAATGACAGCGTGGCACCGAACCGTTCAGGAAATCATTGATGAAGTGGACGCCTGCATCAAAAAGGAGGACGACGAAGCCCTGGCGCTGAGGGCGCTTTCGGAGCGCATGGGGTATTCGGAATACCATATGTCCCGGCGGTTTTCGGAAATCTCCGGCATGCAGTTCCGGGATTATCTGCGATTGCGCCGGCTGGCTTTCGCGCTCAAAGACCTGCGGGACAGCAAGGACGGCATCCTGGACATCGCGGTGAAGTACGGTTTTTCCTCCCAGGAGGCCTTCACCCGGGCGTTCAAGGCGGCTTACGGCATCCCGCCCGCCGAATACCGGAAAAGCCCCGTGCCGGTGGTGCTGCAAACCATCCTGCGTCCTTTCGACTGTTATCTGCTGGAAGGAGATATGAACGGCATGGAAGAAAGCAAACAGGATGTAAAAACGTACTTTGTGAACATTCCGGCCCACAGGTTCCTGCACATCCGGAACGATGAAAGCATCGGGTACTGGGATTTCTGGCAGAAGGAAGCGAAGATTCCCGGCTGCGACTGCGACACCATCTGCGGCTTGCTGGACAGCATCCCCGGCAAGCTGGACGACGTGGGCGGCGCCGAGGAGGACGCGGGCAGCGGCCAGCTGATGGCGTGGATCAACGAACCTTCGGGCCGCATTTGCTCCTGGGGCATCCCCCTGGCGGAAGCCTACGGCGTGCGGCTGCCCGCCGATTACGCGGGGCCGGTGCCCGGCCAGATGCAATTGATGGACGTGGCGGAGGGGGAATACGTGGTCTTCGAGCATGGCCCCTTCGATTTTGAAACGGAAAACCGCGCTGTGGAGGAAAAGATGGAAGCGGCCATGAAAGCCATGGATTACGCGAAATACGGCTACCAGCTGGATACAACCCAAGGCCGCGTCTTCTATTTCTATCACGACGCGAAACGGTTCTGGAAATACGTCCGGCCAGTGCGGAGGCTGTAATACAAGACAGAATAAAAGCCTTGCGGCATAAGGAGCAATCCTTTGTTCGCAAGGCTTTTTGGGTTTCCTGTATGTATTACCAGAACTACGTACTCTGAACGCTGCTCTCTGCCCCCAGGGCTTCCCATTCCTTCCGCGTAATGGCGTACACGGCGGTATAATGGCCCCAGCGCGTGTCGTCAAATTCCTTGACCAGCTTCATGCCGTTGGCGGCGGCGGTGGCGCGGGAGGGGAGGTTTGCGGCGTTCATGTAGGAATAGAGGCAGGGAAAGTCCGTATGGGCAAAGGCCCAATCCCGCACGGCGCGGGCGGCTTCCTTGGCAAGGCCCTGCCGCCAGCGTTCCCTGCGGATGTGATAGCCCACCTCGGGCAGGCTTTCCCCGTCGATTTGCTGCATGGTCAGGCCGCAGTCGCCCACAAATTCACCGCTTTCCTTCAATATCGCCGCCCACAGGCCAAAGCCGTACCGCCGGTAATTGTCCAGGCTCCAGTCCAGCCAGCGCTGCACGCCCTTTTCGTCGTAGGGCTTGGGATAGTATCGCATCGTTTCCGGGTCGGACAGGATGGGGTACAGGGCGTCAAAATCGGCTTGCTCGTATTCCCGCAGAATCAGCCGTTCCGTTTCAAGAATGATCTTGGGCATGGCTTTTTCCCTCCTGAAGCAGCGCTTCCAGGGCGGCGCAGAATTCCGGCAGCTCGCGTTTCAGGCGCACGAAGCGCCCTTCCTTGTTCAAAAATACGTGCTCGGACCGGGCTTCGCACACCGTTTCGCCGTCCGAGGTTTTTTCCATTTGATACCGGATCGACAGCACCACGCCGTTGAAATCCGCAATGCTTACCGCAATGCGGATTTCATCCCCAAAGGTACAGGGGCGTTTGTACTCGCAGGCAACCGATTTCACGGGGGAAAGCACGCCCTGCGCCTCCATGGCCGCGTAAGGAAAACCCAGCTGCTCCATGAAATCGATGCGCGCTTCCTCCATCCAGCGGATGAAGTTGGCGTGATGCACTACGCCCATCATGTCCGTTTCGTAGTACTGTACCCGGTGCTGATAAGCGTTCATGCCCGCGCCCCTTCCCGGAAAACGCGCACCAATACGCCGCCCGGCGCGCCCTCCACCGTAGCGTACAGATCAGCCGTTTCCCAAACGGAAAGCAAGGCGCTGTCGGTGACGATCTGGGGCTTGAAGCCGGTATCAAAGCTGCCCTGGTTTTCGATGAAGATGCGGCAGGCTTGGCCGCTTTTGTCCGTGCCTTCCAGCATGTAGCGGGCGGAAAGGGCGGCTTTTCCGTCCTTGCTGATTTTCTGGGTGTCCACGCCGGGGCCGATCACCCGCCCCGTAAACCAGGGGCCGCCCGCAGTGCCGGTAAAGGGGATCATCAGGATGTCGCGCGCGCCGCCGTTCACCCGCAGGGATTCCAGGAGCTGCACGTGGATTTCAAGAAGCAGTTCACCGTTCATGGGTGCCGTCCTTTCGCGAAGAAAATAGAAAATGCCGTAAGCGGTTGCGATAACGCATCGCCGATCGGGGCTGAATGGTTCGATGCGGGGGAATCACGCCTCCGGCGAAACGATCACGTTGGCCTGCTCTACCGGCAGCGCTTTTCTCAAATCCGCCAGGGAACATTCCACCTGACAGCCGATTTTGCCCGCGCTGAACATGATGGTTGGAAATCCCGCCGCCGTTTCATGGATCACGGTGCGGAACTGCTTTTTCATGCCGATGGGGGAGCACCCGCCATGGACGTAGCCGGTGAGGGGCAAAAGCTCCTTGCTTTTCAGCATTTCCAGCGCCTTTTCGCCCACCGCGGCGGCGGCTTTTTTCAAATCCAGCTCTTCCGCTACGGGAATCATGAACACGTAATGATTCCGGCTTTTGCCCACCGTCACCAGGGTTTTGAAGGCGCGCTTGGGGTCCTCTCCCAAAACGGCGGCCACATCCACGCCGCTGATGGCCCCCGTATCGCCGTAAAAATGCTCCCGATAGGGGATTTTCAGGCGTTCCAGGGTGCGCATTACGTTGGTCTTTTCTTGTTTCGCCATACGATTACCCGATGCACGGCAGGCTGGCGGCGGCCACGCTTTGGCCCACGCGGCGGCTGGCCTCGTCGGGGATATGCAGCTTCATGCGCTGGGCCAGTTCGGGGAATTCGGTATCCAGCACTTCCTGGGCTTTTTTCAGCAGGATGGGGCCGCCTTCGCCGGAGGTGACCCGGCCCATGATGAGCACATGGTCGATGGTGTAGAAGCGGCAGTACCAGGCCAGGGTGTAGCCGAAATACACGCCGATGGATTCGTAGATTTTGGCGGCTTCGGGATTGCCCGCGGCCATTTCCTTTTGTACGACCTTTAATTTTTCGGCGGGGGAGAGCTTTTCATCCAGGGCGATACCGGCGGCGGGAGCCAGCTTGATCACGCCGTCCTGGCTGAAATACTTGACGCCGCAGCCCCAGTCGCCGCTCCACTCGTCCACCATGGCGTCCCGGTTAAAGTCCACGGGGGCGAATGCCAGCTCGTTGAGCCAGCCGGTGATGTTCATATCCTTGTCCACGTAGCCGCCCGCTTCGCTGGTGCCCATGGCGATGCCCAGCACGTTGCCCACGCCCAATTCCATGGCGCCGGCCAGAGCGGTCACGTCGCCGTCGTTGGCGACCTCCAGGGGCGCGCCGATTTCCTTGGCCACGTCGATATACATGGTCTTGGCCCGCTTCTGGAAATCCTCCTTGCTCAGTTTCAGGAACAGGGAGGCCACCATCACTTTGTTGTCGATGTATACGCCCGCGCTGGAAACGCCGATGGCGTCCACCCGGGGCATATGGCTGGCGGCGGCTTTCATGGCGGACAGGATGCCGTCGTAATGGTACTGTGGATCGGAGGTGGTCTTGGGGAACCACACCACTTCTTCGGAATATACCGCTTCGCCGTCGATCACGGCGGACACCTTGCGGTCGCTGCCCCCCGCGTCGAAACCGATGCGGCAGCCCTCCAAATGGCGGCCCACGCTGCCGGCGGAGGAACGGGTGACGAGCACCTCCTCCATGCTTTCGGCCTGGGCTACTTCAAAGGGACGCTCGTACACGGTAGCCATGAAATCCGCGTCGAAGGCGCGTTCGCCCCCCGCCTGATAGGCGGCCAGCAGATGCTCGTATACTTCTTTGGAGCCGAAGGTGACGATGCGATAGCCGCCCCGGGCCCAAAGCAGGGTTTTGATCACCCGGTCCAGCAGGGGCACGGTGCGCGCGTCCTGGCCGTCCGGGAAAATGTTCATTTTGTAATGATCGCAGTAGCCCTGATTGCGCACGATCAGCACGCTGAAGGGCACGCCTTTGCCGCTGGCAGCCACGTCTTTTTCGTAGGCGCGGGCTTCGATTTCCAAGGGACGAAAGCCGGGATCCAGGGGAGCGGGAACTTTGAGCAGCATCTAAACTACCTCCTTACGATTCATGTCGCGTTCAGATTACGATCAGTGGGGAGCGTGGAGCTATAGACAGTGAACAATGGATTTCATTCACTGTATTTCGGCGATAAAGTGTGAATCAGGATAAAAACTCCACACTCCACTTTCCACACTTCTCAATCCATACCTTCAATTCTATTTCGTGTATTTGCAAACGCCCCGCACAATGGTCCTGAGCACATTGCAGTCTTCATCCATCAAGATAATGTCCGCGTCCTTGCCGGGGGCGAGGGAACCCTTCCGATCTTCCAGGTGAGCCGATTCGGCGGCGTTCAGGGACGCGGCGCGCACGGCCGCGTACAGGGGAATATACCCGTAATCCCGCAGGTTGCGCACGCCCTGATTGAGCTTTAATACGCTGCCCGCGATGGTGCCGTCCTTTAACCGGCATTCGATGCCCTTGAGCACGAACACCTGCCCGCCGTTTTCGTATTCCCCGTCCGGCATGCCGGCGGAGCGCAGGGCGTCGGTGATCAGTACCAGCTTATTGCCCTTGAGCCGCGCCATCATGGGGAAAATGCCCTTGTTCACGTGGAAGGTATCGGGGATCAGTTCGGTGTAAATATCGGTGTTCAGCGCCGCGCCGACCACGCCGGGGTCCCGGTGCATGAGGGGCGTCATGGCGTTGAAGGTGTGGGTGCTGCGCATCACGCCCGCGTGGATGGCGTCCATGGCCTGGTCAAAGTTGGCGCTGGTGTGGCCGATGGACAGGGCGATATTCGTTTCCTGCCGCAGGCGGCGGGTAAATTCCAGGCCGCCGGGCATTTCCGGGGCGAAGGTGATCACCTTGATCACGTCCCGGAAGGGCAGCACCTTGTCCGCGTCCGGCCTGAGGATATAGGCTTCGTTCTGGGCGCCCTTCTTGCCGGGATTGATGAAGGGGCCTTCCATGTGCATGCCCGCGATCTGCGCCCCGTTAAAATCGGGGGACAGGCTTTCTTCCATCAGCCCCCGGATGTGGCGGCACACGCTTTCCAGCGTTTCCCAGGCAACGGTGAGCGTGGTGGGCAGGAAGGAGGTAACGCCGTTGGCCAGCAGGCCGTGGGCCATTTTGCGGATGTCGTCAGGATCGTTGTCGGATACGTCCACGCCGTTGTAGCCGTGAATGTGCACGTCTACCAGGCCCGGGGCCACGTAAGCGCCCTGGGCGTCGATGATTTCATCCGCCTGGGCCTTTGCGGCGTCCGGGTCGATGAGGCCGATGATCCGTTGATCGTATAAGAGGGCTTTCCCCTTCACTTCGCTGTCGGGCAGCAGCACCCGGCCATTGACAATGGCTTTCATGGGAAGTCACGCTCCTTTTTCATGCGGTGGTCATGCTGTTGTTTCTGGTATTATTATATATGATTCGGACAGGATTTACAATAGAAAAACATCAAAAAAGAGCAAAGATGAAAAAAAGAAAACAGCCACCGGCGGGGCCGGTGACTGGGGAGACGCGCTGTTTTACGGCGCGGTGACGCGCCAGGTGAAAGCGCTGAACCGGGCTTCGCCGCCCGCCGTTTCCGCGTTGTAGTGGAACAGCCCGGCGCGGACGCCCGCGAAGTGCTTGAGGTCGAAGGATACTTTCTGCGGCGCGCCCAAGGGCAGCCACGCGCCGTTTTCCAGATAGAAGAAGGAAACGGTATCCTTCATATCGGTGAAATCGAACAGGGCTTTCAGGGTGACGCTTTCCGAAGCGGGAACCTCTGCCGCCACGGTTTCGCCGGACTGGCCGTTTGCCGGTTTTGTCAGCAGGGACAGCGCAAAGCCGTTTTCCGTGCGGCGCAGGGCGGCGGCGCTCCATGCGTATTGCAGGGCGCACAGGCCCGCCCGGCCCCCGACTGCCAGCCGGGAGCCGTCCAATTGCACCGTGACCTCCGTAACGGGGTAAGTACAGCGCACGGTGAGGGTATTCCGGGCGTCGGTCAGTTCCCGGTCGATCCTTCCGGCGGCGAGGGCCAGCGCGCCGTTTCCGGCCTGCCACAGGCTGCCGTCCGGCACGTGATTCCATTCCCACATGGCTTTCAGGGCGGGGCGATCAAAGGAATCGTCCTCCGCCAAAGGCGCATAGGCATACCCGGGGCGCGTGGTAAGATTGACTGCCTCCAGGGGTGCTTTGCCGCCGTCCCCGATCACCGGCATGCCCTTTTCCCAGGCCAGGGGAATCAGCACGGGGGTGCGCCCCACCGCGCCGCGATCCTGGAACAGTATCGCATACCAACGCCCGTCCGGCGTATCCACGATGCCGCCCTGGGCCACACCCTGGCCGCGATAGCCCTGATCGTCGTTAAATACGATGCCGCCGGTGAATTCGCCCGTCAGGCTGTCGGATGAGAAACAGCTTTCCACCCGCCGCCAGCGGTCCGGCAGGGAATGAATGGTAAACAGACAGTATCTGCCGTTGATTTTGTAGAAGTGGGAACCCTCGTAGCCCAGCGTTTTGGTTTCGCCCATTTTAACCAGCACCCGGTCCAGGCCGCCGGGCCGGGGGCCGGTGAGCGTTTCGTTCAGCTCCGTCAGGTGAATGGTGCTGTTGCCGTAGATGATGTAGGCTTTGCCGCCGTCATCGAAGAACAGGGACGGATCGTGGTACAGGCCGGGGATCACGCTGAGCGTCCAGGGGCCGTTTTCTATGTCCGCCGTTTGGTAAACGCGGGTTTCGCCCTTGTCCACCACCGCGAAGCACACGTAAAACATGCCGTCATGCCAGCGCAGGGAGGGGGCCCACATGCCCTTGCCGTAGCAATTCTGGCCGTTCGTCAGCGTGCGGGCGGCGGTTTCATCCAGGGCGTCGTACAGGTGGCCGCACCATTCCCAATGGATCAGATCATAGCTTCGCAGGATGGCGCAGCCGGGGGAAAAGTGCATGGTGGTGCTGACCAGGTAATAGGCATCGTCCACCCGGATCACGTCGGGGTCGGGGAAATCGCTGCCGGTGAGCAGGCTTAATCCCTTACTGACCCTGGAGGGGGGAAAAGAACTGCCAGGAAAGCAGCTTCACGCCGGGCTGGGAGAAGCGGAAGTACAGGTCATGGACGCCCGCGACGGTTTCCGGCAGCATGAACAGCTCGCTCCGTTCTTCCCCGGCGGCGGGCAGATCAATTGCCGCGACGGGTTCGCCGTCTAAGCGATCCAGCAGGATTTCGAGCTTCGCGCTTTCTTCCGCCATCCAGGTGAGCTTGACGCCGCCCGCGCCCTCCTGGCCGAAGTCCGCGCCCGCAATGCCGATCCAGCCGCCCGGGGCAGTGCTCCGCACCAGCATATCGCCGGTGCCCGCCGCCTTGTCGGCATCGTTTGCCAGAAGAATTTCCGCGCCTGCCAGAGAAGCCAGGGTGGCGGCGGGAACAGACTGATAAGGATCGAAGGGCTTGATTTGTTCCACGCCCGCGTAGGTGCCCTTGGACAGGGCGGGCAGGCCCTGTTCGTTCAGGCTCAGCACGTCGATGAAGGTGCTGCGGTAGCCCGCGCCCCAGCCCATGGCCTTGTCCACGGTGGCGGCGTGGTAGGTGATATAGGTCTGGCCCTTGAATTCAAACATGCAGTGGTGGTTGTTGCCGCCCACGCCGAAATACACGCTGGGATTTTGCAGCACCCGCCCGCCGTACACGAAGGGGCCCATGGGGGAAGAAGAGGTCAGATACACGATTTCGCCGCTTTGGAAGCCCTGGGCGCTGCCGGAAGCGGGCACGTTGAAGTTGGAGCAATAGGAATACACATAGGTGTTCCCGAATTTATTGATGCCGGAATCTTCGAACAGCCACGGGGGATTGATGACCACCGGGTCCCCGTCTAAGCTGATCATATCGGCGCCTAACTTCGCTACCCGGGCGGTGCCGGGGTTTTCGGCCTTGCCGTTGGGCACGCCGCCGCCGAAATACAGGTAGGCGCTTCCGTCGCCGTCCACCAGCACAGCGGGGTCAAACAGCCAGGTGACCGCCGCGCAGGTGGGGGTGGCGCGGCTCACCAGGGCTTTGCCCAGGGGGTCGGTGAAAGGGCCGGTGGGGCTGTCCGCCACCAGCACGCCGATGCCGCCGCCGCTGTTGGCGAAGTACAGGAAAAACTTATCCTGGCCGTCGATATTTTTCCAGGCGGCGCAGGGGGCCCAGGAATTGGCGGCCCATTTCGCCGCGCCGTTTTTCCCCGCGGCGGCTACCGAGCCGTGATCCTGCCAGTTCACCAGATCCTCGGAGGACAGCACCCGCAGGGTGGTGATGTTGCTGTAATCGTTGGTGCGGGGTACGCCGTCAATGCCCATCACGGGCTCGTCCCCGGTCAGATAAAGATAGACCCGGTCCCCGTAGACCATGGCCCAGGGATCGGCGCCGAAGCGCTGCACCATGACGGGGTTATGCTGGTTCAGGGTTTTGTATACGTTCACGGTGGTTTCCTCCTGCTCGTTCAGTTTGTCCAGGCCTAACTTTTCCACGGCTTCCTGGAGCTTGGCTTGATTGGATGTCATGGGGATGGAAGCATCCTGCAGCGCGCCGAAGAAGGCGGGCTTGCAGCGGTAATCCTTATCGAACAGCAGAGGATATTTCTTTTCCGCCGGGCTGTTCAGCCAGGATTGATCGTCCTTCAGGCCCCACACAGTCACGTTGCCGATATCGTACCCGCCCTTGGTTTTCAGCATTTCCAGCCGGGCAAGCAGGGTGCGGTAGCGGTACGCCAGCTTCATCTGGCCCAGGGGCGTATTGTCGGCGGTGCCGATGTCCAGCTCCGTCACGTGGATGGTGATGCCTAAGCGGGCGTACTGGGTCAGGGCGTTTTCATATTCCGATACGGTGGGGGAATCCAGCTCCAAATGGCTCTGCATGCCCAGGCCGTCCAGCACGCCCTTGTCGTGCAGGGTTTTCAGCAGCGTGCGCAGGGGGCCGATTTTCAGGAAAGCGGTGCACCCATAATCGTTGTAGAACAGCTTCTGATCCGGCTGGGCGTACATCCTGGCGAAGGTGAACGCCCATTCGATGTAGTCCTCGCCGATGACCTCATACCACAGGTTCCCTTCCGTGCGGATGCCGTTGGGGTGGCCCATGGCGGGATCAATGGCCTCGTTCACCACGTCCCAGGCGTACACCACGCCGGGATAATGGCTGTTTACATACTCCATTTCATCCCGGATATAGTTTTCCATGCGCTGGAGCATGGTGCCCCGGTCCACCAGCGGGGCGCTGGGCAGATTGGACCAGTTTTCGGCAAAGAACCACCGGGGCGTTTGATTGTGCCACACCAGGGTGTGAGCGCGCACCTTCATGCCGTGCTCCTGGGCAAAGGCCAGCACGGGCCCCGCCTTGGAGAGATTCAGCTTCGCCCGTGTATTGTCCCCGGCGCGGATAGAAGCGGACCGGTCCAGCACGGCGTCGGCCTTCATCTGGTTTTCGCAGGTAAGGGAATTAAAATTCGCCGCGATCAGCGCCGCCGCCCGTTCGTCCTTGAGCACCTCGGGGGACGTGGCCACCCCGATGGTGAAAAGCCTTTCATAGCGGCTGGCAAGGCTGGGCGCTTCCCCGCCCGCCAAATACGCTTCGTACGCGGTCACGTTTTCTTCTCCCATGGCGATATTCGCGCCGCCCAGCAGCAAGGTCAGGGCCAGCAGCAGCGCCCATTGATTTCGATGCTTTCCCCCCATCGCCCGGCACCTCCTACGCCTGGAACAGCATGGGCAGGAAATCGTGGATGCACCTGCGCCATACGCCCCAGTCGTGGCCGCCGGGGAAGGTGCGGCGAATCATGGAAACGCCCTTTTCCTTTACCAGCTCGTCCTCCGCCAGGAAGATGTTGAAAAACTGGTCTTCCGTGCCCATGGCGCGGTAAAACACCCGGAAAGATGCCTGGAACTTTTCTTTGTCGTCCAGCAGGGCCAGATGATCGTTATTGCCCTCCCGGATGGCGCGGAGGAAGCCGCTGAACAGGCCCGCGTAGCCGAACAGCTCGGGGTGAGTCAGGGTGGTCAGGCTGGTCTGGAAGCTGCCCATGCTCAGGCCCGCCATGGCCCGGTGCTCTTTATCGGTGAGCACGGGATAGCGCGATTCAATGAAGGGGATCAGGTCGGCAAGCAGCACCTGAGGGAAGCGCATGCGGCCCTGATGGATATCGTCGCCCTGGGTCATGCCGTTGCCCATGACGATGATCATTTCCTTCATCCGGCCCTCATGCAGCAGCCGGTCCGCGATGCGGCCCACGTGGCCCTGGTACACCCAGCCCGTTTCGTTTTCCCCGTAGCCGTGCTGCAGGTACAGAACGGGGTATTTCTTCGCGGGATCAAAGGAGGCGGGCGTGTACACCAGGCAGATTTCCTGCTTGCCCGTCACGGTGGAGGGGAAATAATGCCGGGTCACCGCGCCGTGGGGGATATTGTCCAGGGCGGCCCATTCTTCCTCGCCGGGCACCGGGATATCCAGGAAATTCATGGGACGGCAGCAGCCGTAGCCGATGGGCAGATAGGGGCACAGCACGTCGCTGCCATCGATTTTCAGGAAGAAATACTGAAAGCCCCGGCCCAAATCCACCGTGCCTTCCCACATGCCGTCCTGCTGGGCGGCCAGGGGATGCATCCGGCCAAACTGATCCAGCGCCACTTCCCGCGCGCCGGGCGCTTTTACGCGCACGGTGACGCGGCCATCCGGCAGAATTTCGTAGCCCTGATCTCCGTCGCGGTTCGGTTCACCGTAATAAGGATCGAAGGATAAAGCGGTATCCAGCGGCCAAGCCTTTTTCATTTGTTCATTGCTCCCTCCTGTTTTTATGCGTTCCTGTTAATGATACGCCGTTTGCCGCCTTTTTTCCTTCCAATGAGAGGAAATACCGCATTTTTTTGTAGACACAGCAGGGATTTATTGCTATAATGAGTAAAATATCCGGATGGTTTTTGACCAGAAAGCAAGAGGAGAGCAAAGCATGGAGCGTTACAGGTTCGATCCAAAGGTTTTCGCCGATATGGAGGCGTCGCCCGTCCCTTTTGCCGTTTATCAGTTTGTCGATAAACGGGTGGCTGCCCTTGTGCTTTCCGAAGGCTTTTGCCGCATGTTCGGCTTTACGGACAGGGCAAAGGCCTACGATATGATGAATAACGATATGTACTGCCTGACCCACCCGGACGACGCGGCCCGTATTGCCGACGCTGCCGTGCGCTTTGCCACGGAGGGCGGGGAGTTCAACGAAATTTACCGCAACAAAACTGTGAAGGACGATGAACACTATATCGTCGTTCACGTCCAGGGCGAGCATGTATATACTGAAACGGGCGAACGGCTGGCGTATGTGTGGTACACCAACGAGGGCCTGTTCTGTCCTGACGGCGCACAGGGAAACGATCTGAACCGCTCCTTTAACCGCATGATGCGGGAAGGCAGCATGGTGCGCAAGAATCATTACGATCCCCTCACCGGAATGCCCAACATGACCTACTTTTTTGAATTGGCGGAAGCGGGCCTGCAAACCATGCTGAAACAGGGAAAGCGGGCCGCCGTGCTGTTTTTGGATATGTGCGGCATGAAAGCCTTTAACAGCAAATACGGCTTTTCCGCCGGGGATCAGCTGATTATGAGCTTCGGGCATATGCTGGCCGCGCACTTCAGCAGCGAAAGCTGCGCCCGGTTCGGCCAGGATCATTTTGCCGTGTTTACCGAAGCTGAGGGCATCGAGGACAGGCTTTGCGGGCTGTTTGAACAGTGCCAGAACCTCAACGGCGGAAACAACCTGCCGGTGCGCGCCGGTATCTTCCTGACGGAGGAAGAAATCGAGGTGGGCAAGGCCTGCGACCGGGCAAAGATCGCCTGTGACCTGAATCGGAACGCCATGGTTTCCTGCTACACCTATTTTGACAGCCAAATGCTGGCGGCAGCGGAAAGACGGCAGTACATCACCGGCAATCTGAACAAAGCGCTTCAGGAGGGCTGGATCAGGGTGTATTACCAGCCTATCATCCGCGCCGCTAACGGTCAGGTATGCGATGAGGAAGCGCTGTCCCGCTGGATCGATCCGGAGAAAGGGTTCCTGTCTCCCGCCGAATTCATTCCCGTGCTGGAGGAAGCCAAGCTGATTTATAAGCTGGATCTGTATGTGCTGGACGAGATCCTGAAAAAGATGAAGCGGCAGGAGGCGCTGGGCATGTATGTGGTGCCCACGTCCCTGAACCTGTCCCGGGCGGATTTTGAAAGCTGTGATATCGCGGAGGAAATTCGCCGCCGGGTGGACGAAGCGGGCGTCAGCCGGTCCCAGCTGACCATCGAAATCACCGAAAGCGTCGTGGGCAGCGATTTTGAGTTTATCAAAAAGCAGATCGCCCGCTTCCAGGAACTGGGCTTCCGGGTATGGATGGACGATTTCGGCAGCGGCTATTCCTCCCTGGATATGCTGCAAAACATCCATTTCGACCTGATCAAATTCGATATGCGCTTCATGCAGCAATTCGGCAGCGGCGACGAGAACCGCGTCATCCTGACCGAGCTGGTGAAGATGTGCATGGGCCTCGGCGTGGAAACCATCTGCGAGGGCGTGGAAAAGAAGGAGCAGGTGGAATTTCTCCGGGAAATCGGCTGCACCAAGCTGCAAGGGTATTACTACTGCAAGCCCATCCCGCCGGAGGAAATCTTTGCCCGGATCGAAAATAAGACGATTCAGATCGGCTTTGAAAATCCCCGGGAGGCGGAATACTACGCCACCATCGGCCGCGTCAATCTGTACGATATGGCCGTGCTATCCGAGAGCGGGGACGAGAACCTTGGCCGATATTTCGATACCATTCCCATCGCCATTATGGAGGTGCAGGGAACGGTATCCAAATATGTGCGGTGCAATAAATCCTACCGGGAATTTATGGAGCGCGCCTTCGGCATGATCCAAATGGGCGCGCCACAGGATTTCGCCGATATGCCGGAAATGCCGGGGTACGCCTTCATGAGCGCCGTGATCCGCTGCAGCCGGGAGGGCAACCGCATCATCGTGGACGAGAAAATCGGGGAAAACACCACGGTGCATTCCTTCATCCGCCGCGTGGCCGTGAACCCCGTCACCGGTACCGCGGCCATCGCCGTGGCCGTGCTGGCGATCATGGAGGAGAATCAAAACGCGGGCGCGTCCTACGCCAATATTGCCCGGGCCCTGTCCTCGGACTATGTGTACCTGTATTACGTGAACCTGGAAACAGAAGAATTTACCGAATATACCTCCGACGCCAGGAAGGAAGACCTGGCGGTGGAACGGCACGGCGACCGTTTCTTTGAGAACAGCCGCCGGGACGCCCTGACGGTGCTGTACAGGGAAGACCAGGAATACTTCATCAGCAGCTTCACCAAGGAGAAGGTACTCCAGGCGCTGGACACTCAGGGCACCTTTACCATCACTTACCGTCTGTTCATCGGCGGCAAGCCCACCTATGTGAGCATGAAAGCCGTGCGCATGCAGCAGGACAGCAAGCACATCATCATCGGCGTCAGCAATGTGGACGTACAGATGCGGGAAAAGGAAACCATGGAGCGCATTGAAGCCGAGCGGATCACCTTCTCCCGGGTCACGGCCCTTTCCGGCGGCTATATCTGCATTTATTCCGTGAACCCGGAAACGGACCGCTATTTGGAATACAGCGCCACCCGGGATTACGAGGGCCTGGGTCTTGCCAAGGAGGGCGAAAACTTCTTTGAACAGGCCCGGAAGGAAAGCGGGCGCACCATTTTCCCGGAGGATCAGGAGAAGTTCAACAGCCAGTTCACCAAGGAAAACGTGATGCGGGAAATCCAGCGCTACGGGCTGTATGTGCTCCGCTATCGCCTGATGATCGACGGCAAGCCCCAGTATGTGAATGTCAAGGCCGCCCTGGTGGAGGAGCGGGACGGAAAACAGCTCATCATCGGCGTGAACAACATCGACGCCCACGTGCGGATGGAAATGAGTCAGGCGGGCAAATGATGCCATAACAAAAGAAACAGTGCTGCTTTTTCCTGAACAGCACTGTTTTTTTCGGCTTTTCAGCCTGTTACGACAGCTTCACGATCGCTTCGTAGGGCTGGAGCCAGCCCTTCTGGTGGGTCGGGTAATTGGAGATCAGCTCCTGGCCCGCCGTTTCGTCCATGAGGGTGCAGGGGGCCTTGCGGCCGGTCCAGTTGAGGGCGACGGTGAGGGTTTTGCCCGCATACACGCGCTGATAAGCCCAGACGTTGGGATCGTCTTCCAGAAGCGGAACGAATCTGCCGTACACGATCACGGGATGCGCGTGGCGCAGGGCGATCAGCTTCTGGTAATAGCGGTAGACCGAATCCGGGTCCTTCATCTGATCCTCGGCGTTGATGAGCAGATAGTTTTTATTGACGGGCAGCCAGGGCGTGCCGGTGGTAAACCCGGCGTTGGGCTGGGTGTTCCACTGCATGGGGGTGCGGGCGTTATCGCGGGAGATGCGGGCGAAATAGCGCAGCATATCCTGGGCGTCCACGCGGCCGCTTTCCACCCACTGCTTCCACGCGTTGTGGTTTTCCACGTCCTGATACTGGCTGATATCGGTAAAGTAGATGTTGGTCATGCCCAGTTCTTCGCCCTGGTAGACGTAGGGCGTGCCGCGCAGGGTGTGGATGAGCGTTGCCAGCATTTTCGCGCTCTTTACGCGGAAAAGCTCGCTGTCGCAGCCGTAGCGGCTCACCTGACGCGGCTGGTCATGGTTCCCTAAATACACCGTGTTCCAGGCTTTGCCCTGTAAGGCCAGCTGCCAGCGGTTCAGGGTGGAGCGCACGTCGTTCAGCGGCGCGCCGTGATCGCTCCATTTGGCCAATTCGGTGCCGTCGTTCAGGCCGTCGTTGTGCTCGAAAGCGAACACCATGTTCAGCTCGCTCTGATCCTCGTTTTCATACCGCAGGGCGTTTTCCGTGGTGCCGCTGGTTTCGCCCACGGTGAGCAGGTCGTAACGGTTCAGCACCTCCTGCCGCATCTCCCGCAAATAGCGGTGGGTCGCCTCGGTGTGCATGCAGGAGGGAGAAAAATCGCCGTACAGCGCGCCGGGAGCCACCGGCCCGTCGTCGAAGTTTTCCTTGCCGATCATGCCGATCACGTCCATGCGGAAGCCGTCGATGCCCTTATCGCACCACCAGCGCATCATCTCAAAGATGCTCTGGCGCACCTTGGGGTTTGCCCAGTTCAGGTCGGGCTGCTCCTTGGTGAACAGGTGCAGATAATACTGCGCGCTCGCTTCGTCGTATTCCCAGGCGGAGCCGGAAAAGCAGCTGCCCCAGTTGTTGGGCGGCCCGCCGTTGACGCCGTCGCGCCAGATATAGTAATCGCGGTACGGGTTGTCCCTGCCCTTCCGGCTTTCCACGAACCACTGATGCTCGTTGGAGGAATGGTTCGCCACCAGATCCATTACCAGCTTCATGCCCCGGGCGTGGATTTCCGACAGCATCCGGTCAAAATCGGCCATCGTGCCAAATTCCTTCATAATGGCGCGATAATCCGAAATATCATAGCCGTTGTCGTGATTGGGCGAGGCGTAGATCGGGCTGACCCAGATCACGTCCACCCCCAATTCCTTCAGGTAATCCAGGTGCGCAGTGATGCCGTTCAGATCGCCGATGCCGTCGCCGTTGGAATCGGCGAAAGAGCGCGGATAGATCTGGTACACCACCGCTTCTTTCCACCAGGCTTTTCTTTCTTCGCTCATAAGCTCTCCTTCTGATATGAAAAAAAGGCAGAATAATTTATCTACCCCTCATGTTCGGTTGCAGATTGAAATGAGAATCTTGCTTGCTGGAAACCAACCCTTATGGCTTTCTCGGAAGGGGACGAACCGCCGATTTCCGCCAGTGGCGGAAATTAAATCGGCGGTGAGATCGACCGAAAAGGAGCAATCTCCGCATGAAGCGGAGTTGCGACTATTGAGGTCGCGGATCTGGGGGAAACCTCTCTTTGGCCTCCAAAGAGAGGTTTCCCCCAGAAAACTTCGTTCTTACTTGATGGAGCCTTCCACCATGCCCTTGACGATATACTTCTGGGCGAAGATATACAGGATGATGATGGGCAGCATGGCCAGCAGGGTGGAAACCATGATCAGGTTCCACTGCTTCACGAAGGAGCCGTTGAAGCCCTGCACAGCCAGGGGGATGGTGCGGATATCGCCGGAAGCGCCCAGCACCAGCAGAGGCAGCAGGTAGTCGTTCCAGATCCACAGGCCGTTGAGCACAAGGACGGTGACGAACACGGGCTGCAAAAGCGGGAACACGATGCGGAAGAAGGTGCCCGCGCGGGAGCAGCCGTCGATGTCCGCCGCTTCTTCCAGCTCCAGGGGCACGCCCTTGATGAAGCCGTGGAAAATGAAGATGCTCATGGCTTCGCCGAAGCCCAGGTAAGCGAAGATGATGCCCTGATAGGAGCGCAGCATGGGGATGCCGATGAAGTCACCCACGGTTTTGAACCAGGTGAGCAGGGGAAACATAACCACCTGGAAGGGGATGACCATAGCGGCCACGTAGGTCAGGAACAGGATGTTGCTCCACCTGGTCTTGTTGCGCACCAGCACCCAGGCGGCCATGGCCGAGAAGATGGAGATGGCGGCCAGAGACAGCACGGTGATGATCAGGCTGTCGCGGCAGGCGGAGAGGAAATTGAAAGTGGGATTGTTCCAAACGTCGGAGATGTTTTGAAACAGGTTGGCCGGATTCTCCGGCAGGCCCACAGGCGCGTTGATGATTTCGGCATTGGTGCGCATGGAGTTCATGATCACAATGACGAAAGGCAGCATGAACAGGATAAAGAGGAGCAGCGTAAGGATTTCCAGGGCGATGCGCCGTCCCGGATGGGGAATGGAACCGGCCATGCGCTCGATCTGTTCGGGTTGCTTCTTAGCCATTACGCCTCAACCTCCTTGCTCTTGTTGTAGGAGACCTGGATAATGGAGAAGATGGTCAGCACCACGAAGAACAGCACAGCCTTGGCTTGGCCCTGGGCCATGTTGTTGTACTTGAAAGCGGTCTGGTAGATGTTCAGAGCCAAAAGCTCGGAGCTGTTGACGGGCTTGTTCATGAAAATGCCCACGGGGCCGCCGTTGGTCAGGGCCACGTTCACGTCGTACATCTTGAAGCTGTTGGTCAGGGTGAGGAACAGGGAAATGGTGAAGGCGTTGGCCATGAGGGGGATCTGGATCTTGGTGATCCGGGTCCAGTACTTGGCGCCGTCCACTTCCGCCGCTTCCATGACGGATTTGGAAATGCTCTGGATGGCCGCCACGTAGATCAGCATGATATAACCGGCGTACTGCCAGGTGTTCACGGTGACCATGGTGAACATGACGGTATCCTTATTGGAAATCAGGGACTTGGAAATCAAATCCCAGCCGATGGCCTGGCCCACGGAGGGCAGGATGTTGCTGAAAATGAACTGCCAGATCAGGCCCAGCACGATACCGCCGATCAGGTTGGGTACGAAGAAGCCCGCGCGGTACACGTTGCGGCCCCGGATCTCGCTGGTCACCAGCAGGGAGATGATGAACGCCACCACATTGACGGTGATGATGTTGATCACGGTGAATTTCAGCGTCACCAGGAAGGAATGCAGGAATGCCGGTTCATTGAAAATGGCCGCGTAGTTATCAAAACCCACCATTTTGCTGAAGGAGCCGGTGCCCTGCCAGTCGGTGAAGGAATAGAAGATACCGTAGATGAACGGAATGATGATGACCATCAGAAACGCAAGCAGCGTCGGCACCAGAAACAGGAATTCCGTCAGCTTGCGTTTTTGTTTGCTGGTCATAGGAGAATCCCCCCTTTTTTTGTGGGGGCGGATATGATCCGCCCGTTGAAAAACGGGGGCCGCGTCCAAGAATAAGGTTCTCCGGGCGCAGCCCCCTGATCGGTTGGTTATGCTGATACTTTCAGGAAAATTACTTGGCGATGCCAGCGATGGCGTCCTTCATCATGATCTCGAAGGTATCCACGTCGATAGCGCCAGCGGCGAACAGCTCATAGATCTGGCCCAGGGTGCCCATGCCGAAGCCATCGGGCAGTTTGTACTGCTGCCAGTCATAGGTCTTGCCGGCGGCGTTCCATTCCATGACGGATTTGGACAGGGGGGTGGAGGGAGCGATGGTCACGTTGGTGAAAGCGGGCACCATGGCGGCCTTGTTCACCATGTAATCAGCGCCCTCAGCGGAGGTGGCCAGGAAGTCCAGGAAGGCCAGGGCCTCGTCCTTGTTGCCGTTTTCATTGACAACGTACCAGGAGGGAGGATTGACCAGGATGCCGTCGGTGTCTTCATGCAGGAAAGCATGGGGCGCGTAGGCGATTTCAAAGTCGGGATTCAGCACCACCAGGGAAGGATCCATCCAGTTGCCCTGATGATAGAAAGCGGCCTTGCCATTGGCGAAAGCGGCCAGCTGGCTGTCCTGGGTGCCGTTGAGCAGCATGTCCTGGGTGCTGTACTGGAACAGCAGGGCCACGTACTGGCAATACTGATGGAAGCGTTCTTCGTCCACTTTGCCTTCCAGCACCTGATCGATGTAGGTGGTGTCGTTGCGCTCGTTGCCCACGGTCAGGTATACGTTGAAGTTATGCAGACCGGTTACCCAGGTCATGCCGGTGGTGGTGCCGGCCACCATGGAAACCACCATGTCCAGGCCCAGTTCGCCCTTCATGGAATCCAGCTTTTCAAAGGCGGCCTTGAGGGCGTCGAAGTTGGTCAGGGTAGCGGGGTCGATGCCGGCCTTGTCCAGGATGGACTTATTGTAGGCCAGGCCGTAGCCTTCCACGGCCACGGGGAAGCCGACCACCTTGTCGCCGTCCATGTAGGCGGCGGCGGTGTACTGGGTCCATGCCGCGCCAGCCTGGTCAGCGATCTTGTCCTTCCACAGCTCGTAGCCGGAGGGGCCTTCGATGACCCAGATGTCGGGTTCGCGGCCGGACTGCATTTCGGCCTTGAGCACGGTGTTGTAGTCGGAGGAGCCGCCGCCGGTGATGACTTTCACATCAACGCCGGTCTTTTCCTTGTACAGCGCGGCAAATTCCTGCAGCGCGTTGGTGATTTCCACCTTGTTCTGGCAGATCACGATGTCGGCCAGGGCATTGACGCTGACGAGCAGCATCATCATGCACAGAATGAGAGCAACCAGTTTCTTCATAGGATATCCTCCTTCATTGTGATACGGCAGCGCCGTATATTTCAAGCAGCACCCGCTGCTATTGGATCGGTGGTCAGAAAAACGCCAAAATTTTCTGTCATTTTCAATATCAAAGGATACTTTTGACATTTTGCCGACAACTTCTATTACAAGTTTAGCACATTCCCACAAAAAACGCAACAGCTAAAATTGTATACAATTAATTCCAAATGAAAGGGCGGCTGGTTGCTGCTCCAAAGGGCGGTTTCCCGCAGGCATTCTTCGCATTACCCCATGATCACGGCGCTGTCGGCCTTTTTCCGGTCTTCCAGCAGCCAGTCCAGCACCTTTTGAATGTGGGCGTCCCAGAAGATCCAGTCGTGGCCGCCGGGGCCTTCGGCGTAGGTGAGGTCAGCGCCCAAGGCCAGCATGCGGTCCCGGGCGGCAAGGTTCAGCTGGTACAGGAAATCTTCCGTGCCGCAGGCCTGGTAGAGCTTGGGCACGCAGCCCTTGGCGGCGCAGGCCTGATACTGGGCAAACAGGTCGCTGCCGCTGCCTTTCAGGGCTTCGGGATCGCCGAACATGGCTTTCCAGTTGAAGGGGTTGGAGATCGTGGTGTCCTTGAAGGTTTTATAGATCGCTTCGATGTCCACCGCGCCGGACATGCTGGCCGCCTTGGCGTAGCGCTCGGGCGCGGCGAGGGCCAGATGCCAGGCCCCGTAGCCGCCCATGGAAAAGCCCGCGATGAAGGTGTCCTCCCGCCGGGGAGAGACGGGGAAGAGGGAGCAGATGTAGGCGGGCAGTTCCTTTGTGAAGAAGGTGGCCCATTGCTGGCCGCCGGGCATATCCTGATAGAAATTATTCCCCGCGGAACAGGTGACCACGGCGATTTTCCGGTCCTGGGCGTAGCGGTCTATGCTGGAAAACCGCGTCCAGGAATTGGCGTCGCCGTACATGCCGTGGAGCAGGTACACCACCGGCAGGCCCTGTTCATAGCCGTAATCCCTTTTCAGGGTATCGTAATGCACCTGATCCCCGCTGGTGGGGGTGGGCAGGCACACATTGATGGTCAGATTGCTGTAAAGCGCGTGGCTGTACAGACAGCAGGTGAGAAAAGCCATGGGAAACCACCTTTTTATTTATTTGAAAGACGTTTTCACGCTTACCCCTTGATACCGGTGGTGGCGATGCCTTCCACCAGGGATTTCTGGAAAATCAGGAAGATGATGGTGGCGGGCACGATGGACAGGGTGGACATGGCCAGGGTGGAGCCAATGTCCGAACCGGAGGACGGGTCGCTGAACAATTGCAGCGCCAGGGCCACAGGGCGCATGTTGGCGCGGTTTACGTACAGCAGGGCGGAGAGGTAATCGTCCCAGCGCCAGATGAAGGAGAAGATGGCGGAGGTGACCAGGGCGGGCACGATCAAAGGCAGGATGATGCGGAAGAACGTGCCGTAGTAGGTGCAGCCGTCGATCTTGGCCGATTCGTCCAGGTCCTTGGGGATGCCGCCGATGAAGTTCATGATCAGGTACACGAAGAAGCCCTGGATGGCGAAGAAGTAGGGCAGGATCATGGGATAGTAGGTGCCCACCCAATTCAGATGGCGGTACCACATGAACTGCGGGATCATCAAAATCTGCGCGGGCAGCATCATGGTGGACAGCACCAGGGTAAACAGCAGCTTCTTGCCCTTGAATTTCAGCCGCTGGAGGGCGAAAGCCACAAAAGCGGAGGAAACCAGGGTACCGAAGGTGGCGGTAAAGGAAATGAAGAAGGAGTTCAGGAAGAAGGTGCCAAAGGTGTAGCCCATGAAGCCCTTCCAGCCGTTGACATAGTTATCCAGCGTCCACTGGGCGGGGATCAGCTGGCCGGAGGTGGGCAGCACCTGATCGGTGGGCTTAAAGGAACTGAGGGCCATCCACAGCAGGGGATAGATCATGATGAGGCCGCCAAAGGCCACCAGCACATGGAAAACGACCGTTTTGATTTTCTTGCTCGTCATTCTGCTCATCCCCTTCCTCAGCCGTCATAGACCCATTTTTTCCGGGTCCAGAAGAGCAGGATCGTAACGAGGGACACGATCAGCAGCATGATCCAGGCCAGGGCGGAGGCATAACCCATCTGGCTCTTTCCGGCGGAGGGGAACGCCTTGTTGTACTGGTACACCGTGTAGAACAGGGTGGAGTTCCGGGGCGCGCCGTTGGTGATCAGCTTGGACTGGGTGAAGGCTAAGAAAGAGTTGATGGTCTGCTGCACCAGGTTGAAGAAGATGGTGGGGGTCAGCAGGGGCAGGGTCACGGTCCAGAACTGATGGAACTTGGTGGCCCCGTCCACGTCCGCCGCCTCGTACAGCTCCCGGGGGATCTGCTTTAAGGAGGACAGGAAAATCAGCATGGAGGAACCGAACTGCCACACCGTCAGGATGATCAGCACCCAAATGGCGGGGCCTTCGCTGAACCAGTTGTAACCCGCCATGCCGGGGAACACGGTGGACAGGATGGCGTTCAGGGTGCCGTTGGATTCAAATATCCTGCGCCACAGGATGGCCACGGCCACACTGCCGCCGATGATGGAGGGCAGGTAGTAAACCGCCCGGTACAGGCCGATGGCCTTGCTCTTGTGGTTCAGGATCAGGGCCACGATCAGGGCGAAGATCACCTTGAGCGGCGTGCCCACCAAAGCAAAGTAGCAGGTAACGCCCAGGGCTTTGGAGAAGATTTTGTCGTTGGTGAAAATCTTCACATAATTATCCAGGCCGATCCATTGCGGCGCGGTCTGAATATCGTATTTGCAGAAGGAATAGTAAAGAGAAAGGCCCATGGGAATGGCCATGAACATCAGGAAGCCGACGATGAAGGGCAGGCTGAACACCAGCCCGGCCGTGGATTCCTTTTGCAGCCACGCCTGAAAGGGCGCCCTTTCCCGCTTGATGGCCTTGGTGGACAAGGGGATTCTCCTCCTTTATTTCAGATTGAAGAAAAGAGGGCGTCCAGAGGGCGCCCTCCTTTCACGGGCTGTCCAGCCCTGCGATCCGGATCGAAAGGAAAAATCAGTAGTTCGCCGCCAGATCGTTCACGTTCTCCACGAAGTAAGCGCCGGCTTCTTCGGCGGTCATGCCGGGCTTGGGAGCCAGCATTTCATCGCTCAGGTACTTGATCACTTCGTCGTTGGCGGTGCCGGCATAGGCGGGAAGCGGCGGGAAGATGGGGGAGCTGTTCTCCGCCACGATCGCCAGATAAGCGGCGGCGGTGCCATAGGTGGCGTCCAGCTTGTTCAGTTCATCCGCGATTTCCACGGCCATGGCGCTGTTGGCGGGCACGCCGCGCTCGGCCTGCAGCTTGATATTGCCCTGAGGATCATTGATCAGGTAGTTCAGGAAAGCGACGGCCAGATCGGGGTTCTTGGTGTCGGTGGTGACGGAGAAGAACTGGCCGGGCTTCATGTAGTTGGAAGCCTGGGGATTGGCGCTGGGCCAGGCGGTGATGCCCAGTTCAATGCCATCCGCGGTAGCAGCGGCCTGGAAAGCGGCCAGCTGATTGGAGAAGGCGAAAGCGCACCAGGTACGCACGTCGTCGGTTTTGCCGAATACCAGGGGATGCATGTTCAGGTCGCCGGTGGTCGAAACATTGGCCTGTTCGTCGGTGTCAAACATCCAGCCTTCGGCCACGCACTTCACCAGGCGCTCATAGTAACCGGCCATTTCCTCGGCGGTGGGGATGACGCCATTGGCGTCCCACAGGGCGTTGTAGCCCAGGCCGCGGGCGTAATAGGTCAGGGGGTTTTCGGAGTTGCCTTCGCCGTAGGCCACGCCGATGCCCCGGGCGGCGTAAATCTTGCGGGAGATTTCTTCAAACTCGTCCCAGGTCATGTTGTCGGGCACGGTGATGTCCAGGGAGTCGGTGAGGGTCTTGTTATACAGCAGGGAGGGGGCGTTCACACCGGCGCACAGGGCGTACAGGCCGTCGCCCACCATGCCGCTCTTGAGGATGCTGTCGGACAGGCCGCTCACATCCAGCGCGCCGCTTTCCACATAGGGGGTCAGATCCAGCAGATCGCCCGCTTCCACCCACTGCTGCAGGTAGGCGTAGTCCTGCTGCATGATGTCGGGCAGGTCGTTGTTGGAAGCGTAGGTGCTCATCAGGGCCCAGTAGTTGCTCCAGTTCTGGGCGTTGGGGTTGAAGGTAACGTTGGGGTAGTTTTCGGTGAAGAAGTTGAGGGCTTCCAGGGTGACGGCGTCGCGCTTCTGGTTGCCCCACCAGCCGAAACGCAGTTCCACGTTTCCGGCGGAAGCGGGATCGTAGGTGCCGACCTTCAATTCGGCGTAAGCGGAAACCACCGCCAGCAGCATCATGGCCGCCAGCAAAACAGACAGCAACTTTTTCATGGACGAACCTCCTTTAAGATGTTACACTTATTATACAGGCACAAGATGCCGCTGTCAAGCGAAAACCATGATAAACAGGCAAAAAAAAGACCGAATCTGCCGATTCGGTTTGCATTGTTGTATCCAACAATTGACAAAAAGATTCCAATTTAATGTAAAATTCAGTATTATACAGGACAGATAGGCCTTTTTCCAGCAAGCACGGCGTTTTTTCTGCGGCGAATGATATAATATGCAGAATTGCTACAAAAAATACATTCCGCGCGCGGCGCTCCTTCGCCGCTTCCGGCGTTCCATTGGATCACGACGGCAGCTTTTATTTTCTTCCCGACAGATCCGGC
The DNA here is from genome assembly GCA_017448975.1 of Clostridia bacterium. Taxonomy (GTDB): domain Bacteria; phylum Bacillota; class Clostridia; order Christensenellales; family Aristaeellaceae; genus RUG563. The sequence continues at coordinate 46,172 of JAFSKN010000007.1, forward strand.
GTCAGATCCACGGCCTGGGCCTGGGCCTGGAGGCACAGCTCCGCCGCCTTGAAAGCGTGGGCCTGGGTCATGGCGTTCTCGGTGCGGTTCAGGCTGTCCAGGATCAATTGACCGAAGAAGGGGCAGCCTGTCACGCCGGTGGCGTTCACGTACTTTTCGCCGTCGCCGTTCACCAGATACACATGGTTGCCGCCCTCGTTTTCCCGGGCCACGTCGATATATTTGCGGATTTCAATGTAGCCCTTGGTGCCCAAGATCAGAGTGCGGCCGTCGCCCCAGGTGCGCAGGCCGTCGGGGGTGAACCAATCCACCCGGAAATAGTTCGTGGTGCCGTTTTTGCCGGTGATGGCGCAGTCGCCGAAATCGTCCAGCTGGGGATGCTCCGGATTGCCGTAATTGGCAATGCGGCTGGAAATCACTTTTCCGTCTTCCTCGCCCGCGAAATACAGATATTGTTCGATCTGATGGCTGCCGATGTCGCACAGGATGCCGCCGTAGTTTTCTTTGATGAAGAACCAGTCGGGCCGCCTGTCCGCCATGAGCCGGTGGGGCCCGAAGCCCGCCACATTCACCACTTTGCCGATCAGGCCCTGTTCCACCATGTACCCGGCCAGTACCGCGCCCTCCACGTGGAGGCGTTCGCTGTAATAGACCATATAGCGCCGGTTGGTTTTCTTCACCATCTCTTTTGCGCTGGCGAGCTGATCCAGGGTGGTGAAGGGAGCTTTGTCGGTGAAATAGTCCTTGCCCGCTGCCAGGGCTTTCAACCCCAGTTCGCAGCGCTGGCTGGTCACCGCTGCCCCGGCGATCATGTAGGTTTCCCTGTCCTCCAGAGCTTCTTCCTCGCTGCGGGCGGGTTTGGCCTGGGGGAAGGCTTTCAGAAAGGCTTCCACCTTCCTCGGGTCTTTGTCGTACACATATTTCAGGGTGCCGCCCGCTTCGGTCAGGCCGTTGCACATGCCGTAAATGTGGCCGTGATCCAGCCGCACGGCGGAAAAGACGAATTCACCGGGCTTCACCACCGGCTTCGCCTTGCCCTTGGGCGCGTAGTTCATGCCGGAGCTTACGTTGCTCATGCTTATATCCTCCTTACGGCTTGCGGATTATTTCCTGTCAAAGCTCCCCAGCGTGATATCGCTGTCTCCCAACTCCAGTTGGGAAACGTTCTTTTCATAAAAATGCGGCGCGTGCGCCTGAATGCCCGCCACGGTATAGAAGAGATCGTCCTTTTGCAGGGGCAGGGATACGGCCTGCTTCATGGAACCCGCCTCATAGATAGCGGTGATCAGCTCCAGGGTCATACGCCCGTCCTCGCCGCTGATGGCGGGCAGGGTATTCGTTTCAATGGCGGTGAGCATGTTGTCGATCTGTCCGTTGTGGCCTTCATAGGGAACGGGGGGCAGGCTGTCCGCGAAAGTTTTGATTTCCGCTTCAAGCGCTTCATTGCGCTCCGGGAAGCCGTTGGGCTTGGACACGGAGGCGAAGGTGGAGAAGGGGGCTGCCAGCTTGGCTTTTTCGCACTGGAAGGTCAGCGTCTGTTCCTCCCCGTGGTGCACCACGGAGGCGGTGAGCAGGCCCAGGGCGCCGGGGTATTCCAAAATGGACATGGACAGATCCTCTACCTCGGCGTTGTCATGGGCGGTATTGGCCAGCACGCTGGTCACGCGCTGCGGCAGGCCCATCATCCAGCCTAACATATCGATGTGGTGCACGGCGTGGTTCAGGGTGCAGCCGCCGCCCTCCTTTTCCCAGGTGCCCCGCCACCACAGATCGTAGTAGCAATGGCCCCGCCACCAGAAGGAATCCACCTGGGCGCAGCGCACGGGCCCGGCAATGCCGCTGGAAAGCAACGCTTTCAGATCGCGGATGGGCTTGCGGAACCGGTTCTGGGCGATAACGGACAGCTTTTTGCCGCTTTCGTCCCGGGCCCGGAGCATGGCGTCGCATTCCTCCAGGGAAGCGGCCATGGGTTTTTCACAAAGGGCATGCTTCCCCGCCCGCAGGGCGTTGATGGTGATTTCCGCGTGGACGTAGGGCGGGCAGCAGCAGTCCACCAGATCGATGTCCGGGCGGTTCAGAATATCGCGGTGATCCGGAAAGCATTCGCAGTCCAGCCCGTATTGGGCTTTTACTTTTTCCGCTTTTCCGGGCAGGATGTCCACCAGGGCGGCGATGCGCACGCGCTCCGGGAATCGCAGATAAGCCTGGATATGGGCGTGGGAGATATTGCCCGTGCCCACGATGGCGACTTGCAGCATGAAAGCGTCCTCCTGAAAAGAGGGGAGCGCGTCATAGGCGCGCACCCCTCGGTATGCTGTTGATTCAGTTGAAATCCATCGATCCGCGGCGCATTACATGTTGCCGGGGAACATGCCGCGATAGTTGCCATCCTTGTAGGCCTGACGGAATTCTTCGATCATTTCGGCAGCGCCGGAGTTCAGGATATCCTGGATGCCAGCGTCGTACACTTCGTCAAACTTTTCGGCGTCGCAGCTCACAACGGCGGCCAGGAATTCGCCCTGCTTGCTCTTGACGGTGGAGCCATAGTCGGTTTCAGCCTGAATGGCCACGGTGAAGCTGATCTGGGTCCAGGCGTCGGTCAGAGCGTCCACATAGGAAGCGACCACGTCTTCTTCATAACCGGCGAAGGGCAGAGCCAGAGCGGCGGAGTTCTTTTCATCGCTGCCGTAGTACAGGCCGTTGGAGATGAAGCAGATATCGCCGGCGTGCATCTTGTTCTCGTTGGGCACGGCGTCGGCGCTCTTCACACCGTAGGGGATGCCCAGGGTTTCGTCGATGCCCTCATAGTTGATGCCTTCGATACCGTTCTGCATGGCGAACATGTTCTCGGGAATGGCCATCCAGTCGAGGTACTTGATGGCGGCGATGGCGGTTTCTTCATTGGTGGTCAGGGGGATGATGATGCTCAGGCCGTTGGCGGCATACTTGTCGTGCAGGGTCTTGCCGCCCAGAGATTCGTTCTTGAAGGGGTTCACGGTGACCCAGTGTCCTTCGGGAACGTTCTTTTCCAGCTCGATCTGGTAGTTCTTGTCGGTGCGCCAGGGCTGGTCGGGCTGCTGGGAGAAGAAGCCGTTGTAGCCCATAATCAGAGCGGTGTCGTTGGCCTTGTCGTTGTCGGACAGGGCGAAGGTGTCGGGCAGCAGGCCTTCATGATACAGGGTGTTCAGCCAGCGGAAGCCTTCCTTGCTGCCGGGCAGCATTTCGGGGTTGCGGGCATAGGCGAACCAGTCTTCTTCGGTGACCTGGGTGAAGTCTACCCAAGCGTCGGTGAAGCGGCGCACGTTGTACAGGGGATCGGGGGCGTAGATGCCGAAGGAGAAGGGCATGGTGTTTTCACCGGCCAGCTGGGCTTCCTTGGCGGCGCGCAGATAGTTGGTGAATTCTTCGATATTGGTGGGCTTTTCCATGTTCAGGGCCTTGAGCCAGTCTTCACGGATGAAGTTGCCCACGTTGGCAACGCTGATGCGGCGGGCGGGGATGTACCACTGTTCCTTCACGCCGTCGCCGTCATGATCGGTCTGGCCGTAGCCCAGCAGCTCTTCACCCAGGAAGGCTACCAGATTGGGGCCGTATTCGGCGATCAGATCGTCCAGCTGCCAGATGCCTTCGTCGTCGATGCACTGCTGCACCAGACCGCCGTTATAGGTAACGCAGATGTCGGGGGCGGTGCCGCCAGCCAGAGCGTTGGTCAGCAGGTCGCCTTCCGTCCACCGGGCGTAGGAAACGAATTCAAGTTTGATGTGGTTGGGATCGCCGAAGTTTTCCTGGGCGTAATGCAGCTGCCAGCAGTTGGTCACGTCCAGACCGGTGATTTCACGGTCGTAGGTTTCCACGCGCAGGGTGATCCAGTCATCCGCCAGAGCGGAACCGGTCAGACCCAGCAGCAGAGCCAGGGTCAGCAGGATAGCCAGTGCCTTTTTCATGGTTGTGTCACTCCTTTTTTTATTTTCACCGCCGGGAAGGCGGTAAGGAACGAAATGGAAGTGGTCATCAGCGTCCGCAGCCTCAATCGGCGCGACTGCCCTTCATGGGCAGATCGCTTGTTTCGGCTGATTTCACCGCCGACGAAACTCCCGCCACAGGCGGTCGTCGGCGGTTCATCCTTTCACGGCTCCGATGGTGACGCCCGCCACGAAGTAGCGCTGCACGAAGGGATAAACGATCAGGATGGGCAGCGTGGCGAAGATGATGGAAGCGGGCTCAATGGATTCGGAAATATCCGTTGCCACGGTGGAACTGCCGCCTTCCATGGCCGCGATGTCCACGGCCTGGGAGCCTTTGATCAGGTGGTACAGCTTCAATTGCAGCGGCTGGTAGGCCTTGGTCTGGATATAGTACAGGGCGTCCTGGAAGCTGTTCCATTTGCCCACGGCGTAGAACAGGGTCAGGGTAGCCAGGGAGGCCATGGACAGGGGCAGTACGATTTGCAGCAGGATCTGGAAATCGTTGGCGCCGTCGATGGTGGCCGCTTCCTCCAGGGAATCGGGCAGCGCAGTGAAGAAGCTCTTTAAGATGATCATGTTGTAGGTGCTCAGCATGCCCGGCAGGATCAGGGACCAGGGGGAGTCCAGCAGGCCCAGTTCCTTGATGTTCAGGTAAATGGGAATGGTGCCGCCGGAGAAATACATGGTGAACAGGGCCATGAAGTTGAAGAATTTACGGCCCGCCAAGCGTTTCTTGGTCAGCGGATAGGCCATGAGGATGGTTAGGACCATGGAAAAGAGGGTGTACACCACCGTGATTCCCACGGTGAACCACAGCGAGCGCATCATGGCCGGATCGGAGAAAATGGCCTTGTAGGCGCGGGTGTCCATCTCAACCGGCCAGAAAGATACTTTGCCGCTCAAAATAGCGGATTTGCTGCTCAGGGAGGTGGCCGCCACGTTGACGAAGGGCAGCAGGCAGGTCAGGCTGATGAGGAGGATAATGAGGGTCAGGATGATCTGCGGCATGGTCCATATCCGGGGCTTTTTCATGACGATATTGGGTTCAGCGGTTTTGTTCTGCATCATTCTGTCCACCCCCCTTACCAGATACCGTCTTCGCCAAGCTTCTTGGAAACGAAGTTGGCGCCGGAAATCAGAACCAGGCCCACCAGGGACTGGAACAGGCCCACGGCGGTGGCGCGCTCGAACTTGTGATTCTCGATACCGGTGCGGTATACGAAAGTCGAGAGCACGTCGCAATATTTGCGCACCTGGGCGTTGCCCAGAATCTGGGGCCGGTCGAAGGAAATGTTCATCATCTGGCCCACGCTCAGGATCAAAAGCACCACGATGGTGGAGCGGATGCCGGGCAGCGTCACGTGCCAGATCTGCTGCATCTTGTTGGCGCCGTCGATCTTGGCGGCCTCGAACAGCTCCATGTTGATGCCGGTGATGGCGGACAGATACAGGATGGTGCCCCAGCCCATGCCCTGCCATACGCCCACCAGGGTGTAGGTGAACTGCCAGTGGGGGCCGTCGGTCAGGAAGGGGATGCTCTTATCGATCCAGCCCCATTTGAGCAGCGTGGCGTTGATCAGGCCGCTGGTGGGGGAGAACAGCTGCAGCACCATACCGCCGATGATGATCCAGGACAGGAAATGAGGCAGATACAGCAGCGTTTGAGATACTTTTTTGACCCCGATGCTCTTCATTTCGTTCAGCATGATGGCCAGCACGATGGGAACCGGGAAGCCCGCCGCCAGCCCCAGCAGATTCAGCCAGAGGGTATTCCACAGCGCGCTGGAAAAGTCCGACATTTTCATGACGAATTGGAAATTATCCAGCCCCACCCACGGGCTGCCCCACATGCCTTTGAACAGGTTGTACTTTTCAAAGGCCACAATGATGCCGATCATGGGCTTGTAGCAGAAGAGCAGATAGAAAGCCACCGGCAGGATCAGCATCACGTACAGACGCCAGTCCCGGGCCAGCCAGTTCGTGCGCCGTTTGGCTTTTTTCAACTGCACAAAATCCCCCCCTTGTTTTCTTATACGATTTCAAAATGACGAATCTCCAACGAGGTCATTATAGCATAAACGTATGGGTGATTTCAATAGAAAGAAAGCGCAAAATTGTGCACATTGTTCTCATTTGATGCTATGAACGATTCTGACAGGCAGCGATGGCAAAATTGATCCTTTCCCGTACATCCAGCAGCCATTGGTCCGACGGGGGGTATTCCGTGAAGGTGATGGGCGGGATGCCCGCTTCCAGCACGCGCAGGGCTTCTTCCCGTCCTTTGCATGCTTCCAGCAGGGTCAGCGCCCGGTGGTCCTGGAACGCCTGGAGCATCAGCTCCATGCGCAGGGAATTGATTGGGCCGTTCGGGCCGGGATACACCACGAAGGCGTCGCCGGAGGGGAAGTATCCTCCCGCGTCGGTCACTTCAAAGGGGTTCAGCCGATGAATGGACAGGCCGGAATACCAGAAATTGTAGCCCCAATGGAGAAAGCCCCGGATGCCGTGGCGGTACAGCTGCAGGCCGATGACGCGAGTGCGGCAGCCGGACATAGTGAAAAAACGGTTGGACAGGCGGTTTTTGTACTGGCCGCAGCAGTAATAGACCCACAGGTTCTGAACCTTCGCGTCCAGGAAGGGCTTTGCGGCATCGGTGGCGATCACGGGAAAGGTGAGGTCCGACGCCTGAAAGAGCTTCAAAGAGGACATGGCGTCCATCAGGGGGCAATCGCCGATCAGGGGCCGGACAAAGGCGCTCAGGCGGGCGTAGGGCTCCGCGGCGTTCTCGTGCGGCTCGTCCGAAAGATGGAAGCAGACCTTGTTCAGGGGCCATTTCCCTTTCAAGTAATTGAGCAGGGTGGGCAGGTATTGCTGTAAGAAGACTTTGTAATCCTTGCTCTCCGCGTCCACGTGCCACCCGAACAGCTTTTTTTCTTCGCCGTTTTCCCTGACCACAATTTTGGGCGTAAACTTCGCCCCCCATTGGGTGAACAAGTGGGGCATTTCCAGCCATTCCACGCCGTGCTTTTTGCACAGCGCCATCCATCGGCCCAGCCGTTCAAAGGAAAAAGTGTAATGCTCTCCGCTTTTTTCGATCTCCGCCAGCTGGATGGTGGGCCGCTCGCCGCCCACCCGGGTGTCCAGGGGCGGGGTATACAGGGGCGTCAGCAGCATGTTGATTCCGTGGCGGGCGGCATTTTCCATATATTTTTCGATCATGTCCCACCAGGGAACGGTGAAGGGCGTCAATTGATACCAGGTGGTGACGCAGTCGCAGGCGAACCAATCCGTGTGCAGCACGGTCTGCCGGGGCAGCACGGGGGAGAGGACGGACAGGGTGAACACCGTTTCCGCGCTTTCCCCTTCCGGGCTTTCCAGACGCACGCGGAGGGGGAAGATGCCTGTCTCCGCGTCCTCGGGGATTTCGACGGAACAGAAAAGCGTCCGCCATTGGTTGGGATAGGCGGTGATTTCCGCTCCTTCCTCCAAGGGGTACAGGGGATCGGGATAGAGTCCCGGCGCGTCGCGGAGCAGGAAATCGTCCCCGTCGCCGTAGCCGGTCAGCTCGGCGGGAACCAGCCCCACCCGAAACAAGTGGAGCGCGGCGGGCAGAGCGCCGGTTTCCGCCTTCACCGAAATGCCTTTTGTCAGGCGCGGCGCGCGGTAGGCGATTTGAAAGGAATATTTTTCTCCCCGCAGGGCGGAGCCCTGGGCGTAAGCCGGTCCCGGATCGGCGTCCGGGAACACTTTGACCAAAGCGCTGACGGGGCGAATATCCAAGGACGGCATAACGATTCCCTCCTGATATGATGTGGAAATATTATATCGTTTTTTGCTTTTTTTCGCAACAGGGCCCCGCAAGCGTTGCCTTTCCTTTTCTTCTATTATATAATGAAAAAAACGCGATTGTTGGAGGTGGCTTTATGATGATTCGCATCACGCCGGAGGAAGCGGGCGTCCGCCGGGAGGGGATTTTGCGCTTTTTGGAAGAAATGAAGGAAAAGCACCTGCATATGCACGATATGATGATGCTGCGGCACGGCAAAGTGTTTTATGAAGCGTCTTTTGCCCCGTGGAGCCGGGACAACCTGCACATGCTGTTTTCCCTGAGCAAGAGCTTCACCTCCACGGCGGTGGGCTTTGCGGTGCAGGAGGGGCTTTTATCCCTGACCGACAGGCTGGTGGATTTTTTCCCGGAGCTTCTGCCCGCCGGGCCCTGTGAAAACATGCGGAAGATCACGGTGAAGCACCTGCTCACCATGAACACCGGACACGGCGTGGAGCCGGAGGACCACAGCGACTGCTGGGAGAAGGGTTTCCTGCGCAGCTACGTGGAATTTGAGCCCGGCACCCATTTCCTGTACAACACCTTCGGCACCCACATGCTCTCCGCCATCGTGCAGAAGGTGACGGGCAAAAAGCTGCTGGCTTATCTCCGGGAAAAGCTCATGGATCCCCTGGGCATGAGCCCGGATATCTGGACGGAGGAATCGCCCTCCGGCGTGGCTACCGGCGGCTACGGCATGAACGTGCGGGTGGAGGATATCGCCAAATTGGGCCAGTTCTATTTGCAGCGGGGCAAGTGGGAAGGCAGGCAGTTGCTCAACGAGCAGTGGATCATGGACGCGCAAACCGCCTGGTCGGACAATTCCCCCACCGGGGGCGATTCGGACTGGGGCCGGGGCTACGGCTATCAGTTCTGGATGTGCACGCCAAAGCACGTGTTCCGGGGCGACGGGGCTTTCGGCCAGTACTGCATCATCATGCCCGACCAGGATATGGTGATCGCCATCAACAGCGGCGTGGAGGACATGGGCGCGGTGATGAAATCCATCTGGGATAACGTCCTGCCCGCCGTGGACGCCTTCGCCGACGCCGGCGATGAAAAAATCGATCTTCCTTCTTCCTTCGTCACCGCCGCCCGGTGGGAGGACATGGGCAAGGAAGTGTCCGCCCCCGTGCCGGAGGAAGCCTGGCTTGGCAAATATGTTTTGCAGCCCGGCAACGATCTGGCCGAAACCGTCGAAATTCAAAAGGACAAGGTGCTGCTGGACGGCTGCGAAATGCCCCTTTGCCTGGACAAGTGGACGCCCTTTACCTGGAAAGCGAAGAAAAATGACGGCGCTTTGGAGCACGCCATTGTCCGCGTGATGGAGCATGCCGCGGTTCGGGCCGCCCGGCGGGAGGACGCGCTGATCCTGCACGCGTGCTTTGTGAACACGCCCTTTGAAATTGTGCTGAAACTGACCTTCACCGCCCACGGCATCCGCGTCCACACCCGCCGCAACGTGGGCTTCGGCCAGACGGAATTCGACCTGATAGGATACAAAGCGTAAATAAACAGGATGTGGAAAATGGACTGGATGTACCTGTTTTATTTTCTGCTGGGCGCGCTGCTCTTTGGGGGCGCGGCGGTTTGCCGCCCCAAGGAGTGGAACGAGGAATACACTTCTTTGAAACAGACCGGAATCCTCAAGGGCGTCTGCGCCCTGGGGGTGGCGCTGCACCATATGGCCCAGAAAACCTGCGCCCCCTGGAACGAGGCTAAGTATATCGTGCATGGGCTGGATCTGTTTGTGCCCATCGGGTATCTGTTCGTGGCGGTGTTCCTGTTCTGCAGCGGCCTGGGCCTGTATAAAAGCTGGAAAAACAAACCGGATTACCTGCGGGTTTTTCCGCGCCGCCGTATCCTGCCCATGGTGCTGGCCTTTTATCTGTCTGAGATCATCTATACGCTGGTGCGCTTAGCCGTGGGGGAAAAGATGGATACCGCGGCGATTCTGTGGTATCTTTCGGGCTTTCAAATGGCGAACTACAATGCCTGGTATCAGATCGTAATCCCGTTTTTCTACCTGGCCTTTTATCTTTCCTTCCGTTTTTGCAGGCGGGAAGGGGCTGCCATTGGCTGGGTCACCCTGTTCACCCTGGCCTATACGCTGCTGGGGGCCTGTCTGGATCATCATGGCGCGGGATGGATGCGGGGCGAATGGTGGTACAACAGCATCATCCTGTTCCCCTTGGGGATGGTCTTTGGCAAATACGAGGCGCGGGTGACGGCGTTCCTGAAAAAAGGCTATGGGTTTTGGCTGGCGCTGTCTTTTGCCGCCGTCTTTGTCCTGTATCATATTTCCGTTCTGGCTGCCGACAAATGGTGGGGCTATTACGGGGAAAACTGGGGCGATCCCCTCAAAGTGCCGCACCGGCTGGGCTGCTGTGTTTCTCAATGGCTGGTGTGCGTGGCTTTCGTGGCGTTCTGGTTCCTGCTGCTGATGAAGGTCCGTCTGGGCAATAAGCTCCTGGCTATGCTTGGCAGCGTCACCCTGTCGTTCTACCTGATCCACGGCATTTTTGTGGATCTGTTTGGCTTCAGCTTTGCCGGCGTGGCCCCCAGCGCCGTGTATATCAGAAACGTGCCCCTGTATATCCTTGCCGTGCTCTCCTGCTCCGCGCTGGCAACAGCCCTGTTTCACTTCCTGTGGAAGGGACTGGTAAAGCTCACCGGATGCGGGAAAAGCGCGGCCTGATCCTTGGAAAGCGAGAAAGAAAATGGAAATCAAAACCGCCGAATTTGTCACCAGCATGAGCGTTTACGCCGCCCCCGACCCCGCCCTGCCCCAAATCGCCGTGGCGGGAAAGAGCAACGTGGGCAAATCCAGCCTGATCAACAGCCTGTGCCGCCGCAAGGCCCTGGCAAAGACCAGCGCTACCCCCGGCAAAACAAGGCTGATCAACCTGTTCCTGCTCAACGGCAGCTTTCATTTGGTGGACCTGCCGGGTTACGGCTTCGCCAAGGTGGATAAGCAGGAAAAGCAGCGCTGGGGCGGCATGATGGAAAAATATTTCCGGGAAACCAAAGAACTGCGCCTGACCCTGCATTTGGTGGATATTCGCCACGAGCCCACCCAGGACGATATGCAGATGAACGCCTTCCTGCGGGCTACGGGCCAGCCCTTCCTGGTAGTCGCCACCAAGGCGGATAAGATTTCCCGAGGGGCGCGGATGAAAAACCTGGCCCCCATCTGCCGTGCTTTGCAGGTGCAGCCCTGGCAGGTCATCTGCTATTCCTCCGAAACGGGGGACGGGCGGGACGCCCTGCTGGACGCCCTGGAAAAAGCCCTGGCACAATCGGAAGAAACAACAGAAAAATAAGGAAAATCCGCCGGGCAAGAAAACCGGCGGATTTTTTTCAGAAAAACCGCAATGCTTTCTGTTTTTTTGCGAGTAATACAGGTGAAAGGTCTTTCAAACGAGGAAGAGGAGGAAATCCATGGAGGACAGCCGGATCGTAGACTTGTACCTGAATCGGGACGAGCAGGCCGTAGCCTGCGCCCAGGACCGGTACGGGGCGTACTGTGAGGCCATCGCCCGGCGCATTTTGGGCGACCGGCAGGACGCGGAGGAGTGCGTGAACGCCGCGTGGCTGGCTGCCTGGAACAGTATTCCGCCCCAAAAACCCCGGGATTTGAAAGGCTATCTGGCAAAACTGGTGCGCCGGATCAGCCTGGACGCCTGCCGGAAACGGGACGCCGCGAAGCGCGGAGGCGGGGAAAGGGCGGCGGCGCTGGAAGAACTGGGAGATTGCCTGCCCGGCGGGGAAACGGTGGAAGCCCGCATGGAAAACCGGATGCTGGCCGAGAGCATCCAGGCGTTTCTGAACCGTCTGCCGGAAACGGAAAAGCGCGTTTTTCTGCTTCGGTACTGGCATTTGTACGGCATCGGGGAGATCGCGGAAAAAACGGGCTTTTCCCAAAGCAAGGTGGCGTCCATGCTGTTCCGCGCGCGGATCAGGCTGAAAAACCGCATGATTAAGGAGGGAATCTTGTGACCAGGGAAGATTTGCTTGCGGCCATTGGAGAAATCGACGAGACCATGGCCATGGAAGCGGATACGGAAAGGAAAGCTTATCGAATGAAGGGAAAACGCCTGCTGGCGGTCGTTGCAGCGGTGCTGCTGCTCACCTGTACGGCGGGGGCGCTGGCCGCCGTCAATGAGGATATCAACGCGCTTTTATACCGGGTCTGGCCCTGGGCGTCTCAAGCCCTGAAGCCTGTGAACCTGGTGTGTGAGGATCAGGGCATCCGCATGGAGGTGGTGTCCGCTTCCCTCCGGGGACAGGAGGCTTTCGTGACCCTGACCATGCGGGATATGACCGGGGACCGTATAGATGGCACCGTGGACCTGTTTGACAGCGAAACCTTGTGGCTGCCCTATGACGGCTCCGGCACCTGCACCCTGCTGGATTATGACCCGGAAACCGGCACGGCATCCTTTGCCGTATATATGCGGTTCAGTGAACAGCCTGCGGAAACGGACAAGGTGACGTTCAGCGTCAGCCGCGTTTTGACGGGCAAACGGAAAATCACCGTGGATCTGACCCCGTTGCTGGGGGAAATCCGGGAAGCGGAAACCGTGCCCGTCCCTGGCGGCATCCGGGGCGGATCGGTGGATGGCGACGGCGTGGAGGTGCTGAACCCGGAAAACAGCCGTGAAATCACCGTGACAGAGGGCGTCACCCTCGCCGGGGCGGGCCTGTGCGGCGGCGCGCTGCACGTGCAGCTCCGGTACGACGATATTTACCATACGGATAACCACGGCTTCCTTGCCCTGACCGATACGGCGGGCAACGATTACGGTCATGGCGAACTGCCAAAAGGCATTGGCACCGTGAGCTGGTTCGGCAGGGAAACGAACGGCGTCGATTCCAGCGACAGCTGGCAGGAATACATCTTCACGGATTATCCGGAGAAACTGGAAAATCTTGTGCTGACGGGCGAATTTATTACAGCCGATCCCTATATCGCGGGCGATTGGAAGGTTTCATTCCCGCTGAAAAGTATAAGCGAATAACGCCAAAAGCCATAGCGGACTTGACCGCTATGGCCTTTGGCATCATGACGAACAAAATCAGAGGCTGGCAGGCGTGAACCGGATGGTTTTCACCTCAAAGGGATGGAAATGCAGGACGATCTTGCCGTCCGTGACCGGCCGGGCTTCCAGCCTGTTTTCCAGCATGTCGCACAGGTACGCGGCCTGAATGGGGATATTCACCGCGAGATGGCAGGCGGTGTCGCCCCGCTTGGCTTCGTACAGGCGCAGGATCACATCGCCGCTGCCGTCCTCGGCGGGCTTTACGGTGTCGATGAACACGTTGGACGCGTCCACGCTGAACGCGCTGAAAGGCGCGCAGCCGCTTTCCGCCGTTTGCAGGGGCACGTTCAGGTCGTAGGCTTCCCGCACCACGGGGCTGTCCAGGAAGGAACCGTTCCAGCCGGTAAAGGCGTAGGTGAAGGTGTGCACCCCGTTGTCCGCCCGCATTTCGGGGGAGGCGGCGGCTCGCAGCAGAGACAATTGCAGGGCGTTGCCGTTCATGCTGATACCGTATTTACAGTCGTTCAGCACCGCCGCGCCGTGGCTCTGGTCGCACAGGGCGCTGTACCGCTGGTTGCAGACCTCGAACCGGTCCTTGTCGTACAGGCGGGAGCGGTGGTTGGGCCGGGCCAGATAGCCGAATTGGATCTCGTTGACGCCCTCGGCGGCGGTGACGTTCACGGGGAATTCCACCTTGAGCAGGCGGTGAAGCTCGCGCCAGTCCACGGTGGTAACGAAATCCAGACGTTCGCTGGCCGCCGTCAAAACGATGTCCTGCTCCCAGGCGGAATTCATGATCTTGCGGGATACGTGCAGAATCGCCCGCAGACCGGACGCCTCTTTCACGGTCAGCTCTGCCTTTTCCTCCAGCGACACCGGCTGGTCGATGTAATTGGAATCGATGTCCCAGGCGTCGAAGATGCGGGGCACATCCTTGTAGGCCAGCAGGTGATTCATGGGCCCGGCGGCATATTCCCGGCCGGTCTGATCCGTAAAGGATACCACTTCGCCCAGGCTGTTGAGCACAGCCTTCACCAGGTCATTTTCGATCACCGCGCCGGTTTCCGTAAGATAAGCGCGGGCCGTGTGCTCGTTTTCGGAAGCGGTGCCGCAAGGCGTCAGGCACATCGCGCCGCAGGGGGGCACGGTGACCAGGCCCACCAAACCTTCCGCCGTATGCTGTACAGGAACGGGTTCGCCCTCCGACGTAACCGCGCCGTTTGCGAAACATTCAGGCAATTTGACCAGCCCCGTCCGGGGGAAGGACAGGGAATTGAACACGGAGAAACCATCGCCGGAAGTCAGGGCATTCAGGGCGTCCTTCTTTACGGCCTCCGCTTCGCCGATGATCCACCGGTGATCCCTGCGGGCGTCCTCGTATACCTTGGCGATGGAGGAACCGGGCAGGATATCGTGGAACTGGTTCAGCAGCAGCTTTTTCCAGGCCGCGTCCATGCGGGGGAGAGGATAGGCAAAGCTTCGGGCCGTCGCCGCCGCCAGCGCGCCCCACATTTCGGCTTCCCGGAGGGCCAGCTCCGACCGGCGGTTGCCTTTTTTGATGGCGGCCTGGGAGGTGTAAACGCCCCGATGGGCGGAGAAATAGAGCTCGCCCACGTAGGTATTTTTCGGGCCGCCCTTTGCTTCCATATCCTCAAAGAACTGGACGGGGCCCTCCATTTTGACCCGGGGCATACCCTCCAAATCCTTTTCCCGCAGCAGGTATTCGATGTAATCCCGGGCGGGGCCGCCGCCGCCGTCGCCATAGCCGAAGGGCAGCAGGAAGGAATCCAGGCCCCGTTTCTGCACCCGGCCCTTCCAGGTCTGGCAGATTTCCTTGGGGTCGGTCTGGTAGGTGTAGCTGGTGGGCAGGAAGGTGTCGATTTTGGAGCCGTCCGCGCCCTCCCAGGTGAAATAGTGGTAGGGGAAGCGGTCGCCCTCGTTGTAGCTCCAGAAAATTTTCTGGGTCACCAAATATTTGACCCCCGTGCCCTTCAGAATCTGGGGCAGGGCGGCGGAATAGCCGAAGGTATCCGGCAGCCACAGCACCACGGAATCTACGCCGAATACTTCCTTATAATAGCGCTTGCCGTGGATCACCTGACGGATCAGCGATTCGCCGGAGGTCATGTTGGTGTCCGGCTCCACCCACATGGCGCCCTCGGCGATCCATTGGCCCTTCTTCGCCGCTTTCACGATGCGGGCAAACAGCTCGGGATAGTATTCCCGGCACATTTCATAGGCGGCGGGCTGGCTTTGGATGTATTTGTATTCGGAGTATTCCTCCAGCAGCCGCAACTGCTGGGCGAAGGTGCGGCTGGTTTTCCGGTGGGTTTCCGCCATGGGCCACAGCCAGGCTAAATCCAGGTGCGCGTTGCCCACGGCATAGAAGACCGGGGCGGTGGTGCCGTTCACGGCCTGGAGGGCGGGGCGCAGGGCTTCCCGGGCGGCTTTGTAGCTTTCGATCCTGGCTTCCGGGGGCTGTTCAAAATCGGCGATCAGGGTGGCCTGCTCCAAAGCGGTGGCCACGCTGTCCGCCCGCAGGCTTTCGGGGTCCACCTGTTCCGCCAGCAGCTTTAAGGTCATCATATCCATATAAAGCTGATAGGCGTCCTCGTTCCAGATACCGAAGGTCACGTCCCCCAGGGTGTTCCGGGGGCCGGGGCCGTTGAGCCCCTCATAGCTGCCGGGCAGCACCGGGCCGGTGGCGCAGGCATAGCCCTTGTGCTCCGGGAAATCGTGGCCGCCGTAGGCTTCGATCAAAAGATCGTAGCTTTCGCCGGGCACGCCGCAGGCCGTGAGCACGTTATCCACGATATAGTGATGGGGCACGGTCACCCATTCCGCCCGGCGGGTGCCGAAGGATAAGCCGTTTACATAGATGGTGGATTCCCAGCCGGTTTGCAGATCCATCACGACGCGCTTGCCCGCCGCGGCCTCCGGCAGGGTGATTTTGCCGCGCATCCAGCAGTATTCCCAGGGTTTTCCCCACTTTTCGCCGGGAAGGATGGGCTGGAAATCGCCCTTCGCCGCTTCCTCCGGCGGCAGGTGCTCCGCGGTAAAAAAGGCGGCCAGATCGATGCGCCCCAGGGGCAGGTACAAGTCCTCCTTCAGCGCTTCGATCCAGTGATCCACCCGGCTTCTCCATTCCGAATGCATGTACTTCATTTATGCGGTTTCCTCCTTTGAAAGTGCGTGTTGAAAACGGTACAAAATCAGACGCTGCATATTTTCGCCGCCGGGGCGCAAAATCCTGCGCCAGGATCAGGCACAGGGAAAAAATTGATTTTCCGAAACTTTCGTGTTTGCGGGTAAACGTTTTCGGCAAGTGAAAAAAATACACAAAAAAATATCGAAAAAAGTGAAAACGCCTATTGACATACGGGGGGGGTATATGTTATACTGTACACGAAAACGATTTAGTACCGAAACAAACGATTGAACGCCGAAAACAAATGAGGGGAGGAAAGCCCTATGGGTGTCACCATTCGGGATTTGGCTGAACACTGCGGGCTTTCTGTATCGGCTGTCAGCAAAGCGTTGAACGGGTACAGCGACATCAGCGAGGCCACGCGCCAGGCGGTCATGACCGCCGTGCGGGAGTTGGATTATCACCCCAACGCCCACGCAAGGGCGCTTAAAGGCGGGCGCAGCTACAATCTGGGCGTGCTGTTCTCCGACGATTCCCAAAGCGGCCTGACCCACCCCTTTTTCTCCACCGTGCTGGAGCATTTCAAGCGCGAGGCTGAGCAGGAGGGGTACGACATCACTTTCATCGGCCACCGCATGGGCAACGGCCGCGTGACGTATCTGGATCACTGCCGCTACCGGGAAGTGGACGGCGTGTGCATGGCCTGTCTGGACTTTGACGACGCCGAGGTGCGGGAAGTAACGGAAAGCGAGCTGCCCGTGGTCACCATCGACCGCCGGTTCCAGGACGTGCCCAGCGTAATGTCCGACAATGAAGGGGGCATCCGGGCACTGATGGACTATGCGTACAGCTTGGGCCACCGCCGCATCGCCTATGTCCACGGCCCTTCCAGCGCCGTTTCCGACGTCCGGCTGAAAGCGTTCCGGGAATCGGCGGAGCGCCTGGGCCTGACGGTGCCGGCCGAATACCTGCTGCCCTGCCGGTACACCGATCCGGAAAACGCCAGGGCCATCGTGCAGGTGCTGCTTTCCCTGCCCCAGCGGCCCACCTGCATCCTCATGTGCGACGATTACAACACCACCGGCGCGAAGCAGGCCGCCGTGGAATCTGGGGTCAATATTCCCAGGGACGTGTCCCTGGCGGGGTTTGACGGCCTCTCCCAGATGCAGAACTTCTCCCCCCGGCTGACCACCGTGTACCAGGACGCGCCCCGGATGGGCCGGGAAGCGGCGCGGCTGCTGATCGCCCAGATCGAAAACCGGCCCACGGCCGAATCCGTTATCGTGCCGGTGCGGCTCCTGCGGGGCGAAACGGTAGCGCCCGTTGCCCAGGGACCGAAAACGATTTAACTATAGTTTTTTGCAAATAATGATTTCAATTTTGCCGATATATACCACTGTATGGGCGAAAGTTGACTGCTCAAAAAAATAAACTAAAACAATTTCGCTATTTGACCGGATGCCAAAGATCAGCAAAGGAGTTGGGGATTGTGAAAGAATTCTTTCATAACACTTGGAAACACAGGGCGCATGTGGTGATGGCGCTGCCCGCTTTCCTGGTGCTGCTGTTCATCATGTACGTGCCCATGAGCGGCCTGGTGCTGGCCTTTGAAAAGTTCGACTATTCCAAGGGCATCTTCGGCAGCGATTGGGTGGGCCTGGCCAACTTTGAATTCCTGATCAAATCCAAGAACACCTTCGTGAACATGACGGTGAACACGGTGCTGTACTATCTGCTGTTCACCATCGTGGGCACCTTCCTCAACATCGTGGTGGCCATCGCCATCGACCAATTGGCCTTCAAGAAAATGGCCAAGACCATGCAGACCTTGATGATCATTCCGGTATTCATCTCCTACGCGGCCGTGCAGTTCATCGTGTTCGCGTTCATCGATTCCCGCACAGGACTCATCAACAACGTCTTTGGCACTTCCACCCGCTTCTATTCCAAAGCCGATTACTGGCCCTGGATTCTGCTGGTGGTGAAGGTGTGGAAGGATACGGGCTACGGCTCGGTACTGTACATGTCCGTGCTCTCCGGCATCGACACCTCCCTTTATGAGGCCGCGGATATCGACGGCGCAAACAAATGGCAGCAGATCCGCCACATCACCGTTCCAGCCCTGATCCCCATGGTCACGGTGATGCTGCTACTGTCCGTGGGCAACGTGATGCGCTCCGATACCGGCCTGTTCTATCAGGTCACCCGCAATAACGGCGCGCTGTACAGCACCACCCAGGTCATTGATTCTTATATCCTCAACCAGATTTTGAAATCCTCCAACTTCGGCTACACCGCCGCCGCGTCCTTCTTCCAATCCGTGATCGGCCTGCTGCTGATGCTGCTGGCTAACTTCTCGGTTCGCAAGATCGAGCCGGAAAACGCCCTGTTCTGACGCTGCAAAGGAGGAAACCAAAATGACGGATATGGCATATAAAAAGGTTTACAAAAAGCGGTGGGAAAAGAAAAAGAAGGGGATCGGGCAGTACATCCTGCTGTTGCTGGTGTTCCTGTTCACGGTGTTCTGCTTCGCCCCGGTGCTGCTGGTGTTCATTTCCGCGTTCACGGATGAAATGTATATCAACCAGCACGGCTTCTCCTTCTTCCCGGCGGTATGGAGCATGAACGGCATGGATTCCGTGCTGCGCTACGGCAGCCAGCTGATCCGCTCCTACGGCGTCACGATCTTCGTT
This sequence comes from Clostridia bacterium, assembly GCA_017448975.1. Taxonomy (GTDB): domain Bacteria; phylum Bacillota; class Clostridia; order Christensenellales; family Aristaeellaceae; genus RUG563. The sequence goes on from JAFSKN010000007.1 coordinate 64,846, forward strand.
ACCATTTCGGGCACCCTGCTGGGCCTGCTGATCATGAGCATGTACGCCTTCTCCATCAGCCGCCGCGATTTCAGGCTGTCCAAGTTCCTGTCCGTGTTCCTGTTGATCCCCATGCTGTTTAACGGCGGCCAACTGGCGGGCTACATCGTGTTTACCAGCTGGTACGGCCTCAAGGACAGCTTGCTCTTGCTGATCCTGCCCCTGTGCGTAACCACTATGAACGTGATCATCCTGCGCACGTACATCGCCAACAGCATCCCGGGCGAGCTGATGGAAGCCGCCACCATTGACGGCGCGGGTGACTACCGCACCTTCTTCCAGATCACCCTGCCCCTGCTCAAGCCCTCCCTGGCAGCCGTGGGCTTCATGATGGCCACCGCCTATTGGAACGACTGGCAGAACGCCCTGCTGTACATCGTGAGCAACAACAAAAAGCCCCTGCAGCTGCTTTTGATCAACATTCAAAAGAGTATCGAATTCCTTTTGAACAACAACAACGTGCCCGCCAGCGCCCGCGCGGCCATGGGCGGCACCATTCCCCAGTATTCCTCCACTATGGCCACGGTGATCGTGGTCATCGGCCCCATTATGGTGGCCTACCCCTTCTTCCAGAAGTACTTCGTCAAGGGCCTCACCGTAGGTTCGGTGAAAGGTTAATCAGGTTTCAATGCCCCAGCGCTTGGGGCGTTAGAAATAAAAAAACTTAGGAGGCAACTGTTATGAAGAAGCTCGTATCCCTGATGCTGGTTCTGTGCATGCTGCTGAGCGTTTGCGCGCTGGCCCATGCCGATGACAAGGTCGTCATCAACCTGACCCGCTGCACCTTCAACCTGGCCACCCCCGATTCTGAACAGGTCAAGAAGGTGGAAGACGCCATTAACGCCTACATCGCCGACAAAATCAACGTGCAGATCAAGCTGACCGACATCGGCAGCGGCGAATACACCGAGAAGGCCAACCTGGCCCTGGCGAACAACGAGATCAACCTGCTGTGGACGGCTTCCTGGGAATCCGTCATCGGCACCAACGATCTGGTTCCCAAGAACGCTGTGTATGATATCACTGATCTGCTGCCCGGCACCGCCCTGTACGGCTCCATGGCCGAAGGCCAGTGGGAAGCCACCAAGTACAATGGCCGCAACTACTTCGTGCCCGTGTACAAGGACAACGTGGAAGGCTACGACGTGATGTTCCGCAAGGATCTGGTTGAAAAGTACGACTGGGATATCACCTCCGTCAAGAGCCTGGCCGATCTGGAGCCCATGCTGGCCGACGCCAAGGCCGAAGGCCTGAAGTATCCCTTCCTCACCCAGAAGACCGCTATGTTCTATCGCTGGTATATCGGTGATTTCGACTTCTTCACCGCTGATGCCAACACCAACTTCTTCGCCGTGGACCGCGCCACCAACGAAGTGGTGGACACCATCCTCACTCCCCAGTACGCCGAATTCTGCAAGCTCATGGGCGAATGGGCCGATAAGGGCTATGTGTCCGAAGACGAAGCTAACAAAGTGACCACCGATACCACCACCCAGAGCAAGGATTGGGCCATCTCCTGGTGGACCGACATCCCCGTGAACGAAGAAGCCAACAGCCGCTATAAGCAGGATGTGGTCATGCAGCCCATCGCTTCTCGCTTCGCCCACAGCACCTCCGCCCTGGGCAGCTGCTACTGCATCACCGCCAACAGCACCGAAGAACAGGCCAAGGCCGCGATCGCTTTCCTGGGACTGCTGTATACCGATGCTACTCTGGCTGATATGTATACCTTCGGCATCGAGGGCGAAGACTTTGAATACACCCAGGAAGAGGGTCAGGCCATCAAGCATGTGACCCAGCACTCCGACAAGTACAACCACAGCATGTGGGAATCCGCCTCCGCTACCATCGTGACCCCCATGTACAACGAGCCCGACAACAAGGCTGACCTGTATATCGAGTTCAATGGCGGCGCTGAAACCTCCTGCGCGGCTGGCTTCCGTTTCGACAAGACCCCTGTTGAAGCCTCCTACACCGCTTGCTCCTCCCTGTTTGAACAGTACGGCTTCCAGCTTGAAAACGGCGCGATCCCCGCTGATGCCGTGGATGCTTACATCGAACAGTATCAGGCTGAACTGGACGCCGCCGGCTATCAGGAAGTGCTGGCCGAATTCCAGAATCAGTACAACACCTGGAAAGCTCAATAAGTTCTTTCAATCAAACGCTATGGGGTCTGTGAAAAAATAGCATTTCAAACCCCAACGAAAAAAACAGAAATCTCTCAAGGGGCAGTACTTGGGAGATTTCCGTTTTTTGGTATAATCAGGTTGATGACAAACTATACCGAAAGGAATTATGGCACAGAGCAGGGCAGATTGCCAGTCTTTACCCTCCCGCGCGTTACCATGAACCCAAAGGGGAAACGCGACCTTTTTTTCCTTTTTTCCCTAAAAATCGCTTGTATTGCATTCTGCTCCATGATATGATGATAGCTGTGATGGAAAGGCCATCCCGACGAATCGGAAGGAGACGATTTTCTTGATTGAATTCAAACATGTGGATAAAGTGTATCCCAACGGCGTTAAAGGCCTGCAGGATATTAATCTGACCATTGATCAGGGCGAGTTCGTGGCCATTATCGGTCTGAGCGGCGCGGGAAAATCCACTCTGATCCGCACAATCAACCGGATGATCGACGTAACGAGCGGCCAGCTGATTGTGGACGGCACCGACGTGATGACCCTGAAAGGCAAGAGCATGCGCCGCTTTCGCCGCAAGATCGGCATGATCTTTCAGTCCTATAACCTGGTCACCCGCGCCACCGCCATCAAAAACGTGCTGACCAGCATGGTGCCTGACATGAATTTTTTCCGCGTGCTGCTGGGGCTGTTCACCAAGGAGCAGAAGATGCACGCGCTGGAAGCGCTGGACAAAGTGGGCATTCTGGACAAAGCGTATACCCGGTGCGACCAGCTTTCCGGCGGCCAGCAGCAGCGCGTGTCCCTGGCCCGCACGCTGAACCAAAACCCCACCATCATTCTGGCGGACGAGCCGGTGGCGGCGCTGGATCCCATCACGGCCAAACAGGTGATGAGCGACTTTAAGCGCATCAACGAAGAAATGAACATCACCGTGCTCATCAATATCCATCATGTGGATCTGGCGCTGAATTACTGCTCCCGCGTGATCGGCATCCGCGCGGGCAGGATCGTGTACGACGGCCCCACCACCAGCGTGACGCAGGAGATATTGGACGATATCTACAACGGCGCCGCCATTCCCACGGCGGAGAAGTGAGGCGGCCATGAAGAAAAAAACTGCTGAAGCGGCCTATAAAACGCCGCTGCTGGATCGGATCATCAAGCCCCGCACCATCACCCTGCCCAATGGCCACACCGTGCAGAAGCCGGTTTCCCGGACGCCGTTCATCGCGGTGATCGTGCTGGCGGTGATCTATATATCCGCGAAAGTGACGGGCTTTGATTTCGCCATCATTATCAACCGGGGCTATCAGCTGGGCTATATCTTAGGCCGCATCTTCCATCCCAACTGGAGCTATTTCGGCGGCGACGCGGCGAACACGTCCAAGCTGTTCAGCGCCCTGTTCGACACCATCAAAATGTCCATCATGGGCTCGGTGATCGGCGCGACGCTGGCGCTGCCCATCGCCGTGCTGTCCTCCACCAACATCAACAAAAACGGCGTGGTGGTGTGGGGCCTGCGAATCCTGCTGATGATCATCCGCACGCTGCCCACCCTGATCATCGCCAAGTTCGCCGCGCTGATTTTCGGCCTGGGCACCTTCGCGGGCACCATGGCCATTATCGTGTTTACCTTCGGCGTGGTGGCCAAAATGATGTACGAATCCATCGAGACCATCGACATGGGCGCTTTCGAGGCCACCGAGAGCTTCGGGGCCAACAAGTTCCAGTCCTTCTGGAGCGCCTGCATCCCGCAGATTTTGCCCACTTATCTCTCCTACTGCCTGTACAGCCTGGAAATGAATATCCGCGCCGCGGCCATTCTGGGCTATGTGGGCGCGGGCGGCCTGGGCATCCTGATCAATGAGTTCATCGGCTGGCGTGATTATGAAAGCTTGGGCGCGGTGCTGCTGGCGCTGTTCGTGGTGGTCTTTATCATTGAAAACACCAGCCAGTATCTGCGGAAAAAGCTGAGCTGAGGAGGGGAAGAAAGATGGGAAAAACAAAACAAACGCTGAATCCGGATCGTCCCCTCACCATCGAGGAAGCGTACGCTTCCCGGCCCCGGCTCTGGTGGCTGTATACGCTGATCCTTTTGATCGTGGCGGCGCTGCTGGGCTGGAGCGGAACGTCGATCACCTATAAGGGCCTGGCGACGAAGGGCATCTCCATTGCCCAGGGCATCGGCAACGGCCTGATCCATCCGGATACCGACCTGCTGTTTAATCTGACAACCGAAGGCGTTCCTTATCAGCTGCTGCAAACCGTGGCCATCGCCGTGCTTGGCACCATCATCGGCGGCATCCTGGCCATTCCCTTTAGCTTCCTGGCCTGCGACAAGATCGTGCCCAAGTGGGTGGCAGTGATCTTCCGGGCGGTGATTTTGGGCATCCGCACCATTCCCAGCCTGGTATGGGCGCTGGTGTGGATCCGCGTGACCGGGCCCAACGCTTTCTGCGGCGTGGTCACAGAATCCGTCTGCTCCATCGGCATGATCTGCAAAATGTACATCAACGCCATCGAAGACATCGACATTAAAATTCTGGAAAGCTTAGACGCCTCGGGGTGCAACGGCTTTCAGAAAATCCGCTACGGCATCCTGCCCCAGATCATCCCCAATTTTATTTCCACCGTGATCTATCGCTTTGACATCAACGTGAAGGACGCCACCACCCTGGGCATCGTCGGCGCGGGCGGCATTGGCGCGGCGCTGATTCAGTGCATGAATTCCAGCCGGTGGAGCATGGTGGGCGCGTATCTGTGCGGCATGGTGGTGCTGATGGTCGTGATCGAAATCTTCTCTACCAGGATCCGTTCCAAGCTGGCGCGAGGATAAGCATGAACACACGTTTGACGGTTTATTTTACCTCCGATACCCACGGTTACCTGTATCCCACCCATTTCAGAGATTTGCGGCCCCACCCCATGGGGCTGCTTTCCATGCGCTTCCCCAAGGACGAAAACACGCTGATCATCGATGGCGGCGATACCGTCCAGGGTTCGCCCCTGACATATTACTGCCATGTCAGCGGCATCGATTCCCCTGTGGCGCGGGCCATGAACGACCGGGGGTACGATTATGTGACCTTAGGCAATCATGATTTCAATTACGGGCCCGAATTCCTGGGCCGATACCTGCGCGAGCTCAGCGCCCAGTGCCTGTGCGCCAATGTTCAGGATGAAAAAGGCCGCCTGCCCCTGCTTCCAGGCACGGTGCGCGTGCTGGGAAACGGCCTGCGCGTGGGATTGGTGGGCATCGTGTCGGACTGGGTGAACCGTTGGGAAAAGAAAGAAAACCTGGTGGGGCTCACGGTATCCGGCCCGCTGGAAGCGGCCCGGAAAGCAATCGCGGCCCTGCCTCCCCACGACGTGCTGATCGGCATCTATCACGGCGGGATCGAAAAGGATCTATCCACGGGGCGCAGCCTGTCCGACACGGACGAAAATATCGCCTGCCGTTTATGCGAAGAACTGCCTTTCGATCTGCTGCTGACCGGCCATCAGCACATTGCCCTGGCGGAAGGAAGCTGGCACGGAACGCATATCGTGCAAACGCCCTGCAACGCCGAACAATATGTAAAAGTCACCCTGGACGAAGACGGGCGTTTTCATTCCTCTCTGTGCGGCGTGCCGGATCACGCGGAGCTGACCGATGGTGAACAGCAGCTGTTCAGCGATTTGAACGCTTGGCTGGATCATCCGGTGGGCCATCTTTCGCAGCCCATTTGGCCGGAGGATCATCTGACCATGGCCCTGCGCGGCACGCCCATTGCCGATTTCTTCAACATGGTGCAGCTGGAAGCCAGCGGCGCGGATATAAGCTGCGCGGCCTTGGCCAACAGCGTGCGGGGCTTTGACAGCCAGGTGACCGTTCGGGACGTGGTGGCCAGTTATGTGTACAGCAATACGCTCAAGGTGTTGGAAGTAACGGGAGAAATTTTGCGGAAAGCGCTGGAACAGTGCGCCACCTATTTCCAGGTGGACGCCCGGAAGCAGGTGCGCATTGACCCGCATTTCCTGGAACCCAAAGAAGCGCATTATAATTATGATTACTTTGCGGGCATCACTTATGCGTTCGATCTGAACCGTCCCGCGGGCAGCCGGGTGGTGGAGCTGAAGCGGAACGGCAGGGAAATCGCCCCGGAGGAAACGCTGTCCCTTTGCATGTGCGATTATCGGGCGACCGGCGCCGGAGATTTTGACTTTTACCGGTCCTGCAAAATCCTGCGGGAGATTCAGACCGATGTGAGCGAACTGATTCTGAATTATCTCCGCGCCCATCCCCTGGTGAATATTCCAATAAAACGGTCTTTTCAGGTTTACCCGTAACCTCGCTCAGACCCAGGAACGATTGCGGCGCAAACAGCGCACAGCGCGTCGACCAAGCCGATGCGCCGAAAGAGCCGAACACCGGCTCTCTTTTTTTGCCAAAAACGAAAACACCGCCGGAGAACCGGCGGTATCTGCCGCAAAGCGGCGGGAATTCAATTATTCCTGAGCAGGAGCGCCAACGGGGCAGGTTTCAGCGCAAACGCCGCATTCGATGCACTTGTCCGCGTCGATTTCGTACTTGCCATCGCCTTCAGCGATCGCTTCCTGGGGGCATTCGGCGGCACAGGCGCCGCAGCTGATGCACGCATCGGAAATTTTGTAAGCCATTATGACACCTCCAAATATAGATCGTGTATTCTCTCACGTCGTCCTTATCATACCATTACCCCGCCAAAAAGGCAAGCATTTCGCAAAATTTTTCTATGCAAGGAACGAAACTGGGGGAAACCACTCTTTGGGGGTCAAAGAGCGCTTTCCCCCAGCCCCCCTTCCGAGAAAGCCATAAAAGGAAGGGATTAGCTTCTTTTCAATTGGATTTCAACAGCAGTGTGTTATTTATTCGCTTCCGCGTTCATGGCGTCGATCTGGGATTTGCGCATGAGGGTGGTGCATTTGGCGCAGGGGGTCAGCTTGGCGAAAGCGCCGGTATCCAGTTCGCCGTAGGTGAATTCCGTCAGCGGCAGGAAGCGGGATTTCACGCTGGGGCAGTTCTGATTCTCGTGGTAATACTTGCCGCCGTTGGGATTGTAGTACAGCGGGTAATCGTCGTCCACCGGGTAGGGGCGGTTGCGGCCCGTATCGTCCCAGATGAGCACTTTGGTGTTCACCTTAAGATTGTCCCACAGCCACTTGATGTTCTGGCCCTGCTCATTGGCGGCCTTCTGCACCCGGATGCAGCCGTGGCTGGCCTTCTGGCCCAGCTGCTTCACAGTGGAGGAATAATCCCGGCGGTCGGCGGGCGTGTCCACGTTGCCGATATAGGGCACCTCATGAATGGCGCAGCCGCCGTTGACGCGCATGCCGTAGGCGCACCAAAGATTGCCCGCCGGGAAACCGCCCATTTTGCTGATCATCACAAATTCGCCGGAGGGCGTTTCGTTCCAGGACTGCTTGGCGTTGTTCAGGCCCGTGGACACCAGCAGACTGCCGATGCACTTGCCCTCGGAGAAAATATACATGCGCTGTTCCACTTTATCGATCAGCAGGCCGTAATCCGTGCGGGGGGTAATGGTTTTCAGCAGGGCGGTTTTCACATAGCCCTGGATCAGGTCGTCCGTCACCCCGTAGCCCCGGCGGCTGGCGCAGTTGGGGCCGTAGGAGGAATTGTAGGCTTCCACCAGGGTCCATCCGTCGTCCCGGGTTTCCAGGATATGCAGGCCCTGGGAATCATAGGTGATTTCGCCCACGATGTTGTCTTTGCCGCTGGCATTGTCCGGCGTTTTCCGAAGCTGGTATACATCCCGCTGGTCTTTGCCTTTGACCTTGCTGCTGTCAATGACCACAAGGGGCTGCATCATCACTTCCCAAATGGCCGCTTCGTCAAATTCGCCGATGGGCAGCGTCCAATAATTGCTTTCCCCGTCCATGGGGGCGTGGGCGCTGGGAATCATGGTTTCCTGCACCGGTTCAGAATCTGCGGATACGGACGCCGCCGCGGTCCCGCCGCCGGGCGTCACGGTCAGGGGGATCCGGTAGGCCGTGGCCGTATAGCCGAAAACGTCCGTCAAGGAAAACTGCACAACGTAATCACCGGGGGCAATGGGGCTGCCGCCAACGGTTCCATCCCAGCTTCCCGCGCTCTCCCCCGCGGGTATTTCCCGGGAAAGCACCAAAACCCAGGCGTCGCTGTCCGCAGCCTTTACGCTGATGGTCAGGGTGCCCGGTTCGTTCACCTGGATGGTCAGGGGCAATTGTTCCCCTGAAATCAGGGTTTGGCTGACGGTCATGGACAAAATCTTGGGGCTGGGTTCCCCCACCGTGATGGCCTGGGCGGCGTTTTCGCCGTTCATGGCAACGCTCAGCAGGTATTCTCCCGCCGGAATATCAGCGCCCGATGCGTCCGTGCCGTCCCAAGTCAGGTGATTGACCCCGGCGGAAACGGAAACGCTTTCCCGGATCACGGAAAAGCTCTCTCCCGTGGGCAGCAGCAATTCCAGCTTCGCTTCGCCCTCCGACGGCGCTGAAAAACTGATCCTTTCGATTTTCCCCGGCCGAACCGTTTCCGGGTATACGGTAAAGCCCAAGCCCTCCGCCAAGGCGGCACAGGGAAGGAGCAAAAGCAGCAATAAGGTTACGAGCCATTTCCACATGATATCCCAAAAACTCCTTCGCAAAATCGGCATAAAAATGCCTCATCTTATTTTATCATTTTTCTTTCAACGCCACAAGAGAGAAATGTGTCAAAAAAGTAAATCTATTGTAATCTATTGTAAGCGTTTTTTATGTCCGTTTTTCCAGAGGACTTTTTTCACAGCCCCCGCCCAGGGCTAACGCCCGGCCTCCGCTGAAAAACATCCACCGGATGATTGTCCGGGCGCTTCGGCCCCCGCGCGGCAGAGCCCCGCGATACGATTACAGTCGGGGGAGTGCCCCCGACGCCCCTTCCGCTGATATGTTGCCTGACTGTTATCAAGATACGTGAATTGATATTAAAAAAGGTGCCCGGCAGCGAACTGCCGGGCAGGAGATGATTGGTTGAAAATTACTTCACCACAGACAGGGCCTGACGGGCGGCGTCATAGTCGCTGTCCTGGGCGATGGCGTAGCCGGTGTGGCTGTACACGGAGAAGATGGCCTTGCCTTCTTCGGTATTGATGATGTTGATCAGGGCCGTCTGCAGGGCCTGGATGAATTCGGGATTGTTGATCTCGGCCTTGGCGGTGGTGATGGCTACGGTGTCGTTATAGATGCCGGGGGTGACGCCGATGACGTTCAGTTCGTCCCAGATGGCGCCTTCGCGGCCCATGCCCTGCTTGCCGGTATCGTCCTTCTGATCGGTGGGCAGGTTCCAGGGCGCTTCGTAGTCGCGGCGGCCGTCAGCGTAGCAGCAGATGATGTCCACCTGTTCGGCGGCGGCCTGCGCGAAAGCGTCGGCATAGCCCAGGGTTACCACGCTGGACAGGTCGGAAATTTTCTTGCCCTCGTAGTTGCTCATCAGCCACATGGTGGGATAGATGTAGCCGGCGGAAGAGGAGGTGTTGGCAACGGCCCAGGTGCAGTCGTTCAGTTCGTCCCAGGTGAGCTTTTCACCGGCGTTGACCTTGGCGGCCAGGGCCTTGCCCTTTTCAGTGGGAGCCGCGTAGATCAGGGAACGGTAGAAGGTTACCTGATTGTCGGTGGGAAGGGTCTTGTTGGCCACGCCGTTCCAGTCGGCGGGGTTTTCGCTGTCATTGGACAGGCCGGCGCGGGTGGCGGTCAGGATGACGGCCACTTCCTGGTTCTGGCTGTAAATGGCGTAGGTGCCGCCGGGCAGCCAGCCCACGTCGATGGTGCCGGCGCTCATGGCTTCGCCGGTGGCTTCATAGCTGGTGCCAACGGAAATATCCACTTTGCCGATGTCGTAGCCCAGCTTGGCCATTTCAGCCTTCACCAGTTCAGGCAGGTTTTTGGTGCCGGTGATGATCACGTCCGCGTCCTTGGAAGGAACGAACTGGAAGGTCAGGGTGTCCATCTTTTTGTTGTCGGCCAGGGCAGCGGCGCAGCCCAGGGTCAGAACCAGAACCAGAATCAGGGAGACGAGCTTTTTCATGCTTTCTTTTCCTCCTTCAAGCTGTTGCAGTGATGTAAATCAGCGCATAGATAGTATAATATATATGGCAGGAAAATGTGTGTATAAAGTATTACGTTTGCATTACTTGTTTGTGATTATCTCCTGGAAGCGCGGGCGCATTGCGTTTGACCGCTCACTGCGTGCATTTAAGGATTATCCCGGATCAGCCGGTACTGCCCGCCGCGCAGCACGCGCAGCAGGGTTTCGTTGTCCCGGATGCGGCATTCTGTTTCAATGCCGCCGCAGCAGGGATCGTCCGGCTTATGGAAGTCCGAACCGGCGGTCATGATCTTTCCGTTCATCCGGGCCCAGTCCTCCGCCAGGGCGTTGTGGGAATTGTGGCGGGGGTTGCCGTTGTATACCTCGTAGCCGTCGAAGAGATCGGGGTGCATCATCACGGTATTGCAGCGGAAGGGATGGGCGTGCACCACCAGGAAGCCCGCTTTCCGGGCGCTTTCGCTCAATTGTTCCATGGTCATGTCCCGCATGTCCCCGGTTTTCAAAAGCCAATCCTCCGTGACGCCGTAAATCAGGTAATCGTTGGGGATGTAGGCGGGCCAGCCCACGGGAGTCAGGTTGATTTCGCAGGCCAAAAGTACGTCGAAATCGTCCCCGGCGGCGTTTTTCAAAGCCTCCCAGCCCCGGATAAAATGGGCCACCTTTTCCGGCCAGGAGAGTTCCTCCATGCGGCTGTAGGTGCCCCGGTTGATGTGGTTGGTGCTCACTGCGCCGCTGTACCCGGCTTCCCGATAGCGGCGGATCAGCGTTTCCGCGGGACAGGTGGAGCAGGCGCTCACTTCGCTGTTGTGGCAATGCAGTTCAAGACGGTACATGATTTTGCTCCTTGTGCTTTTGTTGACAGTCCGGCAGGGGACTGTGGATCATGAAGGATTTGGTCAGGCCCAGCAGTTTTTCCCGCTTCACCTGCCCGCCGGGGAACAGACGCTTCAAATCCCGCAGGGACAGCAAATGGATGCTGTCCACGGCGTTAACGCATTGTTCCCAATCATTGCTTTTCTGGAAATAGCCCAAATCGAAATGCTGAAACAGCCAGGCCCGGACGGTCAGGGGCAGGAACTGAAAAAAGGGAAACATGAAGTGCTGCTCCAAGGGGAAGCACCGGTTGGGCGTTTGCAGAAAGTAATGTTTTCCAACCCGCCGCATGCCGTCCGCCATCCGCTGCCATTCCGGGAAGCGGCCCACATGCTCCATGCAGGAATTGCTGAATACCAGATCGAATTCCCCGTCCGCAAATGCGCTCAAGTCCGTGGCGTCACCCGCGATAAAGCGCACGTTGGGCACGGTTTCCGCGATTCCGCGCTTTTCCATATTCAAAAGCGTGATTTCACAGCGATCCAGGTACTGAAAAGCCAGGGCGTTCCAGAAATCGTAGGTGCCGCCGATATCCAGGATGCGGACGGTTCGGGAAGGTTCGGCGGTCAGGATATTGTCAAACGCGACACGGAAAAATGCCTGCTCGAAGTAGCGCATCCTTTTCGCACGAAAGCGGCGGGCCAGGGAACGCTCATTGGAAAAGAGCGCCTGTTTGAACAGGTATTTGCTCAGCATGGACGACTCTCCCTCCGCGCGAATTCCTTGGGCCGTCCTGATTATACTATAAGGGTGCGCATTTGAAAAGAACGAAAAAGAGGAAGCCGCAGATTTTACGGCTTCCCCTTTTGGCTTTCTTGGAAGGGGACGAACCGCCGATGACCGCCTGTGGCGGGAATATCATCGGCGGTGAGATCATCCGAAACAAGCAATGTCCGCATGAAGCGGACTTGCGCCGATTGAGGATGCGGAACTGGGGGAAACCATTCTTTGGCCTCCAAAGAATGGTTTCCCCCAGTTACATTTTCGGATCAGTTCTTCGCGCTCTCCTGGGCTTCGCCGTGGCCGATGGCAATACGGCGGGCACCGGCGGGTTCAGCGGGCTGGGTCTTGGGCATGGACACGTACAGGATGCCGTTCCTGTAATCAGCGGTGATGCGGTCCTGATCGATGCCCTCCAGGCTGAAGGAACGGGATACGTGGCCCGTGCGGCGCTCGCTGTAATAGGCCTTTTCATCCTTGCGTTCGCTCTGGGTATCGGCGGAAATGGTCAGGGTGTCGTTTTCCACGGTCAGGCTGATCTGGTCTTCCTTCACGCCGGGAAGCTCGGCCTCCAGGGTGTAATGGTCGCTGTCGTCGTGGATATCCACCCGGAAGCCCACGTTGCCCATCCAGTCGTTCATATCGAAGAAGGAACGGAAGAAACGGTCGTCAAACAGGGAGGGCAGGCGCTTTTCCTGGGGCAGATTGTGGTGAGAACGGTAAGGCATCATAGAATACAGCATGGTGAAAACCTCCTTGCATCTTTCGGGCGGCAGCCCGGTCATCGTTTGCTTTGCCGCCAGCGGTCACTTTCATTTTCCCCCGCTGACGAGCACAGTATACTATAAAGATCAAAGAAGGTCAAATTAATTAAAAGTCAAAGAAGGTCAATAAACGGTGAAAGAACGGAAAAAAACCTCTTTTTTCTCGTTCTTTCTCATGAATTTAAATTATTTCTTGCTTTTTTAATTTTGATTTGATTTTTATAATCCGGAAACAATATCCCGCACGATGGCGGCGGCCATGGCCAGCCCCATAGCGGCGGGGACAAACATCATGCTGCCTGGGGTGTCCCGGCGGGGGACGTTGGCGGCGGGGGTTTCCGCTTGCAGGGCGGCTGCTTCCTCGGGCCGGAGAGCAAGGGCTTCTTCCGTGGAATAGGCCACCCGCAGGGCAGGGATGCCACGCTTGCGAAGCTCTCTGCGCATGATGCGGGCTAAAGGGCAGTTTTTCGTTTCAAAAATATCGCCCACCCGCACCTGGGCGGGGTCCAGGCGGTTGCCCGCGCCCATGGCGCTGATGATGGGCACATTTAAGCGATAGGCGCGCTCAACTAAATTTAATTTGGCAGTCACGGTATCAATGGCGTCGGCAATATAATCGTAGGAGGAAAGGTCTACCTGATCCGCGTTTTCCGGCAGGTAAAACAGGGGATGGGCCGTCACTTTGATCGCCGGGTTGATGTCTCGGAGCCGTCGGGCTATGGCATCGGCCTTGGGCTGACCCAAAGTGCTATGGAGCGCGACGATCTGGCGGTTCAGATTGGTCAGGCTCACGGCGTCCGGGTCAAAGAGAACCATGGTTCCCACGCCGCTGCGGGCCAGGGCTTCGGCCACATAGCCGCCTACGCCGCCCACGCCGAACAGGGCCACCTTGGCGCGGCCCAATTTTTCAACGCCCTCCCGCCCAATCAGCAGGGCGGAACGGGAAAACTGATCCATCCGAATCCCTCCACAAAAAGAATATCAACATTATATTCCCTCGTTTTTCAACCGTCAATTGCTGATTGTCAGCACAACTGGTTGCTCATGAATTAAAGAGGGATACCCTGGGGCCTCCGCGGCCCCAGACCCCGCGGCAGGGGATGATCCCCTGCACCCTCTCCTGCGGAAATTACTTGATGCGTATGGTCGACTTGGTTCCCGCTGTTGCATTGAAAAGGATAGCAAAACTTGACGGCCTTATGCTTCTGGCCCGGCCGCCTTTGGCGGCCAACCCGGATGCAAAGCATCCGGGGAAAGCCAGGGAATAATCCCTTAGGAAAAAGCCAGCTTTTTCCCTGGGATTTTCCCGGCTTTCTTGGGCCAGAAGCCTTCATGCTTTCGTAAACCCCAGCACGGCAGGCGGTGCTTGCCCGGCATATTTTTCAAGCTGCTTCGCTAAGTGAGGGTCCAGGGGCGTCACGCCCCTGGTCGGGGGGTTGGGGGCAGAGCGCCCCCAACGTCTCCTCGTCTCATGCGTGGGCCATGGCCAGCACAGCGGATAAAAAGCTGTCCACATCCCGGTCGGTGTTGAAGGGGCCCAAGCTGGCGCGGACGGCTCCTGCGGTGCCCAGCCAGGCGTGGATGGCGGGGGCGCAGTGGAGCCCGCCCCGGACGGCGATTTTCTGCTGATTCAGGGCGTCGGCGGCTTGGCCGCTGTCCATGCCCCGCAGGTTGAAGCTGATCACTCCCGTATGGGCGGCGTCGGACGGGCCCTCGTACACGGTGACGCCGGAAATATTGCCAAGCCCCTCCCGCAGCCTGGCGCGGAGGGTTTGTTCGTATTCCGTGATGGCGCCCCGATGACGCAGCATGAATTTGAGGCCCTGGGTCAGTCCCGCGATGCCGGGCAGGTTGGCGGTGCCGCTTTCCAGCCGGTCGGGCAGCATGGCGGGCTGGCGCAGGCTTTCGCTGGCCGACCCGGTGCCCCCTTCCCGGAGGGGGCGGGGCAGCATGCCGTCCCCCAGGCACAAGAGCCCCGTGCCCATGGGACCCAGCAGGCCCTTGTGGCCCGGCATGGCGATCATATCGGCATGGATGGAAGCGATGTCCTCCGTTCCGGCGGTCTGGGCGGCGTCCAGCAGCAGAGGAACGCCCTGGTCGTGGCAGGCCCGGGCGATTGCCTGGGCGGGCTGGATGAGGCCCGTCACGTTGCTGGCGTGGCACAGCACCATGAGGGCGGTTTTCGGCCCGATGGCCCTGCGCACCGTGTCCGGGGAGAGCAGACCCCGGGGATCGGGCTCCAGCATGCGCACGGTGATTTTGCCCGCGTCGTGATAGCCCATGAGGGGCCGCAGCACCGCGTTGTGCTCCGCGTGGGATACCAGCACCTCGTCCCCCGCGTGCAAGGTGCCCCGGATGGCAGTGTTCAGCGCGTCCGTGCAGTTCAGGCAGAAGATCACCTTTTCCGGCCCGGAAACGCCCGCGTATTCCGCCGCCAGTTCCCGGCAACGCTCCATGATGCGGCCTCCCGCCAGCGCTCCCGCGTGGCCGCCCCGGCCCGGATTGCCCGCGATTTTTTCCATCACGCCGCAGACGGCTTTGATCACCTCCGGCGGTTTGGGATAGCTGGTGGCGGCGTTGTCCAGATAAATCATGCTGATCTCCTCCCCATGGGCGCACAGCGGCCCGCTGTTTCTCATAGACTATATGAGGAAGGAGGGAAAACCATGACCCAACAGGAAGCATTCGGCATCGCGGCGTTTTCTTCCCGACAGCAGGTGATGCGCTTTGACAGTGCCCTGCGCAGGAAGGGACTGCGCGCTGATATTATATCGACCCCCCGGGACGTGGCCTTGGGCTGCGGCCTGTCCGTACAGTTCGATTTGAACGATACCCCCGCCGTGATGGAAACCTACCGCCAATCCCGCCCCGGCAGCCTGATCGGCTTTTACCGGGTGGATCGGCTGCGCAACGGGCGAACCAAGGTGACGGCGCTTTGATCAGTGTGGAGTTTGGAGTGTGGAGAGTGGAGCTTTATTAAGTGCTTAGCATTCACTGAATAAAGCTGAAAACGAAAATCTATAAAAAACTCCACACTCCACTCTCCACACTTTTAGCAGGGGAGGGAATTTAGATGCGCGATTTATCAACCCTGCCGCTTGGCCGGTCAGGCCGGGTGCTTTGTCTGCGGGCGGGGGAGGGGATGGGCAGGCGGCTCATGGACTTGGGCTTTACGCCGGGGGCTCGGGCGTCGTGCGTGCTGGCCGCGCCGGGGGACGGTATGCGGGCGTACCGGGTGCGGGGGGCGGTGATCGCCCTGCGGCGCAGGGAAGCCCGAACGGTGATTTTGGAGGGAGATAACCATGAATGAACCGCGGGTGATCGCCCTGGCGGGCAACCCCAACGTGGGAAAATCCACCTTGTTCAACGGTCTGACCGGTATGCGGCAGCACACCGGCAACTGGCCCGGCAAAACCGTTTCCGCCGCCCGGGGCCTGTGCCGGACGGGCGGGGAACCGGTTTATTTGGTGGATATTCCGGGGGCTTATTCCCTGTGGGCACAGTCGGCGGAGGAGGAAGCGGCCCTGGAAAATGTGTGCTTTGGCGGGGCCGACGCGGTGCTGGTGGTGTGCGCGGCGGCCAGCTTAGAAAGAAACCTGAATTTGGTCTATCAGATCATCGAGGCGAAAGACAAGGTAGCCGTATGCGTCAATTTGCTGGACGAAGCGGAAAAGCAGGGCATTTTTGTGGATCTGGAAGCGTTGTCCCGTCATTTGGGCGTGCCCGTCACCGGCGCTTGCGCAAGAGACGGGAAGGGGTTAAAACAGGCGCTCGCCGTTGCTTTGGGCGCAATCAACCAGCCGCCCCATCCCCGCCGGGCCTTGTATCCGGAACCGATCGAGCGGGCGGCGGCACAGCTGGAGGTTCTGCTGCCGGAAGAAATGCGCCAATGGGTGCAGCCCCGGTTCGCCGCCCTGCGCCTGCTGGAGGGAGACGGCCTGTTCCTGCGGCTGCTTAGGCAGCGGGTAGCCATCGATGCGTCTGTGATGCAGGCGGCGGAAAAAGCGCGGGCAGAATTGAGCCTTTCCCGGCAGGGCGTTTCCTCCCTGCTGGTGGAGGGTATTTATCACGCGGCGGAGGACGCCTGCCAAAAGGCGGTGAAAACCCCTGCCCAGCCATGGGACAAAGCCCTGCGGGCGGATCGGCTGCTGACCGGCTTTCGGGGCGTGCCGGTGATGCTTTTGCTGCTGGCCCTGGTGTTTTACCTGACCATCCGGGGGGCCAACGCGCCCTCCGAATGGCTGTCCAGAGGCTTTGAAGCGCTGGGGACGGCGGCAGACGGGCTGCTCCAACACCTGGGCGCGTCCGCCTTCCTTCGCGGCCTGATCGTGGAGGGAGTGCTTGCTGCTTTGGGCAAGGTGATTTCCGTGATGCTGCCGCCCATGGCGATTTTCTTTCCCCTGTTCACGCTGCTGGAGGATTCCGGCTATCTGCCCAGGATCGCTTTTACCCTGGATGGCCTGTTCGAGCGGTGCCGCGCCTGCGGCAAGCAGGCCCTGACCATGTGCATGGGCCTGGGCTGCAACGCCGTGGGCGTCACCGGCTGCCGCATCATCGACAGCCCCCGGGAGCGGCTCATCGCCATCCTGACCAACAGTCTGATGCCCTGCAACGGGCGTTTCCCGCTGCTGATCACCGTGGCGGCGGTATTTTTTGGCGGCGGCGGCGCGGCAAGCTCCGCCCTGCTGCTGGCGGGGCTCATCGGACTGTCCGCCGGAATGACGCTGCTTTTGTCCCGTCTGCTGTCGGCTACGGTACTGCGGGGCCTGCCCTCCGCCTATACCTTGGAGCTGCCGCCCTACCGGGTGCCCCGAATAGGCCAGGTGATCGTCCGCTCGGTGCTGGACCGCACCCTGTTTGTGCTGGGCCGGGCGGCGGCGGTGGCGGCCCCGGCGGGACTGGTGATTTTTCTGCTGAGCCGGGTCTCTGTGGCGGGAAGCACTTTGCTTTCTTATTTGACGGGCTTTCTGGACCCTCTGGGACGCTTCATGGGCCTTGACGGGGTGATTTTGACCGGTTTTTTGCTGGGCTTTCCCGCCAATGAAATCGTGCTGCCCCTGATCCTGCTGGCTTACGGGGCGGAAGGCGGCTGGAATATGCCGGGGGATATATCCTCTTTGGGAAACATCCTGCGCGCTCATGGCTGGACGGGGCTGACGGCGCTGAACGTGATGCTGTTTTCTCTGTTCCATTTTCCCTGCTCCACCACCCTGATCACCGTGTATAAGGAAACGAAAAGCGGGAAATGGACGCTGCTTGCCCTGCTGCTGCCCCTGGCCTTGGGCGTAATACTGTGTGCCCTGACCAACGGCATTGCAATTTTTTTCTGAAATGGTCAAAACATGGGAGGAATTTTCCATTTCACGTCGAATACAAACACCAGATACAAAGAGATAAAGAAAAAACCGGCAGGTGCCGGTCATATAACGAGAGAGGAGTTGTTCCCATGAAAACCAACATCACGGCCAAGAATATGATCGTTACCCCGGGCATCAGCAACCGGATCTTCAAAAAAACCGCCACCATGGAGCGGTATTTGAAGCCTGATACGGAAATGTTTGTGCGGCTGCGCAAGGAGAGGGACGAGCGCATTTGCGAAATCACCGTTCCCATGAAGGATGTGACCCTGCGCGCGGAATCCTCCAGCAAGGATAACCTGTTTATGTCCATCGACAGCGCTCTGGCCAAGCTGGAACGCCAGATCCTCCGCCACCGCACCAAGCTGGAAAAGCGTCTGCGCGAGGACGCGTACAAGGAGGAAACGCCCGAATTCATCGAGGACATCACCGCTTACGGCCCCTCCGACAGGAAAGTGGTGCGTACCAAGGAATTCCCCGTGCGCCCCATGGCCGTGGAGGACGCCATCCTGCAGATGGAGCTGCTGGGCCACACATTCTTCGTATTCGTCAATATCGAAACCGAGCGCACCAACGTGCTGTATTTGCGCAAGGACGGCAATTTGGGCCTGATGGTGCCGGAAGCCTAAAAAATCGTTATTTCGACCGGGGCGGGATTTCCCGCCCTTTTTTTATTGTTTCTGCACCGCGAAGCATTCCGGCGCGCCGGGCCCGGCGTTGAGGAATTTTTGGTGCAGCACGTTGAACCGCTGGGGCGCCAGGGCGGAAAGGAAAGCGGTGAGGGCGGATCGTTCCCGGTCGCCCTCCGCGTGGCCCGGATAGGCGCAGATCACCAGAACGCCTAAGGGTTTCAGCAGAGAAAGGGCGCTTTCCACGGCTTTTTCCGTGGTTTCCCAGTGGGTGGTCACGGTGTGATCGCCTCCCGGAAGCCAGCCCAAATTGAACACCACGGCGGAAACGGGTTCTTTTACCTTTTCGGCCATTTGCTCGTGGCCCAAGCAGAAAAGCGCGGCGCGGGAAAGAACGCCCGCTTCCTCCAAGCGCTTTTTTGTGCTTTCCACGGCCTTTTCCTGCACGTCGAAAGCGTACACCCTGCCCTTTTCGCCAACTAACTGGCACAGGAACAGGGTGTCGTGGCCGTTGCCCATGGTGGCGTCCACTACCCTGTCGCCGGGAGCCACGGCCTGACGCAAGATGTCCGCCGCTAAATAGCGGGCGGAACGCAATTCATAGGACATCATAACCTCTTGAACAAAAATATAATAGGGGCACAAAATTAAAGGGGGGTGTCGGGGGAACTCCCCCGACTGTAATCGTATCGACCGGCTTTGCCGGTCGGGCGGGGCGAATTTTGCTTGCAAAATTCATACCTTGCGTTTTTTCCGCCCGGAAATTTCAAACGCCCTGCGCTTCCGCGAAGCGAAAAGCGCGGGGCGTTTGGGATTTCAGGAAAAAACGTCAGGGGGGTTTCCGAAAGGGGGAAGGAATCCCCCTTTCGCGTTACGATGAACCCCTTGGGTTCATCGTAACGGATTAGACCTGTTCCATTTCGCAGTAGGCGCAGTAATACCGGGTAGGGATGCGGGTGGGCACGCCCTGCACCATGATCTGGTGTACGGGATAGAAAAGCGGTTCCAGGCCCTGCTCGGTGGAGGAAATGCAGCGGGGGTTCTTGCAATGCCTGCCCGTGGTGATTTTCACGGGGCCGGGCTTGGCGGGCAGCTCTGTTTCGGCCATAAGCTTCAAAATCAGGGCCTTGCGCATGATTTTGCCGTACATCACCTGTTTGAAATAGCAGGCCCGGGGGTCGGCGTCCACCTTCACGTCGATTTCGTTGACCCGGGGGAGCGGGTGCATCACGATCATATCCTTGGGGGCCAGGCGCATTTTTTCTTCATCCAAAATATAGCTGTCTTTCAGCCGCAGGTATTCTTCCACGCTGAAAAACCGTTCCTGCTGGATGCGGGTCATGTACAGGGCGTCCAGGCCGCCAATTTCTTCTTCAAGGGACACCGCCTCCCGGTAGGGGGCCTGGGCTTCTTTCAAAGCATTGATGATCCCGGCGGGCACCCGCAGCTCCTGGGGGGAGATGAGCACGAATTCGTTGCCGGGATAGCGGATCAGCGCTTCGATGAGGGAATGTACCGTGCGGCCGAATTTCAAATCGCCGCACAGGCCGATTTTCAAATGATCCAGCCTGCCCTTTTCCTTTTTCAGGGTCATGAGGTCGGCCAGGGTCTGGGTGGGGTGGTAATGTCCGCCATCCCCGGCGTTGATCACCGGCACGGTGGTGGACTGCACCGCCGCCCAGGGCGCGCCCTCCAGGGGGTGGCGCATGGCAATGATGTCCGCGTAGCAGCTCACGGTGCGCACGGTGTCCTTCACGCTTTCGCCCTTGGAGGCGGAAGAGCTGCTGGCCCCGGCAAAGCCCAATACCTGCCCGCCCAATTCCCACATGGCCGCCTCAAAGGACAGGCGCGTGCGGGTGCTGGGCTCAAAAAACAGGGTGGCCAGCTTTTTGCCCTCCATCCGGTGGGCGTAGGCTTCCGGGTTCTGTTCGATGTCCGTCGCCGAGGAAAGCAGCTCGTCCAGTTCTTCCACCGTTAGATCGGTAATACTCAATAAATGGCGCATCTGCGTTCCTCCTTTACTTCTCGCCGATCAGGCGGGCGAAATTGTAGAAACCCAAATACCACACGCCGAAATCATGCCCGCCGGGCACATGCTGGAGCACGAAATTCTTTTCGCTCAGCTGTTCCGTCATGGGCTCCAAATTGTCCACGGCGGCGGAGGAGCTGGCCCGGGCAATGCTGTCCTCATTGCCGCAAATGCTGTAAAACACCCGCACGGGCAGCTCGGGATGGGCGGTCAGGGTGGCGGCGGTGATGGCCGCCGGGTTGGTGGTGGGGCAGGCGGAGAAAGCGCCGAAAGCGCTGAACAGGTCCAAACATTTGCCGATGCCAAGGTTGATGGTCTGCATGCCGCCCATGCTCAGGCCCGCCATGGCGCAGCGCTGGCGGTCCGTGATGTCCACGGCATACTTCGCCGCCAGGGCGGGCAGCAGGTCGTTGCGCAATTCCTGATCGAAGCTATAAAAGGCGTTTTGATCGGAGGTTTTGCCCGCCCGGCCGTTGGGGGTGACCACGATGAAGGGGGTGATTTCTCCCTTTTGGATCAGGTTGTCCATGATGCGCTTTACCTTGGAATCTTCGTTTGTCATGCCCCATTCGTATTCGCTGCCGCCGATGCCATGGCACAGGATCAGCAGATCGTAGGTTTGGGTTTCATCGTAGCCGTAGGGCAGGTACACGAAAGCGGTTTTTTCGTACAGGGAATTGTCGCCGAAGTAATCGTGGGCCGCGTAGACGAATTTTTCAATGGTGCCCCGCTGCTCCGCCAGTCTGGTGTAGGCGGAGGGCACTTGATCCTCGTACACCGTGCCGCGCTCGGCCTTGATGGCGGCGTCAATATCCTCCTGGGAGGTGAAGGCCTGCCAGGCGGTGAAAGTCCCCTCCCCTTCAAAGGTAAAGTACAGGTCGTGCACGCCCGCTAAGCTGATCTTGAGGCGGTTTTCTTTGGTGACGCGGACGAACACGGCGGTGGCGATGGGATCGCCCTCCATGCCGTCGGCATACACGCGAATCACCAGCTTGCTGTCCGTGGCGCCTTTGATGCGCAGCAGGGACGCGCCCGCGCCGAAATCAACGCCGGTGCAGGCCAGGGCTTCCAAGCCGGGATTGTCCACCGTCACTTCCATGTAGGGGTTCACCCCTTCCGCCACAGCGGAGCACAGAGAAAGCGCCAGCGCGAGCGCCAGCAGCAGCGACAGTTTTTTCATGAAGAATGCCTCCTTTATAATGCCAGTTCGTATACCGGCTGCACCCGGATGCCGTTCAGGTCGGCGATCAGGGCGTTCACCTTTTCGTTCCGCGCGGCCATGGCGGATTCCACGTTCACCGTGGCCCCCTGCCGCAGGGGCGCGATGTTCAGCACCAAGGGCGTTTGCAGCCTGCCCTTCACGTCCATGAGCCCAAATTCCCAGGTGTCCCCGTTGCAGAAATTGTCGCTGACCATTTCGTTGCCCAGGAACAGCATGCCGATGTCGCCCGCATAATCGATTTGCAGCCGGGCGTCCTTGAGGCGGTCAAGGGCGTCCTCGGGCACCTTCACCACCCAGCGGTGGGGGGCGGCCAATTCCGCCGTGACGGGGATTTCCCGGGCCTGTGCGTTGATTTGATACACCCCGAAGCAGCCGCCGTTTTCCTTCCGGACAGCGGCGGAATCAGAAAGCAGCCCGGCGGGATAAGTCTGCACCGTGTTTTCCGCCTGGGTGGTTTCCAGGCGCAGCTTTCCCTGCTCGTCTTCCAGCAGCGCCCCGTCGGTAAACAGCAAGCCGCCGTTTTTCAGCAGGTACATGCGGTTGGCATTTTCCCGGCCGATCACCAGCACGTCCGTTTCCTTTCCGTCTTTGGAAACGGTAAAGAAATCCCTGCCGCCGCTTACTTTCGCGCCGTCCTCGAAGCGGAAAGCGCCGTCCATGCCGTCGGGGATCATGAACACGTAGGTGGCCCGCCCCCCGATCACCGTGCGCAGCACGGGCTGGGCGTTGGCTTGTTTCAATAAAATGCCGTCCAAATCGAAATGGAAGGGCAGGATGGCGTTTTCTTCGGATGCCATGCCGATCTCAAAGCGGAAATCTTCACCGGCAGTGCGCAGCACGATTTCCTCCTGCTTCTTTTCGGGCATCAAGCGGTGATCCTGGAAATTATTGATGAACAGGAAGCCGCGTTTCCCGTCCGTGCGGACGGCGAAGCGCAGGGTATATAAATCTCTCGGGTCGATCTGGCTGGCTCCTTCCGGCAGCACCGTTTCCAGGGGCGCTAACCGGTCCCCGAAGGACGCGAGGAAGTAATGGATGGCTTTCAGGCGGCGGTAGGATTCCCGCACCTGACCGAATTCCCCTAAGGCCGCCTGATAATCGTAGGAGCGCTTGGGCACCTGGGCCTCGTTCATGTACGCGCCGGTTTTGCCCATGGGATTGGTGCCGCCCTGGAACATATAGTAGCCGATGAAATTGCAGCCGGAGCCCAACTTGATATTGGCTAAAGCGTCCACGCTCTTGTAGGGATAAATGAAGCGGTAGTAGTAGCAGCACATCATGCCCGCGCCCATTTCACAGCAGGCGTAGGGCCGGGTTTCCGGTTCGTATGCCGTGGTGAAATCGTCGGCGCAGGTCACGCCGTTGTGATGGTAATCCTCGTAAATGTATTCCTCGGTGGCGGGATGCTCTCCCTTGTGGGAATAGAAGATCCAGGGCCGGTAGGCGTAGCCGCCCCACAGGGGCATGACCTTCGGCGAATAGGCCGCCCCGCCCCAGGCGGTGCCGGTAAAGAAGGCGGGGATCAGGCCGCAGGAAAGGGCGATGTCCCGCAGGGCTAAGATGTATTTTTCTCCTTCCGTGCCGGGGCTGACCCACTCGTTGGAAATGCCCGTGGTCATTTCCCAGGGGGCGGAGGAGTGCATATACTCGTTGTCCAGCTGCACGCCGATGACGGGGCCGCCGTCCTTGAAGAACAGCCCCCGCACCTGCTCGCCGATTTTGCCGTACAGGCGGCGCACGTAAGACAGGAAGACTTCGTTGGTGGTGCGCACCTCGAAGGGCTTGCCGTACAGCCAATCCGGCAGGCCGCCGTTGCGCACTTCGCCGTGATCGAAGGGGCCGATGCGCAGGATCACGTACAGGCCGTGCTTCGCGCACAGCGCCACAAACCGGCGCAGGTTTTTAGAGCCGGAAAAATCGAAAGTCCCTTCCTCTTCCTCGATGTGGTTCCAGAACAGGTAAGTGGACACCACGTTCACGCCGCCTAAGCGCATTTTGATCAGCTCGTCCTCCCAGCGGTTTTCGTTCATGCGGCTGTAATGAAATTCGCCGGACACCGCCAGGAAGGGCTTGCCGTTTTTCTCCAAATAATAGTTGTTGAAGGAAAGCGTATCCCCGCTGGGGGAAACGCCGGTGAAATCCTCTCCCAAAGGGTACACGGGGGAGAGGGAAAGGGTTTTCAAATCGATTTCGTACCGCATGGATTGTATCCTTTCTTTTGGATGCCTGCCGCTGTACCATTCGGAAGCGGCAATCAATTTCGTTCATCATGCCCGGCGATTACAGACCCCTCAGTCGGCTTCGCCGCCAGCTCCCCTGTTAGGGGAGCCCCATCGCCTCCCCTATAAGGGGAGGTGCCCCGAAGGGGCGGAGGGGTTTCCCAGCTGTAGGAGCGGATATCCGCCCCTACATCCGAAAACCGAACAATCTTGGGAAAGCCAGCACAATGAATGAGATACGTTTTTGGCAGACGTTATCAATTGTGCGCCTTTCGGATTCACGAACGCGCTTCGCCGGTTTTTTCCTGGTACAGCCGCATCAGCCAGGCGACGCAGGCGGCCTCGTCCGTCTCCTTGATGGGCATGCCGTAGGCTTTCATCACGGCGCCGTCGTTGGCCTGGTGGGCCTTGCGGAGCTCGGGCGGCATGGTCAGGGGGTCATACAGGTCGGCCAGGGAGGAATCGGGATACAAAGCGCGGGCGTCTAAGATGGCCTGGGCCGTTTTTTCGATTTGCGCTTTTTGTTCATCCGTAGGCGTAGGCCAGGGGAAGTTGTTGTAAACAATACCTTTAGAATACTGATAATCGCTTTTCATTCTCCCAGCAACTGCCCTCATCCATGCCATATGAACATTTGATATTAAAACACCAAATAAGAACTTATCTCCATCAGGGATAATCAGCCCGCTGCCATTAATGATTATTTCAGGTTTGACGACACTTATCGGAACATAACGTCTGTTTTCAGATGAAACTTTGGGAATTACGATCATTTCACGATCAGGCTGTGCTTCAAAAAAGAATAAATGCGGCACATCAGCTTTTTTTCTTGTTGGCTCTGCTGTGCTCTTTTCTCTTTCTTCTTTGATAATAGCCAGACGTTTCATCAATTCATGACTATTTCTGATAACAGAAGGCGAAACATCTTTTAACCAGAAACAATACCGAATCTTGCCTTTGATTAGCTCGTCTGCTCCCATAAAAGGCCGAATGTATTGTTCCAAATTTGGCTCATATCGAAGTATTTCATTTCGTTCCTCTTCGGAAAGCACGAATTGCTTGCTTCCAGCGACAGCACCATATGAAATAGTTGGAACGCTGCTTATAGGTGAAGCGCGATTGCAAATGATAACATTTTGTGAATTGACCAAATAGGCATTGATATTTTCAACTTGTTCCCTGCCGCCATTTGAGTATATGTATTTTATCGTATCTGAAATAGGACTGAAAGATATAATCACGCAATGAACGTGCGCTTTCAATTTTGCTTCGCTGTCCCATTGAAATGTGCGATATGCAAAGTTAATGTGAATTTGATGCTGGAACATATATGTCCATAAAGGAGCAACCTGTTCGCCTTGTGTTATCGAGTTTGTTGAAACAAACGCAACATGAATAGATGTACCAGCGATAAAGTTTGCGGCTACGCCATACCATCCGGCGACGTAATCTAAATCGCCTACTCCTTTTAATGCTTTGCCGAAAATACGAACAAGCTCTTGCTTCTGCTGTGCATTCTGTTCTTTCTTTCCCACGAACGGCGGGTTCCCCATGATATAATTCAGCTTTTCCTTGGGCACCACGTCGTTCCAGTCCATGCGCAGGGCGTTGCCCTCCACGATGTGGGCGTTGGTTTTCAGGGGCAGGAAGTCCAGGGACGTATGCACGATGTCCTCGGTGGCCTTCATCATTTGGTTTTCGGCGATCCAAAGGGCCGTCCGGGCGACGGTGACGGCGAAATCGTTGATCTCGATGCCGTAAAACTGGCTGATGCTCACCTTGATGGGCGAAATGTTTTCAAAGCCCATGGTGATCTGTCCATGGGAAAGGAGGGCCAGGATTTCGTTTTCGATCTTGCGGATGCTCAAATAGCTTTCGGTCAAAAAATTCCCGCTGCCCGCCGCCGGGTCCAGCCAGGACAGCCCGGCCAGCTTGTCCTGCAATTCCCGCAGCCGCTTTTCCTGGGTCTTTACCACGGCGATCTGCTTGATTTCTTCCAGCTCCGCTTTCAGATCGTCCAGAAACAGGGGGTCGATCACTTTATGAATGTTTTCGATGCTGGTATAGTGCATGCCGCCGCTGCGGCGGGTTTCCGGGTTCAGGGTGCTTTCAAACACAGCGCCGAAGATGGTGGGGCTGATTTCGCTCCAGTCAAAATTATCGGAGGCGTTGCGCAGGATCAGGTTCATGATCTCGTCGGTGAAGGGGGGAATTTCAATGTCCTCGTCGGAGAACAGGCCGCCGTTGACGTAGGGGAACGCGGCCAGCAGGGGATCGTCGTCGGCTAAATAGGGGTCCCGCTGTTCCGGCTTCTGATCCAGCACCCGGAACAGATCGCGCAGTCCCTTCCGGGCGTGGGCCGCGTCAAACTGGGCCATATAGTCGTGGAACATGCCCCGCTTGCCGAAAATGCCCGCGTCCTCCCCATACAGGCAGAACACGATGCGCACGCACAGCTTGTTCAGGCTTTTCAGCGTTTCGGGATCGTCCGGCTTTTTGTACTGTTTAAGGAGCGCGTCGTAAATCTGCCCCACCAGACGCCCCGCGTCCAGGGAGAGCTTCATTTCGTCCGTGACCTGCTTGGTTTCCCTGTTGGTGAGGAAATCCAGCATGTGATATTTCATTTGCAGGTCGGAAAGCGTCAACTTCACAGGCTTCGGCTTCCGCTGGTTCATATCGTAAATCCATATTTCCGCGAAATTGGATACGACGATCCAGCGGGCCTTTTCCTCAAAGGGCAGCCCGTTATCGTACATCTTCGCCTGCTCGTAGGGCGTCATGCCGTCATGGCCCGCCTGGGGCTTGTCCAGGGCGATGCCCAAGGATTTCTGCTCGATCAGCACGTGGGTCTCCGGGATATAAGCGTCAATGCGCTTGGTGTTCCCGTCCGGGCCGATCACTTTCTTTTCAAAATCGACGCGCTCCGTCACGCGCTCCACGCCGATGATATTGGAAAGAATTTCGATCCAGTAAGAGCGCGCGTCCTCATCCTCGCGGCCCTTGTCGTTCCATCTGTAAAAGAATTGGCGGGCGGCTTCCCGCTGCTGGGCGTCTGTCATATCCGGTCACCTCGTTTTTCGCGGCGCGGTCTTCGGTACATAGAACCGTTGGTATTATACCAGATAGCGCGAGGCAGGGCAATGGTTCTGTTGAGAAAACGCATGGGTCACGAATGGTTCTGTACAAATATGCTCTTTTTTTCTTTGTTTGCATGTCGTATGATAAGGCTGCGGGAGGGAAACGCCATGAAGTACAGAAACGCGCAGGATATTTTTCCTGAAAACCTGCTCCGGCAGATTCAGAAATACGTGTCCGGGGAAACGGTTTACATCCCGGCGGGCAGCGTGAAGAAAGCCTGGGGGGAATCCTCCGGCTATCAGCAGTTCATCCGGGAGCGGAACGCGGACATGCGCGCCGCCTTTTCCCAGGGAAAAACCATCGGGGAATTGATGGAGCAGTACGCGCTTTCCTATGATTCGGTGAAGCGCATCGTTTACAGCAGAAAGGAGGCCCCCATGCTGAAATACAGCGCCACTTTATCGTCCGCGAAAGCCTACGGGGAGGCGGAGAAAATGGACGCCTGGATTCATTTGTATCTCAATGAGGAGGGCAGGAACATTCCCTTTTCCGATGGGTTGAAGCTGTTCGACCGGTATTATTTCAGCCCGGCGCTGATGCCCCTCCGGCTGTTCCGCCGGTGCGCCGGGCTTGGAGCCGGATATGAAATACCGCATCGACCCGGACTGGTTCGCCCAGCACGTGGAAAAGCTGGAACAGGCCATCCGGCAGGACGCCGATATGCCGCCCCTGATCGTCCATTATGTGGAAGGGGAATTTGAACTCAACGACGGCAACCACCGGCACAAGGCTTATGAAAACCTGGGCGTGGAAAACGTATGGGCCATCGTGTGGATCACAGAGGAAACGGAGTATCAGGATTTTTTGGCCCGGTACGGGGATTGCGTAAAGGATTGCAAAGTAATCCGTGGGTAAATCCGCCCTGTAAGGAAACAGCACTTTGGGAGGCCGGGTGCTGTTTTTTCTTGTTCACAATTTGTTCATAAAATTTTGCGCTGCTTTTAAAGTTGCCTTAAGGTTGATCTGTTAAAAACTGTATTGTAAACCGATTCTTGCTCCGAGGGGGAGAAAGGAAGGAAACTATGGAACTTCAAATGGATCCCGCGGCGATTTCCGCCGCAAAAGAAAAAGACGCGAAAAAAGCAAAGCGCAGGAAAAAAATTATCAAGCGGGTCATTTTGATCTTGCTTCTGCTGGCGGTGCTGGGAGGCCTGGGCTTTTTGGGCTATAAACGGCTGGAGGCGGAATATACGGTGACCTATCAGGAATACACCGCCACCACCGGCACCATTTCCAATTCCCTGTCCTTCAGCGGCACTTTGCAGACCATCAACAATAAAACCTATACCGCCTCCGGCACCGTAACGGTGCGGAACTTGTACGTGAGCGTTGGCACGGATGTGAAAGCCGGGGATAAGCTGATGCGGCTCAGCAACGGCCAGACCTTAACGGCGGATTTCGACGGCCGGGTGAACCAGCTGCCGGTGGCTGAGGGCGACGAAGTGCCCAGCGGGGAAACCCTGGCGCAGGTGGTGGATTTCACCCACATGAAGGTATCCGTCCGGGTGGATGAATACGATATTTCCGATGTGAAAGCGGGGGACGCCTGCCGCGTCACCACCACCGCCACGGAAAACACCTTTGATTCCGTGATCGACAACATCAATTACGTTTCCTCCTCCACCGGCTCCGTGGCGTACTACACCGCCATCGCTTATGTGGACGTGCAGGACGGCGTATATCCCGGCATGCAGGTGACGGTGACGATCCCCAAGGAAGAAGCCGCGAACGTGGTGATCCTCAAGGAAGACGCCCTGAGCTTTGACCGCACCAACCAGGCTTATGTGTATCAGAAGGACGCCCAGGGCAATCTGCAGGAAGTATATGTGAAAACGGGCGTCAGCAACGGCAACTATGTGGAAATCACCGAAGGGCTCAAGAGCGGCGACACCGTGTTTGTGGAGGTGGAGGCTGAAACCACCAGCACCGCAAGCCTGCTGTCCAGCCTGTTCGGCAGGCAGAGCTTCATGGGCGGCGGCGGCAGCCGTCCCAGCTCTGGCAGCGGCAGCGGCGGAAGCGGCGGCAGCGGCAGCTGGCCCAGCGCGCCCGGCGGTTCCGGCGGATCAGGATCGGGCGGATTTGGCGGTGGCAGGCCATGAGCAATTCCGAATTTTTCCGCATGACGGACGTGAATAAATTCTATCCCATGGGCGAAGAGCAGGCGCACATCCTGAAGAATGTGAACCTCAAGATCGAGGCGGGGGAATACCTGTCCGTGCTGGGCCCCAGCGGCAGCGGGAAAAGCACCCTGATGAACATCATCGGCTGTTTGGACACCGCCACCTCCGGCAAGTATATCTTAGAGGGGCAGGAAATCGAGGAACTGACCGAGGTGGAGCTGGCGCAGATCCGCTCCAGCAAGATCGGCTTCATTTTCCAGAACTCCCAGCTGCTGCCCCGGCTCACCGCCCAGAAGAATGTGGAAATGCCCCTGATCTACGCGGGCGTTCCGCCCCGGGAACGCAAAAGGCGGGCCTGCGAAATGCTGGAGAGGGTGGGCCTTTCCGACCGGATGCAGCATTATCCCAACCAGCTTTCCGGCGGCCAGCAGCAGCGCGTGGCCATCGCAAGGGCCCTGGTGGGCAATCCCTCCATCCTGCTGGCGGACGAACCCACCGGCGCCCTGGACCAGAAAACGGGGCGGCAGGTGATGGCCCTGTTTCAGGAGCTCAACCGGGAAGGCCGCACGGTGGTGATGATCACCCACGATATGAACATCGCCGCCTATGCCCGCCGGGTGGTGCACATCATCGACGGGGTGCTGACGGAGGGGGGCGAAACAAAGGATGCTTAAATCCCTGATTATGATCAAAGAATGTTTCGGCATGTCCCTGAGCAATATCCGCAGCAACAAAATGCGGTCGTTCCTCACGGTGCTGGGCATCCTGATCGGCGTCAGCGCCGTGATCGCGCTGATCACCACCGTTTCCGGCTTTTCGGGCACCCTGTCCTCTTCCTTCCTGCGCATGGGCGCGGGCACGCTGACGGTGTCCGTTTCCGGCAGCGATTTGAAAAGCGGCCTCAACGCGGAGGATATCGCGGAACTGACGGCGCTGGACGAGGTGGAGGGCATCACCCCCACGGTGTCCCTGCGCAGCCGGGTATCCCGGGGCGGGGAATACAAAACCAACGTGTCCATCTCCGGCAAAAACGCCTATTACTTTTACAGAAACGATACGGCGGTCAGCCGGGGCCGGGCCATCCATCCCACGGACGAGAGCAGCAGCACCTTCGTGTGCCTGATCAACCAGACCATCGTGGACGAACTGTTCTTCGGCGTGGACCCCATCGGGGAAAACATGTATATCGACGGCATCCCCTTCCTGGTGATCGGCATCCTGGCGGATGACGCGGGGGAGAGCATTTCCAACATCATGAGCGGCAGCACCGCCATTTTGATCCCCTACACCACGGCGCTGAAAATGAACAATTCCAGCGACGTGACCAACTTTACCGTGTATCTGGCGGAGGGCGTGGATTCCGAAGCGGCGTCCTCCCGGATCGAGGAAGTTATGGACGCCATGTTCAGCTTCGAGGACGATTGCTTCACCATCACCAGCATGAGCAGCATTGAGGACACCATGAACAGCATGCTTTCCATGGTGAGCAGCCTGCTGGCGGGCATCGCGTCCATCGCCCTGGTGGTGGGCGGCATCGGCATCATGAACATGATGCTCACCACCGTCACCGAGCGCACCGTGGAAATCGGCCTGAAAAAGGCGCTGGGCGCCATTCCCTGGCAGATTCAGATGCAGTTTCTGATCGAATCCTTCCTGCTGTCCATGATCGGCGGCTTGGCGGGGGTGGTGCTGGGGCTGGTTCTGTCCTTCATCCTGTGCCAGGTCATGGGCTCCACCTTCGTGATTTCCACCGGGGCCATTCTGCTGGGCGTTTCCTTCTCCGCTTTGGTGGGCATCATTTTCGGCTGGGCCCCCGCCCGGAAAGCAAGCAAGCTGAACCCCATCGACGCGCTTCGCGCAATGTGATAAAAAATTGGAGGTATCGCGGTATGAAAAAGTTCCTGTCTGTCCTGGCGGCGGCGCTGCTGCTGGTTTCCGTTTCCTTTTCCGCTCTGGCGGAGGCCGTCACCATGAACGGTACGGTGGTGAACATCGCGCCCCAAACGATTCACGCGGTTCTGGGCGGCACGGTAAAGGACGTTGCTGTTTCGGAGGGCGACCAGGTGAGCGCCGGCGATGTGCTGGTTACGCTGGAGGGCAATAAGGTGTACGCCCTGGAGGACGGCACGGTGCATTTCTTCGGCGAAGTGGGCGACAGCGCGGAAATGGTAACGGACCGCTACGGCGCGGTGGCCTACATCGAGCCCGCCTGTGAGTACACCGTTTCCGCTTCCACCAAAAACGCTTATGACAATGAAGCAAACAGGATCATCCATCCCGGTGAAACGGTCTATCTGCGCTGCGTGAGCGACAGCAAGCACACGGGCACCGGCATTGTCACCTCCTTCTCCGACAGCACCTTCAATATCGAGGTGACCTCGGGCGATTTCCTCAAGGGCGAAGCCGTCTACGTCTTCCGTGATGCCGGTTACGCGGTCACCTCCCGCATCGGGAAAGGCAACATTGCCCGGCAGAACCCCGTGGCCTACACGGGCGAGGGCGTGATCGTGAACTATACCGTGGCCGACGGCAGCAAAGTGAAGAAGGGCGACGTGCTGTTTGAAACCCTTCCCGGCTCCTTCACCCACCAGACGGAAGACCTGAACGTTATCAAGGCGGCGGTGGACGGCGTGATCTCCTCCATCAGCCTGAATCGGGGCGACAGCGTGGAAGCGGGAACCGCCGCGGCGGAATTCTTCGCCAACGCGTACATGCGCATTCAGGCCTCCGTAACCGAAACCGATCTGCAGTATTTCAAAGTGGGCGATCAGGTAAAAATCGAACTGATTTACCTGGAGAACGGCGAATATACCATCATGGGCACGGTAGAAAAAATCTCCCGCATCGGCGCGGCGTCCGATGAAGAGTCGGATGAAGCTTCGTTCACGGTGTACATCGTGCCCGCCGAAACAGATAAACTGCTCTACGGCATGACCGCCATCGTCAGCCAGGCACAATAAAACGCAATAAGGCGCGAATAACGCGCTGAGCCGGGTTCGTCCCGGCTCTTTTCGTGCGCGGAAAAGGATTTCGGAAAAATGTGACCATTCAGTTAGCAATTGTAAATACGAAAAACCCCTTGAAATATAAGGTCACTGAAAAAGGTACGCTGTTACAAAAAGGGCGGCGTATCTTTTTCAGTGACCTTGTAAATCAGGGATTTGCGGCGGTTTTTTTCTTTTTCAGCCGGTGGGTTTTTTCACCGCTTGTCTTTGTCGATGAATTCCAATGTGACGGTGGACAGCGCGGCGAAAGCGGCCACAAACAGCAGAAGCCTGAGCCAGTAGTTCAGAATGTTTTCCTTGGTGTTTTCGTAAGCGTCCACCTGGCTGGCTTCGGCGATCTTATTTTGCAGCATATCTTCCACCTTATCTTCGCCGATCGCGGTCATCACGCCTCCGACGGTGGAGGTGAGGGTATAACCGTCGTCCCGCCGCGCAGCAACAGCGGGGTCAGAAGCGATTTTGTCCATGAGCTCGCCAACCGTCATATATCGACTGCGATTATTACCGCTATCTCCAGGGCGATCCCATCGCCGTTCACCAGTTTAACGGCAGATACATGACGCAATACGAATTTGCGGAAGAAACCCGGGCAGAATTGAACAGAATGCGGAAGAACCGAATGGATCAGTAGCATTTCTTGAATAAAGTATTCAAAACGCTCAATCATGATGTTGATTGAGGCAATTATTTATGTGGGAAACTCGAAAATGACGGATTCAAAGGGCCGCAGGCTGTAGGTGAGGCGGTGGGAATAGCCGTCGCACTCTTTCCAATCGGCGGTCAGGGGCGGGATGCCGCCGATCTCGGCGGGATTGCCCTGGCCGGGCAGGCTGTCATAGGTGCTGAAAACGCGCTTATACAGGCCGCCGAAGGGCACGCCCGCGGAATAGTCGTGGTAGGATACCGGGGAGAAATTCAGCACCACCAGCACCGCGCCGTCGTAGTTCCAGGGATTGCGGCGGATGTAGGCCAGCAGGTTCCGGTCCGCGTCTCCCTTGTTCACCCACTCGAAGATGGCGGGGTTTTTGCTGTCGCTGTGCAGGACGGGGTATTGCTTATACAGCCCCAGCAGATTGCGCACGCACTGCATCACGTCCCGGTGGCCGAATTCGTCTGCCAGATGCCAGTCGATGCTGTGCTTCACGTCCCATTCTTTTTCCTGGGCGAATTCCTGGCCCATGAACAGCAGCTTCTTGCCGGGGAAGGTGAACTGCCAGGTGTACAGGGTCTTTACCTCGCCCATCTGATCCTGGATGCCCCCCGGCGCTTTCTTCACCATGGTGCCCTTGCCGTACACCACTTCGTCGTGGCTGAGCACCAGCACGAAGTTTTCGCTGAACGCGTAATCCGCGATGTGGGTGAGCTGGCCATGATGATACCGGCGATAGATGGGATCGAGATTCATGTACCGCAGGGTATCGTTCATCCAGCCCATGTTCCACTTGAAGGTGAAGCCCAGGCCGCCGTGCTTCACGTCCTCGGTGATGCCCCATTCGGGGGAGGAATCCTCCGCGATGAGGAAGCCGGTGGTCTTGCCGCAGACCTCGGTGTTCAGCTGGCGCAGAAAATCCATGCTTTCCAGATTGGCCCGGCCGCCGAACTTGTTGGGCCGCCATTCGGAGCGGTCATAGTCGTTATAGAGCATGGAAGCCACGGCGTCCACGCGGAGGGCGTCGATGTGGAATTCCTTGATCCAGTACATGGCGTTGGCGATCAGGAAGGAACGTACCTCGGGCTTGCCGTGGTCAAAGGCCAAGGTGCCCCACACAGGGAATTCCCGGCGCAGGGGATCGCTGTTTTCATAGAGCGGCGTGCCGTCGAACCAGCCCATGGCGAAGGCGTCCTTGGGGAAGTGGGCGGGCACCCAGTCCAAAATGACGCCGATCCCCGCCCGGTGCAGGGTGTTCACGAAGGAACGGAAGTCGTCGGGCGTGCCGTAGCGGCTGGTGGGGGCGTAGTAGCCCGTCACCTGATAGCCCCAGGACAGGTCGAAGGGATGCTCACAGATGCCCATGAGCTCCACGTGGGTATAGCCCATGTAGGTGACGTAGTTCACCAGATCGTCCGCAAGCTGGGTATAATTCAGGAAACCGTCCTCGTCCTCCGGGCCCCGGTAGCCCTTTTTCCAGGAGCCTAAATGCACCTCGTAAATGGACATGGGCTTTTCCAGCACCTTGGTGTTATCCCGCTGGGCCTGATGCGCGTCGTCCGACCACTGGAAGTTGTCCAGTCCCCACACGATGGAGGCGTTGTTGGGCCGCTTTTCAAACCAGAACCCGTAGGGGTCGCTCTTATAGCGTTTCACCCCGTCCGCGCCGGTGATCACGTAGCGGTAGGCGTCGCCCTGGCCCACGTCCGCCAGGAAACATTCCCACACGCCGCTGTCGCCTTCGCTGCGGTGCATCCACTTTTCGTTTTCCCAGCCGGTCTTGGCGGTAATAACGGAAACATACTGGGCATTGGGGGCCCACACATTGAACCAGGTGCCCTTCACACCCTCCGCTTCGCCGGGGTGCGCGCCTAATTTACGGTAGACCTCATAATCGGTGCCTTGGTGGAACAGGAAGCTGTCGAACCCGGTGAATACCTTTCTCGTTTCGTTGTCCATGCGCTTGTCCATCCTTTCGTTTGCTTAGGTTATCCGGGGGCGGAAAATGGCGGTGGATTGGGCTTCAATGGAAACCTGGAATTGGCCGACGCTTACGTGGCCGATCCGTTCATCTGTTTCCAGGAAGTCCTGGTTGGTCGTACAGAAAACGCGGTGTATCGCAATCCCATCCGGGATGCCCACGTCCCGCAAAGGCAGGGTGAGCACCTGGGCGTGATTCAGGTTATTGACGGCCACAATGACGGTGGCCGCTTCGTTAAACCGGGCGTAGGCGATGAA
>JAFSKN010000051.1 GCA_017448975.1 Clostridia bacterium
CCGGGGAATAATCCCAGTGGGAAAGCGAGCTTTCCCCCCCTGGGATTTTCCCGGCTTTCTGTGGGCCAGAAGCCCTCAATCTTCCATTTAATCCGACGCAGCAGGCGGAAGTTGTTTTCTCTTCCCCAACTTGTTTTTTCGTCTGTTGGGTTGCAAGGGATGAAATCCCTTGCCGAGGGGGCCAGGGGGCGCGGAGCCCCCTGCCTCGTATCTTTTTCTGACTTAAAGTGTTCTATAATCTCCGGCTGAAAAGGTGACAGAAGAAAAATCGGAGGAAGCGCATGAAAAAGCTGTTCGTATACTTGCGGGACTACCGGAAGGAAAGCGTGCTGGGTCCCCTGTTCAAGCTGCTGGAAGCGGGTTTTGAGCTGATCGTGCCCCTGGTGGTGGCCGCCATCATCGACAAGGGCATCGGGAGCCGGGACCAGGGGTATATCGTCAACATGTGCCTGGTGCTGGTGGCCCTGGGCCTGGTGGGGCTGCTTTGCTCCGTCACCGCCCAGTATTTCGCGGCCAAGGCCAGCGTGGGCTTTGTGAAAAAGCTGCGCCACGCCCTGTACTGCCACATCCAGGGTTTTTCCTACCAAACCCTGGACAAGGTGGGCATTTCCACCCTGATCACCCGCATGACCAGCGACATGAACCAGGTGCAGACCGGGCTGAATCTGGCCCTGCGGCTGCTGCTGCGCTCCCCCTTCGTGGTATTCGGGGCCATGATCATGGCCTTTACCATCGACGCGCGGGCGGCGCTGTGGTTCGCGTTGGCGATTCCCGTGCTTTCCGTGGTGGTGTTTGGCATCATGCTCATGAGCATCCCCCTGTATAAAAAGGTACAGGGGTTGCTGGACAAGGTGTTAGGGGCCACCCGGGAAAACCTGACCGGCGTGCGGGTGCTGCGGGCGTTTGGCAAAGAAGAAGCGGAAATTGCCTCTTTTGAAGAGAAAAACCAAGCTCTCACCGATATGCAGAAGTACGTGGGCCGCATTTCCGCCCTCATGAACCCCGTTACCTACGTCATCATCAATTTGGCGATCCTGTTCCTGATCCATACCGGAGCCGTCCGGGTGGAGGCGGGGATCATCACCCAGGGCGCGGTGGTGGCGCTGTACAATTATATGAGCCAGATCCTGGTGGAGCTGATTAAATTGGCGAACCTGATCATTAACATCACCAAATCCGTGGCCTGCGGCAAGCGCATCCAGAGCGTGCTGGACATGCCCGCCGGGGAAAAGGCGGAAAGCGGCCTGGAAAAGGGCGATCCCAAATACCGGGTGCAGTTTTCCCACGCGGGGATTTGCTATAACGAGGGGGCCGACCCGGCCCTGACCGACGTGTGCTTTGCCGTGCTGCCGGGGGAAACCGTGGGCGTCATCGGCGGCACGGGCAGCGGTAAATCCACCCTGGTTAATCTGATTCCCCGGTTTTACGAGGCCACGGAGGGCAGGGTATTCATCGACGGGCAGGACGTGAAAAGCATGGACCCGGCGGAATTGCGCCAGCGCGTGGGCATTGTGCCCCAGAAGGCGGTGCTGTTCAAAGGCAGCATCCGGGAAAACCTGCAATGGGGCAATGAAAACGCTTCCGATGAAGAAATCTTGCGGGCCGTGCATATCGCTCAGGCGGAGGACGTGGTGGCGTCCAAGGGCGGGCTGGACGCCCTGATCGAGCAGGGCGGGCGCAACCTGTCCGGCGGCCAGCGCCAGCGGCTTACCATCGCACGGGCGTTGGTGCGGAAGCCTGATATTCTCATTTTGGACGATTCCTCCTCCGCTCTGGACTTTGCCACCGACGCGGCCCTGCGCAAAGCCCTGCGGGAAATGGACGGGCGGCCCACGGTGTTCATCGTGTCCCAGCGCACCAGCTCCATTCAGCATGCCGATCAGATCGTGGTGCTGGACGACGGCAAGGCGGTCGGTGTGGGGGATCACTTAGGGCTGCTGGAAACTTGCCCCGTGTACCGGGAAATCTATGAATCCCAGTTCAAAAAGGAGGCGGCGCAGGCATGAGCAAGGCGCAGAAAGCGGAAAAAGGCACCCTGAAAAAAGTGCTGAATTATTTGCGGCCCTATTGGGGGCTGGTGGCGCTGTCCATCCTGCTGTCCGCCACCGTGGTGGGGCTGACCCTGTACGTGCCCGTGCTCATCGGCCGGGCCATCGACCGGATCATCGGCCCCGGTCAGGTGGATTTTGCCGCCATCAGGACGCTGCTGGTTCGTATCGGCGTCATTGTGGCGGCCACGGCGGGCATCCAATGGCTGGTGAACAGCGTCAACAATAAAATCACCTATCAGGTGGTGCGGGACGTGCGGGATCAGGCGTTCCGCAGATTGCAGATTTTGCCTTTGAGCTACATCGATTCTCACCCCGTGGGCGGCATCGTCAGCCAGGTGATCGCCGACGTGGATCAGTTCACCGACGGCCTGCTGCTGGGCTTCACCCAATTGTTCACCGGGGTGGTCACCATTTTGGGCACCCTGGTTTTCATGCTCTCCATCCGGCCCGGCATCGCCGCCGTGGTGGTGGTGCTCACGCCCTTAAGCTTCGTGGTGGCCCGGTTCATTGCCACCCACACTTATTCTTTCTTCAAGCGGCAGAGCGAAACCCGGGGCGAGCAGACCGCCTTCATTGACGAAATGCTGGGCAATCAGAAAGTAGTAAAAGCCTTCGGCCAGGAAGCAAAGAACGTGGAGAAGTTCGACGAGATCAACGAGCGCCTGGAAAAATGCTCC
The DNA here is from genome assembly GCA_017448975.1 of Clostridia bacterium. GTDB lineage: Bacteria > Bacillota > Clostridia > Christensenellales > Aristaeellaceae > RUG563. Next base: position 2,729 of record JAFSKN010000051.1, read on the forward strand.
CTGAAATCCATCTTTTATTCCTCCCTCACCAACCCCTGCACCCGGTTCGTGAACAATGTGGTCTACGCGGCGGTGGCCCTGGCGGGGGCGCTGGTGTGCGTGGCCTCGGCTGGCACGGCGGCCCCCTTCACCGTGGGCAGCCTGTCGGCGCTCTTATCCTATGCCAACCAGTACACCAAGCCCTTCAACGAAATCAGTGGCGTGGTGACGGAATTGCAGAATGCCCTGGCATGCGCCTCCCGCGTTTTCAAGCTGATCGCCGAGCCGCCCCAGGCGCCGGACGACCGGGACGCGCGCGTGCTGGAAAATGCCGCCGGACAGGTGGACGTTTGGGACGTGAGCTTTGCCTACTCCCCGGATAAACCTTTGATCGAACGCCTGAACCTGCATGTAAAGCCCGGCCAGCGCATCGCCATCGTAGGGCCCACGGGATGCGGGAAAACCACCCTGATCAACCTGCTCATGCGCTTTTATGACGTGGACGCCGGGGCCGTTTCCGTGGAGGGTACGGATATCCGCCATATCACCCGCCGCAGCCTGCGGGCCAATTATGGCATGGTGCTCCAGGAAACCTGGCTGAAAGCGGGCACCGTGCGGGAAAACCTGATTTTGGGCAAGCCGGACGCCACGGATGAAGAAATCATCGCCGCCTGCAAAGCCGCCCATGCCCACAGCTTCATCAAGCGCCTGCCGGACGGCTACGACACCGTGATCGGGGAGGACGGGGGCCAGCTTTCCCAGGGCCAGAAGCAGCTTTTGTGCATCGCCCGCATCATGCTGTGCCTGCCGCCCATGCTGATTTTGGACGAAGCCACCTCCTCCATCGATACCCGCACGGAGATCCGCATTCAAAAAGCCTTTGATACCATGATGCGGGGCCGCACCACCTTCATCGTGGCCCACCGCCTGAGCACCATCCGGGAAGCCGACGTGATCCTGGTGATGCGGGACGGCCACATCGTCGAACAGGGAAACCATGAAACCCTGCTGCAAAAGAACGGGTTCTACGCCAAGCTGTACAACAGCCAGTTTGCAGCCTAAAGTCAGTTGGGAAACGCTGGGGCCTCCGCAGCCCCAGACCCCGCGGCAGGGGATGATCCCCTGCACCCTCTCCTGCGGATAATGCCTAACGAGTAAAATGAGCAACTTCCCGCTGCTGCTTGAAAAGAACAGTCGGGCTTGACGGTTTTGTGCTTCTGGCCCGGCCGCCGAAAGCGGCCAACCCGGATGCAGAGCATCCGGAGAAAGCCGGGGAATAATCCCCAGGAAAAAGCAAGCTTTTTCCCTGGGATTTTCCTGGCTTTCTGTGGGCCAGAAGCCCTCAAACTTTCGTATCTCCCCAGCAGCAGGCGGAAGTTGTTTTTTCTTCCTCTACTTGTTCTTTCGCCTGATGGGATGCAAGGGATAAATCCCTTGCCGCGGGGTTCAGGGGGCGCGGAGCCCCCTGCCTCGTCTCTCTTGCTGACTTAAAGCGTTCTTAAAGTCTCCATCGAATGATCGTGTACGAAAAAAATTTCATTTCCATCAAACAATCCGTGAAAATCCGTTGAAATGCGGATGAAAGTTTGATATAATAGCATCAAGCGGCAGGCCAATCTTGTATCTGCCGGGGTATTTAATCCATCATGAAGCAAGGGAGACAGTCTGATCGGATGAAAATTTGAACCCAGATGAAAAAAGTGTCGGTTTTATACCTTTCGCGTTTGTGCCCGGTGAAAAAAAGAGAAGCAGGGGTTCTTTTTTCTTTGTGTCAAGGAGGATTTTTGGATGAGCGAACAATTTGAAAGCATGTCGGTGATCGAGCTGCGGCAAAAGGCCAAGGAAATGGGCGTAAAATTGGGCGCAGGGATCAATAAGCAGGGAATCGTGGACAAATTAAAGGAAGCGGCGGGGCTGAGGGGCGAAGCCGAACCCCAGGAAGCGCCCAAGGCTGCTCCCGTTGTGGAAGCTGCCTCCAGGCCCATCCGCAGCGCGGCGATCATTACGGACGACGAGGAAGTGGAGGAAGAGGACGTGCCCGTACTTACGCCCAATCCCATTTTGCAGGCCGCGCCCCGTTCCGCGCCGCGCCCCGTCAGCCCGGTTCCCACAGGGGCCGCCGCGCCCAGCGGCTCGTCGCTGAGCACCATTTCCGCCAAAGCCCCCGCGTTTACCATGGAGGGCTCCCGGGCGTGGCACAATCCCCGGGCGTATCAGGGCGCCAATACCTACCAGCGTACGCCCGCCGCCCCCCAGGGGTGGACGAACCGCGCCGCCCAGCCTATGCCCGGCGATCAAAGAAGCTATGGCAGCCGTCCCTCGGCCCCGCAGCATATGGACACCCGTATGCCGCAAACCCGGCCTGTCCAGCAGCCGTCTTATGTGAACCGCTTCGGCCCGGAGCAGACCATGCAGGAAGCGGAACAGCGCCCCGCCGAATACCGCGCGTATGCCGCCCCGGTCCAGCAGGATTACAGCGCGCCCCGGGAAAATAACGCGCCCCAGGGCAATTACGGCTATGCCCAGCCCGCGTCGTATCAGCGCCGGGAAGGCGGCATGGGCATCGCGGATATTTTGGCCGCGGGCGAGTGCGGCGACGGCGAAGGCATCCTGGAGGTGCATCCCGAGGGGTACGGCTTCCTGCGCACCAACCATTATCTGCCCGGCAAGCAGGACGTGTATATTTCCAACGCCCAGATCCGCCGGTTCAATCTGCGCACCGGCGACTACATCGCCGGCAAAACCCGCCCCCAGCGTGAGCCGGACCGTTACAGCGCCATGCTGTATATTACCGAGGTGAACGGCGCGGTGCCGGAGGAAATGCCCACCCGGCCCCGGTTTGAAGATTTGACGCCCATTTACCCCAAAAAGCGCATCACCCTGACGGGCAAGCGGGAAAACGATCCCATGCTTCGGCTGATCGACGTGCTGTGCCCCATCGGCTTTGGTCAGCGGGCCATGGTGGTGTGCGGCCCCAGGGTAGACCGGCTGGCGCTGCTTAAAAAGATCGGCGCGGCCATTAACCGGAATTACACCAAGGCGCAGATGATGATGCTGCTGGTGGACGAGCGGCCTGAGGAAGTGACCGAGATCAAGGAAGCCGTGAAGGCCGAAGTGATCTATTCCACCTTCGACGATCCGGCCGACAATCAGATCCGGGTGACGGAATTGGCCTTAGAGCGGGCCATGCGCATGGTGGAGCAGAAAAAGGACGTCATTATTCTGGCCGACAGCCTGACCCGCCTGGCCCGGGCCTGCAACGTGATCGCGCCCCAGACCGCGCGCACCATGGGCGGCGGCCTGGCCGCCGGGGCGCTGAACAAGCCCAAGCGCTTTTTCGGCGCGGCCCGCAACACAAGGGAGGCGGGCAGCCTGACCGTGATCGCCACCATCACGGGCGATACTGTCAACGAACTGGATCAGGCGATTTTGCGGGAATTCCGGGGCAACAGCAACATGAGCTGCACCTTCCTGCGCGGCAAGAACGGCCAACCGGTGATGCAGGTGTCGGAATGCGGCACCATTCACAATGAATGGCTGCAAACCGAGGAAGAAATGAAGCTGGCGGACCGCCTGCGGGCGGAAACCGCCGGTCTGCCGCCGGAAGAGGCCATGGAAAAGCTGCTGAACGATATGGCGGAGCACGAAACCAACGAGGGCTGGAGCACCGCGGAGGGCGAAGAGGCCCCAAGGGAAAACGAATAATGTATATTATATTAATAATGTATATTATTGAATGAAAGAAGGGCTTCCGGGATGCCGGAGGCCCTTTTTGCGGGAATATTTCAGTATTATGTGACGGATCGGTTCTGCTTGGATGATCCACACTGTTGGGTGATTGACCGCCGCCCGTTCTCGCTAACGGATATACCTCCACCCGCAATACTCATTGATAAATGCCGCGAGGTCTTCCACATAGTCCAAATCGATGTCGTAAAAGATGATATACGCGATCTGTTTTTTTGCGTCATTGTTCATGATCAGCAGGCATCTATTATAAAACCAAAAAGTATTTTCGTCTTCGGGCCAGAGGATTCGGAAACGATCGTCTCCGATCATGGCATACGGTTCGATCATTATTTCTACACGGTCTTCGTCAAAGCAGCCTGTCCCCAAAGGCTCTGTTCTGAATCCGCATCGATCCTCCAAGGAAGCAAGCGCGTCTTTGTACTCCGCTTCGCCGTAATCGCAGAGCAGCGTATAAGCCCGACTCTCGAAAATGACCTCCATGTTGATCACTTCATGATACGCTGCGGAGCTTGCGGTCTCGAATTCCAAAGGGACGGCAGTGTTTTCCGGATAAACCATCGCCGCCGTGCGGGCTTCAAATGTGCTCCGCGCGTCCGTTTTTGTTTGGAAATGAAGCGTCCTCGGCAGAAAGACGTTGAAAAAACTGACGATTATCAAAATAATCAGCCATACCGCGATCAATATAGCTTTTACAACTGCCTTCCTCCGGGAACGCAGCACGAAAATCATCCTTGTGAAAATCAGTCCCACCGCAAGGAGTGGAATGAGCGCAGGGAGGAAAAACTGATGGGGCGTCAGCCCGACGCTGAAAACACTGACCAGCATATACGAAGCGATCGAATCCAGACTTGGTATCCATCCTCGTAAGGAAAAGCCGATCAGCAGCAGCGTCAGCGTCGGCGCGCACCAAATGATCAGCTTTATAACCGGTTCCGGCAACCCCTTTTTGCCTTCGTGGATTTCCACTTTTCACTCTCCACTTTTCACTTTATTCATGTCATTCCGCCCGGTAAAAGGCGATGGTCAGCGCCCCGTCCTGGCTGGAGGCAACCATACGCAGGGGGAAAGAATAATCGTTGCGGAAACGGAAGTTCAGGGCCGAATTGCCCACGGCGGCGTCCATGCCGATGGGCAGATAGCTGGCCCCGTTATCGCCGTGAGCCCGGCGCTGGAGCACCGTCAGCCCCGGCAATTGCAGCACCACGTTGTACAGGGTGCTGGACACCTGGCAGGTGCCGCCGCCGTAGCCCTGGAGCACCTCGCCGTCCGACAGCACACCGGCGGGCAAATAGCCGCTGCTGGCTTTATACGGCCCCATATCCCGATTGAAATCCAGATCCCCGGCGGGAAACAGCGGATAGTCGCTCAGCTTCTGGCAGGCCACGGCAATATTGGTCATGCGGTTCAGGTTGCTTTCATCCGTTGTGATCTTATAAAAGGAAGTGAAGGAGGCGATGGGCGCGTCGGTGCCCGCCGCTTCCGGCTCTTCATATACGCTCAGCATTTCGCCCAGCAGCCGGGAATCGATATAAGCGTACTGCCGGTGGAAAATCAGCTTGCCGTAGCCGTTTTCAAAAGCGATAAAGGAAACCCGCGCGCCGCTGTGCAGGGTGATCAGGGTGTCGCCGCCGCCGGGGGCCGTGGTCACGGGCGCGTCATCGGCTTCTACCACAGCCAGAAAATGGTTGAATTCCACGCCGTAAGGCGGAGTGGAGGCATTGTCCACGATCCGGGTGTCCTCTAAGCACACCCGGCGCACATAGCCCACCGCCTTATCCTCCCCGTAGGAAACCAGGGCAAAGGTGGGGTTCAGCGCCAATACGCTGACCCGCCGGTGTTTGGGTACGATGGCGATTTGGGTGATGCCCTCCGTGCCGTCCCAATCGGCGTACATTTTGGAATCCATCCGGGTGCGGGCGGTATACAGCGCGGCGGGCGTATCCTCGCCCCGGGCCCAGGCGGCGGGGCAAAGCAGCACGAAAAGTATCGCCAGCGCCAGGAAGCGTTTCATGCGTTACATCTCCTTATAGATTGCAACGAACAGCGCCAGATCGTGGGTGGAAGCGTCGATGCGGATGGGGAAATCGTAATCGTTGCGGAAGATAAAATTCTGGTTATCGGTGCCGGAGGCGGCGTCCATGCCATGCGGCAGGTAGGAAGCGGCGTTGTCGCCGTGGGGATTGCGGCGCAGCACGGTAATGCCGGGCAGCTGCATCAAAGCGTCCCACAGCGTGCTGGATACCTGGCAGCTGCCGCCGCCGTAGCCCATTTTGGTCTCGCCCTTCACCAGCACCGGGGCCAGACGGTAGCCGTTGGCCGCGCTGAAGGGGCTTACATCGTTGTTGAAGTTCATGGTCTGGCCGGGCTGCAGCACCTTGCTGATCAGCTCGCAGCAGCGGGCCAGATTCACGATGCGGTCCGGATTGTCGTTATAGAAAGAATTGAATACGGCGATGGGCGTTTCGGCGTCCGCCGTTTCCACGTCCGAAGCCACGGGCAGGAGTTCGGATAAATCATTGGTGTTGATATAGCCGTATACCCGCTTGTGGATCACCATGGCCCAGCCGTCCTCAAAGCCTTCGATGGCTACCCGCGCCCCGGCTGTCAGCAGAGACAGGGTATCGCTGTCCGCGCTCTTATCGGCTTTCACTTCCACGTCCCGGTCGATCACGGCGTAATACGATATGGGTAAAATGGGATAATCGGGCGTGTTGATGGGATCGGGATTGCTTGTCACGTCGATGCGGTGGCGCATCACATAACCCACCCCGCTGCCTACCTTAATCGATACCCAGCCGGGATAAACGTCCAGGATCTGGATGCTGTTCCCGGCGCTCATGGTTTTGATCACCTTGCCGGTATCGGAATCCATCCTGTCATAAACGTTGGTATAGCTGTTGGGATAACGGCGGGTAATGATGCCTTCGTACAGCACGCCGCTCTTTTTCTGCGCCGCCTGTGCGGTGGGCGCGAACAGGAAGCACAGTACCAGCGCCAGGGATAACAATGAACGGAATTTCACCTTGAATGACCTCCAACCTTTTCCATCGTACAGGGGTCCGGCGTTCTGCGCCAATACCCACTTTATATTATACGCCATCTTTTCTGGCAATGCAAGGAAAATGCGAAGAAAGCCGGGAATAGGTCAAACTCCCGAGATAGCATAATCCCATGCTAACGCGCCGCCTCCCGTCACCAGTACACACCAAGCAAGCCGATAATAACGACGCGCTGTTTGAAATGGTATCGCTTGAAAACCTGTCCCACCTGGGCACGTTTTTTCCAAATAGGGAGGGGCGGCGAAAAAACCGCAAAATTATCATGAAAAACCGCTTTATTTCCTGAAAAACCTGTTGACAATGGCCGTTGACAATGCTATTATGGTACAGTTGCCTGTGGTATGCAGGTAACATTGTTCCTGCGCGACAGGACGGAGGGATCAGGAATGCCCGAAAGGCTGAAAAAGCGCGCTCTGCGCGTGGTCGGCGCGCGGCAGGTGCTGCGGGCCATCCGGCAGGATCGGGCGGAAGCGGTCTTCCTGGCCATGGACGCCGGGCCGCAGATTCGCGGCGCGGTGGAGCAGGCCGCCCGGGAGGGGAATGTGCCCCTCCAGATGGTATCCACCATGGAGGAATTGGCCGCCCTGTGCCGGGTGGACGTGCCCTCGGCTGCCGCCGCCGTGTACAGGAATCAACAATGACTATATATTCCCGAGGGTTGCGGGGATGTTATAGGAGGAGACCGTAGATGCGGCTCCGATAAATTATCAGGAGGTGCTTCCATGCCAACGATCAATCAGTTGATCCGCAAGGGAAGAGAAAAGGTTGTCAACAAGTCAACCGCGCCCATCCTGCAGGGTTGCCCGCAAAAGCGCGGCGTCTGCCTGAGCGTGAAAACCACCACGCCCAAGAAGCCCAATTCGGCTCTGCGCAAGATCGCGAGAATCCGTCTGACCAATTCCATCGAAGGTACTTGCTACATTCCCGGAATCGGCCATAACCTGCAGGAGCACTCCGTCGTGCTGATCCGCGGCGGCCGTGTGCGCGATCTGCCCGGCGTCCGTTACCACATCATTCGCGGCGCGCTGGACACGGCCGGCGTTGCCAAGCGCATGCAGGGCCGTTCGCTCTACGGCGCTAAGCGTCCCAAGAAGTAAGAACCGCTCCCCTGACCGTGGGCCGCTGCCCCGGCGCATTCAAGGAACGGAACCGCGAGGCGGTTGGAACATCCGCCCGCAGGCCGTCCGCAGAGCGCGCCCCGCACCGACGAATGGAACGGCATGATGCTGACATGCTGTGGCCGGCCCGATGGGAAACGGTGAAAATTTGAGGAGGGAACTACATGCCCCGTCGTGGATTTATCCCCAAGCGCGAAGTGCTCCCCGATCCCGTGTATGGGACGGTCGTAGTCACCAAGCTCATCAACCAGATCATGCTCGACGGCAAGCGCGGCGTGGCCCAGCAGGTCTGCTACCAGGCTTTCGAGACGATCAAGGATAAGACCGGCAAAGAGGCCAACGAAGTGTTTCAGCAGGCGCTGAACAACGTGATGCCTCAGCTGGAAGTGAAAGCCCGCCGCGTGGGCGGCGCCACCTATCAGGTGCCTGTGGAAATCCGGCCCGAACGCCGCCAGACCCTGGCCCTGCGCTGGATCGTTGATTTCTCCCGCAAGCGCGGCGAAAAGACCATGGCCGAACGCCTGGCCAACGAACTGATGGAAGCTGCCAACAACGGCGGCAACGCAGTCAAGCGCAAGGAAGAAATGCATCGTATGGCCGAAGCCAACAAGGCTTTCGCCCATTACCGCTGGTAAGCCGCATCGGGTCATAACCCGGCGGCAAGCGGAAAACCACCCGTATCAGAAAGAGGAGAACGCGAAAACATGCCCAGAAGTCACCCCTTGGATAAAGTCCGCAACATCGGCATCATGGCGCACATTGACGCCGGGAAAACCACGACAAGCGAACGCATCCTGTTCTATACCGGCAGGACCCACCGCTTGGGCGAGGTGCACGAAGGCGCGGCGACCATGGACTGGATGGAAGAAGAGCAGGAGCGCGGCATCACCATTACCTCCGCCGCTACCACCTGTCAATGGAAGGGCTACCGCATCAATCTGATCGATACGCCCGGCCACGTGGACTTCACGGTAGAAGTGGAGCGTTCCCTGCGCGTATTGGACGGCGCTGTGGCCGTCTTCTGCGCCAAAGGCGGCGTAGAGCCCCAGAGCGAAACCGTATGGCGTCAGGCCAGCAAGTACCACGTGCCCCGCATCGCCTACATCAACAAAATGGACATTACCGGCGCGGATTTCCACCGTGTGGTGGATATGATGCGCACCCGGCTCGGCGCCAAGGCCGTACCGGTCCAGCTGCCCATCGGCAAGGAAGCTTCCTTCAAGGGCATCATCGATCTGGTCCGCATGAAAGCCGAGGTCTATTACGACGATGAAGGCAAGGACATTCGCGAGGAAGAAATCCCCGCCGATCTCCTGGAGGAAGCCAAAGCCCTGCGGGACGAAATGGTGGAAGCGGCTGCCGAGCAGAACGACGAACTGATGGAAAAATTCCTGGTGGGCGAAGAGCTGACCGAGGAAGAAATCATGTCCGCCCTGCGCACCGGCACCCTGTCCTGCGCCCTCACCCCCGTTCTGTGCGGCACCTCTTACCGCAACAAGGGCGTACAGCCCCTGCTGGACGCCGTGCTGGCGTACCTGCCATCTCCTCTGGACGTGCCCCCCGTACACGGCGTGACCAAGGACGGCGAAAAGGAAGAAATCCGTCACGCGAGCGACGAAGAACCCTTCTCCGCCCTTGCTTTCAAGATCGCCGCCGACCCCTTCGTGGGCAAGCTGGCCTTCTTCCGCGTGTACTCCGGCACCATCAGCAGCGGCAGCTACGTCTATAACTCCACTAAAAAGAAGCGGGAACGCTTCAGCCGCATCGTGATGATGCACGCCAACCACCGCGAGGACGTGGAAACGGTGTATTCCGGCGAGATCGCCGCCGCCGTGGGCCTGAAGGACACCACCACAGGCGACACCCTGTGCACGGAAGGCCGGCCCATCGTGCTGGAATCCATGGAATTCCCCGATCCCGTTATTCAGGTGGCCATTGAGCCCAAGACCAAAGCCGGTCAGGATAAGATGGCGCTGGCGCTGCAGCGTCTGGCGGAGGAAGACCCCACTTTCAAAACGTACACTGATCAGGAAACGGGCCAGACCATCATCGCCGGTATGGGCGAGCTGCATCTGGAAATCATCGTGGACCGCATGCTCCGCGAATTCAAGGTGGAAGCCGTTGTGGGCAAGCCCCAGGTGGCATACAGGGAAACCATCACCAAGCCGGTCACGGCCGAAGGCCGGTTCGTCCGTCAGACGGGCGGCCACGGTCAGTACGGCCACTGCGTGATCGAGCTGACGCCCCAGGAGCCCGGCGCCGGATACGCCTTTGAAAACAGGATCGTGGGCGGCGTGATCCCAAAGGAATTCATCGCCCCCATCGACGCGGGCATTCAGGAAGCCGCAGGCTCCGGCCTGCTGGGCGGCTTCGAGGTGGTCGATTTCAAGGCCGCCGTCATCGACGGCAGCTACCACGAGGTGGACTCCTCCGAAATGGCCTTCAAGATCGCCGGTTCCATGGCCTTCAAGGAAGCGCTGGCGAAAGCGGATGAACGTCTGCTGGAGCCCATGATGAAGGTAGAAGCCATCGTGCCCGATCAGTATTTGGGCGACGTGGTGGGCGATATCAATTCCCGCCGCGGACGCATCGACAACATCGAATCCCGTTTGGGTGAACAGAGCGTGCATTGCTTCGTTCCCCTGAGTGAAATGTTCGGCTATGCCACCGACCTGCGGTCCCGCACCCAGGGCCGCGGCATGTATACCATGCAGTTCGACCACTACGAGGAAGTGCCCAAGAGCGTGGCCGAAAAGGTCGTAGGCAAGCGTTAAACAGGGTTTCCTGTTTTACAATCACTGAACTGAATTGGAGGGAGAATCCCCATGGCAAAGGAAAAATTTGAGCGCAATAAGCCGCACGTAAACATCGGCACCATCGGCCACGTTGACCACGGCAAGACCACCCTGACCGCCGCCATCACCATGGTGCTGGCCGCCGGCGGCCATGCCCAGGCCATGAAGTACGACGAAATCGACAAGGCCCCCGAAGAAAAGGCCCGCGGCATCACCATCAACACCGCACACGTGGAATATGAGACCGACACCCGGCACTATGCCCACGTGGACTGCCC
>JAFSKN010000052.1 GCA_017448975.1 Clostridia bacterium
GGACCCATCCTGGCGAATCAACTTGAATAGAAAAAAACAAAACAATATCCGCCTGTCGCTGGGAGATACGAAAGTTTGAGGGCTTCTGGCCCAAGAAAGCCGGGAAAATCCCAGGGAAAAAGCTTGCTTTTCCTCGGGATTATTCCCTAGCTTTCCCCGGATGCTTTGCATCCGGGTTGGCCGCCAAAGGCGGCCGGGCCAGAAGCACAAGGCTATCAAGTTGGTCATTTCTTCCAAGTAACAGCGGGAACTTGCTTTCTTTCCGCGTCAGCTAATATCCGCGGGTGAGGGTCCAGGGAGATCATCTCCCTGGTGGGGTGTGGGGCAAAGCCCCACTGGTCTCCTGGTTTCTTAAAGTGCTTTTTAGAGGATGACTGAACAATTACGGCACACCAAAGGAGGGGCAAAACAAGAATGACCATACAGCCCTTTGCATTCCAGCTAAAAGACGGCAGAAAGGCCCTGATCCGCAGCCCGCGGGATGAAGACATTCAGGGCATGCTGGATTATCTGTATGTTTCCGCCGGGGAAACGGAATTCATTCTGCGCTATCCCGAGGAATGTGGCAAGTATACCCCGGAAGGGGAAAAGGCGCTGTTCGACCGGGTGAACGCCTCCGATCACGAAGCCATGCTGGTGTGTCTGGTGGAAGGGAAAGTGGCCGGGAATTGCCAAATCGTATGGTCCACCGGCATGAAAACCCGGCACCGGGCCGTCGTCGCCATCGCGCTGCTGAAGGAGTTCTGGAACCAGGGCATCGGTACCCGGCTATTTCAGGAAATGATCCGCATCGCGGAGGAAAACGAACACATCCTGCAAATGGAATTGGACTTTGTGGAAGGGAACACCCGCGCACGGGCCCTGTATGAAAAAATGGGCTTCCGCATCACCGGGGTGAAGCCTAACGCCATCCGCTTGAAGGACGGCACGCTGCTGAACGAGTATTCCATGGTGCGGGAAATCAAGCGATAAAAACGCCGGAGGGGCAAACCCTCCGGCGAAAATGTTGTTGGGGAATCAACGGTTCATGATGGTTTCTTCGGTGTCCTTATCGAAGAAGTGCAGGCGGGAAGTATCCAGGGCCACCTTCACGTCGTCGCCAGCGCGGGTCTTGGTGCGCGGATCGACGCGGGCGATCACGTTTTCTTCCTTGCCGGAGGTGGAGAAGTACAGATAGGTTTCAGAGCCCATCAATTCGGTCACTTCTACGTGCACCTTCATGGTGGCGTCGGGATGCTCGGCCACGAATTCGGGAGCGTCGTCGATGTTCTCGGGACGGATGCCCATGGTGACTTCCTTGCCGATGTAGCTCTCATCCTTGAACTTGGCGATCTTTTCCTGGGGCACAACGATCTTGTTGTCGCCGAACACAGCCACGATCTTGCCGTCTTCCTTCTGCAGGCGGACGTCGAAGAAGTTCATCTGGGGAGAACCGATGAAGCCGGCCACGAACTTGTTGGCGGGATAGTCGTAGTTGTTCTGGGGAGTGTCCACCTGCTGGATGAAGCCATCCTTCATGATCACGATACGGGAGCCCATGGTCATGGCCTCGGTCTGGTCGTGGGTAACGTAGATGAAGGTGGTCTGCAGGCGCTGATGCAGCTTGGTGATTTCGGTACGCATCTGCACGCGCAGCTTGGCGTCCAGGTTGGACAGAGGTTCGTCCATCAGGAAGACCTTGGGTTCACGCACGATGGCGCGGCCCAGAGCAACACGCTGGCGCTGACCGCCGGACAAAGCCTTGGGCTTACGGTTGAGCAGGTGGGCGATGTCCAGAACGCGGGCGGCTTCTTCCACGCGGCGCTTGATTTCATCCTTGGGGGTCTTGCGCAGCTTCAGGCCGAAAGCCATGTTGTCATAAACCGTCATATGGGGATACAGAGCGTAGTTCTGGAACACCATGGCGATGTCGCGATCCTTGGGGGCAACGTCGTTCACCAGCTTGTCGCCGATGTACAGTTCGCCGTCGCTGATTTCTTCCAGACCGGCAACCATGCGCAGGGTAGTGGACTTACCGCAGCCAGAAGGGCCAACCAGAACGATAAATTCCTTATCTTCAATTTCCAGGTTGAAATCGCTTACGGCGGTGACGCCACCGGCATAGACCTTGTAGATGTGCTGCAGAGATACGCTGCTCATGAATGAATCCTCCTTCAATATTCTTCTTATGATCTGCCCGGAGGAAGACGATGCCCCCTCCAAGATGCTATTATTATACATGCTTTTTCCCGCTTTGAAAATCCGCAGAATGAACAAAATTTCAGGAGATTATTCATGCAATAATTGTACTCATTGGCGCGCAATAAACCAAAATCAACGTAAACCTTGACTTTTCCCCTCTCCCGCGTCATAATATTGTCTAAAAAAGGAGGCGTGCGAAAAATGGAAGAAAACACGCTGGCAAAGCTTGCCCATTTGCTCAAAAACGCCCGGCGGGCCGTCTTTTTCGGCGGGGCAGGGGTATCCACAGAAAGCGGCATCCCGGATTTCCGCAGCACCGACGGACTGTACCGCCAGCAGTGGAGCGATCCGCCGGAAACCATCTTAAGCCATGGGTACTTCTGCACGAAAACGGAAGCCTTTTACGATTTTTACAGGAAAAAGATGCTGTTCCCGGAGGCCCGGCCCAACCCGGCCCACCTGGCCCTGGCCGAACTGGAAAAGCGGGGCATCCTTTCCGCCGTGATCACCCAGAACATCGACGGGCTGCACCAGCTGGCGGGCAGCAAGAACGTAATCGAGCTCCATGGCACCGTGCTGCGCAATTCCTGCACCCGCTGCGGAAAGTCCTTTTCTATGGAAGAAATCCTGCATTCCCAGGGCGTGCCCCGCTGCGCCTGCGGCGGCGTGGTGAAGCCCGACGTGGTGTTTTACGGGGAACAGCTGCCCCCGGGGGCCATCGAAGAAGCGCTGTACTTTATCGAACGGGCCGATCTGCTGATCATCGGCGGCACCTCGCTGTCGGTCTATCCCGCCGCGGGTTTTGTGGAAGGCTACCGGGGCGATCTGGTCATCATCAACCGTTCGCCCACCTCCATGGACCGGCGGGCCACCCTGTGCATCAGCGCGCCCATCGGCAAAACCCTGGCGGAAGCCATGAATTTATTAAATTCTGTTGACATTCCGTAATATTTTTGATATATTTATGCGGTAGAAATGTATTTCATTCTGCTTTGAGAAAATCGGGCGCTGCGGCGCCTTATGGAAGGTGAAAGGAATGTCGAAAAAGCGCGGCGCTGATGCTTATGGCAAGCTTGTGCGCATTCTGATCGTACTCTTTGTGCTCACTGTGATCTGCGGTGCCGGTTATTTCCTGCTGGATCAGTCCATTAAGGCCCAGGAGACGGAAAACGCCGCCCGCGCCCAGCAGGAAAACGACCGCCTGCAGGAAGCCTACCGCCAGGCGAAGGCGGAGGAACAGGCCGCCGCTGCCCAGACGGTGGAAACGCCGGAATGGCCCACCCCCAAGCAGGAGGGCTGGGATGTGGTCGATGTGAGCAATTTCCCTCTGAGCAATACCAAAACCTATACCGCATCCCGGCAGGAACTGATTTCCAGCGGCATGCTGCTTGTGAACCGCTGGCACGCGGTGCCCGACGATCTGGCCGAATGTGAGTTCCTGGGCGTGCACGCCACGGACAAAACCATCCCCACCGCCAACGCCAACGTGAAGCTGCTTTCTCCCGCCATCACCGCCCTGGGCAGCATGCTGTCCGCCGCCAAAGCGGAAGGGCTGGAGCATTACAACGTGGCGGAAGGCTACCGCCAGCGGGCCACCCAGCAGCAGTATTATGATACCGCCGCCGCCAAGTTCGCCGACAGCATGACCGGCGATAACCTGATCAATAAGGTCATCAGCGAGGGCGTCAGCGTGCCCGGCACCAGTGAGTACGAATCCGGCCTGTCCTTCCGCATGGACCGTTACGCCAAGGGCGACCCCATCATGGACAAAAAATTCCACGATCTGCCCCAGTCCGACTGGCTGGTGGAGCACAGCTGGGAATACGGCATCGTTTTCCGCTTCCCGGTGCAGGGCTACCCCAACGCCACCTTGACCGATAAGTCCTACAAAACCGGCCAGAACAGCAAGCTGAGCATTTACCGCTATGTGGGCGTGCCCAACGCCGCGGTGATGCACATCATGAACTTCTGCATGGAGGAATACATTGAATACCTGATCGCCCATCCCCACATCGCCGTATACAAGGATGGGGAGCTCAAGTATGAAATCATCCGCGTGACCGATTACAGCGGCGGCGACGCCACCGTGAACGTCACCCGGGCCGCCCGGGAAGTGATCGTGTCCGTGGACAATATGCAGGGCAACGGCATGGGCGGCCTGATCGTCGCCATGGCGTACTGATTCTGACCCGGAGAAGATTCCCCCATCCCCCCTTCCAGGAAAGCCATAAGGGGGTGGAATTTTTCATTCTGTGAGAACGCATCCGTATCAGCGACCCCAAAATTGTTTCTCCCGCCGTCCGATTTTTCGGGCGGCGTTTTCAAGCGGAAAAAAATAAAGATTGACAAAAACTGTGCGGTATGTTACCATGTAATTGCTTTACTGTGGTAAAGTGATAAAACACAGGACGCGATGTGCGGAAGAAGGAGTAGATTTTATGAAAAAGACGCTTGCGCTGCTGTTGGCCGCTTTGATGGCACTGACTGCCATGGTGATCCCCGCTTTGGCGGAAGACGACGGTTCCTTGCAATATATTTTAGACAAAGGCGAACTGATCCTGGGCTTGGATGACACCTTCCCGCCCATGGGTTATCGGGATGAAAATACCAATGAAATCATCGGTTATGACATCGATCTGGCCAAGGAAGTCTGTGCCCGGCTGGGCGTGACCCTGAAATGCCAGCCTATCGACTGGAGCGCCAAGGAACTGGAGCTGGGCAAAAAGAATATCGACTGCATCTGGAACGGCATGTCCATCACGGATGAACGGTTGGAAAGCATGTCCATGTCTGTGGCGTACATGAATAACAAGATCGTCATGGTGGCCAAGGATTCCGCCGGCTTCTCGTCCATTGCCGATATGGCGGGCAAGCGCATCGCCGTGCAGAGCGGCTCTTTCGCGGAAGAAGTGCTGGAAACCTATGAGGAATACGCCGATTTCTATGCTTCCGTAGAAGTGCTGGCCTATGACGAATACCTGACCGCTCTGATGGATCTGCAGCAGAACGGTGTGGACGGCGTGCTGATCGACCTGGTGGTGGCGGAATTCCGCATCGCCGGTCTGGGTGATAAAAGCCTGATCGTGGTGGATTCTCTGGAAGATGACCTGTATGGCATCGGTTTCCGCAAAGAGGACGTGGCCCTGCGGGACAAGGTGAACGAACTGCTCTTTGAGATGGCGAAGGACGGCACCCTGGCCCAAATCAGCCAGAAGTGGTTTGGCAAGGATATTTCCATCGTGGAAGCGAACTAATATCATACCAAGCGCAGAAACGGGGGCCAATGTATATTTGGCCCCCGCTTTGAATAGGGGGAAAACGCGTGGGCATTAAATACCTTAACAATCCGGAAAAGCTGTGGAACCTGATTGCCATTTTGGGGAACGGCGTGGGGGTGACGGTTCAAATCTTTCTTCTCACCCTGATCCTGTCCATTCCTCTGGGGATGCTGGTGGCTACGGGCCGCATGAGCCGCCGGGGATGGGTGAGCGGCCCTATTTCGGTATACATTTATATCATGCGCGGAACGCCGCTGATGCTGCAAATCCTGTTCATATATTTCCTGCTGCCCACCACGGGTCCCATCTCCTTTGACCGGTTTTCCGCCGCCATCCTGGCCTTTACAATCAATTACGCCGCCTATTTCGCGGAAATCTTCCGGGGTGGCATCCAGTCCATCCCGCCGGGCCAGTGGGAAGCGGGCCAGGTGCTGGGTATGAAGAAAGCCCAGGTGTTTTTCCGGGTGGTGCTGCCCCAGGTGTGCAAGCGGGTGCTGCTGCCGGTGACGAACGAAGTGATCACCCTGGTGAAGGACACCGCACTGGCCAGCACCATCGCCGTGACGGAATTGATGAGCCTGGCGAAGAAGCACGTTTCCTCTTCCACGTCCATTGAACCGTACCTCATTGCCATGCTGATTTATTTGCTCATGAACGGCATTACCGAGCAGGTCAGCCGTTGGCTGGAAAAGAAGCTCAGCTACTATCAGTAAAAGGAGGGAGAAGCCATGCTGAAGGTGATTAACCTGGAAAAGCAATTTGACGGCTTAGGCGTGCTGAAGGGCATCTCCCTGGAGGTGCGCAGGGGCGAGGTGGTGGCCATCATCGGCCGCAGCGGCTCGGGCAAAAGCACCCTGATGCGCTGTGTGAACAATCTGGAAAAGGCCGACGGCGGCACCATTCTGGTGGACGGTCAGCCCCTGGTGAAGGACGGCGTTTACGCCCCCGTCAAGAATCAGCGGAGCATCTGCCTGAAAATGGGCTACGTGTTTCAGAATTTCAACCTGTTTCCCCATATGAGCGTACTGAAAAACCTGACCGAGGCCCAGCATTGCGTGCTGAAACGGCCCAAGGCGGAGGCGGAAAAGTACGCCCGCCAGCTGCTCAAAAAGGTGGGCCTGGAGGACAAGGAGGCGGCTTACCCCTGCCAGCTTTCCGGCGGCCAGCAGCAGCGGGTGGCCATCGCCCGGGCTTTGGCCATGGATCCGGAGCTGCTCTGCTTTGACGAACCCACCAGCGCCCTGGATCCCCTGCTCACCCAGGAGGTGCTGGGCGTGATCCGCAGCCTCGCCAAGGAAAAGCGCACCATGGTGGTGGTCACCCATGAAATGAATTTCGCCCGGGAGGTGGCCGACCGGGTGGTGTTCATGGAGGACGGCGTGATCGTGGCCGACGGCACGCCCCAGGAGGTTTTCGACAGCGAAAAGGTGAAAGCCTTCATTGGCCTCGGCGACTGACCGGTAAAGAACACTTTCAGTTACAAAAGAGTTGAGATTGGAGAGTTGAGAGTTGAGATTTATATAGTCGACCAAGAGGGGAATTCCAGCGTTTTTCATCAAAAACTATCTCAACTCTCAACGCTTAACTCTCAACTCTCTTTCTGCTTTAAAGTGTGCTTTATAGAGTGACGGAATAACTGCTTTCCGTCTTTTTTTATGACGATATTGTAAACTTGCGCTTTCTGAAAAGAATTGTCATTGAATAATTGTAAAAATGCGTATATAATAGACCCATCGATCATCAGGGAGGGGAGCCGCGTGGACAACGACGTTTTTCTGGGCGATGTGATCCAGACCCGGAAGCCTCACCCCTGCGGCGGCGATACCTGGGTGGTCATCCGGACGGGAGCCGATATCAAGATCAAATGCCAGGGCTGCGGACGGATCGTGATGCTGGACCGCGAGGTGTTTTTTAAGCGCCGGAAGAAGCTGATCCAGCGCACCGCCGCGCCTGAGGCTGAAAGAGAGGAGTAAGAATCTGACCATGCAGACGGAAAACAAGCCCGCCACCTTTTGGGAACGGCGCAAGGAAAGAATAGCGAAGCAGAAGGAAAAAGAAAAGAACAAACCCCTGGCCCTGAAAATTTGGAGCTGGGTGTGGACCCTCCTGGCAGCGGTGTTCATCGCCACCGCCGTGCGCGCCTTCATCGCGGAGCCTATCCGGGTGGACGGCACCAGCATGACCAACACCCTCAAGGACGGCGAAATCGTGCTGGCCACCAAATGGGATTATCTGCTGGGCAATCCCCAGCGCAACGATATCGTCATCTGCCGCTATCCCGGCCGCATGAACGAGCGGGGCGCCAGCCAGATCAACGTCAGCGCCGCCCTGTCCCTGGATACCTACACCCTGTTCGTCAAGCGCCTGGTGGCCCTGCCCGGCGATACCGTGCAGATCACCGGCGGCCATCTGTACGTGAACGACGAATTGGTGGAGGACCCCGAATTTATGGCCAGCGTGCCCTCGGATTATGCCAAACGCACCCTGGGCGCGGATGAATATTTCGTCATGGGCGATAACCGCTTTTCCTCCCACGACAGCCGCGCCAGCGACGTAGGCCCCATTTCCCGCAATGCCATCATGGGCAAGGTGAAGGCCGTGCTCCTGCCCTTGAACCAGTTCCGCACCGTGAAATAAACCGCCCCTTGCGGCAAAAAAACTCCTCCGCGCGTTTTCGACGCGGAGGAGTTTTTTGAAATTAAAATCAGATGATGTTATCGGAATGGCCGATGCCGAACAGCTCGTTCTGCCTGCGGTTGGTGATGTCGCCGTAGTTGCCGGATTTGTTGATCTGGTGGCCCATGAACATCATCACGCTGGTGGCCCCGCCGTCTAAGTTGATGGCGGAGGTGCAGCCCAGCTCAGCCATTTTTTTGCCCAGCCATACGCAGCCTTCGCCCTTGCTTTCGGAGGTGCGGCTTTCCACCACCACGGCGATGTAGTAGCCGGGTTCCACCACGCCCCAGGCGGTGCGGGGGTTGGGCGTGTTGCCAAATTCCGTGGAACGGGGGGATACTTCGCCGTTTTCCACCAGGATGGGGCCGAAGGACAGGGAATCGGTGGCGCCTGCGGCCAGCAGTTCCTTGGCGGTAACGGTGCCGTTTTTATGCAGGCTCACGGTGCCGTCGGGATACAGGGCCATCACGTCCAAGGGCGGGTAGACGGTGGAGGTGGCCTTCTTGGGCCGGTCGAACAGCACCTTGCCGTCCCGGATGATCACGCCGATGGGATAGTTGTAGCTTTCCTCGTGATCCCGTTCGATGCGGTAAATGAAGTAGTCGGAATTGATGGCGAATACCACCTTGTGCTGCTGGGCGATGTTGTCCGCATAGGTCTTATAGCGGTCGCCGTAGGAGGTGTAGTGGGCTTCGTCGTAGGGGAAGAAATCAAACAGCTCGCTTTCGTCCCGGGTGAAGATCTGGGCCTCGTACCAGCGCAGGGGCTGCTTTTTGCTGTTGGTGCCGGTGCGGCGGTTGATTTCGATGCGCAGGGTCTGGGAGCAGTACAGCCACAGGCCCGCTGCCCCGTCCTGATACACGAATTCTTCCTCGCCCTCCGGCAGGAAGCCTTCGGCGGTGAGGGTGGGGAACAGCTCATGAATGGTTTCGGGATTGGCGGCGGCGGTGAAGCCATTCTTTCCGGTACCGGCGTCCGGCGCCGCGGCGGTTTCAGCGGGCTTGGTTTCCGGCTGCCGGGTGGGTTCGGGCTGGGCGGTGGTCAGCACCACCGCGGGAATATCGTCCGCGGGACGCTGGGTGGGCTCCGGCTGGACGCTGGGGGCTTCCGTGACGGCGGCCTGAACGGCAACGCCATCGGAGAGCGTCAGCTCATAGGGGGAATTAAGGGTGCCGCTGCCGCCCCGGATGCGCAGCAGGCTTAAATCCACAGTGATGGCTGGGCGCACGCCCAAATCGCTGTTGCCCACGGAAATGCGGCCGATCTTGCCCTCGTCCATCACCCGGCGGTGCTGAAGGGGATAATCCGCGCTCCGGGTGCGGCTCCACCAGGGACTGTATTTATTGCCGCCCTTTGAATATTTGTACAGATGAGGCTGGTTTCTGGTTTCTTTCCAGTAGTTATAGGAGGGCAGCTCAAAGATGGGCGGATCGACCGCCACGCTGGCCCATTCCGTGCTCAGGCACAGCCGCGCGTTATTGGAGGAAAAACCGATGGAAGCGTCCTTCATTTCATCGGAGGTGATCAGGGTCACCAGGGCGTTGTCCTCCGTGCGAATCAGCAGGGCGGCCTGTTCTTCCGCCGTAAAGGCGTCGTTCAGGAACGTGCTGTTCAGGTAATTATACAAATCGCTGGATTCCCAGCCCTTGTAATGCTCGTGATCGCCGTGTACGGGCGCGGCGAACAGGATATATTCGCTGAGCAGGTAGGCTTCCCCGTTCGCGCTTTTCAGCACACGCCACACGATGGGCCGCACCGTGCCGTCGGCGTCTGTGGGATAGGAGCCGAAGGCAACATATTCATACCCGCCGCTGCGGGAATAGCCCCGGATGCCCGCCGCGTCCTCCGCCTGGGCGGAAAAGACGGCGCACAGCATAAGCAGCAATGCGAAAAGCAAAGATATTTTTCTGATCATGTTCATCCCCCGATCCAATGGTTTTCCAGACTTGTTCTTCTGTGAAAGACGGCGCACCCGCGCTGTCCTCCTGAACAGTATACCATAACGCTTGCCGCTTTTCCCTCCGGGAAGCGGCAAGACGGCCGACCGCGCTTCGCGCCGGTCGCCTCGTTATTATACCATATTTCCCCTTTCCTCACAAGCGGGGGAATGGGGGGATTTGCAAGATCGTTCCCGAAAAATGTTCCCTTAGCTTTCAATTGACAGGAGATTTATGCCGTATGCTCTAAGCTCAGCTTGTCCGCGATCAGGGCAATGAACTCACCGTTGGTGGGCTTATCGTCCGGCTGGGCCACCTCGCAGCCGAAAGCTTTGTTCAGGGTATCCACCCGGCCCCGGCTCCAGGCGACCTCGATGGCGTGGCGGATGGCGCGCTCCACCTTGCTGGAGGTGGTGCCGAAGCGCCGGGCAATGGCGGGATACAGCTCCTTTGTGATGCCGCCGATCATTTCCGGCTTTTCGATCACCAGCTTGATGGCCTCCCGCAGGTACTGGTAGCCCTTGATGTGGGCGGGAATGCCCATGGCCAGGAACAGGTTGGAAATGCGGTCGTCCAGATTTTGCCCTGGGGCGTACAGCGGTTCCAGAGGAGCGGCGGCCTGATGGGCGGCCACCTCCCGGATACGGTCCACCAGCACGGGCAGATCCACCGGCTTGATCATGTAGTACATCACGCCCAACTCCACCGCCCGGCGGATAAAATCGTCCCGGCCCAGGGCGGTGACGGCGATCACCCGGGGCCGCTTTTCCAGAACTGTGCGCTGCAGCTGGGCCAGAACGCCGAAGCCGTCCAGAGACGGCATGATCATATCCAGCAGCACGACATCCGGCTGCTTTTCCTGAATCAATTTCAATGCGTCCTGGCCGTTGGACGCCTCGCCCGCGATGGCAATGTCCTTCTGGGTTTGCAGGTACTGGATCAGGGCGGCGCGCAGTTCGTCATTGTCGTCTACGATGGCGGTATGGATCATGGTCATGGATGGTCAGCTCCCCTCAATAAAATAGAATGAAGACATCCCGGCGGTACGCGGGATCATGGATGCGAACGGTGTGGGGTGCCTCTGCTGGATGCGCTCCCATTCCGCACCATTCCTTTCCTTGCTTGGAAGATTCGTCCATTATTATAACGGAAAGAAGATAATTATCAATGAAATAATAACTATAAGAATTGTTTTCGACAAAACAGCGGGGAATGGGTGCCCCGGGGGAATGAATGCCGACAGAAAAACGGATGATTCAGCAAAAGCTGCGATGCAGAAACGAAAACACACGTTCTGATTTTCGCCGCCGTTGACGGCTGCGGCACGATTTGCTATAATAAACGCATAAAAGATAGGAGCTGAGAAGTTTGAAATTTGAGAACTTATCCACCGAACAGGTGAATGAACAAAGCAAAAATCTTGATATGCTGTCCCCTTTGGAGGCGGCGCGGCTCATGAACCGCATGGATCGGCAGGCGGCGGAAGCGGTGGAACAGGCTTTGCCTCAAATCGCGGAGGCGGTAGAAAAAATCGCGGAGCGCATGAAAGCGGGGGGCAGGCTGATTTATATCGGCGCGGGCACCAGCGGACGGTTAGGCGTGCTGGACGCTTCCGAATGTCCGCCCACCTTCGGCACGGACGAGGGGCTGGTGGTGGGCCTGATCGCCGGGGGCGATTACGCCCTGCGCCACGCCGTGGAACGGGCGGAGGACAAGCCGGAGCTGGCGGTGGAAGCGCTGAAAGAGATCGGCTTCAACGCAAAGGACGTGCTGGTGGGCATCAGCGCCAGCGGGTATGCCCCCTACTGCGTGGGCGGACTGGATTACGCCCGCGCTTTGGGCGCGCTGACCATTGGCCTTTCCTGCAACAGGGACGCCATCCAGTCCCGCCACGCGGACATCGCCATCGAAATGCCCACCGGGGCGGAGATTTTGTCCGGCTCCACAAGGCTGCGGGCGGGCACGGCCACCAAAATGGCCCTGAACATGCTCACCACCCTCACCATGGTGCAGCTTGGCAAGGTGTACGGCAATCTGATGGTGGACATGCGGCCCACCAACCAGAAATTGCAGGACCGGGCGGTGCGCATCGTGCAGAAAGCCTTGGAGATCGAAGATAAGGCCGAGGCGGACGCGCTGCTGGAAAGCGCGGGCCGGGACGTGAAAACCGCCATCGTCATGCGCTCCTGCGGGGTGGATCAGGCAAAGGCCCGGGAAGCGCTGGAAAAGAACGGCGGCTTCGTGCGCAGGGCACAGGCACAGCTGAAAGTGGAAAGTGAAAAGTGAAGATTTAAATGGAAGATAATTGTCTTAGCGTAAATAAAAAATTGACGCTATACATTTCACTTTCCACTTTTCACTTTTTCACGCCTTGCTGACTGAAAAACTGTGAAAAAGGAGCGAATCCCATGCGGGTATTGCTGGTGGAGGATGAAAAGGGCATTTCCTCGGCCATTTGCCAGATGCTGAAAAAAGAAAACTTTTCCGTGGACCCCGTGTACACCGGCACCGACGGGCTGGATTACGCCCTGGCGGGGATTTACGACGCCATCATTCTGGACGTGATGCTGCCGGGCATGGACGGCTTCCAGGTGCTGTCTTCTCTGCGGAAGGAAGGGATCAAGACCCCCGTGTGTATGGTCACCGCCCGGTCCGGCCTGGAGGATCGGGTGCGGGGGCTGGAAAAAGGCGCGGACTATTATCTGCCCAAACCCTTCCAAATGGCGGAGCTGATCGCCTGCCTGCGGGCCATCACCCGGCGGCGGGAGGACGCGCCGGTGATGGAGCTGGCCTTTGGGGATATCGTGCTCAATCAGCAGGAAGCCAAACTGCTGTGCAGCGTTACGGGCCAGTCGGTGAAGCTCGGGGCAAAGGAATACCAGATCATGGAAATGCTGCTGCGCAATCCCCGCCAGATTTTGAACAAGGACACCCTGTTCGAGCGCATATGGGGCTATGAAACCGACGCGGACATCAGCAATTTGGAGGTATATTTGTCCTTCGTGCGCAAGAAGCTGACCTTCGTGGGCTCCAAGGTAAAGATCAAAGCCACCCGGGGCATGGGCTATTCCTTGGAGGAAGGCGTATGATCCGGAAGCTGCGGCGGCGCATGGTTCTGGTGGTGCTCATTGGGCTTTTGCTGGCTTCCGCCGGGCTGGTGACCGCCATCAACTGGATGAACTGGAACAGCCTGGAACTGCAGGCGGGCCAGGTGCTGGATATGCTGGCTGAAAACAACGGGCAGCGCCCCGGGGGCGCCGATGCGGAAGGGCAGCGGCCCGCCAAGCCGGAGGGCACGCAGCCGCCGGACAGGGGCCCCGGCCCTACACCTTCCGGAGAGCAGAAGAACAAAAAGAACCGGGGCAGCAAGGCCCTGATGAACGCCGCCAGCATGACCAACTACTATACGGCCACCCTCGACGAAGGGGGCCGGGTGCTTTCCTGGCACAGCGACCGCACCGACCTGTACACCGATCAGGAAATCGCCGACATGGCGCAGTGGGCGGTGCAGGCGGGCAAGGACCGGGGCCGGAACGACACCCGGTTTTACTGCCTGACGGAAAAGGGCGGAGAAAAGCTGCTCATCGTGGTGGACAGCCGCTTGGAGATTCAGAACGCCGAAAGCGTGCTGCGGCTGACGGTGCTGGTGGCGGTGATCGAGGACGCGCTGCTGAGCGTCGGCGCGGTGTGGCTCATCCGCAAATTGGTCAAGCCCGTGGACGAAGCCATGGAAAAGCAGAAGCAGTTCGTATGGGACGCCAGCCACGAGCTGAAAACGCCCCTGGCGGTGATTTCCGCCAACGCCGACGTGCTGGCCGCCGAGGCGGGGGAGAGCAAGCCCCTTCAATATATCCAGTCCGAGGTGCAGCGGACGGACCGGCTGATCCAAAATTTGCTTACCCTGGCCCGCATGGAGAAGGGCACGGTGGAGGCGGCACACGTCCAATTCGATTTGAGCCGGGCGCTGCTGGAAGTGGCGCTGCCCTTTGAACCGACGGTGTTCGAGGAAGGGAAAAGCCTGGAAATGGACATTCCGGAGGGCATCGAATACACCGGCGACGAAGAAATGATCAAGCAGCTGGCGGTGATATTGCTGAGCAATGCCGAAAAGTACTCCGACGAAGGGGGAAAAATCCGCGTTTCCCTGGAGGCCAAGGGCGAAAAACGCATCCTGCGGGTGCATAACACCGGCCCCGCCATCCCCCCGGAGGCTCAGCAGCGCATTTTTGACCGTTTCTACCGGGTGGATTCCTCCCACAACCGGGATGTGGAGGGCAACGGCTTAGGGCTGGCTATCGCCCAAAGCATCGTCAGCGCCCACAGGGGCAAAATCACCGTGCACAGCAGCCAGGGCGATGGAACCGAATTTACAGTGACCCTGTGACCGCGAAACAGAGGAAGGACATGAAAAAACTGCTTTCTTTTTTGATGATCCTGGCGCTGCTGGGCGGGGGAGCGCTGGCAGAAGCTGTTCCCGCCCCGGAGCAGGTGACACAGATCATTTTGCGCTTTCAGGAAACGTACCCCGACCGCTATTTGTGGAGCGGGGAGGACACGGATTTCCTGCAAACGGTCAGCGACGCCGCGTTCGGCGGCCTGCCTACCCGCCGGATGGAGCCTGTGGACTATAACGCTTTGCGGCCCGGCGATATTCTGCGGCTCAAAAACGATACGTACAGCGTGATGATCCTTGAAAAATACGACAGTCACGTAACGGTGGTGGAGGTATGGACGAACGGGCGCGTGTACTGGGGCCGCACCGTGAACAAAAGCGCCGTAGAGGCGGGAGATTACGTCATGACCCGCTATCCCGAATAAACGTACACCCATGAAAAAACCCCCGCCTTTCAGCAATGTGAAAAGCGGGGGCTTTGCTATAACAGCGATTACTTATCGTAGTTCACGACCAGGGAGAAGTCGGGGGCTTTCAGGGAAGCGCCGCCGATGAGGCCGCCGTCGATTTCGGGCTGCGCCATGAGGCCCTTCACGTTCTTGGGGTTCATGCTGCCGCCGTACTGGATGCGCACAGCGTCGGCCACTTCCTTGCCATACTTGCGGCAAATACCGGCGCGGATGACGCCGATGGTCTCGTTGGCCTGTTCGTCGGTGGCGGTGAGGCCGGTGCCGATGGCCCACACGGGTTCATAGGCCACCACAACGTTCTTGATTTCGTCGGGGGTCAGGCCGTTCAGGGCGATCAGGGTCTGGTATTCCACCAGGGCGTCGGTGTAGCCCGCTTCGCGTTCTTCCTTGCGCTCGCCCACGCAGATGATGGGGGTCAGGCCCGCTTTCACGGCGGCCAGGGTGCGCAGGTTCACGGTGGCGTCGGTTTCGCCGAAGTACTGACGGCGTTCGCTGTGGCCGATGATCACGTATTCCACGCCCGCTTCCTTCAGCATGGCGGCGGACAGTTCACCGGTGTAAGCGCCGGATTCCTTGAAATGCACGTTCTGCGCGCCCAGGTGGATGTTGGAGCCAGCGATTTCTTCCTTCACAGCCCAAATGTCCACAGCAGGCACGCACACCACGACGGTAGCGTTGGCTTCGGCTACCAGGGGCTTGAGTTCCGCAACCAGGGCTTTCGCTTCGGCGGGGGTCTTGTTCATTTTCCAGTTACCGGCAATAATAGGCTTGCGCATGGGAAAACACCTCTTTCATTTATAATGTTTTTCCTGGGGGAAACCGCTCTTTGTGGGACAAAGAGCGGTTTCCCCCAGACCCCCTCCCGAGAAAGCCTCTAAGGGATACTTCTTATCAGCCTTTTTCAAACTATGTTCCCCTTGGAGGGCTTTCTTTGGGAGGGTGCGGGAGGGTCTTTCTTTCTCCTGAAAGAAAAACCCTCCCGCTATAACCTTAATTACTTGTCGTTCAGCGCCGCGACGCCGGGCAGGGTCTTGCCTTCTAAGTATTCCAGGGAAGCGCCGCCGCCGGTGGAGATATGGGTCATCTTGGGGGCCAGGCCCATCTGTTCCACAGCAGCCGCGCTGTCGCCGCCGCCAATGATGGTTACGGCGTCGCTGTCGGCCATAGCCTGGGCCACGCCTAAAGTGCCCTTGGCCAGGGTGGGATTCTCAAACACGCCCATGGGGCCGTTCCAAACCACGGTCTTGGCAGCCTTGATGGCTTCGCCGAAGAGGGCCACGGTCTTGGGGCCGATGTCGCAGCCCTGCATATCGGCGGGGATCTTATCGGAATCCACGATCAGGGTGTCGATGGGGGCGTTGATGGGGTTGGGGAATTCCTTGACGCAGACGGAGTCGATGGGCAGAAGCAGCTTCACGCCTTTTTCCGCGGCCTTCTTCATCATGTCGTTGCAGTAGTCGATCTTGCTGGCGTCCAGCAGGGACTGGCCGATCTCATAGCCCTTGGCCTTGAGGAAGGTGAAGGCCATGCCGCCGCCGATGATCAGGGTGTCCACTTTTTCAAGCAGATTGTTGATCACGTTCAGCTTGTCTTCGATCTTCGCGCCGCCCAGGACAGCCACGAAGGGCCGGTCGGCGTTTTCCAGGGCCTTGCCCATGATGCGCAGTTCTTTTTCGATCAGGTAGCCGCAGACGGCGGGCAGGTAATGGGTTACGCCCTCGGTGGAGGCGTGGGCGCGATGGGCGGTGCCGAAAGCGTCGTTCACGAACAGTTCAGCCATGGAAGCCAGGGCCTTGGCGAATTCGGGATCGTTCTTTTCTTCTTCGGCATGGAAGCGCAGGTTCTGCAGCACCATCACCTGGCCGGGCTTGAGGGCGGCGGCCTTGGCCTGGGCGTCGGGGCCGATGACGTCGCTGGCCATGATCACTTCCTGGCCCAGCAGCTCGGAAAGGCGCTTGGCAACGGGGGCCAGGCTCAGCTTCTTCACGTCGTTCTTCGCCTTTTCCAGGGCGGCGGCGGTGGCTTCGGCCTGTTCGGCTTCAGGCAGCTTTTCGATCTTGGCCTTTTCCTTCTTGTTCAGCTTGAGCTTGTCGTTGAACACGTTGTGGGGCTTGCCCATATGGCTGCACAGGATCAGGGCGGCGCCGTTGCTGAGCAGATACTTGATGGTGGGCAGCGCGCCCTTGATGCGGTTTTCATCGGTGATGCGTTCGCCGTCCATGGGTACGTTGAAGTCTACGCGGCAAAGTACCTTTTTGCCCTGCACGTTTACATCCTCGATGGTTTTCTTGTTCAGGCTCATGTTGATGCACTCCTTTTTCTTTCTTTTTTGAAATGGGGTGTTGTATGCCAAAGCCCTTTGAGGGCCGTGGTACCAGTGTTTAGCTCAGCAGGTTTACGATCCGCTGGGCGGCGGCCTCGTCGGTGATGAGGGAATCGTGGGCTTCGTGGCGGGAAGCGGCGATGATGGCTTCCGCCTTGTGTTCCCCGGCGGCCACGGCCACCATTTTGCTTTCCTTGTAGGCTTTGCCGATGCCAAGGGACACGGTGCTGGTCTGCAATACGGTTTTCCCTTCGATGTTGAAGAAATCGCCGAAGGCTTCGCCCACCGCCCGCTGCTTTTTCAGCAGCTCCTGCGCTTCCACGCTCAAATGGCGGCGCTGGGCCATACTGTCCGCCCGGCCTACGCCGTGCACCACCAAATCGGCGCGCTGCAAAAGCTCCAGCGTTTCCCGGACCTCCGGCAGCTTCATCATCTCCTGAAGCGCCGCCGCGTCCAGGGAATCGGGCACGTGCATCACCCGATGATGGCCGCCGATCCTGCGGGCGATTTCTGCCGCTACGGTGTTGGCCTGGGTCTCCACGGAGGAACCCACGCCGCCGCGGGCGGGCACCACCATCACGTTCATGGGGGTGGCGGATTGGATGCCGTGGGCCAGCTCGCTCATGGTGCGGCCCCCGGTGACGGCCAAGGTGGTGCCGCTTTGCAGCAGCTTGTGCACCCGGTGGGCAGCGGCCCGGCCAACCTCCTTCAATACCTGGGGATCGGTGTCCGCGTTCCCGGCAACCACCACCACGTGGGGCACCCCCAGGAGCTGGGAAAGGGCGTGCTCCAACTTGGTCAGGCCGAACATGGCACGGCTTAAATCGTGGGCGCCGGAAAGCACTTCGATGGATTGGGGAGTCAATTGCATGCCCGCCGCGTCCATGGTGATCAGGCCCTGCTCTTTCAGGGCGGCGGCGGCGGCCCGCACCTCCCTTTCGGGCAGGTTCAGGCGCGCGGCCAAGGCCCGGCGGCCTACGGGCTGCATGCTTTCGATGGAGGAAAGCACCTGGGCCCGGCGGCCGATATCGGCCATCAGGTCGGGCGCGATGCGGCTTAAAACGGTCATTTCATCCAGCACCGGCGATTTCCTCCTTTCTCCTCTGTGGTCATAGCTTGCCCCACTGGGCGAATGTTGACCCACTGAAAACAAGTATATCATATCAATTCTTGAATGTAAAGAGAACGAAAGGCATTTAACGGATTCTTCATATATTTTTCATAGCGAAATGCGCCATTGTGCAAAAACGATTTTTCCTGTATAATGCCATTGGAGACGCAGGCCAGGGCGAGAACAACACAGGGGGCATGATATATGAAGAAAGCCGCGAATTTCATCGTATCCCGGCGATACTGGATCATGGGGGCGGCGGCGTGCCTGACGCTTATTTGCATGCTCCTTGCCCTGCGGGTGGGCGTCAATTACGATATGACGAAATACCTGCCGGATCAGTCCGCCATGAAAAAGGGTATGGACATCATGACGGCGGAGTTCCCCTCCATGGGCGCGGACAAGAGCATCCGGGTCATGGCGGAGGGCCTGGACGAAGAAAAGCAGGCGGAGCTGCTTACCAAGCTGAAAGCCCTCCCCTATGTGGAAAGCGTGGCCCACGACGGCAGCGAAAAGTATCATAAGGGCGATTATTCCCTGTTCGTGATCAGCACGTCCTATGAGTACGGATCGCCGGAGGAGCGCGCCATCGAAAGCGCCCTCGCAAAGGATTTTCAGGAATACCGCACCGTGTACCGCAACGACAATCCGGGGGCGGACGGGGTATCGCCCTGGCTGCTGGGCGGGGCCATTGCGATTTTAGTGGCCATTTTGGCGGCCATGTGCGAAAGCTGGTTTGAACCGCTGCTGTTCCTCATCAACATCGGCATTGCCATTATGATCAACGAGGGCACCAATCTGGTCATGGGCCAGGTGTCCTACGTCACCTCCTCCATCGCGTCGGTTTTGCAGCTGGTGCTGTCCATCGACTATTCGGTGATGCTCATGAACCGCTACCGGCAGGAGAAGGCCCGGGGCCTGGAAAAGCGGAAAGCCATGGCGGCGGCGCTGTGCAACTGCGTGTCGCCCGTTACGGGCAGCGCCCTGACCACCGCCGCGGGCCTGCTGGCGCTGGCGTTCATGCAATTCAAAATCGGGCTGGATTTGGGCGTGGCGCTGGCGAAAGGCGTGCTGATCAGCCTGCTGTGCGTGCTGACGGTGCTGCCCGGCATCGTGCTTTTAGGGGACGGGATGATCGAAAAAACCGCGAAAAAAACGCCCCATCTCTCCCTGGGCTGGCTGGCCCGGTTCAGCTACAAGCGGCGGTATTTTCTGTCCGTCCTGTTCGCTGTGATGTTCGGGGCGTTTTACTTCTTGCAGGGCAACACCCAGATCGCTTATACGCTGACCAAGGTGGACCCCATCGTGGACATTTTCCCGCCGGAAAACATCCTGGTGATCGTGTATGAAAACGGGGACGAGGAACAGATGGCGGCCCTTTCGGACGCGCTGGAAAAGCATCCCGACGTGACCCAGGTGATGGGCTACCCTTCCATTTTCGGCAAGGCTTACGCGGCCTCCGAGCTGGCGGACGCCCTGGAGGGCCTGGCGGGCGGCATGGGCGTGGATGCGGGGGCGGCGGGGATCAGCTTCGACCCCTCCCTGCTGAACACGGTGTACAGCCTGTATTTCGCGGGCTCGGGCACCCCGGCCGAAGAACAAAAGCTGACCATTCTCCAATTGTTTGACTATGTGCACGACAAGCTGCTGAAAAACCCGCTTTTGTCCGGCATGATCCCCGCCGAAATGCGGGAAACCGTGGCCGGGGCCAAGGAACAGCTGGAGGACGGCGTGCGCATGCTGAAATCCGACCGGTATTCCCGCATGATCGTATATACCTACCTGCCCGTGGAATCGGCGGAAACGGAAGCGCTTTTGAACACGATCGAGGACGCGGGAAAGGAACTGACGGGAGAATATTACCTGATCGGCAATTCGGCCATGAGCCGGGAAATGCAGGGGTCCTTCGGGGATGAGCTGCGGACCATCACCCTGCTCACCGCCGCCGCCATTTTCCTGATCGTGCTCTTTACCGCCCGTTCTTTCATCATTCCCGCGCTGCTGGTGCTGATCGTGCAGTGCGGCGTGTACATCACGGTCACGGCGGTGGGCTGGCAGGGGTACAGCATCTATTTCCTGGCCCTGCTGGTGGTGGAATGTATCCTCATGGGCGCCACCATCGACTACGGCATCCTGTACGCCAGCTATTACCGGGAAAATCGGAAAACCCGGGGCGTGGCGGAAGCGCTGAAAGCCGCCTACGACGGATCGGTGCACGCCATCATGACCTCCGGGCTGATTTTGGTGCTGGTCACCGGCATCATCGGCTACACGTATTCGGATCCCACCATCGCGGAAATCTGCCGCACCATTTCCACCGGGGCCCTGTCCGCCATTCTGGTGATCCTGTTCCTGCTGCCCGGTTTGCTGGCGGCGCTGGACAGGCTGGTGGTGGGACGGAAGGGGAACGCTCACGATTGATAAAGCCATGCCTAACAGCATAAGAAAAGAGTGGAGAGTTGGGAGTGGAGAGTTGAGATTTATATAGCCGTCAATTTTGGCATCCAAGATGAAAAGACTATATTATCTCAACTCCCAACGCTCCACTCTCAACTCAAAAAAGGGCCGCCTCCGTTCATGGGGCAGCCCTTTGCGTCCTGGTCAGTAACCGGGGATATTTTCCAGAAAATCGTTTTTCTCCACGTCGGGCCCCACGGCGGTATAGGCCAGCCCGAAGCGGTAGCAGCTGTAATCGCTGTCCCGGGGCTCCACGGTGAAGGGTTCGTACTTGCCGGTTTTGGGGTTCTTTTGGGCGGCGTCGTGCTGGGATACGTGCCATTTGTAGGCGTCCAGCGCCGCTTCATAGCCCGTGCGCCCGTTTACGGCGGCCAGGGGCTGATCCCAGTCCATTTCAATGGCGTCCTGCTTGTACAGGTGCAGGTACAGTTTTTTCACCTGCCACACGCCCCACTGGGCCGCGGTGTCGGGGTAGGTGCCAGCGTCCGCCGCTAAAGCGATGCAGCGCTGGGCCGCGTCGGCGCACACCCGGTGCGCCCCGTGGCCGTATTCGCCGTTCACGTCGTGGGTGATCACCACTTCGGGCTTGTACTGCCGGTACAGCGCTGTGATGTACTGCCAGGTCTTGGTTTTGTTCCAAATATTATAGCCCTTGTCCAGCTTGGCGGAGTACAGATCGTCGAATGTGCCGATGACCGGATACTGGCGCACGCCCATTTCCCACAGACCGTTGAGCAGCTCGCTGCGGCGGGAGGTGATGCCGTCCTTGGTGGTGCCGTTGGTCATGTAGGCCACCACCACGTTCAGCTTCCGCTCCACCGCGTAGGTGGGAATGGCGCCGCCGAAAAACAGGATTTCATCGTCGGGATGGGCGGCGATCACCATGAGGTCGGCCTTTTCCGGGGTGGGCTCCCAGACCTGCACGAAGCCGGGCTTATCGCCCGGGCCGAAAGCGAAAATTTCGTTCACGATCATCTGCGTCTGCTTTTCCGCCTTGGATTTCACCCGCAGCGCTTCTTCCCCGTCCGCCAGCGTCACATACTCGTGGGCGTAGGTCCCTGCGCTTTCGTAGACCGTTTCCCATTTCCCGCCGCGCTTGGCCTGCAATTCCCAGGGGGTCAGGGTTTTGTGGGCGAAGCAGACGTACAGGCTGTAAATGGGGCTGCCCTTGGGGGCGGTCAGCTCCACGTAAGGGGTTTTCTGCTTATCGCTCATGTAGGCGGTGCGGTAGTCCCGGTCGTACATGCGGGTCAGCTTGAATTTGCCGGGAGACGCGGCGAATTTGCACTGATCGGTGATGTCCTTCGCTTCCTCCGCAAAGGCGGGCACGCAGCACAAAAACAGCAGGAGCAGCAGGGAAATCAGCAGGTGTTTTTTCATGGAAGAACCTCCTGGCTTGTTTTACTGTAATCGTTCAGCCACAACGCGCAAGGAAGCGGTATCAAAAAGTGAAAAGTGGAAAGTAAAAAGTGAAAAGTGAAATGAGAGCATGTCCCGCAATAACTGCTTCCAGACAAAACGCCGACAAATCATGATTTCCACTTTCCACTTTTCAATTTCCACTTTTCGGTTCCTTTGGCTGAACAGATACTTTACACAGAAAAAATGCCGCGTCCTATGGAATTGGGACGCGGCGATTGAGCTTCGGACGATTATTCGGCGTCGGCGGGAGCTTCAGCGGGGGCTTCCTCGGCTTCGCCGGGGATTTCCAAGGCTTCTTCTTCCGTGAAGGCTTCGTCGGCCAGGGCTTCGCGGATGCTCAGGCTGATGCGCTTGGCTTCGGGATCAACGCCCAGCACCTTCACGCGCACGACCTGCCCCACCTGCAGCACGTCTTCCACCTTGGCGATGCGGGTGAGGGCGCACTGGGAAATATGCACCAGGCCGTCCACGCCGGGCTCCAGCTCGATGAACGCGCCGAAGGGGCGGATGCGGACCACTTTGCGCTCTAAGATCGCGCCCACGGGATACTTTTCTTCGATGTTGTCCCAGGGCATGGGCTGCAGCTGCTTGTAACCCAGCTGAATGCGTTCCCGTTCGCGGTCCAGCTTCAGCACCTTCACTTCCACTTCCTGGTTCACCTGCAGCACATCGCTGGGATGATTCACGCGGTTCCAGGCCAGGTCGGTGATGTGGATCAGGCCGTCCACGCCGTCTAAATCGACGAACGCGCCGAAATCGGCAAAGCGGCGAACGATGCCCTTCACCACAGCGCCCTCTTCCAGCTTGTCCCAAGCGGCGGCCTTCTTGGCGGCGCTTTCTTCTTCAATGACCTGCTTGCGGCTGGCCACGATGCGCTTCTTCTGCTTGTCCACGTCGATGATCTTCAGCTTCATGGGCTGGCCCACGAACTGGCCGATCTTTTCAACGTAGCGCTGCGCCAGCTGGGAAGCGGGCACGAAGGCGCGGATGCCGCCCTCGACGCTGGCAAGCAGGCCGCCCTTGACGGCTTCCTTGCCCACGGCGTCGATGTATTCGTTGTTTTCAAACTTTTCCATCAGCGCTTCCCAAGCCTTGCGGTTCACGATATTGCGCTGGGAAAGCAGGACGTTGCCTTCGCCGTCGTTTACCTTAACGACCTCGACCTCGATCTCGTCGTTGAGCTTCACGTCCTGATCAACCAATTCGGAGCGCTTGATCAAACCATCGGACTTATAACCGATGTTGACGCAAACTTCGTCATCGTTGATTTGCACGACGGTGCCAGTTACGGTCTGGCCCGTACGGATGCGAACCACGGTCTTTTCAATGTCTTCCATGGTCAGGGCCTGATTCTCCTGCACTTCCTGTTCAACATTGGCGACGGGTTCCTGGGTTTCCTGGTCGATGCGTTCCTGTTCGTTCATGCGTGTGACAACCTCCTTAAATGACCAATCCGGTGTGGATGCGCCGGCGGCTATTCCTATGTGATGATTGTGGATATTTGCAAAGTGTGAAGGAATCTCCTCCGCACGTTCCACCAAAATGGTGCGCGGGCAGATGGCCCGGCATTCCTCATATAATTTGCGCGTGTTGGCGCTGCTCCTGCCGCCCACCACGATCATGGCGTCCACCTGGGCGGCCAGGGCCTTTGCTTCCTGCTGGCGCATTTGGGTGGCGGGGCAGATGGTGCAGCGGACGTCCAGGTTTTTGAAGCGCCCGTTCAGCTTTTTCAAAATCTTTTCCCACGCGCTCAGGGAAAAGGTGGTTTGGGAAACGGCCAGCGCCCGGTCCATTTCCGGCAGGGCGTCCACGTCCGCTTCCGTGCGCACGATGCAGCACTTGCCGGGACACCAGGCGGCGGTGCCCTGAACCTCGGGATGATCCGGCTCGCCCACCAGGATCACCGGGATGCCCTGTTCGCCGCTTTCCCGCACGATGCGGTGCAGGGCACGGACGGAAGCGCAGGTGCAGTCCCGAACGATCAGGCCCTGCCTGCGGCACTGCTCCTCAATCTCCGGCGGCACGCCGTGGCTGCGCAGCAGGATCATGCCGCTCTTTGCGTCCTCTACCCGCTCCACGGGAATCACGCCTTCCCGCCGCAGGGCGCTCACGGCTTCGGGATTGTGGATCAGCTCCCCCAAGGAATAGCAGGGGATTCCCTGTTCCCTCGCCTCCCGCGCGGCGCTGAACGCCAGCTCCATGGCCTTGCGCACTCCGGCACAATAGCCCGCGTGGCGTGCGATGGTGTACGGCATGAAGACCACCCCATACTAAGAGCATTTTATCCTTTTTCGCCGTCCTTTCCCTTTTTCCTGCTATTTACAAAAATTATTTTAAATTTTTTTCGCGGGAGAAAAGGGAACGGGCGCGGGAGGCTCAGCGCTCCCGTTTTTCCATACCGGCGACCAGCTTTTCCACGTGCCGCCGGGCGAAATTGGCCCCCGCCTGGGCATGATCCTGGCTTTCCGCCTGATCGCCCATGAGCAGCTGAAACTGGCTTACCTTCAGGCCCAAAGCCTCCCGCATATCCTGGTCGCTGCCCCGGGGTGCCACCAGGTAATAGCACAGCAGGGAATCCTTCTGCCCCATGCGGTGGGCGCGGTCCTCCGCCTGGGCGTGGACGGCCGGGCTCCAGTCCAGCTCCCCGAACACCACGCAGGTGGCCCGCTGGAGATTCAGGCCGCTGGCAGCCCGCATGGAGACCACGCACAGGTCCGTTTTGCCGGTCATGAACCGATCCGCCGCTTCTTCCTTCCGGTTGGCGGCTTCCCGGCCCGTAATGAACACGGGGCGTTCGTTTTTGAGCTCCGTTTTGAAAATATCCATGACAGCGTGGTGATGGGCGAACAGCAGCACCTTTTCCCCGGCGTTCACCAAAGCCTTGACGAACTGGCACACGTAGGGGGCCTTCGCCAAGCCCGTTGCCTGGCGGGCCTCCTGGGAAATCTGATCCTCCAGCAGTGCCCGCGCGGAGGGAGACAGCGCCTGATCCTGCCGCCAGCGGTACAGCTTTTCCCACACCGGGGCCATGAGCCGGGCGTACAGGGCGTCGTCCGCGTCGATTTCCTGCACCAGCCGCCGTTTTTCCGGCAGCTCGGGCAGCACCTCCTGCTTGGTGCGGCGCAGCATCAGGCCCTCCCGCCGCAGGTGGTCGCCCAGCAAATCGGGCTTCTGTACGATGCGGTTGCCGTACCCGGCGCACCATTCCCGGGTGAAGGTTTCAAAGTCGCCTAAGAAATGAAAGTCCAAAATGTTGATGACGTTCCAGATTTCGCTGCCGTAATTGTAGATGGGCGTGCCGGACAGGCCGATCACCCGCTGGCAGCTTTCGGACAGCAGGCTGGCCGCGCTGTATTTTTCCGTTCCGGCCCGGCGCAATTCCTGGATTTCATCAAAAATCACGGTATGGAAACCCATGCCGGGCAGAGCCTGCTTCCAGCCCCGCAGCAGCAGATAATGCAGGATGTACACGTCCGCTTCCGGCAGGGGATAGGGGGTCAGGCCCTTTACGATATGCACCCGGGGCGGGCGGCCCTCGATGCGCAGAAAGCGCAGGGTTTCCGCCAGCCAGTTGCGGCACAGGTGGGGCGGCGGCACGATGAGCAGGGGGAAAATCCCCTCCTCCGCCGCGCAGGCCAGGGCCTGCACCGTTTTGCCCAGGCCCATTTCATCCGCCAGCAGGGAACGGGGCGTCAGCAGCAGCCAGCGCAGGCCGATTTGCTGGAAGGGCCGCAGCTCGCCTGAAAACACAGCGGGGGCGGGCTGGGGTGCGGGCAGCAGGGTGCGGGCCCGCTCCCGCTCCCGGTAATAGTCCCGGGCCTGGTTCAGGGCCTCCCGCCAGCGTTCCCGGTCCCGGGGGGCAATTTCCAGCGGGTAGCGCTGCATCAGCCAGCTTACGTCCCCTACGATGCGCCGGTGGGCGGTGAAGCGGGCTTCGCCGCGCCGGGCGTCGCTGCCGGGAAACAGGCGCTTGGCCAGTTCCGTCACCGTGGGGTCGCCCTTGATCACCCAGCATTTCCGCCGGGCGTTGTAGGACAGCACGCCATAATAATAGGAAGCGGGTTCCCCGTCCCGCAGGAAGGGGGGCACGTCCTCCTGGGACAGCTCCCGCAGGATGCCGTCCTCCAGGGAAAGGGGCGGGGCGTCTTCCGGCGGGGCTTCTTCGGTTATTTCCATAGGCGCGTCCGGGCGCGGTTCGGGAATTGTTTCGGCTTGCTTTTCGCCCGCCGTGTCCGTGGCGACGCCCCAAAGCTTGTACAGGCTGACCGGATAAATGGGAATCCCGCAAACGAACCCCGGCAGGGAGGGCAGGGCCTTTTCGGACAGCAGGATCAGGGCGGTGAGCTTCCCTGTTTCGGCGTAGCGGCGCAATTGCTTTTCCACCGGGGTTTTGTCCGGCCTGCCGCGCTTGATCTCGATGCCCACCGTATCGCACAGGAAATCGATGCGGCACCGGGGAGCCAGGGGCGCTTCATGGCGGAAGGGGATGTCCGCCCGCTGCAGGGCGTCCGCCGTCAGGCCGTGCAGATCGTATTCATCCCGCGCCTGGGGCGCGCGGATAGCCGCCAGGGCAGTCAGCACTTTTTCCGCCGTCATGGTCCGCGCCTCCCATCGATGTGTTATGAGCGTATTATACTATGATTCCGGCTCGGAAGCAAAGCAAAATAATTACATAACTGCATCATCTCGATGTTTTTGTTGACAAAAACAACAAATTCCAGTATCATACAGCTGTGACGCCCGGGAAAGCCGGGCGAACTTTCATGAAGAATGAAAAAATGGGGGAAAGACATGGATCAGGATATCGCGCGCAAGCTTCTCAAAGTTGGGGAAGCGTTTCGCATCAAGGGGCCCTTTTTCAATTATGAGGAAGTGAGCCAGGGCAACGTAAACAGGACCTACAAAGTGAACTATATCCGGGACGACGGCACCGGCATGGCGGTGATCAAGCCTTATCTGGTGCAGCGGGTGAACACCTACGCCTTCAAAAACCCCATCCAGCTGATGGAAAACATTGACAAGGTGACGGAGTACATCCGTAAAAAAGCGCCGGACAAGGTGAGCCTGCATTACCACCATACCGAGGACGCAAGCGGTGAAAGAAAAACCTACCTGTCGGACGAGGAAGACAGCTTTTGGCGCATCTGCAATTACGTGCCATCCGTCACATTCGACTCCTGCGACGATATCCGCGTGGTGCGCAACGCCGGAGAGGCTTTTGGCGAATTCCAAATGCTGCTCAGCGATTTTGACGCCACTCAGCTCTATTACACCATCCCCGATTTTCACGATACCCGCAAGCGCTACGAGACCATGCTCAAGGACGTGGCGCGGGACGAGTGCGGCAGGGTGGCCGAGGTCAGGGAAGAAATCGACTGGCTGCTGTCCGTGCAGGATCAGGCCTGCCGCCTGACCGATCTGTTCAATGAGGGCAAGCTGCCCCTGCGCGTGACCCACAACGATACCAAGATCAACAACGTGCTGTTTGACGAAGTCACCCACGAGGCCCTGGTGGTGGTGGACCTGGACACAGTTATGCCCGGCCTGGTGGGCCACGATTTCGGCGACGCCATCCGTTTCGCCGCCAACTTCGTGGAGGAGGACTGGGAGGATTACCAGAAGGCGGGCGTGAACCTGAATATTTTCTGGGCTTTCGCGGAAGGCTTCCTGAAAAAGACGGCCAAGACTTTAACGCCTCTGGAGGTGGAAACCCTGGGCATGTCCAGCTTCGTGCTGGCTTGCGAGCTGGCCACCCGCTTCCTGGACGACTATATCAATGGCGATAAGTATTTCAACGTGAAAAAACCCAAGCACAACCTGATCCGCACCCGCTGCCAGATCGCCCTGGCCAAAGATATGCTGGAAAAGCAGGACGCCATGAACGCCATCGTGCGGGAATGCGCCCGGAAGTATCAGAACGCCTGATAAGCAAATTCGTATATTGCAAAAGCGCCGGAACGCCCGGCGCTTTTGCTGTGTGCGGCTTGAAGTGATTTCATTCAGAGTTGAGAGTGAAGCATTGAGAGTTGAGATGATATAGTGTTTTTCGCAAGAGAACCCTGTTGATGGACTATATAAATCTCAACTCTTCACGCTCAACTCTAACTCCCGCTGCTTGAAAGTGCTCTTGAAGAAACGGTAATAGAGACCCTTTTCACCTCTGCGGGGGCAGGTGTTCCAAAATCACGCCCACAGGCGCGGCCTCCGGAAAGCCCGGCCAGCCCGTACCCGCTTTGCTGTCCGCGTCCTTGCCGCAGGGGGTGGGTACGTTCAGGTACGCCGCTTTCTCCACGTCGCCTTTCAGCAGGTTGTCAAAAAACGCGGTGACGAAGTGGCAGTTCAGGTCGTTCAGCCGCCGGGTGTCCCACACGGGGTCGGACCAGCGCTTGATGATCTCCCAGGAGGCGGATTGGGCCTCAATCGGGGCGGGATTGTTGGCTACGTTGTGGCCGCAGCGCTCATAGCTGATGAAAATGCGGTCGGAATTCGCCGCCCCTTCGCAGCACTGCCGCACCGCGTCATAGCCCACGGTTTGATCGGAGGTGCCGCAGAACCAGAGGGTGGGAACGTCGATGTCTTCGGACAGGGCGGGATCGAACCAGAAGGTGGCCGGGGCGAACAGCACGGCGGCCTTCACGGTTTTATTGCCGTGCCAATCTGCCGCTTCCTTCACTTCCTCCGCCACGGGGGCGAAGACGTCTGCCAGCACTTTATCGCTGATTCTCGCGCCGATTGTGCGCAGCGCGCCGTAGCCGCCCATGGAAAAGCCGATCAGGCCCACGGTGTCGGGCAGCAGCATGCCCCGCAGGAAGCCTTCGCTGTTCAGCTGCTTCAATTGGGAAATGACGAACCGCTGATCCAGAGAACGGTGGATCACGGCGCTTTCAATGGAGCCCTGGGCCGGGAAATCCGGGTAAGTGTTGTCCGTGTGCCCGATGGAGAGCACCACGTAGCCTTTGGAGGACAGATTTTCCGCCAAATTGACCAGCAAAATGCGGGAACCGGGATAACCGTGGGAAATCACCACCACCGGGCAGGGACCGGCGGTGACGTCCGGCGCCGCATCCCGGAACGCCCGGCCTTCAATTTGGTAGGGCGTCAGATTATTCAGGTCCGCCCGGCCCATATAATCGGTGTATACCGCCCGGGTATCATCCGTGCCCGGCAGGGCGGGATACCAAACTTCCACCGTCAGGGGCCGGTCGTACCGGGGATAGCGCCCCTCCCGCTTCCCGGCCAGCACGTCCGCCTGATCGGGCTGGGTCAATGTGATGGTGCGCACGCCGGTCACCGTATTTCCCCGGGGGGCCAGCACCGGCGCGCCGGGCAGGGCATCGCCTAACATGGCGCCCATGGGATGCTGCTTCTGCCAATCGCTCATAAAAATCGCTCCTTGCTTTACGGAATAATTTGAATTATACCATAACGCTTGCCGCTTTTCCCTCCGGGAAGCGGCAAGACGGCCGACCGCGCTTTGCGCCGGTCGCCTCGTTATTATACCATTGCACTCCCAGTGAGTAAACCCTATAAGATGAAAAAAAGATTGCAAAGGCTGTTCACAGGCCGTATAATGGAACAAAAGAAGGAGGCGCGTCCCCATGACTCTGTACGATCAGCTGTCCCCGGAAGGAAAAACGCTGCTGGACGAAGCCAAGAAAAGGCTTTCGGCGGCCTATGATCCCGCCCTGCGCCTGGTTTCCTGGCGGTTCGACGC
Source organism: Clostridia bacterium (assembly GCA_017448975.1). Classification (GTDB taxonomy): domain Bacteria; phylum Bacillota; class Clostridia; order Christensenellales; family Aristaeellaceae; genus RUG563. The sequence goes on from JAFSKN010000052.1 coordinate 29,963, forward strand.
GGAGAAGGAGGTCAGCCTTCGTTCGTCCCTGTACTACGCCCTGGCCCTCATGATCCGGGATGAAGCGGGAGCCTGGGACACCGTCGAGGACATTTGCCGGGCGGTGCTGGCTCTGCAGATCGACGCGCCGGGGGAAATCTTCCACGGCGTGTTCCGCCACAATCCCCATGAAAAATATCCTCCCGCCGGGGCGCTGGATTATAAGCGGCTGGGTCTGTACGGGCGCTATTGGGCGGACTGCACGTGGGAGCGGGTGACGGACAGCTTTCATCAAAAGCTCGCCGCCCATCCCGTATGGAGCGAAAGCGCCGGGGAAATCGAAGGGCTGCTGCGCAAGGCGCTGACCGATACCGTGCCCGTGGTGTGGGACACCTACGAGCCTAACCTCCGGGAATTTCTGCTCATGTGCTTTGCCATGCTGCTGCGCCACGGGGAAGGGCGTATGCGTGAAGCCCTGAAAAAGGACATGCTTCACAGCGCGCGCCTTGCCATAGAGGGCGGCATCGTCCGCAGCAAAACCAATTTCACGCCCCTGAATACCAACATCCAGTGCATGCACATTTTCCTGCTGGACTTTTTCGGGACGCTTTTGAACGAGCCCGCCTGGCGGGATTACGCCGTTTCCTACGCCCAGGGGATGCTTTCCCGCTACCGGGAGCATCACGCCTGCGCCGAGTTCAATTCCCCCACCTACTGCGGGGTAGACCTGTCCACTCTGGGATTTGTGCGGCGGTACAGCGATAACGAACCGCTGAAAGCTCTGGCGGAAGAACTGGAAAGCGGCATCTGGCACGACATGGCGGACTTTTATAACCCGGCCATGCGCAATTTCTGCGGACCCTATTCCCGGGCCTATGAGCTGGAAATGGGTGCGCACACCTGTTTCTGCGATATGCTGTACTGGGCGCTGGGGGAGAAGGACTTCCCCTGGCATCCCTTCTCCGTGGAAAGCGTGAACAATCCCCTGATGCTGTTGGGGGATATCCGCATGCCAGAAGACGTGAAACGGGCCTTTTTGACGCCCAAGCAGGACGCGACCGTGCGCCGCGTCTTCCGGGAGCTCTCCGAACGGGGCGACCCGGAAAACAACAGCGCCCTGTGCACGGCGGAGGCCTGGATCACCCCGGACCTGATGGCGGGGGTTCTGCGGGGCAGCGAAAACCCCAGCCACCAACTGCATCCCCTGGTGGTGTTCTGGCGGCAGAAAACGGGCCTTGGCACCATCAAGCTGCTGCGCTGCCTGCCGGACGGGCAGATGACCCACCTGCACACCGTTTTCTTTCACGGGGAAATGGAAAAAAATCGCCTGACCATGGACGTGAACGCACAGGTCAAGCGGGATGTGGATATTTTCTTTGAGATCGAATGTGGCGATATAGACGCCGCCGTGATCGACGAAAACGCATGGCGCTTGCCGGGCCTGACGGTGGCGCTGTCCGCCCAGGCTCCCCGGCCCATGGTGCGGAAAATCGACGCTCGCACCCTGTGGGTGATCTATCCCGCCCGGATCAGCCAGCCGGACACCATGCGCATGCGGTTTGAAATGACGCTGAACCTGTCGTAAGGCTTATCTTTCTTTCAGCTTTCCGCCCAGTTCAAAGTGCAGCTTATCCTCGTGATAGCCTGCCACGCGGTAATTCAGGCCGTTTTTGTACACCCGCAGGGTGATTTCCTGATCGGGCAGCACTTCGGAATCGTAGTTCACCAGCAGGGTTTCCAGGCAATATTTGCTCATGATTTCCACGCCCAGCGCGTCGCACGCCCAATCGGCGTAGCGGGTGTTGTTGACGTGCTGGTTTACGTCCAGGTCGAAATAGACGGGCTTGCGCCAGAGGGTTTTTTCCTCGCCGTCCACCGTATCTACCGTAGCGGGCAGGCCGATGGGCACGGGCAGGTCGGCGTTGTCCGGCAAAATCTTGGCAATATCCCCCGGCGGCAGCATGCGGCGGCTTTCGATGTCCAGCAGCGCCCAGAGGGTGGCGGCGCAGCCGATGGTATTGCCGTCCTCATCCCGGAAAATGAAATAGCGGGGGAAGAACCAGCGGCGATTGGCGGTGGGGAAGGTTTCGGCGGTGATGCGGTCGCCGATCCTGGGGTACTTGTCCATGTGGATTTCACAGCGGGTGAGGATCCACACGATGTTCTTCTGAATCAGCGCGTTCCGCCCGCAGCCCAAAAGCTCCGAGTGCGTGCCCGCCAATTCCTGCATGATCTGCATGACGGCGCTGGGCCGAAGCGTGCCCATGAAATCGCAGTCGCTGGTACGGATTAAGAATTCTTCCTGATAAGTCTTGTACATAACTTTTCCTCGATTCGTTATTGAAATTCGCTGGGAAACACGGTATACATGCCATAGAGCAGACCGATGCCCAGAAGCACGTCTAATACGCCTATCCATACGGATACTTGAACTTTTAAAACGGATAGAACGCAATTAATGCCTATATACAGGATTGCCAAAAACAGCGCCAGGTAAAATTTTCGGCTGAATGCTTTCCCTTTATTGCTTGCTTTCTGCGCGTGGTGCTTTTTATTCTTCCCCATCTTTACTTACGCATCCTTTTTTTCGCTATTCCGCTTGAGCCACACCATCAGCACCGCGATGTCCGCCGGGTTCACCCCGGGAATGCGGCTGGCCTGGCCCAGGGACAGGGGCTGGCGGGCCTGGAGCTTTTCCCGGGCTTCCAAACGCAGGGCGTCGATGGCATGATAATCGGTATCGGGGGGAAGGACGGCTTCCTCCATGGCCCGGGTCTGCTTGATCTGGGCCATTTCCTTTTGCAGATAGCCTTCGTACTTGATTTGGATTTCCGCCTGTTCTCTGGCCCCGGCGGTGTAGTCCCAGCTCTCCGGCAGGGTCAAATGGGCGTCCGGGTGGCGCAATTCCTTATCCAGACCAACGTCGGAGAGGCGCTTGACCAGTTCCTCCGTTTCCCGCTGCTTCTGTTCGGCGCGGCGCAGGCGCGCGTCGGAGATCAGGCCCAAATCCCGGGCTTTCAGGGTCAAACGTAAATCGGCGTTGTCCTGGCGCAGGTACAGGCGGTGTTCGGCCCGGCTGGTCATCATGCGGTAGGGCTCATCGGTGCCCTTGGTGGTCAAATCGTCGGCCATCACGCCGATATAAGCCTGGTCCCGGGTGAGCAGGAAGGGTTCTTGCTCCTTACAGTACAGGCAGGCGTTGATGGCGGCGTACAGGCCCTGGGCCGCCGCTTCCTCATAGCCCGAGGTGCCGTTAATTTGGCCCGCGGTGTAGAGGCCGGGGATATGCCGCGCCCCCAGGTAGGGGGTCAGGGCCAGGGGATCGATGCAGTCGTATTCGATGGCGTAGGCCAGGCGGGTGAGGACGCAGCGCTCCAGACCCGGAATGGTGCGGTACATCTGCCACTGCACGTCCTCCGGCATGGAGGAGCTCATGCCCTGCACGTACCATTCGGGGTAGCCGTCCCCCTCCGGCTCTAAGAAAAGCTGGTGCCGGTCCTTGTCGGCGAAGCGCACGATCTTGGTTTCGATGGAGGGGCAGTAGCGGGCCCCGGTGCCGTTGATCTGGCCGGTGAACATGGGGGCCCGGTGGAGGTTTTGACGGATGATCTCGTGGGTTTTTTCGTTGGTCCAGGTAAGGTAACAGCTGATTTTGTTCTTGGGCGGCACGTCCGTCATAAAGGAGAAGGGCGTCACCGGTTCGTCGCCGGGCTGCACCTCCATTTTGTCAAAATCAATGCTGTTTTCCGCCACGCGGGCCGGGGTGCCGGTCTTGAAGCGGCGCAGGGAAAAGCCCAAATCAGCCAACGACTTGCTCAAATAATTGGCGGGCATCAGGCCCTGGGGCCCCGCGTCCCATTCCGCTTCCCCGATGATGATGCGGCTTTTCAGGTACACCCCGGTGCACACCACTACCGCCCGGCAGGGAATCACGTCGCCGGTCAGGGTCTTGACGCCGGACACCCTGCCGTTCTGCGTCAATATTTCCGCCGCTTCCCCCTGGCGCAGGGTCAGACGCTCCTGATTGAACAGGGTTTTCAGCATCCGCAGATGGTACGCCCGCTTATCCGCCTGGATGCGCAGACTATGGACGGCGGGGCCTTTCCCTCGGTTCAGCATCCGGCTTTGCAGAGTAATATCATCCGCCGCCAGGCCCATTTCGCCGCCCAGGGCGTCCACCTCGCGAACCAAATGGCCCTTGCCCGTGCCCCCGATGGAGGGGTTGCAAGGCATCAGCGCCACAGATTCCAGGTTCAAGGTCAGCAGCATGGTATCCAGGCCCATGCGCGCGCCGCACAGCGCGGCTTCGCAGCCCGCGTGGCCCGCGCCAATCACTACAAGGTCAGCCAAAGAAGTAGTCCTCCGCTATTTATTTCATTTGTTCCGAGTTCGTTTTTTCTTCTGCAAAAAGCTCTTCCAGATAGAAAGAAACTACCAAGGCAATCAATCCAAACCATTTCAAAGGAAGATAGATTTCTTCAGCAAAGGTCATCCATCCAATGCGAGGGAGGAGATCAGCGGAGGTAATGCACAGAAAAGCCGCGGCGCGGAAGGCAAAACCGATTTTTTTCGGTTTTGTCAAGTCCTTTGTCTGAAATATCTGGATCAGCATAAGCGTAATCAAGCTCAGCGAGCATCCCAATTCAAGCAAAACTGCCCAAAGCTGGTCTTTCCAAATGAATCCTGTCGCAACAGCTGTGAAAAGCCATAAGAAACCCAAAATAAACACAGCCCGATCTATCGCTGATAGCTGAGCCCATTTCTCTCCGATTTTCCGCATGCATGTGCCTCCCTCTTTGACGATCCCTTCGCTTCAGTTCTTCTTCTTTTTCAGTGTTAAAACAATGCGCCTGATTTGCAGCACAAGAAAGCAGACCCCTACCGCCACGGCAATCACTTTATACACCGTGCCGGTTTCCTTCAGCACAAACATTTCCAGCAGCACCAGCACAAAAAACAGCAATCCAATCGCATCCGCTGCAATATTCCATGCCCGCTCGTTTTTCATGATGATTCGCTCCTTTCTTTTGGTCTGATTGCGTTATTGATAAATCGCCCGTTCCCCGCCTACATAGGGCAGCCGGAAAATAGAATGACCGCCTGGAACTTCAGCACGTACTTTCGCTTCCATCATCCGCAGGTCAAACCGAAGCTTATTCTCCGGCATTGTCCGATTCTTCATTTTCTCTTTTCTTCTTTGAGGACCTCTTCACGATTTTATTCGCCCAAAAATGAACGAATATATCTGCAATTTCCACGATGATGTCGATAATAGTATCCATCAAAACCACCTCAATAAATCACGATTGTGCACTCAGTTTAATTCGCGTAAACCGCCCGCTCCCCTCCCACATAGGGCAGGCGGGAATAAGCGCACACCAGATTGGCGTGGCCGATTTGCCGGATTTCGCCCCGGTAGGGCACGGCCACGGGGCGCAGGTGCATGCCGATCAGGGTGTCGCCGATGTCCAGGCCCGCGTCGGCCTGGACGTTCATCACCAGACAAGGGTCTTCCATCTGCTTCCACGCCGCGGCGGGCACGCTGCCGCCCGCCTTGGGCTGGGGGATGGCGTTGACCCGAATATAACGGTTTTCCTTAGCGGCAGAAAGGGGCATGACCAGAGAACGGTTCAAATGCTCGCAGCACTGGAAAATGGGTACGAAGCCCCGCTGGCCGCACACGTTCAGCACGGCCCCGGCCACCCATTCCCCGATTTCCGGGGCGCTGGCCTTGCCGATCTGCCCGCCCGCGATCTCGCTGGTGGAGCAGCCGATCACGATTTGCGCGCCGGGCTGCAATTTCGCCGCTTTCGCCAAATCCAGAATGGCTTTCGTCACCTGGGCGCGGATCACTTGTTCGTCAGTCATTTCATAATTATCCTTTCAAAACTTGATGCGATTGCAAGAAAAAGAGAGATTGTTTTCCTTTATGGCTTTCTTGGAGGGGGTGCAGGGGGAACCATTCTTTGGCTTCCAAAGAATGGTTCCCCCTGCCTCTGTTCCTATCTCCTAAACGCGTACATCCCGATGGCGGCGGCAATGGCTAAATTCAGGGAATCCACCTCGTCGCTGCTGGGGATGCGCACAGGCTGGCCCACCCGCTGAAATTCGGGGGGCAGGCCCGCGCCCTCGTTGCCGAAAATCAGGGCACAGGGGTGCGGGGCGTCTTTGGCCGCGTCGTCCATGTGCACGGAGCCGTCCAGCATGAAGGGGTACGCCGCGCGGGGTCCAAATTCCTGCCAATAAGCGGAAAAATCGCCGTATTCCGTCACGCGCAGGGAAAAGAACGCGCCCATGCTGGCCCGGACCACCTTGGGGTCGTACACGTCCGCTGCCGGGCGGATGATGGCGATATCGTGATAGCCAAAACCCAGGGCCGTGCGCAGGATGGTGCCCAAATTGCCCTGATCGGAAATGTGATGCAGCACGATGTGGTCGCAGGCCCCGTCCAGGGGCAGGGGCCGCTTTTCAAACACCGCCGCCGCGAAGCAGTTGTCCTTCCCGGAAATGCGGGAGAGGGCCTTATCTGCCGTTTCTATGCGAATATGCTTTTCTTCCGCCAGGGCCATCAGTTTTTTTACGCCCTCGCTGTCCTGGCCCCTGGAGGAAACGAGCAGCCGCCGCATGAGCTCGGGCCGCTTGGTCATGGCTTCTAAGGAGGGGAACAGCCCCGGGGCATAGGAATAATCCAGTTCGCGCTTGTAGGCTTCCAACGCGGGCATGGTTCGTCACCTCAAAAATTTCTTGATCAGATTCAGCTTTTTCTTGGAATAGGGGGGATAGCGCATTTGAATATCCGGCCAGTTGCCCTTCAATACCACGGCTTTTTCGTGGGTGAAAGTCTCAAAGGAGTATTTGCCGTGATAGCGGCCCGTGCCGCTTTGACCCACGCCGCCGAAGGGCAGACGGTTGGAGGACAAATGCACCACCGTATCGTTGACGCACCCGCCGCCGAAGGGCACCTGCTGCAGCACCTTTTCCTTTACCCCCGCCCGGCGGGTGAACAGGTACAGGGCCAGGGGCCTCTCCCGGCTGTTGATCAGGGGGATGATTTCATCAATGGTTTTGAACGGGATCACCGGCAGTACCGGGCCGAAGATTTCCTCCCGCATGACGGGGGCATCCCAGGAAACGTCCGTCAAAATGGTGGGTTCGATGCGTTCCCCGTCCCCGTTTCCGCCGCAGAAAATCTTTTCGCCCTGGATCAGGTTCATCACCCGCTGATAGTGCTTTGCGTTCACCATTTTGGGCCATTGGGGGCTGATGAACGGGTCGCCGTAAAATTCCTCCCAGCACCGCCGGATCCCCGCCAGCAACTTGTCCTTCACCCGTTCCTGCACCAGCAGGTAATCGGGGGCAACGCAGGTTTGTCCCGAATTGAGGGCCTTGCCAAAGGCAATGCGCCGGGCGGCCACGGCAATGTCCGCCGATTCCTCCACGATGCAGGGGCTTTTGCCGCCCAGCTCCAGGGTGACGGGAGTCACATACCGGGCGGCCTTTTCCAGCACCACCTTGCCCATGTTCACCCCGCCGGTAAAGAAAATATAATCGAAGCGTTCTTCCAGCAGGGCCTGATTTTCCGCCCGGCTGCCTAAGATCACCGCCGCCTGCTCCGAGGGGAAGCAGGAGGACACCAGATCAGAAATCACCTGGGCGGTGGCCGGGGCGTAGGCGCTGGGCTTCACGATGCAGTGATTGCCAGCCGCGATGGCTCCGATCAGAGGATTCAGCGTGAGCTGGAAGGGATAATTCCAGGGGGCCATGATGAGCACCACGCCGTAAGGCTCCTTTAAAACGCAGCTGCTGCCGGGAAACAGGGACAGGGGCAAGGGCGGCCGCTTGGGCCGGGCCCAGCGGGATAAGTGCCGCAGGAAGCAGGAGATTTCGGAAAGCACGATGCCGATTTCCGTCATGTAGGCTTCCTCGTGGCTCTTGCCCAAATCCATTTGCAGGGCTAAGCAGATGCGGTCCTCCCACTGGACGATGCGCTTATACAGCCGATCCAATTGATCCAGCCGCGATTCCACGCCCCGGGGGTTCACCGCGTAAAAGGCGCGGCGCTGCAATTCCACCAATTCATGAATGGTCATGGAGCAAATCCTCCAACAGCTTCTTTGCCATTTCCTTGCCCTTGGGCCCTACCTCGCCCACGGGACCCACGCAGGAGGGGCAGCCCTGGGGACAATCGCAGTCGGTCACCAGGGTGAGGGCATGGGTCAACAGAATATCCCGCATGCGGAAGGCCTTTTCCGCCAGGCCCACGCCGCCGGGGCAGTTATCGTACAAAATCAGGGTGGGCTTTTCCGTGAAGGGGCACTTCACCTGATAGCTCACCGACAGATCCCGGGGGGAGCACATGAGATACAGAGGGGCCAAAATGCGCAGCAGATTGGCGATGCCGAGCATGCCGCTTTGCAGATCGTCCTTTTCGTACTTCTCCGCGATGCTGTCCGGCACGGTGCGCCACATGGCGGTGGTGTGCATTTCCGTTTCCGGCAGGCGCACGGGGCCGAAGCCCACGTTTTCGTTGTTGTCAAAGCGCATCTTTTTGAAGATTTTTACCAGCGCCACCACCTTCACCTCGCCCAGGGCCGCCCCGTCCGCTTCCTTTTCGATGTCCAGCAGGGACAGGCTCACGTTCAAATCGGCGTCGGTGTAATAATCCACGTTCACCCGGCGGATGAAGGCCTTGCAGGCGTCGAAGTCCAGTTCCTCCACCTGGTAGGTCTGCCCCTCGTGCATATAGATGGCGTTGGGGTGCAGCAGCATGGGCGCGGTGAAGCGGTCCATTTCACCCACGATGCGGGGATGGGCCGGGTCGGTGATGTCGTTGATGAGGAAGTTTTCCGTCATGGCGGTGCGCAGGCTCATTTCGCTGGCGGGGAAATCCTCCGCCATCCAGTGGTAGGTGCCGCCCACGTTCCTAAGGATATTGCTTTCCTCCAAATATTCCAGCATTTCCGCGCCCCCCGCCGCGTTGCCCAGGGTTTCCCCGGCCTTGAAGGGCAGCTCATAGGCGGCGCACTTGAAGTGGCTGAGTAAGATATACAGGTTGTCCGGGTTCAGCAGGGCGTTTTCGGCGGGCTGGGTGAAAAAGTAATCGGGGTGGGTGACGATGAACTGATCCAGGGCGCTGCTGCTGGCTACCATGAACGTGGCGCTGACCCCGTGCCGCCGGCCCGCCCGGCCGCTCTGCTGCCAGGTGCTGGCGATGGTGCCGGGATAGCCGCACAGCACGCAGGCCTCCAGGGCCCCGATGTCGATGCCGAGTTCCAGCGCGTTGGTGGACACCACGGCCTGAATGTCCCCGGCGCGAAGGCCCTTTTCGATCTCCCGCCGCTCGGAGGGCAGATAGCCGCCCCGGTAGCCCCGCACCTTGCCGCTGTTGCCGATGGGGTCGGACACCAGTTCTTTTAATTGCCGGGTCAGCACTTCCACTTGCAAACGGCTCTTGGCGAACACGATGCTCTGCACCCCATTTTTCACCAGCATGGACGCGATGGCCCGGGTTTCGGGCAGCACGCCCTTGCGGATGCCAAGCTGCCGGTTCATCACCGGGGGATTGTAGAAGATATAATGCTTTTCCCCGGCAGGCGCGCCGTTGTTATCGATGAGCGTCACGGGCCGCCCGATGAGGGTTTCCGCCAACTCCTTGGGATTCTGGATGGTGGCGGAGCACAGGATGAACTGGGGGTGGCTGCCGTAAAACGTGCACAGGCGCATAAGCCGCCGCAGTACGTTGGCCAAATTGCTGCCGAACACGCCCCGGTAGGTATGGATTTCGTCCACCACGATGTATTTCAGGTTTTCAAACAGCTTCACCCATTGGGTGTGGTGGGGCAGGATGCCGCTGTGCAGCATGTCCGGGTTGGTGACCACCACATGCCCCGCCTGCCGCACGGCCCGGCGGGCGGCGGCGGGGGTGTCGCCGTCGTAGGTGAAGGTTTTGATGTCCGCGCCCAAAAGCCCGATCAGCTCGTACAGCTCGGCCACCTGATCGGCGGACAGGGCCTTGGTGGGGAACAGGTACAGGGCCCGGGCGTCGGGATTTTTGAGGATTTCCGCCAGCACGGGCAGATTGTAGCATAGGGTTTTCCCGGAGGCCGTGGGCGTGACCACCACATAATCCTTCCCCGCCTGAGACGCGGCGAAGCATTCCGCCTGATGGGTGTACAATTGATGCACCCCATGTTTTCCCAGGGCGGCGGGCAGACGGGGATCGACGCCCTCCGGCCAGGGAGCGTACTTCGCCTCCCGGGGCGGCACGGTGCGCCACGCCGTCACGTTTTCCATAAAGAACGGGTCGTTTTTTAATTTTTCCAGCATTTGATTCAGATTCATTGCAGCCCCCTGTAATGATTGAAAAACTCTTTTTTATCGCGCCAGCCCCAAATTCTTTTTCAGCGCGTCCTGGAGCACCTGGGAGAAATTGATATTCTTTTCCAGGGCGGCGGCGTTCAGCCAGGCGGGGAGCGTGACGGTGCGGTTGACGGAACGGTTCACCTTGGCCAGACGGATCGAGGGCATGTACACGTCCACCAGCACCACGCGCTCATTGTCTTCCGCCTGGACAGCGTTCAAGGCAGAAGGAGTGGGGATGGGCTCACCGTCTTCTTCCATGCCATAGAGCACAGCGCCCAGCAGTTCTCGGGCGGAGAGCAGGGCGTCGTCATCGTTTTCGCCGCTGGTAGCACAATCCAGATCGGGAAAAACCACGGCGATTTCCTGGTCGGGCTCATAGGTGAAAACGGCGGGGAAGAAATAACGTTCGGGCTGTTTCATGGGCAGTTTCCTTTCATGATCTTCCAATGTCAATGAAAATCCGTGCATGTATGAATAAAACGTCTGATCTATGCCGCGTCGTCCATCGGTTCTTCGGCAGTGTATTGTTCCACCAGCGCGTCATAGGCGGAAATGGCGCCGTCCAACAGCTTGAACAGGTCGGCTTCGGCGATCCTGCCCTCCGCGTCCATGCCCTCAAAATGCAGCGGGTAAATCACGGGCGGGTTTTCCAGGGTCAGCTGCTCCATGGAGCGAAGCTGCGCCGTGCTCTGATACACCAGGCTGATTTTGTAGTACGCTTCGTTCTCCGCCGTGACCCAGCGCTCGAACACCAGCTTCACGCCGATGGGCGTATGCTGCTCCACCGTTTCCGGCAGCAGGTAATCCCCGTAATTCAGCGCGGCCAGCACGCTGGCGACATTGGCGTCATGCCCGCAGAGGAAGGAAAATTTACGTCCTTCCGCGCTCAGCTCGGCGCGGATTTCTTCCAGCAGCGGGTGCGCCACGTTGACGGAAACCAGGGGCGAGCAGAACAGCATGTCGCTGTACGTATCCACGATGGAATGGATCAGCCGCCAGTCCTCGTCCGTCAGGTCATGGCCAAAAGCGGCTTTCTGTTTGTCCGGTTCCTCATAGTATTGCAGGATCATGGCGTCCGCCACGCTGGTGGCGTTTTTGATGGGGCCGGTCATTTTCGGCTCTTTGCCCGTTTCCAGGGTGAGAACGGTTTCGCCTGCTTTAAGATCGCCGTATTTTTCCGCTTGATAGGCTTCGCTCTGTTCAATGTCAGCCGTGTCCATCAGCAGGGAAATGGCGTCGTTCAGGTTGGACAGAATACCGTCCAGCCCGGCTTCGCCGCCCTTTTCGGCAATTTGGGTGATGGCATCCTGCATGTATTCCTCCGTAACGAAGTTCAGGGACGGTTCAAAAACGGGGTCCATGGTATCATAGGTTACGTGGGTTTCGATGGGCACTGCCGACACAGGCAGCAAACCGGCGGAGAAGTACCGCGCGGTAGCGATGGTACGCTGCTTGGCGTTGGCGTAGAAGCGGACGGCTCCTTCTTCCGGCTGATAATTCTCGGGGAAAAGGCCCTCCTGTTCCAGCCACAGCCGGAAATACTGGCCCATCAAAGTTTCCAGCACCGCGCCACGCAGGGAAAGCTCGCTGGGATTGGAGGTCCACTGGAACCATTCGTGGGGCGTGATGTCGCCAAGCATCGAACCGCTGCCCGACAGGGGTGAACGGATGTTGTGGCGGCTCAGGATCACCACGCGATCCAGAGTGCAGGCGGATTGCTCGGGCAGTTCAGCGAATGCCGTGCAGCAGGCGAGGATGCAGGAGAACACCAACAGGATCGAGAGCAGTTTCTTCATAGCGTTTTTCCTCCTTATGAGACAATAATAGCACATATAAAAATATTTGTCAATGAATAAGAAATATAAAGCAAAAAATCCCGCCGCTTGCGCGACAGGATTTTCGCTTTAGTGGAGGTGAGGGGAATCGAACCCCTGTCCGAAGATTCAGCTGCATGGTTTTCTCCGAGCGCAGGCAGGGTTTTGACATTCCCTCCCGCGCACGCCCCCTGCCGGGCTTGCGCGTTCAGTAGCCTCTTGTGCCGAGCTGCTCCGAGGCCCCCGCAGCTCCGTTCCCTACATCAATGACGCCGGTGGGCCGAGCCGTAGGCGCTCGGTGTCGACGCGCTGCTCTTAGGCAGCGAAAGCGTACTGAGTATTGTCAGTTAATTTTATTTTCCCCGTTTTAACGCGGTCAGGGTCCGCGGCTCGCTTACCATACCTCCGACGATCCCCGTCGAAACCAGTGCACCCCCATGAATCAGAGTTGAGATTTGAGATTTATTTAGTTGATTTGTTGAGAATTCATGACCTACGATCAAAATGATTATCTCAAGTCTCAACTCTTCACTCTCAACTCTATTCTTTCATTCTCCCCGGTTGTTGGTGCGCACCATGCGGGCCATTTCCCGCTTCACGTCCCGCTCGGCGGTGCTGGCGCGCTTGTCGTGCAGGTGTTTGCCCACGCACAGGCCCAGGTTCAATTTCATGCGGCCGTCTTTCAGGTACACGTCCAGGGGCACCAGCGCGTAGCCCTGGCGCTGCACCTGGCCGCCTAACTTGCGGATCTCGCTTTTATGCAGCAGCAGGCGTTTGGGGCGCAGGGGGTCGGTGTTGAAGATGTTGCCCTGCTCGTAGGGGCTGATGTGCATGCCCTGCACGAAAATTTCCCCGTCCTTCACCATGGCGTAGCTTTCCTTCAGGTTCACCTTGCCCTGGCGCATGGATTTGACTTCCGTGCCCTTGAGCTCAATGCCGCACTCGATGCTTTCCTCGATGAAGAAGTCGTGCCGGGCCTTTTTGTTCTGGGCAATGGGCTTCACGCCCTTTTTCTTGGCCATCGGCATCCCCTCCTTCCGCATCATTTCCTGTGCCGAAAGATTATAACACAAAATAAATGGAATTGCAATGGGATGCGTTCCTATGTTATAATAACGAGGCGACCGGCGCGGAGCGCGGTCGGCCGTCTCGCCGCTTCCGAATGGAAAAGCGGCGAGCGTTATGTTATAATATGCATCGGGAGGGATGAACATGCAAGTAAAAGAATTGGCACAGAAAGCCCGCAGCGCTTCCTATACCTTATCCGCCCTGCCCGCGGAGCAAAGAAACGAGGCGCTCAAAAACATACAGCAGGCGCTGAAAGCCCGCGCACAGGACATTTTTGCACAGAATAAACTGGACTGCGCCCAGGCGGAGGAAGAAAAACTGGCCTTCCCGCTGCTCAAACGCCTGAAATTCGACGAAGGAAAGCTCAAGGACGTATTGGACGGCATTTCTTCGCTGATCGCCCTGCCCGATCCCCTGGGCCGCACCACCCTGGCCCGGGAGCTTGCGCCGGGGCTGGATTTATACCGGGTCAGCTGCCCCATCGGCGTGATCGGGGTGATTTTTGAATCCCGGCCCGACGCTCTGGTGCAGATCGCGTGCCTGTGCCTGAAAAGCGGCAACGCGGCCCTGCTGAAAGGGGGCAGGGAAGCCCTGCGCACCAACCGCGCGCTTATGGCCGCCATGGAGGAAGGGGCCAAGGGCTTGCTGCCGGAGGGCTGGGCCGCCCTGCTGGAAACCCGGGACGACGTAAACGAAATGCTTTCCCAGGACGACAGCATCGACCTCATCATTCCCCGGGGCAGCAACGCCTTTGTGCGCTACATCATGGATCACACCCGCATCCCTGTCATGGGCCACGCGGAGGGCCTGTGCCACACTTACGTGGACGCTTCCGCCGATATGGATATGGCCGTGAAAGTGACCGTGGACGCCAAGACCCAGGCACTGGCGGTGTGCAACGCCACGGAAACGTTGCTGGTGCACAAAGATATCGCTGCCGAATTCCTGCCCCCCTGCGAGGCCGCGCTGAAAGCCAAGGGCGTGGAAATCCGGGGCGACCAGCGCACCCAGGCCATCATTGACTGCATCCCCGCCACGGAGCAGGATTGGGCTACGGAATATTTGGACGCCATCCTGTCCGTCAAGATCGTGGATTCCATCGACGAGGCCATCGCCCACATCAACCGCTTCGGCTCCCACCACACCGACGCCATCCTGGCACAGAATGAAAATGCCCAGCGCCGTTTCCTCACCGGGGTAGACAGCGCCGGGGTGTACGTGAACTGCTCCACCCGCTTTGCCGACGGCTTCCGCTACGGCTTCGGGGCCGAGGTGGGCATTTCCACCGGCAAGCTCCACGCCCGCGGCCCCGTGGGCCTGGAGGGCCTTTGCACCTACAAATACCACCTGCTGGGCTCCGGCCAGACCGTGGAGGACACCGTGACCGGGCACGTTAAGTATACCCATCGGGATTTGTGATCTTTTATGTTTTAGAGTGCGATCTGCCTTCTAAAAAGCTGAGGACGCTGCTGGTTTGGGTAGAAATGCGGCAAAAGGAACTGCAAGAAAACGGGGATTTGCTGTCCACTGGCAAAAAATATTTCAAAGTGGAACCCCTGCGCTGAGGGGAGCGAGGGTCATGATTTATCCAAAGGCCGTTGTGGTAAAGCCGCTTCCTGATTATACGCTTCAAGTAGATTTTAATAATGGTGAACGCCGCCTGTTTGATGTGAAGCCTTATCTGCGCGGAGAATGGTTCTCCGAGTTGCTGGATGAAAAGGTCTTTCATTCCGTAAAGGTGGAAGGGCTGTCCGTGGCATGGCCGGACGGGCAGGACATTGCGCCCGATTGCCTGTATCAAAACGCTGTGTTGGTAAACTGAGAGAATCCAGGGAAAGCGCGCCCTGGATTTTTTATGCCTTGCTATGCTTGGCGCACAAAAAAACCAGCCATTTCTGACTGGTTCACTGGAGCTGATACCCAGATTCGAACTGGGGACCTCATCCTTACCAATTATATCGAATGTATTATCTGGTGTTTTCCGCTGTTGTCCGATTTTTTTCCAAAATCCCCGTTATGTTAGATGGGATAAGGATTCTTGCTATCTCTTGTTATTACGGAGAAGCGGGAACAAGGAGCACAAAGCGGCACATATAGAGACAGCGTTTCTGAGCGACCTTGAACTGGTGCTTGGACAGATGGCGACGGAAGAAAAAAGCAATGAACTGACCGCCATTCCTAAACTGCTGGAAATACTGGCTTTGACGAAATGTACGGTAACAATTGACGCCATGGGAACACATCGGGACATAGCGGAAGCGATTCATGACAAAGGCGCAGATTATATCCTCCCAGTAAAGGAAAACCAGCCGCCGCTGCTGGACGACATCAAGCTATATGCTGAATCGGATGTCTTGCCGCAGGATAAAGACGTGTTGAAACAGGCTTATCGTTATGCGGAAGTAAATGAAAAAGGGCATGGACGGATTGAAAAGCGTGAATGCTGGCTGTTTGATGATGCTGAATGGTTAAAGGAACGTCATGATTGGCCTTTTCTGCATGGCGTCGCAGTCATACGCAGTACCCGCACAATGCTGGACACTGGAGAAGTCAGCAGTGTAAACATCGAATTCCAGCTTTGTAAACGCCTTATATGAAGCAAAAAACGTGTTAAGCCCCAGTTCTTCAAGTATCTTTTCTAAAAGCACCTGGCAGAACATCTTTGGATGTCCGAAGCAATCAGGACTTCCTTCGTTTATGGAAAGGCGATAAGTTTCAATTGCTTTATTCTCGGAACAGTATGGAAGCAAAGAGGGAATCAAAGGATTACCTGCCTTAAAGGACTTCTTCAGACGCTCGACATAGTCCGGTTGCCCATCATTGAAGCGGGACAGAGGACCGATATTCATGATGACTTTCTTGCTGGATACTTTATAGCCATCTTTGTTCCTGATCCGGACTGACTCGACAAGCCGGAGATAAGTTTTTCCGTTATTTTGCACAGCTTCAACGAACATAGAATTACCCTTCGATAAGCACTTCGTACCTACTTAATTATTATATCATAAACCAACAAAAAAGCAAGGGTTTTCCTTGCAAAATCAACATTTTCAGGCGTTTTTTTGAGACTGTTTTATATCATCAACTGGCAAACTCGGGCTGTTTTATATCATCAACTGGCAAACTCGGGGAGAGCAGAAAGAAAACAGAAAGTGCGGTGATTCAGCCAGCAAACGGCATCATCAAAAGGCTCGAATTTTGCGGAAACGCAAGGAATCAAAAATTGACGAAGCAAAAGAACCATGCTATAATAAAAAAAATATTTGATCGTCGATTTCTTCTTCAGCAGCGCCGCGAAAGGAGCATGATGGAGCAGCTTGACTATGACGTGGAGCTCACCTGTTTGAAGCGGAAAACGAGTTTCTCCGGATCAGGATCCCATCTGTTTCCCCGGTGCATTCACAGAAAATGAAAAGCAAGATTTTAGTGCAGAGGAGAGACCTACATGAACGAAACACTATCTGCTGACAACAGCACCACAAAACTGCAGCCCTATCTTTCGCCGCTGGCCGTCTGGGCGTTATCGGTTGGCTCGGCCATAGGCTGGGGCTCTCTGGTAGTTACCAGCAGCGCCTACCTGTCCCAGGCCGGACCGGCAGGGTCCATTATCGGTCTGCTGATCGGCTTTGTCATGATGTTGATGGTGTCCAGCCATTACCATTTTTTGGCTAACCGTTATCCCTCGGTCGGCGGCCTTTATCATTATGTGAAAATGATCCTCGGCTACGACTTTGGCTTCATTATTGCCTGGTTCATGTTTCTGATCTACATATCCATCTTCTGGGCCAACGCCACGAGTATTCCTCTGTTCGCACGGTATTTCCTTCAGGGAGTATTCAAGCAGGGGTATCTCTTTACGGTATTCAACTATGAGGTCTACCTTGGCGAAGCGCTGGTGACGCTAGCTGTGATGTGGCTCGTCGGTCTGCTGTGCATGAAGAGCAAGAAGGCGACGGCTCGTGCGATGGTGGTCATGGTCCTGATTTTCACCGTTGGCATTGCGGTTTGCTTTGTTGTTGCAATGGTGGGCCACAAGAACTCCGGAATGACAATGGCCCCTGCCTTCCTGCCTGACACAAACGTCCTCCGTCAGGTCATCCGTATCGGCTTTTTATCACCGTGGGCCTTTATTGGTTTTGAAAGTGTATCTCATTCTGCCGAAGAATACCGGTTCAAACACGACAACATGTTCCGGATCCTCTTTATATCTGTGGCTGTCACGACAGCTCTGTATATCTTTATCATCCTGATGAGCGTTTCCGCCTATCCGGAGGGATGCACCAGCTGGCTCGACTATATCAGCCGTCTGAACGAGTTTGAAGGGATCGAGGGGCTTCCTGCTTTTTACGCCGCCTACCATTATCTTGGCGATACAGGCGTTTATATCCTGATGGCTTCCCTGCTGGCGCTGGTGCTGACAAGCCTGATCAGTATGCTGCGCACCGTCAGCCGCCTGTGCTACGCCGTCGCGCAGGACGGCATCCTGCCGAAGCGCTTTTCCGAGCTCAATAAAAAGCAGATACCGGTCAACACGATTCTTCTGGTGCTCCTTATCTCCACACCCATCCCGTTTCTCGGCAGAACCGCGATCGGCTGGATCGTGGATACCACGACGATCGGGGCGACCATCATATACGGCTTTGTGTCCATTGTGGTGTTTAAGGCTTCCGGGAAGGAGGGCGTGAAAGGTAACCACTTTATCAGCGGTATATGTCTGTTTATTTTGGTCGCTTTCCTGGTCTTCCTGCTGTTCCCGAGCGTTTTCTCCGACTACACCATCGAGACCGAAACCTATGTGCTCATGGCCGGCTGGTCTATCCTCGGACTGATTTATTTTAACCTTGTTATCCGGAAGGATCATGACAGGAAATTTGGCAGAGCCATCTACGTCTGGATCTTCCTGCTTATCTTCGTGGTTCTGAATGGCATGACCTGGTCGGAAAGACTGAATGAAAACAGGGAAAACCATATTATGGCGGAGATTTCCGACTATTATGACGGCACGACTGACAGCGAGACGCAGGCCATGGACAAGGATGACTATCTTGCTCTCCAGCTCGAGCGTCTTCATGCCGCGGACAATGTCAGCGCTCTGGTCATCATCTCACTGTTCGGCGTGTCCCTCGTCGTCATGTTTATCAATTATACGACCATAAATAAGTGGGAAAGGAAGGCCGCCAGCGAGCGCGATCAGGCCCGCACAATCGTATTGACAGACCCTCTGACCAGGGTTAAGAGCAAGCAGGCGTTTCTCATACGTGAGAAGGAGTTCGACGATGCCATTGCGGCGGGAACAGCAGAGAAATTCGCCGTTGCTGTTTGTGATGTAAACGGGCTGAAGGTTATCAATGACACTCTTGGCCATAAAGCGGGCGATGAATACATCATCAAAGCCAGCAGGATGATCTGCGACATTTTCCAGCACAGCCCGGTTTACCGGACGGGCGGAGACGAATTCGTGGTGGTGCTGACCGGGCGCGATTATCTCATCCGGAAGGAATTGGTGCTGGCGCTGCACGACCGCTCAGTAGAACATATCAGCACGAATGAAGTCGTTATCTCAGGCGGCCTGTCAGATTACAAGCCCGGCGAGGATACCAGCTTCCACGACGCGTTTGAACGCGCGGACGCACTGATGTATGAAGAAAAGAAGCTGCTGAAGGGCATGGGTGCCATCTCGCGTGAAGACGCGGAGACGGACGGCAAGCCGATGTTCCAGATGGATGGGGACGGGGAAATACTGCACTTCAATCGCCGCATTCTCATCGTGGAGGATGAGGAGATCAACCGATCTATCCTGGGCCATATTCTCAAAGAAGACTATGAAATTCTGTACGCCGCAAACGGCCTCGAAGCGCTGGAGCAGGTCAAAATCCATAAAGACGAGCTTGCGATCGTGCTGCTGGATCTTCATATGCCGCAGCTGAGTGGGATGGAAGTTCTGAAGGTGATGAAGGAAGAGGATGAGCTGCGGGATATCCCGGTCATCGTCATGACGTCAGACCAGACCGCGGAGGTCGATTGCCTGAAGATCGGCGCCATCGACTTTATTCCCAAGCCATATCCTTCCGCCGAAATCATCCAGGCCCGCATCACCCGGTGCGTCGAACTGACAGAAAAACGGAGCATCATCCAGTCCACGGAACGCGACAGCCTGACGGGTCTGTTCAATCTGGATTACTTCCTGCGTTTCGTGCGGGTGTACGACCAGCATTACATGGAGATGCCCATGGACGCCATTATTCTGGATATCAACCATTTCCACATGCTCAACGAGCGCTACGGAAAACAGTACGGCGACAGCATCCTTGCGCGGCTCGGCAGCCGCGTCCGTCAGCTCTCGCGTGAGATCGGCGGTGTGGCCTGCCGCCGGAACGCGGACACCTTCTACATTTACTGTCCGCACCAGGAGGATTACAGCCTCATTCTGGACAAGGCTTCGGAGGGCCTCGTGGGCGAAAACGTCTCGGAGGACCGGGTCCGGCTGCGCATGGGCGTTTACTCCCGGGTGGATAAGTCGCTCCAGATCGAGCGCCGCTTTGATCATGCGAAGACAGCGGCGAATACGGCCAAGAGCGGTTATCTGAAAGCGATCGGCATTTATGACACCGAGATGTATGAGGAGGAACTGTTCAGAGAGCGTCTGCTGGAGGATTTCAAGCCGTCTCTGGAGAACGGCCGCTTCATGGTTTGCTTTCAGCCCAAGTTCGATATCCGTCCCGATCAGCCTGTGCTGGCCAGCGCGGAGGCGCTGGTGCGCTGGGATCATCCGGAACTGGGGCTCATCAAGCCGGCCCTGTTTATCCCGCTGTTAGAGGACAACGGCCTGATCCTGGAGCTCGACCGCTTCGTGTGGCGCAAAACCGCCGCGAGGATCCGGGAATGGAAGGACCGCCAGGGCTTCTCCGTTCCGGTATCTGTGAACGTGTCCCGCATCGATATGCTGACGCCGAACCTGAAGAGCGTTTTCAAGGAGATCCTGGAGGAGTACAGCCTCGATGCGAAGGATCTGATTTTGGAAATCACGGAATCGGCTTATACGGGCGATTCGGATCAGGTCATCGCCACGGCCATGGACCTGCGCGGGATGGGGATGGGCTTCCGCATCGAGATGGACGACTTCGGCACCGGCTATTCGTCGCTGGGCATGCTGTCGAAGCTGCCCATCGACGCGCTGAAGCTTGATATGAGCTTCATACGCAGCGCCTTCCGGGGGACAAGGGACATGCGCATGATCGAGCTGATCATCGACATTGCGAATTATCTGCATGTGCCTGTGGTGGCCGAAGGCGTGGAGACCGAGGAACAGTATCTTGCCCTCAGGGAGCTGGGCTGCGATATGGCGCAGGGCTATTATTTCTCCAAGCCCGTACCGGCGGAGTCCTTCGAGCAAATCCTGCGGGAGCGGATAAAAGCCGCGGCGGACGGCGCGGCTATCAAATGAAACAAAAACGGAGGTAGAAGAAAATGACGCTTGACGCATTAAAAGCTTTCGGCGCGAATACCGCCGAGGGAATGGCACGGTGCCTGAACAACGAGGCTTTTTATCTGAAGATGGTCGCCATGACGCTGGCGGACGGGAACTTTGATGCGCTGAAGACTGCCATGGATGCCGGAGACATCAGCAGGGCTTTTGCTGCTGCCCATTCGTTGAAGGGTACGACCGGCAACGTGGCGCTTACGCCGATTTATGAGCCGGTTTGCGCGCTGACGGAGCTGCTGCGCGGCAAGGACACGCAAGCTGAGAGCGGCGATGCGCTGCTGGAGCAGATCATGGCAGCTCGGGAACAGGCGCTGCGTCTGTGACGCATACAGAAACAGCCAACTGCGAAACACTGTTATCGCGATCAGCCGCGGCGGTGGAAAAACAGAAAGAGGAGAAGAATCAAAATGAAAAAGCATATTGTCTGTTTTGGCGATTCCAATACGCACGGCTACTGCGCCGATCCAAACGACTGTGCCGACGGCGGCGATCGCTTTAACGAGAGAGAGCGTTGGACATGCCTGCTTCAAAATCGTCTTGGCGAGGACTTCCTTGTGCTGGAGGAGGGGCTCTCCGGCCGCACGACCGTGTTCTCTGATCCCCTGCACGAGAGCATGCCGGGCCTCGAGACCATTTATCCCTGCCTGATGAGCCATGAGCCTGTGGACCTGCTGATCATCATGCTGGGCACCAACGACACCAAGGAACGCTTCGCGGCGAACGCGCCTGCCATCGCCATTGGTATGGAGAGACTGCTTCTCAAGTGTAAAAGTATCCCCTGCTGGGGCGGGAAGCAGCCTAATATTCTGGTTGTCTGTCCGCCCCCCCTGGGAGAAGGCTTTCATGACGAAGTAATGGGCAAGGGCTGCGTTGAAAAAGCTGCCGCGCTGCCTCCGTATATGGAGGCGGTTGCCCGCCGTAACGGCGCGCGTTACCTCAACGCGGAGATGTGCGAGTTCAACTCAATAGACTTCACCCATCTGACCAGACGCGGGCACGCGCAGCTGGCCGATACGCTCTTGCCGCTTGTGAGGGAGCTGCTTGCTTACCGTGAAAACACGTGACGATTTGCAGATGAGGTGGCGGTCGCGGCAGCGAAATAGCGAAGGGAGGCGGAATATGCTGTGAAAAAGAATTTGGTCATAGCTGTCAACGTGTTCATCACGGTGGCTATGCTGACCTTTGTGGCTCTTTATTCCAGCTTTGAGCACAGGGATACGACTCAAAGGCAGATCGAGCATTTTGAAAACACCGCGGTCACCATGGAGCGTGTTACGGAGAATTATCTGGAGGGAGAACAGCGCATCTGTGACGTGTGGGCGCGCTACATCAACAGCAAGGAAATGACCATGGAGGAAGCTGTCTCCTTCATCAGCATCTCGCATGTCCTCCCGAACGCCTCAGCGCATATCGTTTATCTGGATACGCTGTCCGGCCTGTCTACGAGAGCAAAGAAGGACATATCCGACGATTATTCCGTCTCCTATACGCGGATGGATCTTCTGAACGATGTGAGCTGGATCTATGATATCGGGCGATCCATCAACATTTCCCGTGCCTATACGAACCCGGTCAACGGGGAACAGTCCCTCGCGTTCTGCAATTTTATCACGCTTCACGATCCAGAAACCGGCGATTCCCGAGATGCCGTTTTGCTGCGGGTGCTGCCGATCTCGGAGCTGGAGCAGAAGTGGGTCTTCCCCCAGGAGGAATTCGAGAATGCCGAGCTTTCCATAATCGACGCGGACGGCGATTATATTATCAAGGGCCATTCCTACAAAAACTCCAGTTTCTTTGAGTTTTATAAATCTTACAATGTGATTGATTCCATCTCTGCTCAGGATCTTTATGGAAAAGTCACTTCGTCGACCGGCTCTTTCATTATGCGCAATTCCCGCGGCGAGGAATGCATCCTCGCCTATACCCCCGTTGCCGCGACGGGCGGATGGACGCTCCTGAGCTTCATGCCGATGAAGGACCTGAACGTAAATACCGAAAACTGGCTGTTGATCGGCGTTGTTTCCGCAGGCCTCCTGATCCTGTTCGTATTCGATCTGGCAGTCATGCTCTATTTCAATAAGAGGCTCCATGCAGCAGCCAGAGAAGCGGAGGCGGCGAACAAGGCAAAAACTGACTTCCTCTCCACCATGTCCCACGATATTCGGACGCCCATGAACGCAATCATGGGGCTTACAACACTTACGGAGAAAAACCTGGGCGATCCGGAATCGGTTGTCGACAATCTTCGGAAAATCGGCCTCGCCAGCAATCATCTGCTGACGCTGATCAACGATATCCTGGATATTTCCAAAGTGGAAAGCGGCAAGCTGAATCTGAGCCCGCTGACCTTCTCTATCGTCGAGACGGCGGAGAACCTGATCAACATCTCCCAGCCGATGATCAAAGAAAAGAATATTGATTTCAGCTTCAGGATTGACAGCATGGAAAAGGAATATCTGTACGCCGACCAGCTGCGGCTGAATCAGATCTATATCAACATTCTTTCCAACGCCATCAAATATACGGAGCCGGGCGGGCGGGTCAGCGTGGATATGCGGGAGAAAGAAAGTGCGGTCGCGGGCAGCGTCAAGCTGATCTACGTTGTTTCCGATACCGGCATAGGCATGAGCCCCGAATTCATGAAAAAGATGTATGAGCCATTCTCCCGCCAGACGGACAGCCGCGTGAACAC
Organism: Clostridia bacterium; assembly: GCA_017448975.1. GTDB lineage: Bacteria > Bacillota > Clostridia > Christensenellales > Aristaeellaceae > RUG563. The sequence goes on from JAFSKN010000052.1 coordinate 53,361, forward strand.
CATTCAGGGCACGGGACTTGGGCTTGCGATCACCAAGCAGATGGTGGAGCTGATGAACGGCACCATCGAATGCCAAAGCGAGCAGGGCAAAGGCACCACCTTTACGATCACACTGGATATTCCCGTTGCGGACAAGCAGTTGGAAGAAATGCGGCTCGATCCCATCGATGTGCTGATTGTAGATGACGACGAGGTTCTGCTGGAGACTGCTGTGGATACGATAGAATCACTGGGCGTCACTGTGGAGAAAGCGAAGGACGGGCTGAGCGCTCTTGGGATGATCCGGCACCGTAAGGAGGCCGGAAACCAATACGGCGTGGCGATCCTGGACTGGAAGATGCCCGGAATGGACGGCGTAACCACCGTCCGGCACATCCGCACGGAGATCGACGCCAATATCCCCATTCTTCTGATCTCCTCTTACGACTGGTCGGACATCGAGGACACGGCGAAAGAAGCCGGCGTAAACGGCTTTATCAGCAAGCCGCTGTTCCGGTCCAAACTCTACGAAAAATTCAACGAACTGCTGGGAAAGGAGGCAAAGTCCATTGAGCCGGAAGATGATTATTCCGACCTTGCTGGGTTGAACATCCTTATCGCAGAGGATAACGACATCAACTGGGAGATCATATCCGCCATGCTCTCCATGTTTGGCATCACGACGGAACGCGCGGAAAACGGCCAGATATGCGTTGAAAAAATGATTGAAGCGGGAAAAGGGAAATACGCCCTGATCTTCATGGATATCCAGATGCCGATCATGAACGGGCTGGAAGCGACAAAGAATATCCGCGCGTTGGACGACCCCTGGGCCTCTTCCATCCCGATCATCGCCATGACAGCCGACGCGTTCTCGGAAAACGTCGCGGAATGCATGAGCGTGGGCATGAACGGACACATCGCAAAACCCATCGACATAAAGCTTGTCATCAAAGAAATACGGAGAATCAAGGAGGAAAAGAGACCATGAAAAAACTGATCTGCATCATTTTAATCTTTTGCATGGCCGTAACGCTGACGGGCTGCGGCGACAAAAAGCAGGAAGCCGACGCCGGATTCAAACCGGCTCTTGATACAAGCACCAGCTGCAATATCACGATAGCCGGAAGCTATGATAACTTTGAGGCGTTGGAGGCTGAATTTGACAGGTTCAACGAGAAATATCCGAATGTGCGGCTCAGCTATGTGAAGCTGGACGACTACAACAACACGCTGGGTACGGTGCTGGAAGGCAATGACGCCCCCAACATCTTCTTCTCCTATACATGGATGATCGGAAATGAAAAATACGCTCCGGTCGTCGCTCACATGGAGGATCTTTCCGCCTCCTCCCTGGGGCTGGATCTGACCTGCATCCGCCCCGGCCTGATTAACCGCGACGCGGAAGGCCGTGTATTTCTGGTGCCGGTTTTCTCCAGGACCTATGGCATGCTGGTCAACAACGATCTGTTTAAAAAGGAAGGCCTCAGCGTCCCGAGCACGTGGACAGAACTGCTGGCTGTGTGCGAAGCGTTCCGCGGCAAGGGATACTTAAGCCCGATGATGGGCTACAGCCTCAAGTCTTCCAGTTGTTTCATGAACACGATCGCTTATCCGCTGTTTGTGGCCACGCTTGCCAAAAACCCGGAAGCACTGAAGCTTGCCAATGATCTGGACCCCGCGGCGGGAGAATACATGCGCCCGGCCCTGGAAGCCGTGGAGCAGCTGATTCAGAGCGGCTGCGTCAATCTTACCGCGTGTGATCAGATCGGGGACAACTATACCCAAGTGATCCTGCGTTTTTTTGAAGGCGACGTGCCGATGATGATCTGCGCCGGAGATACCGTGTCCGGAACCAAGAAACGGGAAAAACAGTCTGAAGCGTTTTCCAATGCGCCTTTCAAGTACTCATTTGCCCCGATCCCCATGGCGGATGACGGCGGATATTTTATCGACAGTCCTTCCATAGAGTTTTCCGTGAACAAGAACTGCGATAATCTGGCTATGACGAACGAGTTTATGCGGTTTCTGATCACAAACAAAGAATTGAATGAGATGGCTTCCGTAAAGCGTCTGGTAACGCCCACCACAGATATGTCTTTTGATGCGGTTTACGCGCCTTTCGGACAGGTGCCATCAAATCGGACCCTATCTCCGGAAATGCTTGGCATTACGGATGCGCTCACGGCTCAAATCCGGCTCGCGGCGTTCTTTGTTGGAAAAGGAAATATCACCGTGGATGAAGCTGTAGCGATGTATGGAAGCCTTGAATAAGAGCAGCAGCTGATTAGGCTTCAGGCGAGGGTATGACAGGTTCGATCGCCGGGATACGGCAGCCGGTATCCTGCTCATCATCAGCAAGGACGCGCTGTGACCGGCAGATGGCGGGGAACGCTCGAGTTTATGATCATAATACGATTCGCGTTCTAAAGCCGTAACAGATTTTGGATGGTTTTTTCGCCCTGACAAAGCTGAACGGAGGGAGGCATCGTAGGGCCGAAGCGCCCGGAAAACAGTCAAGTGGACTGTTTTTATCGGAGATTAGGCGGAAGCCCTGAGCCGAAAGCTACGTTGACTGGAGACGAACCGCCGATGACCATCTGTGGTGGGATTATTGCGGATGCTTCGTAAAGAACAAGCCGAAACAGTGATTAGCCCTTTTGTATTCTCACAAGATGGAAGCGCTGAACCGATTCACCCCACAAGCCCGGAACACTACATGCGGAAATTTGCCAAACGATACGGAATTGACAATCTGCATCCGCACAAGCTCCGTCATAGTTTCGCAAGTGTAGCCTTGACGAATAACGCTGACCCTGCATCCGTTTCTGAAATCCTGGGCCATGCTGACCCGTCTATCACGCTGCGGGTTTACACTCACGCGAACGCCGAAAGCATGAAGCGGGCCGGGGATATTTTCAGGGAAGCATTGAAGGAAAAAACGGAAGAATCCGCACAATGAAAAAGGGCCGGGGAACAGCTTCCCGGCCTGTTTTTTTGTCCCCGTGTGGGGGTCTGTGTGGGTTTCTCCCTTTTCGCGGCGAGGAAAAGCGCTTCAAAAAGGGCAAAGAAAAACCCCTCCAGCCCTTGTAAATCAAGGCTTTCGGGGTTTGGAGCTGATACCCAGATTCGAACTGGGGACCTCATCCTTACCAAGGATGCGCTCTACCGGCTGAGCTATATCAGCATTAAGCGGGGCAACGGTGATATATTACACCCAAACCGGGAAAAATGCAAGAGGGAAAATCAAAAAAATTTTTGTATACAATATGGGGCGGTTTTTTTCCGTCGGTTTCCTTTGGCTGCGCTTGCGCGTACCTTCATACCGCGCTATAATGAACCCATCCTATCGTAGGGGGACGCGCCTATGCCCATCGTGGAGATTCAGAATTTATCCGCCCCGGAAACGGCCCTGTTCAGCCAGTTGACCGACGCCCAGCTTCGCAGCAAGCAGGAGCCGGAAAAGGGGATTTTTATTGCCGAGGGGCCCAAGGTGACCTGGGCGGCCCTGAACGCGGGCTGCGAACCGGTGGCGCTGCTCATGCGCCGGAAGTTCCTGGACGGTTTGGGCGCGGAAATCATTCGCCGCTGCGGGGACATTCCCGTTTACACGGGCGACGATGGCGCGCTGGCGGATTTGACGGGCTTTCGCCTGCAGCGCTCCTGGGTGCTGTGCGCCATGCGCCGACCTGCTCCGCAAACGGTGGAGGCGGTGATCAAAGGCGCCCGGCGGGTGGCGCTGCTGGAGGGCATCACGGAGCCGTCCAACGTGGGCGCGATTTTCCGTTCTGCCGCCGCCCTGGGGGCCGACGCGGTGCTGCTGTCGCCCACCTGCTGCGACCCGCTGCATCGAAGGGCGGTGCGGGTCTGCATGGGCGCGGTGTTTCAGGTGCCCTGGGCGCGCCTGGAAAATGCCGACCTGACGCCCCTGAAAAACGCGGGTTTTCAAATCGCCGGGCTGGCTCTGCGGGACAATTGCCTTTCCCTGGACGATCCCCTGCTGCCCTGCCTGCCTAAACTGGTGATCGCTCTGGGCACGGAGGACACGGGCCTCACCGAAGAAACCATCCGCCAGTGCGATCACATTGTGAAAATCCCCATGGCCGCCGGGATCGATTCCCTGAACGTAGCGGCTGCCGCCGCCGTGGCATTCTGGCAGCTTCGGCAGAGGGGGTAAGGAATTCATATATTTCTGGGGAAACCATTCTTTGACCTTCAAAGAATGGTTTCCCCCTGTTACGTGTATGATTGCTCTTACTCCGCCGCTTTGCGGATGAATTTCAGGGCGTTTTTCAGGGCGGGCAGGTTTTGTTCGTGGCCCTCGAATTCGTAGGACACCACGCCCTTGTAGCCCGCGTCTTTCAGGATGGACAGGCATTTGCGGATGGGCACCACGCCATGGCCCGCCACGGTGCCGCGGATGTAATTGCCGTTGCGGGTGTGGATCCAGCCGTCGCCGGGATCGTCATCCGCCCAGGATTTGAAGATGAAGTCCTTCACGTGGGCGTGGAAGGCGTAGGGCGCGGCGATGGGCACGGCCCGCAGGGGATTGTCGTCGGCGCAGAGGAAATTGCCCATGTCCACCAGCCACCCGTAGTTGGGATGGTTCACCGTGCGGATCAGGGTTTCCACCCGTTCCGCGTCCTGCAAAATCAGGCCGTGGTTTTCGGTGCAGGTGCGGATGCCCTTTGCCGCCGCGTATTCTGTCACTTCCCGGATGAGAGGCGCGACTTTTTCCACGCCCTGCCGCCACGTCATGCCCTCCGGCAGGCTCCAGAAAGCGTCGTGGCGCATGACGGGCGCACCTAAAATCTCCGCGATATCCACCTGGCCCTTGACGCGCTCCGCTTCGTTTTTCCGGTTCAGGAAATCCGCGCCCACGGTGTAGGCGGCGATGGGCAGGTTTTTGCTTTCGCAGTACGCCCGGATGTCCTTCGCCAGGGCGGAAAGGCTCTCGGCGGGCTGCACTTCCAGCTTTAAGTCGATGAACTCGATGGCGTCGAAGCCCATCTCCTTGGCTAAATCGATGATCTGAAAATAGTTGGCTTTGGTTTCGCCCATGTACTGGGCGAAGCTGTAAGACGATACGCCGATTTTCATAGGTTTCATAGGTGCATTCTCCTTATCTCATTGTTTCCAGAACAGTTTGCAGCGCTTGCTTCAGCGAGGGGAAATCATCGGAAATCGTATTCCAAACGATTCTCATTTGAATCCCTTCGTAATCGTGAACGATTCGATTCCTCATGCCGTACATTTGCCGCCATGGGATTTCGGGATGGGCGGCGGTAAACGCTTCATCCAGCCCGTTTTTTGATAACTCACCAATTTGAAGAACATGGAAAGCGCAGGCCTCCTGGAGCATGCGCTGGCTCATAAAGGAATCAAATGTATGCCCCTGGCAGTACATGAGGGTCTGATCAATATGAGCAATGATTTTTTTCAAGGTCTGATAGGTTCTGCTATTGCTCATAAAGTAAAACCCCCGTCCTGCGGATTTCCTGATCAATGGGAGAATCCGGGATGACATCGGCCCTGTCGATCAGGTCAACGTCGCATTCCATGGCTTGGCACACGTCCTCCAGCAGGCCGAAGAAAGAAAGCCCGCGCAGGCCGCTGTCCACCCAGATGTCCACGTCGCTTTTCACGGTTGCCTTGCCTTTGCTGTAGGAACCGAAAAGTACGGCTTTCCGCACATGGTTTTTGTGAAAAACAGGCGTCAGCAGGCTCCTGATTTGTTCGATTGTGTAAACATTCTGCACAAAAGCACCTCCCGCACAGACCGGACGGCTGCTGCATTATACTTCATTCCAAATCCGCCGTGCGTTCTGCATGCTCACGGCGGAGGCGTACTGGGCGTCCTCCAGCCCCTCGAATTCGATGGCGATATCGCCGTCGTAGCCGGAAGTTTTCAGGGAGCGCAGGATGGCCCAGATGTCCAGATCACCCTGGGCTAAAATGGCGCCCCGCAGGTATTTGCCTCCACGGGAACGGAACCAGCTTCCGGCACAGTCGAACTGGGTGGCGTCGCCGGGGTCCCGGGTGCGGATGTAAAAGTCCTTCAAATGCACCATGCGGGTCAGGGGGGCCAGGGCCTCGGCGGCCACGGCGGCGTCCTCATCCACGCACACGATGTTGCCAGTGTCCAGCAGAAGGCCGTAGTTTTCATCGTTCACCCGGTTCAGGATGCGCTCCACCCGGTCGCAGCCGTTGGCGAAGAAGCCGTGGTTTTCGATCATGGTTTTCACGCCCATTTCCCTGCCGTGGGTCGTTACCTGGGCGGCGGCGTCCGCCATGACCGGCATCCAGCGCTCAAAATCTTTCAGGGTGTTTTCCTTGTGGGGACGGCGGAAGCCGCACACGTCGTGCCGCATCCGGGGCACGCCCAAAGCCGCCGCGATATCCACCTCATGGCAGACGCGGGCGATTTCCTTTTCCAGCGCTTCCCCTTCCTTGCAGAAATCCGCCAGCACAGAATAATTCACCAGGGGAATGCCCGCGTCGGATGCCCGGCGCTTCACCTTGGCGATCAGCTCATTGTCGATTTTCCCCGTCTCCGGGTCGTCGAACCGGAAGGCGAAGGGCACCAGCTCCATACATTCCGCGCCGTGGGCCGCCGCCCAGTCGATGGCTTCCAGCAGGGTCAGCTTTCCCTGCTTGATATCCAGGTCCAGAGAATAAGAACTCAATCCGATCCGCATAAACCGTACCTCCATCCCAAATGCTGCAAACAGTATAACACAAAAACGCGCCGCTGGAAAGCGCTGCGAGAAAAAAGAGGAAGCTGTCTGGATATGACATGAAAGAACACTTTAAGTTACAAAAAGAGTTGAGAGTGGAGAGTTGAGAGTGGAGATTTATATAGTCAGTCAAACGGAGCCCCCCTCGTTTTTAAATCAATTCATCTCAACTCTCAACTCTTAACTCTCTTTCTGCGTTAAAGTGTCCTTTACTGAGTATGGCAGGGGCCTTATATGACCCCCAAATGCTCCAAGAGGGTTTTGATCCCCAGCAGGATCAGGATCACGCCGCCCAAGATTTCGGCCTTTTTTTCATACTTCGCGCCGAACAGGCTGCCCGTCTTCACGCCGATCATGGAAAGGATCAGGGTGGTGATGCCGATCAGCGTCACGGAGGGGACGATGCGCACGTCCAAAAAAGCGAAAGTCACGCCCACGGCCAGGGCGTCGATGCTGGTGGCTACCGCCAGGGGCAGCATGGAGCGGAAAGCCAGGGCACCGTCCGTTTCCGCCGCCTCCTTTTCAAACACGGCCTCCCGGATCATGTTGCCGCCGATCAGCACCAGCAGGATAAACGCGATCCAATGGGCGTAGGCGGTAATGGCGTCCCGGAACTGGGCCGCAAGCAGGTAGCCCAGCAGCGGCATCAGCGCCTGGAAGACGCCGAACCAGAGGCCCACGATCAGGGCGTGGCGCAGGGTGATCTTTTTCAGGGCCAGCCCCTTGCACACGGCCACGGCGAAAGCGTCCATGCTCAGGCCCACGGCCAGGATGAAAAGAGAAAGAAAATCCATATTGCGCCAAACCTCCAATGGAAAAGACCCGCTGGAATCCTGCGGGTCAAACCATCAACAAACCCCGGGATGCATCGAAGGGCCCGCAGGCCCTTCGATTTTTATTCCGCAGGCGGCGGCGTGTACGTCGCCGAGGAGCAAATGAAATTTGCTTCCGCTATCAATTTCTTGTCGATGCTCTGACCCGCTGGAATCCTGCGGGTCTTATCGTTCGCAAAGGGTCGGCGGAGATCAGTTCAGCACTTCGCCGTCGTTCTCCACGGACACTTCTTCCACCTGACGGATGGCCCAGCGCGCCACAGTCATTTCGTAGGGCTGGCCGCCCTTCTGGCCCACGGCCAGGGTGATGGTATCATCCTTGATGCCCATGATGGTGCCGTAGATGCCGCCGATGGTGGTAATGCGGTCGCCGTGCTTGAGGTTATTCAGCATTTCCTTGACTTTCTTGTCCTTCTTGCGCTGGGGACGGATGAGCATAAAATAGAACACCGCGCCCATCAGCACCAGGGGCAGCACCATTTGCAGCAGCGCCGCCACGGGGGACATTTCAGCCGCCTGCCCGGCAGTGTCGGCAGCCGCGGTCGCCGCGCTTGCGTCTTCCGCCAGGGCAGAGGTGATTCCAAACAGCCAATTTTCAATCATGGATCGAGTACCGCCTTTCAACCGTAAATGTGTACTTGGCTATTATATAATGAAATCTCCTCCCTGTAAACCCCATGGACAGGGGAAAATTTCCGTGAAAAGCGGCGGAAAAGAGGCAGAAACGGGAAAAGACTGAAAAACGCAGGCGGGAGCGCTGGCGAGAGCGCCTTTGCAGGATGGAAAATGATAAGAGTAGAGCGTGAAGCGTTGAGAGTTGAGATTTATATAAGTGAAAGGAAGTCCAGACAGTCAGCGAAATAGTATATCTAACTATATCTCAGCGCTCAACTCCCAACGCTCAACTCTTCATGGCAGGGATTCCAGCAGTTCCCCTTTGATTTCCTCCAATCGGTCGTAGTCCATGGCGTCGATATAGTATCTTTCCAGGGCGTCGTGCTTTTGCTTGGCCTGGGACAGGGCCTCCACCGCCTGAGTTTGCAGCAGATCGCAGGCGGCGCGGTCAAAGGCAAGGCGGGAGGCTTCTCCCCGCAGCGCGTTTTCGTCCATGTCGGGGGCGAATACCGCACCGTCCATGAGCATTGCGGTGGTGAACACCGTGCTGCCCGCCGTCACGTGGCCAAACTTGCCCGCGTCCAGGGGGTCGTGCCAGGCACAGCAGGCCATGCCCTGCCGCCCGGCGGCTTCCCACACGGGACGCAGCAGGGCGTCAACGTCAAAACCCCAGGGCACGTCTAAGCAGCAGGCCGTTTCATTGATCAGGGCGTCTGTTTCCTGCACCACGCCCTTCCAGGTGATGGCCTGGCAGAAGGCGTGGCTTTCCCCGCCGGGGCCGGCGGCAGGCAGCAGGGCCACCAGTTCCCGCTGGAGGGCCCGCTTTTCCTTTTCCGGCAGGGCGGCGTCATACACCGCCGCCGCGTCCTGCCGCACGGCCAGGGCGGCGCGCAGATACCGGTACGCCTGGGCGTAGCATCCGGCGATCTCCCGGTTCAGGGCGGCGATTTCCTCTCCCTGGCGCACGAGCTGTTCTTCGTCCAGGCATACGCCAAGGTTCAGGATGCCGTCCCGCGCCCCGGGCAGGGCAGGGTCCACGATGTGGGGCGCGGTGCCGTCCAGAATCAGGAAACCAACGGCGGGCACGGCCACCGCGTCCAAGCTGTCCGGGTCGCCGGAGCAGTGGTAAACTTCCGTTTCAAGCCCCAAACGCTCATAGTGCTTTCCCACCTTTCCCATGAGGGTGCTTTTTCCCACGCCGGGGCCGCCTTTCAGGATCACCGTGCGAAGGGCCTTACGGCGCAGCGATTCAAAGAAGCCTACGAATCCGGCGGCGGTGTTGCCGCCGGGAAACAAATGCCGGGTACGCGCCATGCATGTTCCTTCCTTTCCGCCGGGGCGGCTGGCCGCCGCTGTGCCCGGACAAACCACAGTATGCGCAAAAGGGAAAAAACATGCCGGGACCGGTGCTTGAATAAACCGGCGCGATCCTGTATAATGGCTGTGGCGCAAATACATGCCGTCAGGGAGGAAGCCTATGTCCGAAAGAACCGGCGCGCTGCCCGAAGCGGGCCAGCTGGAAGCCGTGATCGAGAATACCGTTTTCCGTAACGAGGAAAACGGCTATTCCATTATGGAAGCGCGGGCGGGCCGGGAAAAAATCACCGTGGTGGGCACGCTGCCCGCATTGGCTGCCGGGGAACAGGTGATGCTGGAAGGCGCGTGGGTGGAGCATCCCCAGTACGGCAGGCAATGGAAGGCCACGGCCTGGGAAATCAGAAAGCCCACCACCCTGCTTGGCATCGAGCGCTATTTGGGCTCCGGCCTGATCCCCGGCATCGGCGCCGCCACGGCCAGGCTGCTGGTGCAGGAATTCGGGGAACGCACCTTGGATATTCTGTCCGAGCATCCTGAGCAGCTCACCCGGGTGCCGGGCATCGGAAAAAAGCGGGCCCAGCAGTTGGGCCAAGCCTTCCAGGAGCAGCACGGGGCCCGGGAAGCCATGGTGTTCCTCCAATCCTACGGCGTATCGCCCGCCCTGGCGGTGAAAATCAGCAAGCGTTACGGGGCAGACGCACAAAGGAAGATTCGGGAAAACCCCTACCGGCTCATCGACGATATCGAGGGCGTGGGCTTTCTGACGGCGGACCGCATCGCCCTTTCTTTGGGGATTCCCCAGGACAGCGAATATCGCCTGCGGGCGGGGATCAAGTACGCCCTCCAGGAAGCGGCAGCGGGGGAGGGGCACACCTACCTGCCCCGGGAAACGCTGCTGGAACGGGCGGCCCGGGGCCTGCGGGTCAGCGGGGAATTGCTGACCCATGAATTGGACGGCCTGCTGTTCGCCCGGGAGATCATCGCCATGGACGCGGAGAACACGCAAGCCATGATGCTGGCCCCGTATTTTTACGCGGAAAAGGAAATCGCCCGGTATTTGAAGCTGCTCATGGGCGCGGCGGGAACGAAAAACGAACCGGTAGGCCCGCGCATCGGAGATTTTGAAAAAAAGAACGGCATCCAATTCAGCGAAAACCAGCGCCGGGCCGTGTCGGAAGCGGTACAGCGGGGGTTGCTGGTGATCACCGGCGGCCCCGGCACGGGCAAAACCACCATCATCAACTGCATTTTGGCCCTGCTTTCCGGCGGCGTGCAATTGGCCGCGCCCACGGGCCGCGCCGCCAAGCGCATGAGCGAGGCCACAGGCCGGGAGGCCAAAACCCTGCACCGGCTGCTGGAGTTTTCCGGCGAGGAGGGCAAATTCCAGCGGGACGAACAGAATCCCCTGGACTGCGCCTGCGTGATCGTGGACGAAATGAGTATGGTGGACGTGTTCCTCATGCGCAGCCTGCTCAGGGCTTTGAAGCCCGGCACCCGGCTCATCATGGTGGGGGACGCGGACCAGCTGCCCTCCGTAGGCGCGGGCAACGTGCTGGGCGATATCCTGAAAAGCGGCGTGATCCCTTCCGTGCGGCTGACGGATATTTTCCGCCAGAGTGAGGAAAGCCTGATCGTGGTCAACGCCCACCGCATCAACCACGGGGAAGCGCCCATCCTGAACCAGAAGGGCAGCGACTTCTTTTTTGAGCGCCGCCCCTTTGCCGAGGACGCGGCCCAGGCCATCGTGGGGCTGTGCGAAAAGCGCCTGCCCGCGTTTCTGCATACCGATTATCCCGCCCGGGACATTCAGGTGCTGTCGCCTACCAAAAAAGCCGGGGCAGGGGTGTATCAGCTCAACGCGCTGCTCCAGGCGGCCCTGAATCCGGCGGTGGGCAGAAAGCCGGAAATCCATTACGGCGACACCGCTTTCCGCCTGGGAGACAAGGTGATGCACGTCAAAAACAATTATCAGCTGCCCTGGCGGGCCGACGACGGCACCGAGGGGGAGGGCGTGTTCAACGGCGACGTGGGTTTTATCTCCAAGGTGGACACCCAGGACCGGGTGGTTACCGTGCGCTACGACGACGAGCGCACCGTGGAATACGATTATCAGCAGTTGGAAGAACTGGAGCTGGCTTACGCTCTGTCAGTGCACAAAAGCCAGGGCAGCGAATTCCCCTGCGTGGTGATGCCCGTGGTGGGCGGCCCGCCGCGCTTGCTTACCCGGAACCTGTTCTATACCGCCCTCACCCGGGCACGGAAGCTGGTGGTGCTGGTGGGCCGGGAGGACGCTATCGCCGCCATGGTGAACAACAACCACATCGCCGCCCGGTATACCACCCTGCGGCAGCGGCTGACGGAGGAAATCGGCACACCGGGCGCTTCCGCCGGCTGGCAGGCATAGGAAAGACGAGGTACTTATGCAAAAAACAAAGCTGCGCACGGTGGTTTCGTTCTTTGGATTGATGCTGGGCGGGCTGCTGCTGCTGCATGTGATCCTTGCGCTGCTGACGGGGCTGCTGGACGGGGAAGCCGTGATGCCCCGCATCCTGAATATTCCCGAGCTGCTGGGAAAGCTGTTGATTGCGCTGGCCGTTACGGCGTTTTGGTATTTTCTGACCTTTCACAGAAAACCGTAATCAGAGAAAACGCCCTTCCGCTTTTGGACGAAGGGCGGGAAAAGAGGAGACGAACGTGCTGAGAATCGGTCAATTTACAGATACATTTCTGCCCGTGGTGGACGGGGTGGGCCGGGTGGCCCTGGCTTATTCGGAAACACTGTGCAAAATGGGGCACCAAGTCACCGTGGTGGCCCCCATGTACGATACGGGCTACCGGGGCGGCTATCCCTTCGAGCTGGTGGATTATCAGGCTTCGGGCGTACCCGGCTTGAAGCAGTACAAAGCGGGGGAAGCACCCTGGGATCCCCATTACCGCAAGCGGATGAAAATGATTCCCCTGGACATCGTGCACGCTCACAGTCCCTTCACGGGGGGCAGCGAGGCCCTGCGTATCGCAGCGCTGCGCAAGCTGCCGCTGGTGGCTACCTTTCATTCCAAATATTACGATGATTTTCTGAAAGTGACCAAATCCGAAACCCTGGCCAAGGCGGGCGTCAAGTTTGTGGTGGATTTCTTTGAGCGCTGCGACGAAGTATGGGCCGTGGGCCAGAACCCCGCCGACGTGCTGCGGGAATACGGCTACACGGGTCAGGTGCAGGTGATGCCAAACGGCGTCACCCTGCGTACGGCCCAGCCCGGCGCGGTGGAGGAGGTCAATCGCCGCTGGGGACTGAAAAAAGACCCGCTGATCCTGTTCGTGGGCCAGATGAACTGGAAAAAGAATATTCTCACCGTGCTGGAAGCCTGCGCGGAAATGAAAGCCCGGAATCAGAAATTCCAGCTGATTTTGGCGGGCCAGGGGCCGGACATGCGGGAGATCGAGCATAAAATCAGCGAACTGAATTTGAAGGACCGCACGCATCTGGCGGGGCATATCACCGATATGAACCTGCTGGACGGGCTGTACAGCCGGGCGTCCCTGTTCGCTTTCCCCTCCCTGTACGACGCCGCGCCCATGGTGGTGCGGGAAGCCGCCGTCATGGGCACCCCCGCCGTGATGGTGCGGGGCAGCACCGCCGCCGAAATCATCCAGGATGGGGTGAACGGGTATCTGTGCGAAAATTCTTCCGCCGACCTGGCCCGGGTGATGCAAAGCGCCCTGAACGATCCCCAGACCCTGGAGCAGATGGGCAATCACGCCAAGGAAACCATCCCCGTACCCTGGGAACGCATCATGGAAAAAGCCGTGGAGCGCTATACCCGGCTGATCGCCTTGGGCAGGGAAGGGAAATTGGGGAAAAAATCCCTGCGGGTTATTTAACCTTTAATAGTTGAGAGCGGAGAGTTGAGCGTTGAGATAAAGCCTGCGGATGAAAAAGGCCGCATCATTCTGAATCTCAAATACAGCACATGATAAATCTCAACTCTTAACTTTCAACTCTTTTCCGTCCATCAAATACCTGTGACAGATCAGTTGAGAATGGAGACGAAAACAAATGAAGCCCATCACCGGCGCATGGTTTGAATTCAAACATCACAATCTGTTTGAGGGCCAGCCCTATAACGACGCCCTCCGATCCTTCACAGCGGAGCAGTGGGCCGCCATGATCCGGGACGCCCGGGAAATGGGTATGGATACCCTGGTGCTCACCTGTTCGTCGCTTGTGTACCGGGAGGAAAGCGAAAGCTACGCCCCGGTGGACGTGTTTCCCCCCGCCCCCATGGCCTGCTTAAATCCCATGGACGTGCTCATGGACACGGCGGAAAAAGAGGGCATGGGCGTGTTCCTCTCCGCCGGGTTTTACGGCTTCTGGGAGGATTCCGAGGGCAATATGAAAAGCCGGGAGGTGGAACACCGGGCGTTTCGGGCCTGCGAGGAAATGTACGCCCGGTACGCGGGCCGAGCCAGCTTCCGGGGCTGGTATCTGCCGGACGAAACGGAGGCCGGGCCCTATTTCAGCCCCGTTTTTCTGGACTACGTGGCCCGGTACGCCGCCTTTTTCCGGAAGCTGGACCCCGGCAAGCCCATCCTGATCGCCCCCTACGGCACCAACAAGATCGTGCCGGACGATACCTTTGTAAAGCAGCTTGCGGGCATGGACGTGGATTTTATCGCCTACCAGGACGAGGTGGGCGTGCAGAAATCCGGGGCGGAGGACACGGCGGCGTATTATCGCGGCTTGCGTCAGGCCCATGACCGGGCGGGGCGGAGCAAGCTGTGGGCGGACATCGAAATGTTCGATTTTACCGGGCCGGTGTATCACAGCGCCCTGGTGCCCGCGTCCATGGAGCGCGTCGCGAAGCAGATCGCTTCCGTTTCGCCTTATGTGGACAAAATTCTGTGCTACGCTTTCCCCGGCCTGCTTTCCCGGCCCGGCTCCCCAGTCCGCTATCCCGGCGGCGGGCAGGAAAAGCTGTACGCCGATTACCTGGACTGGCGTAAAAATCGATTGGACCGTTGAAGTTCAACAGCTTAGGATTTGTTTGGGATACGCTGGGCGCTCCGCGCGCCCAGTTCCGCAGGCTCAATAGTCGCAAGTCCGCTTCATGCGGACATTGCTCCTTTTCGCCTGATCTCACCGCCGATGAGATTCCCGCCACTGGCGGTCATCGGCGGTTCGTCCCCCGACCAGGGACGTGACGCCCCTGGACCCCCACTCGGCGAAGCGGCTTGTAAGAATATATCGAACACATGTCGCCTGCCGCGCTGGGGTTTACGAAAGCTTGACGGCTTCTGGCCCAAGAAAGCCAGGAAAATCCCCAGGAAAAAGCTCGCTTTTTCCCAAGGGATTATTCCCTGGCTTTCCCCCGGATGCAAAGCATCCGGGTTGGCCGCCAAAGGCGGCCGGGCCAGAAGCACAAGGCCGTCAAGTTTTGCTATCCTTTCCAATGCGACAGCGGGAACCAAGTCGTCTCAACGCATCGAGTAATTTCCGCAGGCGAGGGTCCAGGGAGATCATCTCCCTGGTGGGGTGCGGGGCAAAGCC
>JAFSKN010000053.1 GCA_017448975.1 Clostridia bacterium
ATGACCGCCTGCGGCGGGAATTTCATCGGCGGTGAGATCAGCCGAAAGGGAGCAATCTCCCCATGAAGGGGAGTTGCGACCATTGAGGCTGCGGATACGCGGGGGGTATGCAATACCCGCCCGCGTGTTACTACGAAGCCGTAGGCTGAGTAGTAACGATCATTGTTTTTTGATTGTTCATCCCCTTGACAAAAACTTGAAGTTCCCGTACAATGCCCTCATTCCAGCAAGGCGCAAGGGTGTGCTTGATAGCACCCGGCGCCTTTTTTGTTGGAAATTTTACGAAACGGAAGTGAGAAAGATGACGTATTCTCCTGCCAACACGATCTGGGTGCTGCTGGGCGCGGCGCTGGTTTTCTTCATGCAGGCGGGCTTTGCCATGTGCGAGGCGGGCTTTACCCGGGCCAAGAACACCGGCAATATTTTGATGAAGAACCTGATGGACTTCTGCATCGGCACGCCCCTGTACTGGCTGTTCGGTTACGGCATCATGTTCGGCGCGGGCACGGCGCTGTTCGGCTGGATCGACCCCTTCATCATGAAGGATTACAGCCACGTGCTCCCCGCCGGGGTGCCGCTGTGGGCCTACGCCATTTTCCAGACGGTGTTCTGCGCCACCTCCGCCACCATCGTTTCCGGTGCCATGGCGGAGCGCACCAAGTTCTCCGCTTACTGCATCTATTCCGCCGCCATTTCCCTGTTCATTTACCCGGTGTCCGGCCACTGGATCTGGGGCGGCGGCTGGCTGGCCGAGATGGGCTTCCATGATTTCGCCGGTTCCACCGCCGTGCATATGGTGGGCGGCGTGTGCGCCCTGATCGGCGCCAAGATACTGGGACCCCGCGTGGGCAAGTACGGCAAAGACGGAAAGCCCCGGGCCATCCTGGGCCATAACCTGTCCATCGCCGCTTTGGGCGTGTTCATCCTGTGGTTCTGCTGGTTCGGCTTCAACGGCGCTTCCACCGTGGGCATGGACAGCGACAGCCTGATGGCATCCGCCGGTCTGGTGTTCTTCAACACCAACCTGGCCGCCGCCGTGGCTACTTTGGCCACCATGCTGTTCACCTGGGCCCGCTACGGCAAGCCCGACGTATCCATGACCTTCAACGCCGCCCTGGCCGGTCTGGTCGGCATCACGGCGGGCTGCGACGCGGTGAACCCCTTCGGGGCCGCCCTGATCGGCCTGGTCTGCGGCTTCGCGGTGGTGCTGAGCGTAGAATTGTTTGATAAAGTCATCAAGATCGACGACCCGGTGGGCGCGATTTCCGTCCACGGCGTGTGCGGCGCCCTGGGCACTATTCTCACCGGCTTCTTCGCCACCGGCGTTTCCACCATGAAGGGCGTGTTTTACGGCGGCGGGTTCAAGTTCTTAGGCGTCCAGTGCTTGGGCGTGCTTTCCACCATCGCCTGGACGGCTGTGGTGATCACCGTGGTGTTCACCCTCATTAAGAAAACCATCGGCCTGCGCGCCGACGCCGCCGACGAGATCATGGGTCTGGACCGCTCCGAACACGGCCTGCCCACCGCCTACGCCGGATACGCCATGATCCCCGACGGCACGCTGACAGAAGACGTGGCGATGCCTATGCCCGCCGAAGCGCCCGCCGCCGCCGCGGCGACTCCCCGCAAGGCCAAGGAAAAGGCCCCGGACGAACCGGTTTATACCCGCGTACAGATCATCTGCCGTCCGGCCAGCCTGGAAAGCCTGAAGACCGCCATGAACAAGATCGGCATCACCGGCATGACCGTCACCAACGTAATGGGCTACGGCCTGCAGAAGGGCAAGCCCGAATACTACCGCGGCACCCCTGTGGAAGTGACCCTGCTGCCCAAGGTGCAGGTGGATATCGTGGTGAGCAAGGTGCCCGTGCGCACGGTGATCGACACCGCCCGCAGCGTCCTCCATACCGGCCACATCGGCGACGGCAAGATCTTCGTGCAGGATGTGGAAAACGTGGTGCGCGTCCGTACCGGCGAGGAAGGCTACGACGCCCTGCAGGCGGACGAGTAATCAACAGCTTAAAAGAAACCTGTCGGAACCGTTCGACTTTCACGCCGGGCGGTTCTTTTTTGGGGATCGAAAATATTTTTTCAAATCAAGCATTTTTTTCGATTTCTGATCCGTATAAATATCAAACGGTGCAAAACCCGCGCTGTATCTCATGAAAGAAGGATGGAAGATGATGAAAAAGCTGGCTGTGTTCTATGCGCTTGTTCTCCTGGCGCTGACTGTTTTTACGGCGAACGCCGAAACCGTTGCGGAAACGCGGGACGCGGGTTTCGTGGATGAGCAAACCCCGCGGCGGGAAGGCGCTTACTGCCGTTCCTTCCGGCGGGCGGACGGCTCCGTTCTCGATATAGTGGTTACCGATACCGGCAAACGCAACGCCCCGGAAGCGCGCTGGGAAAACGTGCTTTCCGTTTCCGTGACTTCCCGGGACGGCAGCCTGAACCAGCAGTTTGAATACGACAGCGCTGAAACGCCCCTGGCGGAGATAGAAATCGACATGGCCTGGCTGGACGATATGAACTTTGACGGCTGTTCCGATCTGGTGCTCTGCAGCGCCATGGGCGCGTACAACGAATTTTCCGTGTTCTGCCTGTGGAGCCCGGAAACAAATTGTTTTGACCCCGTCACCGCCTGCCATGCTTTCGACATGGAAAACCGTACGCTGGCCGACGAGCCCGCGCCCCTGGAGCTGGTGAATTACGGGCTGGACGGCACCCACAGGCAGCTCATTTCCTACGGAAAAAACGGCTATGCCGCCCACATCGACGAGTTTTTCGCCTGGGACGACGCCGGAAAAACGCTCCGCCTCCTGGCCGTGTACGACGTGTATGACGCGGAAGACGGCAAAATGGGCGAACGCTTCTATGATTTCAGCGGCCAGGGCGAATTGCTGTGGGACGCCCTGTACCCCGTGGATTGGTACTACGGCGATACCGAGCCTTTCGCCGATCACGCCGAGGTTGCCGCCGCCTGGATCGACGGCCAGCGCCTGACCCGGCAGGTCGCCAACACCAACTGGGTCAACCTGCGGGCGCGGGACACCAAGGCGTCCGAATCTCTGGCCCAGCTGAACGCGGGCACCGAAGTGCAGGTGCTCAAAGAAAACTGCGCCGGCGGCTGGGCCCTGGTGCTGTCCGATTCCGGCGAAGCCCAGGAAAGCAAGTACCAGATCGGCTATATCTGGAACGAGTATTTAAAGTGAGGGAGACCCTTGGGGGCTTCTTCAGCCCCCAAACCCCCGAACCAGGGCCCGCCTGGGCCCTGGACCCAAACTCAGGACGCCAATCATCGCTCCTGGGCGGGCGGCTTTGCCGCCCATAGTGCGCGAAGCGCACTTGAAAAACGAGGCATATGGCCAGGAAAAAGCTTGTTTTTTCCCTGGCATATACCTCGTTTTTCTTTGCCCAGGAGCTTGCTATATAACTTTTCCAAGCAGGCGCGTATTGTTTATTTTCAGCGTTTGTCAATCGCCGGGTGGGGTGCAGGGGATGCGTCCCCTGCTGCGGGGGCCCGGGGGCCGCAGAGGCCCCCGAGAGTCCCTGTCATCCGTTCAGCTCCTGTTCCGCCTTGTCCAGGGCAGCGACGATGACCTGATCCATGTCGTAATACTTGTATTCGCCCAAACGGCCGCCGAAAATGACGTTCGTTTCCTGTTCCGCCAGGGCCTTGTACGCCGCGTGGAGGGCGGCGTTTTTTGCGTCGTTCACGGGGTAATAGGGTTCGCCGCCGGGCTGCCATTCGCTGGAATATTCCCGGCTGATGATGGTTTTGGGCAGGTCGTTTCCGGCATCGTCCTTGCCGAACTGGAACCATTTGTGCTCGATGATGCGGGTATAGGGCGTTTCCCGGTCGGTATAATTGACCACGGCGTTGCCCTGGTAATTGGGCATGTCCAGCGTTTCCGTTTCAAAGCGGATGGAGCGGTATTGCAGCGCGCCCAGCTTGAAATCGAAGTAGGCGTCGATGGGGCCGGTGAACACCACCTTGTCCGCCAGGGCGTTCCAATCCGCCCGGTTTTTGATATAATCCTCGTTCAGCCGCACTTCGATGCCTTCCAGCATGCGGCCTGCCATGGCGGTGTAGCCGCCCATGGGAATGCCCTGCCAGAGGGCGTTGAAATAGTTGTTGTCGAAGGTCAGGCGCACGGGCAGGCGGCGGATGATGAAGGCGGGCAGGTCCCGGCAGTCGCGTCCCCACTGCTTTTCCGTGTAGCCCTTCACCAGCTTTTCAAAGATGTCCCGTCCCACCAGGCTGACGGCCTGTTCTTCCAGGTTTTTCGGTTCCGTGATCCCGGCTGCCTGCCGCTGCTCCTCGATCTTGGCCGCGGCCTCCGCCGGAGTGACCACGCCCCACATTTTGTTGAAGGTGTACATGTTGAAGGGCAGACTGTACAGTTCCCCGTGATAATTGGCCACCGGGGAATTGGTGTAGCGGTTGAAGGCGGCGAAGCGGTTCACCCAGTCCCAGGCCCGGCGATCATTGGTGTGAAAAATGTGCGCGCCGTAGGTATGCACGTGAATGCCTTCCACGGTTTCGGTGTAAATATTTCCGGCGATATGGGGCCGCTTTTCGATCACCAGCACCCGCTTGCCCCGATCCGCCGCCTGCCGGGCGAACACCGCCCCGTACAGCCCCGCGCCGACGATCAGATAATCATACTGCTTCATTCGCGCATCCTCCTTTATTTCCTGATCCTCCACGCGCGCACGCCCATGACCAGCTTTTCCTCCATCCCTTCCTTGATGGGGGCGATTTTCAGGGTAACGGGCCTCTCTTCACCCTGAATGATGAGCTTGTAATTCATCTTGAACAGGCCGTTTTCCTGAATGCCCTTCATGATGTTTTCTTTTGTGAAGTTCTGCCTGAACATCTCCCGGTCATCGGCGCAGATGACCTTTTCCGCGTTGATCTGGCACTGGCGGAAGAAGTTTTCTCCCTCCACGGCCAGGCCTAAGCTCTTGTATTCATCGGTGGCGTTGTACTCGACGTAGCGGTCCGTTTCCGGGTTCACCATGTACAGGGTGAGGTAGTCCTCCGAAAGGGCCATCACCCGAGCCAGGGTGTCCCGCTCCTTTTGGATGCGCTCCATTTCCTCCTTCTGCTTCATCTGGGAATCGATGGTGCTGATGCCGATGATGATGTGCTTTCTGCCCGGCTGCATGCGCGTGATTTTCATGTTCACGTACATGGGCCTGCCGGAATCCATCAGCCGGTAAGTGCTGGTGAACACGCCCTGCTGATCCAGCTCCCGGATGATATTTTCCTTATTGAAGCTGGCCATAAACATGGCCCGGTCCTCCTCGTAAATGCGGGTCAGGGAATCCCGCATGCTGGACTCGAAAAAGTGCTCCCCATGCCGTTCCATGGCCAGCTCTTCCCCGCCCACCGGGGAGGAATACTCGATGAACTTATCCGTTTCCAGATCCACGTAGTAAATATTGTAATAGTCCGCCGCCAGGGCCCGGGCGATGCCGGCGTAGGTCGTGCCCTCGTCCGGCTGGGAAATGGACAAAACGGCGATAGCGGCGGCGGCCGAGCCGGTGATCGGATTTAAGGCGATGCGCCGCACAAAGCAATGCACAACGGAGCCGTCCGGCATCTGTTCGTCAAAGAACGCGCGGCCGCCCCTTTCGCAGCACTGCCGCACCAGCTTCATAAAGGAGGAACCCGTGCCGGAGGGCGTCTCGGTATAATCCTCCTCCTGATCGGTCAGCTCCATGCCGAAGAAACGCTTGATAAAATCCCGGTAGGATTGATTGGTGCGCGCGAAGCGCGCCTTTCCGTCCTTGATTTCCACAATGCCCATGGGCAGGGTATTGAAGAAATTCTGGAAAGCGTTTTCTTCCTCGTTGGCGATCACCGCCAGATCGAACAGGTTCACGCGGCCGATGGCCTCGTAATAATCGGCTTCCGCTTCGTTTTCAAAGCCGATGGCCGTGCCGTTTTGATACCGTTCCAGGATCTTTTCATAGGGAATGGGTTTGCAGAAATAATAGCCCTGCAGCTTGGAGCAGCCGATTTCCCGCAGGAAGCGCACCTGCGCTTCCGTTTCCACGCCCTCGCAGATGGTATCCACGCCCAGGGCGCTGGCCATTTTCATCAGCTCGGTCAGGATGATTTTGCCGCTGTCCCCTTCGTCCAGCTTCTGCATGAAGCTCATATCGAATTTGAGCAGGTTGAAGCGGATGCTCTGCAGCACGTCCAGAGAAGAATAGCCGCTGCCGAAATCGTCCATCCATACGGGGAAGCCCAGTTCCTGGAACCGCTCCACCTGGGCCTTCATAAACTCGAAATCGCTGCCGATCACGCTTTCCGTGATCTCCACGGTGATCTTATTCCGGCTCACCCCCGCCGCGTCCACCCGCTGCCGCAGCTCCTCCACCATATCGCACATGTCGAAATCGGACCGGGACAGATTGATGGACTGGGACACGGTCCGCAGCCCGGCCTTTTCCTGCCGCTTGAGTTTTTCCAGCACCTGATCCAGCACGCAAAGGTCCAGCTTGTAGATGAGCCCCGCTTCCTCCAAATAGGGAATGAACTCGGCGGGCGATAAGAGGCCCTTCGCCGGATCGATCCACCGGGCCAGGGCTTCTTCGTCGCACACCCTGCCGTTCATCGCCCGCACGATGGGCTGATAGTAGACCTGAATCCATCCCTCCCGGATGGCCCGGTCGATGTTTTCGGTGACGTAGCGCTTGTTCACCGCGTCGTTTCTCAAATCGGCGCTGTAATAGGCAAATTCGGATTCATAAGCGCCCTTCAGCGTGTCGCAGGCCAGCTTGGCCCGGTCGCAGGCGGTGCTGACGTGCACGTCCTCCATCTGCGTGGTATAAACGCCCACCTGCACCGGCAGGGATTTGCCGCCGTTGATTTCCCGGCAATCCTGGAAAAACCGGCGCAGCAAGTCCTCCAGCCCGGCGAGCTCCGTGAAAGCGGCAAAATGATCGGCCCCGATATGGCAGCAGCATTCGATGCCGAAGGTGTGGGTCAGCAGGGCGGCGAAGGCCTTGAGCAACTCGTCCCCTTCGGAAAAGCCGTGGGAGTGGTTGAAAAACTTCATGCCGTTCAGGTTCATGTACAGCAGCACGCCGTGGCCGCCCCGCTGCTGGATATCCTTCCTGGCGGTTTCGGCAAGGTCGAAGAACCAGTTCATGCGGGGCAAGCCGGTGAGCGCGTCGTAACGGCTGGCCTTCAGGATGCTTTCCTCGTGCAGGGCGTTGATCAGGGCCTTGTTCAGCCCCGTTCTGTCCTCCTTGGTTTCCTCCGAATAGGGCCCCTCGTCAGCGTACCACAAATAGCCTACGCGCACTCCCGTTTCAGTAAGCACATGGCGGCCATAGGCGTGAATAATATGGTATTCCGCGCTGCCCTTGGGCTTTCCGCGATAAATCACGTCCAGCTTTTCGTCCTCCCGGACGAAACGGGCGGCGGTGCCCGCCAGCCGCGCGGCGTCATCCGGATGCACCTCCCGGTACATGTCGAAATCCATATCGTGATATGCCAGCGCCCGGCAGTCGTACCCAAACAGCTCGCAAAAGCCGTCGGAAAGCGCAAGCGCCACCACTCTGCCGTCGATCATCTGATAAACGGCAAAGGGAATCTTCATGCTTTCCATCAGGGCGATCTGGTCCGCTGAAAACTGATACTTTTCCATGATTCCTTCCACCTTACGGCATCGCGCCATTCGTCTTTCCCGGTGGGGTACGCCTGCCGCCGCCATTTTCTCCGGATATTGTCGATGGTTTCCCAAAAACATGGTTTTTTATTGTGCAACGGTTTCCCTTTCCGCGGAAAGGATCGCTGGGCATATTATACCAGAAAAACCGGCAGGAATCAAGAACCAATGCAAACCGCAAGAAAAAGAGCGGCGTCCGGCAGGAAAAGCGGCCTTTGCTCCGAATCATTTCAAAAAGAGAACATTTTTTCACAGTCTTCGGAGAGGAGGGGGACGCGCTGTGGCTGATTACGCAATCGCCGCCCTGTGCTTTGCGATCATGACGGGTCTGTATCTGCGCTACATGGCGGAAAAGTACCGAAAAGACCGGAACAAAAAACGGGAATTGGCCCTCAAGGGCGGCGCCACCCTGACGGCGGCGGCGCTGGCGGGTTACGGCTTTGCCATGAACCCGACGGCCTGCCGGGGGATGCTGCTGGCGGGCCTGTGCGTATGCGCGGTGGCGGACGTGGTGCTGGACCTGCATTTTCTGGCGGGCACGGCTTCCTTCGCGCTGGGGCATCTGTGCTACTGCACGGCGTATTTGCTGGAAAAAACGCCGGGGTGGGGCAGCTTGGCCGTATTTTTTCTCCTGTGCGGGGTGATCGCTTTCCTGTATCCCCGTCTGAAACGGCACGCCGCCCCGGACAGCGCTCTGCCCTATTTGGGCTACGCCCTGCTCATCAGCGCCATGCTGGCCCTGGCCCTGCCCCAGCGTCCCCCGCTTCTGGCCGGGGCGCTGCTGTTCGTCCTGTCGGACGCCATGCTGCTCACGCGCATCGTGCGCAAAATCTCTTCCAAAAAATACAATTACCTTTGCTTAGGCACCTATTTCCTGGCCCAGTTCCTGATCGCCGCGTCGGCGGCGCTGTAAACAGAGTGGAGAGTGAAGAGTGGAGAGTTGAGATTTATATAGCCGATCAATAGGATTCTCTTTTGATCATCATGATTGAATCTCCACTCTTCACTCTCCACTCTGCTCTAAATCCTATTCAAAAGAACAACGGAGGCTTTGTGGATGGACACCTTATCCACGACCCTGGACGCCGTGTGCTTAGCGTCCCAGATGATATTGGAAAGCGGCGGCGAAACCTACCGCGCGGAAGAAACCGTGGAGCGCATGTGCCAGGGGCTTGGCATCCCCAAGGTGGACGTGCTGGCCCTGCCCACGGGCCTGATGCTGACCGTGACCCTGGAGGACGACAGCGCCCTGAGCCGCATCGTGCGGGTGCGCAGCCGCAGCACCGACTTGGGGCGCATCGATCAATGCAACGATATTTCCCGGAAGGTAGCTTCCGGCCGCATGAGCGCGGAGGAAGCGCTGCGCGCGCTGCGGGCCATCAAGCACCTTTCGCCCCAGCGCCGTTGGCTGCTGGTGGGGGCCAGCGCCCTGTCCGCCGCCAGCTTCACGGTGATGCTCGGGGGAAGCTGGGTGGATTTCGGCGTGTCCTTTTTCTGCGGGGGGCTGGTGCAGCTTGTGCTGCCCCCGCTGGCAAAGATGCGGGTGCCCGTGCTGATTTCCAGCATGATCGCCGGGGCCCTGACCACCCTGCTGGCCCTGGTGAGCACCCTCTTTTTTTCGGGTGTTGTCATCGAACCGGTGATCAGCGGGGCCATCATGCCCCTGCTGCCCGGCTTAGCCGTGACCAACGCCATGCGGGACACCATCCGGGGCGATTTGGTGTCCGGCGGGGCGCGGGTGGTGGAGGCCCTTTTATCGGTGATGATGCTGGCGGCAGGCATTGGCCTGATGCTGAGCCTGTGGGGAGGGATCAGGGCATGAGCTGGGTTTTGCAATTGCTCGCCTGCGCCGTGGCCGCGGCCAGCTTTTCCGTGCTGCTGCACCAGCCCCCGCGCACCATTCCGGTCAGCACCCTGATCGCTATGGCGGGGTACGCGATATTTCTGCTGCTGGGCAAAACCACCCTGGCCTATTTCGGGGCCACCCTGGTGATCGGCATTTGCTGCGAAATCTGTGCCCGGATCATGAAGCGCACCGCCACCCTGTTCGTCACCGCCGCCATCATCCCCCTGGTGCCCGGCATCGGCCTGTACAACACCATGCTGTTCATGGTGGAGGGGAATTACGGCAAGGCCGTGCAGACCGGCGCCGCCACGGTGCTGGCGCTGTGCGGCATCGCCCTGGCCATCACCATGTCCTCGGTGCTGGTGGGCGCTTTTCACCTCCGAAAGAAGGAAAAATCATGCTGACCCCGTGGCGGCTGTATATCGCCTCCCCGGACGCGGCCCGGCTGGAAAGGGCATTATCCCGCGACAGCCGGTTTTTGATCGTTGGCAGCGGCCAGGACAGGCAGGCCGTCCTGGAAGCGCTGCGCCTGTGCCCCGATCTGCTGATCCTGGACGCCGTGCTTTCCGGCATGGACGGCGGGGAGGCCCTTTCCCTGCTGGCACGCCTGCCCGCGCCGCCCCGAGCGGTTTATTTGGCGCGCACGGTCTTTTCCCCTGCCGAGCCCGCACCGGACGAAATCTGCCCCTATCCCTGTGAAGACTGGGTTTTGTTGGAAACCATATTGAAAGCGGCGGAACGTCCCCTGCCCGCCCTGGCCCTGCCTTGGGCGGAGCAGCGGCTTGCCCTTGCCGGAACGCTGCTGGAAAGGCTTTCCGTGCCGCCGCGCCTGAAAGGACGGAAGTATATGGGCGTCGCCGCCGCCGCCCTGGCCTGCTCCCCCGCCTTGGGAGCTTCCTACCGGGAAAGGCTTTATCCGTATGTGGCCGCGCAATGCGGAGCCACGCCCCAGGCTGTGGAAAAGGCCATCCGCACCGCCGTGGAAAGCGCCTGGCTCCAGGGCAGCCTGGAGGGTATCCAAGCCCTGTTCGGCCTGTCCGTGGACGCGGAGAGAGGCAAACCCACCAACGCGGAGTTTTTATCCATGCTGGCCCAGCATATCCGGGAGGAATTAGCCCGGCGGAAGCGGGATTGACGGGCGTATGGGTGCCGCGCTTCGCGGGATGCGCCCTTTCCCTGCGCGGCATGCAAAAAGAGGACTCCGCAAAGGAGTCCTCTGAAAATCTATCTTAAACCCGTGGATGGGGATCATTTTCAAAACGGAACGGGACGATGGAGAGGGTCAACCGGTAAACAAGTGTTGGTATCAAATGTTCGTCCCGTTCCCTGAAATCCAATCAAATCTTTCGTCTCTGTCCTCATTGTTTGAATTGCAGCTGATCCATGATCCTTGGGCGGCGGTGGGAGACAGGGTTTTGATGTTTCGCGGCTTTTTCTTTTCTTTCTCTCGGTAATCCGTTCTTCTTGCCGCTTTTTGTTTCCTGCTTTTCTTCGCGATAATTCGTTCGCTCGTTGCTTATGTTCTGAGATTCAATTCTTCAGTCAAGCCCTTTTTCTTTGCAGGATCACATTTCTCTTTTCCTGTCATATTCAATTGTCAGTAAGGATTGCGTTTCGTCTCCCACCGCATACGGCGCGTGATCCATGGGACTCTCCTCCTTCCCGGAACTGTCCGGTCGTTTTCTATCCGGCATGTTGACGGGTCTGCTGTTGACGGGTTCCTGCCGGTCGTTTCATTTCTTCTCTCGTTGCACCTATATATTAGCAGATCGTTTCGGGTTTGTCAACCTGTTTTTTTATTTTTTGGTAAATTTTTTTCCAGAAAGTCCTTGCGGCATTCCGGCGACAAAAAAGCGCGCGGTGTCCGGTGGGGACGCATCGCGCGCTTCGCCTTTCAATCACCAGCAGCGCACCGCGTCGGCGTAGAAGGCGTTCATTTCTTCTTCCGTGGGGAACACAGCCACATACATCTGATTGCCCATGGCGCCGGAGAGGGCGTCCGGGATGCGCTCCATCATGCGCATGTTGCCCGCGTATTTGGCGGCCAGCTCCTCGTGGCTCATCTGGAAGGGCTTGCCGTCCCGCCGCCCGGCGAAGGCGCAGAAGGAATGCTGGCCCTGGGGCTTGGTGGAGCAATTGAAAGCGATCATGTCCGCCCAGATCTTGTACACGTCGGTGGAGTTGGCGTAGTTCATCATATCGGGAGAGAAGCCGCCGCAGGGGCGCATGTTCACCTCCAGGGCCACCACGTCGCCCTTTTTGCCCATGTGCTGATCCTGGGTGAGGCGGAAAAACTCGAAATGCACGAACCGGCTCTTGACCCCGAAGCTCTTTACCGTGGCCCGGCCCGCGGCGCGCACGTCCTCCGCCAGATCCTTGACGATATAATAGATGGAATTATCGTTGTTGTTCACGATGTCCATGATGGACATGGGCGTTACGTTGCCGGTTTCAAACACGGGATTGCCGTTGCTGTCGATGATGGCGTCGTAGCTGTTCACTTCGGCGGCCACGAATTCTTCCATGATGAAGCGGACGTTCTGGTCCCGCTCGTTCAGGAACGCCCACAGCTCCCCGTCGTTATCCAGCTTGTAGGTATGCGAGGCGCCCACGCCGTTGTCCGGCTTCACGATCACGGGATAATGCACCTGATCGATGAACGCCTTGCAGCCGTCGAAATTGTCCACGATGTGGTAGCGGGCGGTGCGCACCCCGGCGGCCTGGTAGTATTCCTTCATACCGCTCTTAAATTTTATCCGCCCCAAATCCGAAACCTGCCAGCCGCTTTGGATGTTGAAATCCGTGCGCAGCATGGCGTCCCGTTCCAGCCAGTATTCGTTGTTGCTTTCCAGCCAGTCGATGCGGCCGTACTTGCTGATGAACCAGGCCACGGCGCGGTACACTTCATCGTAGTTTTCCAGGGAGGATACCTTATAGTATTCATCCAGACTGTTCACCAATTCGCTCATGAGATCGCCGTAGGGCTGATCGCCGATGCCCAGCACCCGCAGGCCGTTGTTTTTCAGCTCCCGGCAGAATTTCCAGTAGTTGGTGGGGAAGTTGGGGGAGATAAAAATGAAATTTTGCATGATGATATTCCTTTCGCTTCTGAATGTCCGGAGAGGGGAAGGATGAGCGTTGAGCGTTTATTTGGAAAGTGCAGATTTATATCGTCGGCCAATTACAGGTTTCTTTTGCGTTCTTTATTTCATCTATCCTTTTAGCGCGCCTGCGTTTCCGCCAGGATTTCATCCAGGATCGCCGCCGCTTCTCCCACCAGCCGCAGGCAGGGGCGGCGGGCGTAAAAGTCCGGCGTTCTTTCTTCCGGCGTGCCGCCGGGGGCGACGGGCACGTTTTTCAACAGCTCCCGGCAAATGATGGTTTCGTTCTTTTCCCGGAAGCGCCGGGCAAATTCCCGCACCAGGGCGTAATGGGCTTTTTTCTGTTCCGGGTCCTTGGGATCGTCGTAGCCCCGCAGCATGCCCAAAGCCAGCAGCGCGCCGCTGACCGTGCCGCACACCTCCCGCAGCCTGCCCATGCCGCCGCCGAAGGAGGAAGAAAGCCGCGCCGCCGCGTTCAGCTCCATCCCGGTCAGATCCCGGAATGCGCAGAACACCGCCTGGGCGCAGTTATACCCTTCCAGAAACAGCCGTTCCGCTTCCTTTGCATGTTCCATGGCCTTGTTCTCCTTCTACATAATACGCCCAGCCCGCTTCCGATTCCTTTCGGCACGTCGGCACCGGGGAGAAACAGAATGAAGCGCTTGCTCTCAGCGGTAAACTGTAATTTATCTCTCGTCAGCGATTAAAAAAGCTCTGCACGGAGAACCATCCGCGCCGGATAGATTCAACGGCGCTGCGCTTAAAAAATATCGGCCTTCCTCAACCTCTGCCAAACGGATGCCTTCAAGCAATACAACGCCAGCGTCCAGCAAGATCAGATGTACTTCCATCGGCGCGTCCTCCGGGCCGACAGTCTGCGATTCATTCCCCAGCAGCAGGATTCCTTTGGAGGCAAAGACCTTTGCCGCTTCCGCGGAAACCACAGCGTCGCCCTTGATCAGAATTCGTCTTGCCGCTTCCGGGTCACGATTTCTCGATTTTTCAAATATCTCCATTGCGTCACAGCCGGAGACGATCCCGTGATGCTCCGTAACGGAAGCCGGCCCAACAAAGGCTTCCAGGCTTATGGCATCAATTGTTTTTCCGCCTTTGAGAAAATGAAACGGCGCATCCACATGTGTGCCGTTGTGCGCACACATATAAAAAGCTGTCAGATTGTACAGGTCGCCTTTTTCCATGGAAGAAAGCGCCTTTCTTTCCGGCGCTGGGTCGCCGGGATATACCTGGCAGCTGAAAACTTCCTGTGAGATATCGTAGATCGTCATTGCATTTCTCCTCTGCAAATTCTGAATTTGCAGCGCCTGCCCGGCCTTCCGTGAAAGCAAATGTGCGGAAAGGCCCCCGAAGATTCCTCCGGGAGCCTTTCCAAATGGGAATATTACTTGTTCATGGCCTGCTGCACAGCCACGGCCACGGCCACGGTCATGCCCACCATGGGGTTGTTGCCCGCGCCTAAGAAGCCCATCATTTCCACGTGGGCAGGCACGGAGGAAGAGCCTGCGAACTGCGCGTCGGAATGCATGCGGCCCATGGTGTCGGTCATGCCGTAGGAGGCGGGGCCGGCGGCCATGTTGTCGGGATGCAGGGTGCGGCCGGTGCCGCCGCCGGAAGCCACGGAGAAGTACTTCTTGCCGGCTTCCCAGCGTTCCTTCTTATAGGTGCCCGCCACGGGATGCTGGAAGCGGGTGGGGTTGGTGGAGTTGCCGGTGATGGAGATGTCCGCGCCTTCGTGCCACATGATGGCCACGCCCTCGCGCACGTCGTCCGCGCCGTAGCAGTTCACCTTCGCCCGGGGGCCGTCGGAGTAAGCGGTCTTGCTCACGATGGTCAGGGCGTGGTCTTCCTTCACATCGGCGGAGAGGTAATCGTACTTGGTCTGCACGTAGGTGAAGCCGTTGATGCGGCTGATGATCATGGCGGCGTCCTTGCCCAGGCCGTTCAGGATGACGCGGAGGGGCTTTTTGCGCACCTTGTTGGCGTTCAGGGCGATCTTAATGGCGCCCTCGGCGGCGGCGAAGGATTCATGGCCGGCCAGGAAAGCGAAGCATTCGGTTTCCTCGTCCAGCAGCATGGCGCCTAAGTTGCCATGGCCGATGCCCACCTGGCGCTGGTCCGCCACGGAGCCGGGGATGCAGAAAGCCTGCAGGGCGGTGCCGATCCACTTGGCGGCCTCGGCGGCGTTCTTTGCGCCTTCCTTCATGGCGATGGCAGCGCCCAGTTCGTAGGCCCACTTCACATTTTCAAAGCAGATGGGCTGGGTGCTTTCCACGATGGAGTACGCGTCCACGCCCTTGCCGTTGGTGAAAGCCTTTACCTCGTCAAAGTTTTTGAAGCCGTATTTGTCCAGGACGGGCTGCAGCTGCGGCATGCGTCCTTCGTAATTTTCAAACAGAGCCATTTGCTGCGCCTCCTCTTATTCTTTCCGCGGGTCGATCCACTTGACCGCGCCGTCTTCCGCCTTAAAGCGTCCATAGGTGCCCAGGTTCTTTTCGTAGGCTTCCGCCGCGGGCACGCCCTTCTTGATGGCGTCCATCATCTTGCCCACGCTCAGGAACTGATAGCCGCACACCTGATCGTCTTTATCGAGGGCCATCTTGACCACGTAGCCTTCGGTCATTTCCAGGTAGCGGGTGCCCTTGGCCTTGGTGCCGTACATGGTGCCCACCATGGAGCGCAGGCCCTTGCCTAAGTCTTCCAGACCGGCGCCCACGCGCAGGCCGTCGTCAGAGAAAGCGGACTGGGTGCGGCCGTACACGATCTGCAGGAACAGTTCCCGCATGGCGGTGTTGATGGCGTCGCACACCAGGTCGGTATTCAGGGCTTCTAAGATGGTTTTGCCGGGCAGGATCTCGCTGGCCATAGCGGCGGAGTGGGTCATGCCGGAGCAGCCGATGGTTTCCACCAGCGCTTCTTCGATCACGCCGTTCTTCACGTTCAGGCTCAGCTTGCAGGCGCCCTGCTGGGGAGCGCACCAGCCGATGCCGTGGGTATAACCGGAGATGTCCTTGATTTCCTTGGCCTGAATCCATTTTCCTTCTTCAGGGATCGGAGCGGGGCCATGGTTCGGGCCTTTTGCAACACAAACCATGTCTTCAACTTCCTTCGTGTATTGCATGTGACTGTTCTCCTCCTGTTCAGTTCATATTCTTGAAAACCAATTCAGTATACCATATCCGGGCGGTAATCCGCAACTGTTTTTTTAACCCACTTGCCTCTGAAAAAAGCATAAAAACCTTCATTTTCGCGGAATTTAAAAAGGGAAAACGCGCTTGTCCATCGAATGATACATCTATCCGGCGGCCGCGGAAGACAGCGGCGAAGAAAAGGAGGAGCCATCATGGAATTGAAAGGCAGCAAAACCGAACAGAACCTGCGCGACGCGTTCGCGGGGGAGAGCCAGGCCCGCAACAAGTACACCTATTTCGCCTCCAAGGCCAAGAAGGAAGGCTATGTGCAGATTTCCAACCTGTTCCTGGAAACGGCGGACAACGAAAAGGAACACGCCAAAATCTGGTTCAAGCTCTTAGGCGGCATCGGCACCACGGCGGAAAACCTGCTGGCGGCGGCGGAGGGCGAAAATTTTGAGTGGACCGATATGTACGCCCGGTTTGCCAAGGAAGCCCGGGAAGAGGGCTTTGAGGATATCGCCAAGCTGTTCGATGGCGTCGGGGCCATCGAAAAAGAGCATGAGGAACGCTACCGCAAACTCCTTGCCAACGTGCAGGGCGGCCTGGTGTTCTCCAAGGACGGGGATATGATCTGGCAGTGCGCCAACTGCGGCCACATCGTGGTGGGCAAGCAGGCTCCCGAGGTGTGCCCCGTATGCGCGCATCCCCAGGCGTATTTCCAGGTGAAAGCGGAAAACTACTGAGACCGTTTTCGCCCGGTCATTTCGGGTGCTGGCGACAGCCTCCAATTCCCCTGCGATTTTACAAGCAGGGGTTTTTTATTGCCGGAATTGACGAATTGTAAAATGTTTCCCGTCCTCTTGTTCCGCTTCGGCTGCGCGGGTATAATGGAAATGGATTGCCACAGCTTGCAGAATCACCCAGAAGGAGGATGCCGCAAATGAAAAAAGTTTTATGTCTTTTGCTGTGCCTGATGCTGGCGCTGGCCGCGCCCCTTTCCGCCCTTTCGGAATCCCAATCCTGGCTGCTGCCCTTCATCAAGCGTGGGGACGCCGTGCAATCGGGCGAAGCCGTCGTGACCCTTCATATGGACCCGGAAGCGGTGCGGGCCGTCATCGACTGGTATTACAGCATGCAGTTGGAATCCTACGAGGAATTGGCGAAGTCCTGGGCCGCGTACTATGAGGAACAAGGGGAGGCGACCGGGGAAGCAGATTATTATGATTCCTTCATAAAATCCGCGAAACAATCCCTGAACACCACCCGAGCCACAATCAAAGCCTATCTCCCCGGCGCCGCCGCCCTGGCGGACGCTTCGGAGATCCTGGTTCATTCAGGAGAAAACCTTTCCGCCTGGGAATACCGGGTGGACGGCAAACCCTGGTTCACCCTGAACCTGATCGTCCGGCCCGAGGAAGGGGACGTGCTGCTGACCAGCGATCTGTTCCCTTCCTGCGTCCTGAGCCTCCCTCAGAGCGGCGCGACGGCCGAAGCTTCCGGTCAATCGGTTCAGAAGCTGCTGGCGCTCTGGCAGGAGCTGATGGCCACCCTGCCCGATTACGAGGGCTTCGATCTTCTGGGCCAGGTTTATGAAGCGGAGGTTCAAGCCCTGCGTCTGCTGGAAGCGGAAGGGCTGGCCCATTGGGAAGGGGACGCCCTGGTGTATGAACGCACCGTTTCCCTGCCCGGCGCGTATGATTCCATCCCGGACGAAGCGGAGGATGCCCTGTATGAGCGCCGGGCTCTGGACGTGGACGAACGGGTGTACACGCTTTACGACCTGACCGCGCCGCTGCGGACACCCGCTTCATTGTCTGTGACTTACGATTTTTGGGAGCAGGAAGCAGCGTCGAACGCCCTGTTCATGCTCGGGGAGAACGCTACGGATGAAGAATACCGGAACGCCTACAACGAGTACATGCGCCTGATATACAAAAACCGCACGGAGACCACCACCCAAACCCGGCGCGTCACGCTGGAAAACGGCGAAATCACCAACGAAACCACCGTCACGGTTTCCACCCATTATGAACCCCTCATCGACGAAACGGGCACACTGGAAAAGCTGAAGGAAATGTACAAGGAGCGTTACGGCTATTCTCTTTCCGGCTTTACCGACTATGAAACCACAAACAGTTTCGTTTCGCGGCACACCCCCACCGCCTATGAATATCACCGCGCGCCCACCGATTTTATGGAGGAAACCTTCCGCCTGGATACCGGCGCGGAAAACGTGATCGTGTTCACTTATGAAACGATCTACCACAATTCCGGCGTCGAGGATGAGGTAATCACAGCGGAAGTGCGTTTGACCCGCACGGATGAAGGCCAGCAATGGACGGTGACCGCTCCCGTGCAAATGACGGCGGACGCGGAGCCGCTTCGCGTGACCCTGTCCCTGGATAACGACGTGACCCGGATGGACATGACCTTGTCCATGCTGGGCAAGGAATTGGGCAGCATCCGCGCGGAATACGCCTATTCGGAAGCATCCGCCGCCCTCCCGGACGTATCCGGCCTGACCGTGATTCCTTATGACGACACGGAAGCCATGAAGGCCCTGTACGCCGAGCTGCGCACAGTGGCCGTGCCCAAACTGACCAAACTGATTACCACCGGCCTGCCCAAAGGGGCCAAGGGCCTGATCGTGCCCCTGCTGGCAGCGGTCGCTTCCCTGGGGCAGATCGGGAAATAATCAAATTATGTCTTGACATTCTCCGGCCTTTTCCTATATAATGCCCCTATGGCGATGACAGGATTCAGTAACCCGATCCAGGCGCGTTTTCAGAGAGCTTCCGGCCGGTGCAAGGAAGCAGCGCGGATCAGGCGAATTACCTCCCCGAGCCTCGGCCCTGAAAGATTTTTCCGCGTAGGGGCCGCCGGCGCGCCGGTTACAGCGCAAGCGAGGGCAGGGGTTTCTTTCCCTGCCGAACGGAAGTGGTACAGCGATCATCCGCCTTCCCCCTAATCAGGGTGGAGGCGGGTTTTCAGTTTGCCTTGCAAACAGTGTGGAGTGTGAAGTGCGGAGATTGGAGTGACAAAATGATTTCCGCTTTGCATATTTCAATTGGCTGGTTGTTTTTTCACTTGATAGAACTCCACACTCTGCTCTCCACACTCCACACTTTGGTTTTATCGTTCTCAAAAAGGAGGTAAAAGCATGGATATCCAGAATCTAAAGTTCGCCAGCCGTTTCGACGGCATTTCCGGCAGCGCCATCCGGGAAATTTTCAAGCTGCTGGCCGTGCCGGGCATGATTTCCTTCGCCGGGGGCAATCCTTCCTTAAGCGCCCTGCCGGACGAACAGTGCGCCGAGCTGGCAAAAGAATTGCTGCTGGACAAGGGCAAGGTTTTGCTGCAATACGGGGCCACGGAGGGCTACGCGCCCCTCAGGGAAAGCCTGGTGCCCTATTTGAAGGACCGGTTCTCCTTTGAATGCAAGGCGGATGAAATTCTGCCCGTTACCGGCTCCACCCAGGCCATGGACCTGCTCTGCAAGGCCCTGATCGACCCCGGCGACAAGGTGGTGGTGGAGAACCCCACCTTCCTGGGCAACATGCAGGCCATCCGCCTGTATCAGGCGCAGCTGGTGCCTGTGGACAGCGACGACGACGGCATCAGGGTGGACGACCTGGAGGAAGTGTTCAAAAAGGAACACCCCAAGATGCTCTACATCATCCCCACCTTCCAGAATCCCACGGGCCGCACCCTCTCCCTGGAACGCCGGAAGAAAATCGCCGCCCTGGCCTCCCAATACGGCGTGGTGGTGGCGGAGGACGACCCCTACCGCGACCTGCGCTACACCGGGCAGGAGCTTCCCTCCATCAAGTCCTTTGATACGGAAGGCTGGGTGGCCTTCATGGGCAGCTTCTCCAAGGTCATTTCTCCCGGCCTGCGCGTGGGCTTCTTAGCCGCCAACCCGGCCCTGCTTCGCAAGTGCGTCATCGGCAAGCAGAGCAGCGATGTGCACACCGCCAACCTAAGCCAGGCCATCGTGGACGCCTACCTGCGCCGGAACCTGCTCATGCCCCACGTGGAAGAAATCTGCAAGGGCTATGCCCGGCAGATGAACACCATGCTGGGTCTGCTCGCCAAGTGCGGGGGGGTGGCCCGATATACCAAGCCCGAAGGGGGCCTGTTCATCTTTGCGGAATTGAAAGACGGCATGGACGCCCTGAAGCTGCTCATGAAGTGCGTGGACAAGGGCGTGGCCTACGTGCCCGGCACCCACTTCTATCCGGGCGGCGGCCATGAAAACACCTTCCGCCTGAACTTTTCCATGTGCACCGTGGAGCAGATCGAGAAGGGCATGGGGCTGATGAACGAAGTATTTTCGGAAAACGAAAAATGAGTGTGGAGGATACAATTATGCAGAATGTTCTTGACACCCTGCGCGAGCGGGGATTCTTAGCCCAGATCACCTTTGAGGACGAACTCTACAAGCAGCTGGAAAAAGAGCCCACCGTGTTTTACGTGGGCTTTGACCCCACCGCCACTTCCCTGCACTTCGGGCACTTCATCCCCATCATCGCCATGGCCCACATGCAGCGGGCGGGCCACATCCCGATCGCTTTGGTGGGCGGCGGCACCGCCATGATCGGCGACCCCAGCGGCAAAACCGACATGCGCAAGATGATGACCGTGGAAACCATCGACCAGAACGTGGCCTGCATCAAAAAGCAGATGGAGCGCTTCATCGAGTTCGGCACGGGCAAGGCCATGATCGTCAACAACGCCGACTGGATCCGCACGCTCGGCTACATGGATTTCCTGCGCGACGTGGGCGCGCTCTTCTCCGTCAACCGCATGCTCACCGCCGAATGCTACAAGCAGCGCTTGGAGCGGGGTCTCACCTTCCTGGAATTCAACTACATGCTCATGCAAAGCTACGATTTCCTGCAATTGTTCAAAAAATACAATTGCCGTTTGCAGATGGGCGGCGACGACCAGTGGAGCAACATGCTGGCCGGGGCCGACCTGATCCGCCGCAAGGAACGGGAAGCCGCCTTCGCCTGCACCTTCAAGCTCCTTATGAATCACGAGGGCAAGAAGATGGGCAAGACGGAAAAGGGCGCGCTGTGGCTGGACGCCAATCTCTGCTCCCCCTACGACTTCTACCAGTACTGGCGGAACGTGGACGATTCCGACGTGGAAAAGTGCCTGAGCCTCCTCACCTTCCTGCCCATGGACGAGGTGAAGCGCCTCTCCGCCTTAGAGGGCAGCGCCATCAACGAAGCCAAGAAGGTGCTGGCCTTCGAGGCTACCCGGCTGGTTCACGGCGAGGAAGAAGCCCAGAAAGCCCAGCTGGCCGCGGCTGCATTGTTCGGCGGCGGCGCGGCGGCGGATGTGCCCACCTATGAGTGGACCCAGGCCCAAATGGCCGAGGACAACCGCCTCACCACCCTCCTGAACCTCTGCGGCCTGTGCACCTCCAAGGGCGACGCCCGCAAACAGGTGCAGCAGAACGCCGTCGCCATCAACGACAGCAAGGTCACCGACGTGGACATGGTCATTACCCCCGACATGATCCCTACCGACGGCATCCTGCTCCGCAAGGGCAAGAAGAACTACTGCCGCGTGGTATTGAAGTAATGATTCTAAGCGAGAGGGACTGTTGCGGAAGGATAAAATCTGCAGCAGTCCCTTCGCCGTACCCTCCCGTAGGTTATTCGCCGAAAAAAACTCTTTACTTTTGATAATTTATGTGTTATCATTGGGACGTACAGAAGAGGCTGAACGATGCATCAAATTATTTTCTATGTTGACCGTCAAGGCAGATCGCCGCTTCTTGATTATTTTGCGGAATTGGAGACAAGCAAGAGCAAGGACAGCCGAATCAAGCTGAACAAAATCCGCGAATATGTGAAAGCGCTGGCTATCAACGGAACCTATCTTCCGGAAAAGTATGCGAAACACCTGGACGGGGAAATATGGGAATTAAGGCCCATTCATGATCGCATTCTGTTTGCGGGATGGACAAACGGTGCATTCGTTCTTCTCCATAGCTTTGTGAAAAAGACGCAAAAAACCCCAAAACGAGAGATAGAGCAGGCAAAACGCGAATTGTTGGATTTCAAGGCAAGGGAGGGAAAGACATGAACTATACCAAGGGAGGCTTCCCCATTTGGGATGATGACTTTGACCGTGAGCACTTCACCCCTGAAGAAATCGCGGAGAGCGATCTTCACGCCGCGCTGATTACCGCCCTTATTCACGCAAGGCAGGAACAGGGGCTCAGCCAACGGCAGCTCGAAGAAATCAGCGGTGTGAAGCAGCCCCAGATTGCAAGGATGGAAAAGGGAAACGCCAACCCTCAGCTTGACACCCTCTTGAAGGTGCTTGCGGCCATGGGAAAAACACTTGCGATCGTCCCTATTAAGGGATAAAAGATTGAATATTTCGGGGAGCATTTTCATGCCCGGCGATTACAAAACATTAAAGCAATCCGCCCACGATGAATTCATCGTGAACAAAAGCCGCTTCATCGGCTACGCCGCCCCCTGCCAAAGCGAGGAGGAGGCGCTTGCCTTTTTAAAGACCATCCGGGAAAAGCACCGGGACGCCACCCACAACTGCTACGCCTACGTGATCGGGGAAAACGCGGGCGTCATGCGGTATTCCGACGATGGTGAGCCGGGCGGCACCGCGGGCCTGCCCATGATGGAAGTGCTCAAAAGCCGGGGCGTGGTGAACTGCTGCGCGGTCGTTACCCGCTACTTCGGCGGGGTGCTCTTGGGCGCGGGGGGCCTGGTGCGGGCCTATACGAAGGGCTGCGCCATCGCTCTGGACGCCGCCCAGGTGGTCGTCATGCAGCTTTCCCAAAAGCTGCTGCTGGACGTGCCCTATCCCCTCTGGGACCGCGTGAGCCACACCATGAAAAGCCTGCCGGTTTTGATCGAGGAAACCCGGTTCGGCGCCTCCGTGGAAGCCACGGTGCTGGTGCGCGTTAAGGATTTGGAAGACGTGACCCAGAAGCTCACCGCCCTCACCGACGCCAAAGCCGAATGGCTGGCCCTGGACGAGCTGCATTACCCCTGGCCGGAGGAAGGCTGATTGCCAAGAAGCTCCCTGGCCCGGACACCCAGGAACAGAGTGGAGAGTTGAGATACCGTTTGCCTGATATACGATCTCAACGTTGTCATCACCATATAAATCTCAACGCTCAACTCTGCGCTCTCAACGCTGAATAATTGATACAGGAGAATGTCTCATGCTCAAAATCGTTTCCTTTTTCCTTGCGCTGGCGCTGCTGTGCGCCGCTCTGCCCGCCCTGGGCGAAACCATGACCGTCCCCGACGGGACCGCCACGCAGATCGTGATCACCTTCACCGGCGACTGCACCCTGGGCTGCGATCCCACCCAGCGGGGCCGGGACACGGGCTTTGAAGCCTATATTCAAAAGTACGGCTACGGCTATCCCTTTGAAAAGGTGAAGCAGTATTTTGAGCAGGACGATCTCACCGTCATCAACCTGGAGGGCACCTTTTACAATTACGACGCGGACCTGAAACCCAATTCCACCTATCATTTCCGCGGCCCCACGGACTATGTGAACATCCTGACCGAAGCCAGCATCGAAGCCTGCTCCCTGGGCAACAACCACATGATGGACTACGGCATTTCCGGCCTCCAGTCCACCATCCAGACCTTAGAGGACGCCGGCGTTCACTGGTTCGGCACCATCAACGAGGGTGTGGCGGAGCCCTACACCTTTGAGAAAGACGGCGTGAAAATCGGCTTTGTGTCCATTTACATTTCCGATTGGTGGGTGCCCGGCATGCCCACCGTCATCAAGGATCAGATTCAGGCCCTGAAAGACGGGGGCTGCAGCCTGGTCATCGCCTGCATGCACGGCGGCGTGGAATACGACACGCGCCATGACAAGAACCAGGAAAGAATGGCCGATCAGCTGATCCGTTACGGCGCGGAAATCGTGGTGGGCAACCATCCCCACTCCATTCAGGGCGTCCGGGACGTGAACGGAATTTGCACCCTGTGGAGCTTGGGCAATTTCTCCTTCGGCGGCAATTCCAGCGTGATCATCTCCCGGAAAAAAAGCCCCAATTACGGCAACATCAATCTCAATACCTTCCTGGCGCAGTTTACCCTTTCCTTTGACCAGAATGGGCGTTACCTGGGCCATCAATTGAACATTATCCCCTGCCATGTATCCGGTACGGCGGACTGCAACAATTATCAGCCCGTGCCCGTCACCGGCGCGGAAGCGGATCGGGTGATCAAAGCCATTCGGGACGATTCCTACCTCCGCAAGCTGAACCCCTTCGTGGAGGGCGTGGGCGCGGTGCAGGATTTCATGCCCGCCGCGCAGCAATAACCTCGCTGGGGTTTGACTTTTTCCGCCCGGAAACGTATAATAAGCAAGGGAAACCTGTAACGGCTGGAGGCTTTTTTATGATCAAGGCGAAGGATTTCATCAAGGAGCTGAACCTGCGGGTGCTCAATTCCACCTATCAGGAGGAATGGGACATCCATTCCGCCGAGCTGAACCGGCCGGGCCTGCAATTCGTGGGCTTTTACGATCATTTCCGGGCGGACTGGCCCCAGGTGGTTGGCCTGACGGAAATGACCTATCTGAAATCCCTGCCCGACGACGTGCGCAGGGAACGGCTGGACGCCTTTTTTTCGCATAAGATGATCCCCTGCGCCATCATCTGCCGGGGCATGACGCCCCCGGACGATATGCTGGAGCTGGCTACCGCCCATCAGGTGCCGCTGCTCAGCACCGAAGAGTACACCACCCGTTTCGTAGCCCTGACCATGAATTACCTGAACCGCTGCCTGGCCCCCCGCGCCACCCTCCACGGCGTGCTGGTGGACGTGTACGGCATGGGCGTGCTGATCACCGGCGAAAGCGGCGTGGGCAAAAGCGAAGCGGCTCTGGAACTGGTGCGCCGCGGCCATCAGCTGGTGGCGGACGACGTGGTGGACGTGTGCCGCGTGACCGAAAACCGCCTGATCGGCGAATCGCCCGAAACGGTGCGCCATTTCATGGAAATTCGCGGCATCGGCATCATCGATATCAAAGCC
Organism: Clostridia bacterium; assembly: GCA_017448975.1. GTDB lineage: Bacteria > Bacillota > Clostridia > Christensenellales > Aristaeellaceae > RUG563. The sequence goes on from JAFSKN010000053.1 coordinate 24,833, forward strand.
ATGTACGGCATCAGCGCCGTGCTGAACAGCAAGACCATCGACATGGTGATCCATCTGGAAGCCTGGAAGGAAAAGAAAGCCTATGACCGTTTAGGCCTTGCCGAGGATTTTACCACCATCATGGACGTGCGGGTGCCCCAGCTGGTGCTGCCCGTGCGCCCCGGCCGCAACGTGGCCGTGGTCATCGAGGTGGCGGCCCGGAATCATTCCCTCAAGCAGAACGGTTATTCCGCCGCGCAGGAGCTGGACCGGCGGCTGAACGAAATGATGATGAACTCCATGGGCAAATAAAAAGGGGAGGTCGCGTCAATGGTATACGTGGGCATCGATTTGGGCGGCACCAACATCGCCGTGGGCGTGGTAAGCGAAGCGGGCTCCATCCTGGCCGAAACAGGGGCCAAAACCTTGGCGGACAGGCCGTATCAGGCCATCGTCCGCGACATGGCGGAGCTGGTCAAAAGAGCCGTGGCAAAGGCCCGGCTCACCATGGACGACGTGAAAGCTGTGGGCATCGGTATCCCCGGCGTCGCTTTCGCCGATACCGGCGTGGTCTACAACTGCACCAACCTGGGCTGGGTGAACGTGCCTCTGCGCGCCGAAATGCAGCAATACATCCACAAGCCCATTTTCATTGATAACGACGCCAACGCGGCGGCCCTTGCCGAGAGCGTTGCCGGGGCCAGCGCGGGCTGCAAAAGCAGCATCCTGCTCACCCTGGGCACCGGCGTGGGCGGCGGCATCGTCATGGACGGCAAGCCCTGGGCAGGCGCCCATGGCCGGGCCGGCGAAATGGGCCATATGATCCTGGTCCCCGACGGCGTGCCCTGCACCTGCGGCAAAAGCGGCTGCGTGGAGCGCTATTGCTCCGGCACCGCCCTCATTCGCGAAGCCAAGCAGGCCTGCCGCAACTTCCCCGAAACCTCCATCCTGCAAAAGGCGGGAGGAAATATAGAAAAAATCAATGCCAAGCTGGTCATTGACGCCGCGAAGGAAGGTGATGCGCCCGCCCTCCGGGTATTCAATTCCTTCGCCCGATACTTGGCCATGACCATCAATAACTTGATCTGGGCCTTTGACCCCGAAATCGTCGTCCTGGGCGGGGGCTTAAGCTACGCGGGCGGCTTCCTGCTGGACGCTGTCAACGCCCTCATCCCCCGCCACCAGATGGGCGAACCCCTGCCCATTGCCCCCGTGGTGCTGGCCCGCCTCGGCAACGAAGCCGGTATCATCGGCGCGGCCATGCTGGGACGATGACGGAAGGATTTTCCTGGGGGAGGTGCTTTTGAGTCAAAAGCACCTTCCCCAGGCCCCTACCGAAAACCACCTCTGGATCATTCTATATTTCTTTAAAAAGCTTGATTCCCAGTGAAAGCATATCATTTATTTAGGAGGAAACCTGCCATGAAATATTCCGTTCGCCAGCTGTTCCGGGAAACGCCCGCCGATCAGGCGGAAGTGACCGTATCCGGCTGGGTGCGCACGGTGCGCGACAGCAAAGCCTTCGCCTTTATCGCCCTCAACGACGGCACCTTCTTTAAGAGCGTGCAGATCGTGTTGGAGCAGAACCTGAGCAACTTCGCCGACGTGGTGAAAACCACCCTGGGCAGCGCCATCGAGGTGACCGGCACGCTGGTCCTCACCCCCGGCGCGCAGCAGCCCTTTGAAATCAAGGCGCAGAAGGTGTCCGTCATCGGCCCCTGCGACCCCAGCTATCCCATGCAGAAGAAGCGCCACACCGTGGAATACCTGCGCACCCAGGCCCACCTGCGCCCCCGTACCAACCTGTTCAGCGCCGTCTTCCGCATCCGTTCCATCGCCGCCCAGGCCATTCACGCCTTCTTCGCGGAGCGCGCTTTCGTTTACGTCCACACCCCCCTCATCACCACCTCCGACGCCGAAGGCGCGGGCGAAATGTTCCGGGTCACCACCCTGGATCTCAACAACCTGCCCCGGGACGAGCAGGGCAAGGTGAACAACAAGGAGGACTTTTTCGGCAAGCCCGCCAACCTGACCGTGTCCGGCCAGCTCAACGTGGAGTGCTTCGCCCAGGCTTTCCGCAACGTATACACCTTCGGCCCCACCTTCCGCGCCGAAAAATCCTATACCCCCCGCCACGCCGCCGAATTCTGGATGATCGAGCCGGAAATCGCTTTCGCCGACCTGGAAGACGATATGGAGCTGGCGGAGGACATGCTCAAGTACGTCATCGCCGACGTGCTGGCCAAAGCCCCCGAGGAAATGGAATTCCTGAACGCTTTCGTGGACAAGGGCCTCATCGAGCGCCTGCAGCACGTGGTCAACAGCAAGTTCGCCCGGTGCAGCTACACCGACGCCATCGACATCCTGCAAAAAGCCGACAAGCAGTTTGAATATCCCGTCCACTGGGGCATGGACATCCAGACCGAGCACGAGCGCTACCTTGCCGAAGAACACTTCGGCTGCCCCGTGTGCGTCTACAACTACCCCAAGGAAATCAAAGCCTTCTACATGCGCCAGAACGAGGACGGCAAAACCGTGGCCGCCGTGGATATCCTGGTGCCCGGCATCGGCGAGCTCATCGGCGGCAGTCAGCGTGAAGAACGCTTAGACGTGCTGGAAGCCCGCATCAAGGAACTGGGCCTGGACATGGATTCCTACTGGTGGTATCTGGAACTGCGCAAGTTCGGCACCACCCCCCACGCCGGTTTCGGCTTAGGCTTCGAGCGCCTCATCATGTATTTGACCGGCGTAAGCAACATCCGCGACGTGCTGCCCTTCCCCCGCACCACCGGCAGCGCCGAGTTCTAAAGGGACGCTGGGCGCTCCGCGCGCCCCAGTTCCGCAGCCTCAATGGTCGCAACTCCCCTTCATGGGGAGATTGCTCCCTTTCGGCTGATCTCACCTCGGACGGTATTTCCGCCACAGGCGGCCGTCCGAGGTTCGTCCCCCGCCAGGGGGTTGATCCCCCTGGATCCTCAATAATAAATATATCTTACTCTCTGTTTCATATCAATCGAACGAACAAATACAACGCAGCTACTTCACGGGAGGGAGGCTTTTACTTCAAAAGTCCCCTCTCTCTTTTTTCGACAGGAGCAAATCAATGATCGTCATTGTAGATGAATCCAACCTTCCCGAAGCCGCCGCCATTCATTCTGTATCCTGGCAGGATTCCCACCGTTCCTTCTGTTCCCCGGATTTTATCGCCCTGCACACGCCGGAACATCAGCGGGAATATCTGCGCGGAAAGATGGACAAAGGAAGCAAAGTCTATATGCTGGTAAAGAATCGTCCCGTGGGCGTCGTATCCGTCACCGGAAGCCTGATCGAAGACCTGTATATCCTTCCAGAAATGCAAAACAAAGGATATGGCACCGAATTGCTGAAATTCGCCGTAAGTCTTTGTCCGGACGTGCCCACGCTCTGGATACTTGAGAATAACGAAAGCGCGGCCAGGCTCTACCGCCGCATGGGCTTCAAAGAGACCGGGAATGTGAACGCCATCACCGACCGGCTTGCCGAAATCGAATTTTCGCTGGAACGCGAGGAGGAAAATCCATGAACATCGAAGACGCCATTCGCGCATACCGCCCCTGGAACGAGCAGGAGGAACGGGACAAGGCCGTGATGCTGCGTGTGCTGTCCACCATGCCGGACTGCTTCGACCGGTCCAATGAAATCGCCCATTTCAGCGCCTCCTCCTGGATCGTGAACCGGGCAGGGAACAAGGTGCTCATGGCTTACCACAACCTGTATCATGCCTGGGCCTGGACGGGCGGCCACGCGGACGGGGACAGGGATTTGCTTTCCGTTGCTCTGCGGGAAGCCCGGGAGGAAACGGGCATTCACGCCGAGCCCGTGACGGAGGACATTTTTTCCCTGGAGATCCTCACCGTGGACGGCCACGAAAAGCGGGGCCGCTACGTGCCCAGCCACCTGCACCTGAACGTGACCTATCTGCTCCGGGCGGACGACGCCGCCCCCATCCGCCCCAAAACCGACGAAAACGCCGCCGTGCAATGGTTCACCCTGGAAGACGCGCTGAAAAAATGCGCCGAACCCTGGATGGTTCGGCGCGTGTATGGCAAGCTGAATGAAAAGCTGAAAGGGATTGCTGGGGGCTATCCGCCCCCAGACCCCCGACCAGGGGAATGATTCCCCTGGACCCTCTCCTGCGGATATTACTTGATAGGGAGAATCGACAATTTCCCGCTGCTACTTTGAAAACAGCCAAGCCTGACAATGTTGTGCTTCTGACCCGGCGGCTGAAAGCCGCCAACCCGGATGCAAAGCATCCGGGGAAAGCCGGGGAATAATCCCTTAGGGGAAAGCTTGCTTTCCCCCTGGGATTTTCCCGGCTTTCTATGGGCCAGAAGCCATCAAACTTTCGTATCTCCCAGCAACAGGCGAAAGTTGTTTGCTATCCCCAACCAAATCAATTTGCCTATTGGTGTCCAGAGGACGAAGTCCTTTGGTTCAGGGGGGGTAGGGGGGCTGAAGAAGCCCCCCTTTCACATCATTTACGGTGATGGCGTGGAGCAATAAAAGAGAGCGCTCAGGGCCTCAAAGCGTTTTTCACCGATGCCGGGCACGTCCAGGAGCTCCTCCAGGAAGCGGAACCCGCCCCGCGCCTCCCGCATGTCGCATATTCTCTGAGCCAGGCCAGGGCCGACGCCCTCCGCCCGCTGCAGATCCTCCGCCGTGGCCCGGTTGATGTCGCTTTTTCCTTCCGGCTCCGCCGCTGTGCGGGATACCGGCTGTTCCTGATGCGTCACGCGGGCGAGGATCGGGGCACGGGTGCGCACGGTATCCACAGCCTGGAATAGAATAATGCCCGCGCAGCAAATACCCAGACACCACAAAAGCAGGCGCGCCGCGAATTGGCGGCGCGTCTTTCCTTGTTCATCGTTGCTTTGCGGCGATCCGCACCCGTGTACCCGCATTACCGTTCGGAGTAGGGCCGCCAGTCTTTGACGGGAATATCGTCCATAGCGGCGGGATACACGTTCTTTTTGCGCAGCTGGAAGCCCAGGTCGCAGTGCAGGTTGGCTCTGCCGCTGGGCACGATCACGCCGGTCACCGTCACGGTCAGCTCATCGCTTTCGGGCAGGATGCTGCCCACCAGGGGGAATTCGGTCTGATGCACGGTGGCTTTCAGCTCTTTGTGCATGGTCACGCGCATTTCATATTCGCCGGGGTACAGGTTATCAATGCCGTACCGTCCGTATGCATCGGTGACCGTGCTGACAACCAATTCGCCGTGCTGGTACAATTCGATCACGATGCCGGGCATGCTGGGCTCGTCCATATCCTGCATGCCGTTGCCGTTCACGTCCAGCCACGCCCGGTCGCCGATGCGGCCCATGGTGCCCACGCCGATATCGATGCCGCTCAGGTCGTCGCCCGTGACCACCTGGAAAGGAATAGCGATCACAGTGCCGTCCACCTGGCTTTGAATGAAGCTGTCCCGGGCGGCGGTGTCCTGGGCCCGGGCAAACAGGTAGCCCTCGGGCAGGGTGGCGGACAGGGCGTAGGTGCCGGGCAGCAGGCGGCCAAATACAAATTCGCCGCTCTCCCCGCTGGCCGCTTCGGCCAGGACTTCGCCCTCGCTGTTCAGCAGGGACACATTTACGCCGCCCATGCCTTCGCCGCCGCCTAAGCTCCACACCTGACCGGACACGGAGGCGTAGCGCATCACGGGCAGGGAAAGCCGCGCGTTCTGAAGAACGGCTGCGGGCAGGGCCGCGTCCTCATTGCCCCGGGTCACGTCGGGAACGTCCACCAAATCCTCGGTTTCGTCCAGGGCAATGCGCAGCTCGTACTGACCAGGGATCAGCCCTTCAAATATAAAACCGCCGTTTTCATCGGTTTCCACGGCCTCGATCTGCTCCCCGTCCTCCCACAGGGTCAGGGAACGGGATTCAGCGCCGTATTCCTCTTCGTCCATTTCGGCGGAAAGGTTGTCGTCATAATACACCACGCCGGAGAGGGAAACGGGGGTCACGGCCAAAATGTCGGTGTCCAGCCGTTTTTCTCCGAAGGACAGGGTGATGTCCGCCGACGCCTGCGCGCTGCGGGAACGGGCGATAACGGAGCCTTCCTTTTCGCCGAAAGCCAGGCCCTGGGGCAGGGATACGGTGAGGGTATAGGTATCGGGCATCAGGCCGGTAAAGGCAAAGGAGCCGTCGGGGTTGGCGTGGATCCCGTAAGCAAAGTTTACCGTATGGCCCCGCAGGGAAAGCTGGGCGTTATACAGGCCCACGGCTTCCGGTGTGTCATGCAGGATCGTACCGGCAATGGAGGCGGTCAAAATACCCCTGATCTCGGCGGCTTCAAAATGGGAGCCGCTTCCGCTGACGAAGGTTTCACCCACATATCGGGTGCCCTCCACGCTGGGCTCGGTGAACACACCGTTGTCGGGCATTTGATAAGCCAGGGAATAGGCGCCGGGCAGGATGCCCTTGATGTAGAAGGAACCGTTTTCATCCGTTACGCCGTAGCTGTGATCGGAAACGGGCTGCCCGTCCGCGTCCAGCAGCGTCACCGTCACGCCGGCAATGCCGGTGTCTGTATCGGCATACCGGCTATCCACCAGCACGCGGCCCTCCGCCAGGCCCGCCTGGAACACGCTGCCGTTGAAGCTGGTTTTCTGTTCGCCGGGAGCCAGGACGACCGGACCCGCATCGCCGTATTCGGGGGTCTGCGCTTGGATGCGGTTGGCGTTATTCTCCTGATCCGCCGCATAGGGAGAAGCCACATAAGCGTCCCGCAGCAGGAAACGCACCGTGTACGCGCCCGCGGAGAGGGGGTACAGGGTATACGCGCCGTTTTCGTCCGTGACCGCTTCCGCGGCGATTGACCCGTCCGCGTTCAGGGCCTGCACGGTAAAGCCGGAAAGGGGAACGCTGTCCTCCCGGTACAGGCCGGTATTGACCGCGTCCTCAAACAGCATGCCGCTGATGGCGGAAGCGGGGATCACCGCCGCTTCGTACCGGGCGGCGGGCTCCAGACCGTCCAGGGTGATTTCGGCCTGGGCGGCGCTTTGAATCCCGGAAATGGGGAACAGGCCCGCTTCGTCCGCCCGGAACAGCCAGCCCTCCGGCAGCTCGGCGGTGATTTGGGTTTCGCCGCCCCGCAGCGCGTTGAACACCGCTTCGCCGTTTTCATCCGTTTCGGTCTTTTCCACGGCTTTGCCGCCCTGGACCGCCGTTACCGCCGCGCCGGGCAGCACAGATTCGCCCTCGTCCCGCACGCCGTTCAGGTTCATATCGGCGTACAGCGTCAGGGTAAGGCCCGCCGCGGGCATGGCGCCCACAGCGCCCAAATCCGTGGTCACATCCACCGGTACATACACGTTCAGCGTGCCCATGTTCGCCGTATCAGACAGCTTGGACTGGCCGGGATAGGTAAAAATCATGCCTTCCGGCAGCTGGAACTGCACCAGATAATCGCCGGGCTGCAGGGTTTCAAAAATAAAACTGCCTTTTTCATCGGGCTGAACGGTGCGCTTCACTTCAGTTTCAACGGAATGCAGGGTAATTTCCGCGCCCGTCAGGCCGGTTTCCTCGCTGTCCCATTTGCCGTTATAATTGGCGTCGAACCAGGCCCTGCCCGCCAGGGAGCCTGTGCGCACCAAGCCCGCGCCCATGCCGATGGATGCCTTGGCCGCAAGGGTGAAGGGCTCGGAGAGGCCGATATTGTTTTCATCAGCAGCCAGACAGTTATAAAAGGTATTGATCTTCTGGCCCACAGACGCGGCCGTATAGTGCTCTGGGTAGGCGACGCGCAGCCGGTAGGTGCCCGCGGAAAGATCCCGCATCACGGCCTGGCCTTCCTTATCCGTAACGGCGGAGGCGACGGTGTAGGTTTCTCCCTCGTATTCATACAGCAGCTCCACCGGTATGCCGCGCACCAGCGGCTCGCTCTCCATGCGGCCGCCGTTGAGGTTCACATCCTCAAAGGCGATCACGCTCACCAGACACGCGGTTTTCGTCACGCCCGCGTTGACTTGGCGGCTCTCGTTTTCCCCCAGGGTAAACCAGGGCGTATAGCTCACGTTGCCCTGGGCGGGCAGCGCGGCGCTGTCCAGGCCGTGGAGGGTAAAGTGGTATTCCTTGGTCGCTTCCACCCGCAGCCGGTATTCCCCGGCCGCCAGCCCGTCAACCTGAAATTCGCCGGATTTGGACGCCGTGGTATTCTTTGCCACCTGGGCGTTTCCCTCGGCATCCTTCATTTCCAGAGTCACCTTCGCGCCGGACAAGCCGCCTTCGTTGGCCGCCATGACCCCGTCGGGGGTTTTGTCCACCCATACCACGCCGCTGACCTGACCCCCTTCGGCCATCGCCCCCTGAACGCCTAACACCAGGAGCAGCATTGCGAAAATCAGGATCAACCCTACATGCTTTTGTATCGTGCGCATACTGAAAGCCTCCGTCAAAACACGGCGCGCGTCTGCGCCGCGCCGCAGAAATTTCATACAATACCATAATCCATGATAATGCAAACTGCCGGGATTGTCAATGAGAGGAAAGGCGGGAAATTGTAAAACATTGCTATAAAGGTTACCATTCGCCCTTCGGGTTCATGGTAACGCGCGGGCGGGTATTGCATACCCCCCGCGAATCCGCAGCCTCAATGGTCGCAACTCCCCTTCATGGGGAGATTACTCCCTTTCGGCTGATCTCACCGCCGATGAAATTCCCGCCGCAGGCGGTCATCGGCGGTTCGTCCCCCCGCCCGGTTTTTCCTAAAATCCCTACGGGATTTCCGGGCGGAAAAACCGCAAGGAAGGAAAATTTCTTTCAGTCGTCTTCGCTCCTTACAGAAATTTTCCGTCCTCCCGACGTACACGCCGCCGGTGCGGATTACAGTCGGGGAATGCCCCCGACGCCCCCTCCGCTGATATGCCGCTTGACTGTTATCAAGATACATGAATGGCTACCTATAAAATCATTCGGGAAACCTTGCGCTGCCTATCCGGGAATGTTATAATGAAGCCATAAACCCCGGAAGGAGGAAACAGCCGTGTCCTTTTTCAAAAAAGCGCAGCATATGCCCGCCTTTGCCTTCGACCCCGCCACCCAGGAACCCGCCGTGCGCAAAAGCATCTGCACCGGGGAAATGACCGTGGGCTATATCGACAAAGCCACCGGCAAATTTCACGACCTGATGATGGTGGACCGCCAGGGGCTGGAGGATTTCAAACGCCAGGCAGGGGTTGAAACCCTGCGGGAAATCTATTAGGCGCCGCGTCTGTACTTCCGCTGTTTTTCGCAAATCGCGCTTGACAAACGGGCGAACCGGTGTTAAACTTGCCATAATTTCATAGCAAAGGCGATGACGAAGACGGCGGGGAAAGGCCGCATCCAGAGAGCCGGGGCAGCTGAAAACCGGCGGCGAGCGATTCCCAAACGCCCATCCCTTCCGAGCCGAAGCGGTGAAACCGGCGCCGAACCAAGGGCGGGAAAGCGTTCCTGCTCCTGAACGCGGCTGGGAGTAATCGTCTTCCGTGAGGCCGCGTAAGCGCACGGGGTTTGGAACACGAACCCGCAGAGGGGCGCGGAAACGCGCAATTTGAGTGGTACCGCGAGCTGAAATTCAGCCCGTCTCAAAGAATGACTTTGGGGCGGGCTTTTTCTTGCCAATACCGAATGGAGAAAGGGGTTTTCAGAGAGAGTTGAGAGTTAAGAGTTGAGAGTTGAGATATTTATAGTGAATATCCATATTTACCGGAAATTCAGGAAACAATCACTAAAAGCAAAATAAATCTTAACTCTCCGCTCTCAACTCTCCACTCTCCGAATCCTTATCTTTCATCAGGTTGGCCCAGAAATCCCCTTCCCACGAGAAAAAAGAACGGAGGAACACGACCATGAACGTATCCCAGGCGCAGCACATCCCCGATCAGGTGCGCGAGGTAGCGGCCCGCATCCGCGAGCTGCGCGAAATCAGCGGCTATACCGTGGCGGAAATGGCCCGGATGACCGACGTGACGGAAGCCCAATATCTGGATTACGAAAACGCCCGGGCGGACCTGCCCTTTACCTTCCTGCACAAGTGCGCCCTGACCTTCAAGGTGGACATGATCGACCTGATGGAGGGCCGCAGCGCGCAGCTTTCTTCCTATACCATTACCCGCAAGGGCGCGGCGGAGCTGACCGCCCAGGAGGAGGGCATCGATATCCGCAACCTGGCCCCCATGTTCCGCAAAAAGATTTCGGAGCCCTACTTCGTCCGCTACACCTACGACCCGGACCTGCAGGATAAACCCATCCACACCACCACCCACTCCGGCCAGGAATTTGACTACATCCTGTCCGGCGCGCTGAAGATCCAGGTGGGCCACAACATCGAGCTGCTCCGCGAGGGCGATTCCATTTACTACGATTCCTCCACGCCCCACGGCATGGTGGCCGCCGAGGGCGGCGACTGCGTATTCTTAGCCGTGGTGCTGCCCGGTGAAGAAATCGAAGAGCGCCAGGTGATGCAGACCATCCGGGCCAGCCAGACGCCCAAGGACGAACACTTCATTTATGAAAAGTTCGCCCATCCCGTGGAGGACGAAACCGGCGCGCTCCAGTCCATTTCCTTCACCAACCTGGACACCTTCAATTTCGCTTTCGACGTGGTGGACGCCCTGGGCGATACCAAGCCCGACGCCCTGGCCATGCTGCATCTGGACGAAAACAGGCAGGAGCGGCGCTTTACCTTCCTGGATATGAAGAAGCAGTCCGCCCGCGCCGCCAACTATTTCCGTTCCTTAGGCATCAAGAAGGGCGACAAGGTGCTGGTGGTGCTGCGCCGCCAGTATCACTTCTGGCTTTCCATGATGGCCCTGTGCAAGATCGGCGCCATCGCCATCCCGGCCACGGATCAGCTGCTGGCCCACGATTACGAATACCGCTTCAACAAGGCGGAGGTCAGCGCCGTCCTGTGCACCGCCCACGGCAAGGCTACGGAGCACGTGGAAGAAGCGCTGCCCCTGTGCCCCACGGTGAAGACCCTGATCCTCTGCGGCGGCAGCCGGGAGGGCTGGCACGATTTCGACGGGGATTTTGAACATTTTTCCTCCCGCTTCCCCCGCGCCAAGGACACCCCCTGCGGCAAAGACCCCATGGTCATGTTCTTCACCTCCGGCACCACCGGCTATCCCAAGCTGGTGGCCCACGCCCACACCTACCCCATGGGCCACTTTATCACCGCCAAATACTGGCACTGCGTGGAGCCGGGCCGGCTGCACCTGACCATTTCGGACACCGGCTGGGGCAAGGCCCTGTGGGGCAAGCTGTATGGCCAATGGCTGTGCGAAGCCGCCGTGTTCGCCTATGACTTCGACCGCTTCCACGCGGAAGAGATCCTGCCCCTGTTCAAGCAGTACAATATCACCACCTTCTGCGCGCCGCCCACCATGCTGCGCATGCTCATCAAGGAAGATTTGAGCAAATACGACCTTTCCTCCATCCACCACGCCACCGTAGCGGGCGAGGCCCTGAACCCCGAAGTGTTCTACCAGTTCCAGAAAGCCACCGGCCTGTCCCTCATGGAGGGCTTCGGCCAGACCGAAACCACCCTGTCCATCGGCAACCTGGTGGGCATGACCCCCAAGGTCGGCTCCATGGGCAAGCCCTCGCCGCTCTTCGACGTGGACATCGTGGACCCCCAGGGCAACCCCGTGCCCACCGGCGAAACGGGCGAAATCGTCATCCGCTTAGGCGACGGAAAGCCCGCCTGCGGTCTGTACTTAGGCTATGTGGGCATTGACGACGACCATCCCGACGGCCTCTACCACACCGGCGACACCGCCTGGAAGGACGAGGACGGCTTCTACTGGTATGTGGGCCGTCTGGACGACGTGATCAAATCCTCCGGCTACCGCATCGGGCCCTTCGAGATCGAAAGCGTTATCATGGAGCTGCCCTACGTGCTGGAGTGCGGCGTTTCCGCCGCTCCCGATCCCGTCCGCGGCCAGGTGGTCAAGGCCAGCATCGTGCTGGTCAAGGGCAAGGAAGGCACTGAGGAGCTCAAGAAGGAAATCCAGAACTACGTCAAGCAGCGCACCGCGCCCTATAAGTACCCCCGCATCGTGGTCTTCCGGGACGAGCTGCCCAAGACCATCAGCGGCAAGATCCAGCGGAATTTGCTGTAAGGACGTGATTACGAGGCAGGGGCCTCCGCGGCCCCTGAACCCCGCGGCAAGGGATTTCATCCCTTGCATCCCAACTATCGAAATAAATCGCAGGATAGAATAAACAGTTCCCGCCTGCCGCGCCGAATTATACGAAAGTCAGAGGCTTCTGGCCCATAGAAAGCCGGGATAATCCCAGGGGCAAAGCTTGCTTTTCCCCTGGGATTGTTCCCCGGCTTTCGCCGGATGCTTTGCATCCGGGTTGGCGGCTTTCAGCCGCCGGGTCAGAAGCACAATGTGGCCAAGCCGTCGTTTTTGTTGCAGCGGGAACCAAGTCAGTGAAGCAAGTTTTGCAACATCCGCAAATGCGGGTCCAGGGACGAACCGCCGATGACCGCCTGTGGCGGGAATCTCATCGGCGGTGAGATCAGCCGAAAGGGAGCAATCTCCCCATGAAGGGGAGTTGCGACCTTTGAGTCTGCGGACTTCACGGCCCTGGTGGGGTGCGGGGCAAAGCCCCGCCGTTCTGCCTGCAATGCAAGCAAACAGAAATATTTAAAACAGGAGGCTGCCATGAGAACCATCCACACAGAAAACGCTCCCGCCGCCATCGGCCCTTATTCCCAGGCGATCGCGGTGAACGGGCTGGTGTATACCTCCGGCCAGATCGCCCTGAACCCCCAGATCGGGGCGCTTAAGGGGGACACCATCGAAGCGCAGACCGAGCAGGCCATTCAAAACCTGAAAGCCGTGCTGGAAGCGGCGGGCAGCGGCCTTCATAACGTGGTAAAAACCACCTGTTTTTTGCAGCGCATGTCCGACTTCGCCGCGTTTAACGCCATCTATGAAAAGCATTTCCCCGGCAAGCCCGCCCGCAGCTGCGTGGAGGTGGCCGCCCTGCCCAAGGGCGCGCTGGTGGAGATCGAAGCGGTGGCGGTTTGCGATTAATAATGTAAGTTTCTTTCGTTATTTCGCTTTTTCTTACGTTATTTTAGATTATCTTTTGATAATCCAAAAATAACGTAATTTTTTATAACATTTATGTTGTTATCTTCCGTTATTCGTGTTACAATAGTCCTAAGGAGGAGGAGCATATGCTGATTGATGAATTGATCAAATTAGCAAATGATGTAAGACGGATTAAAACAGAAGGACAAACGCTGGAAGTAAAAAAGGCACATGACGGCTGTCCGCATACGCTGTATGACACGCTTTCCAGCTTTTCCAATCAGGATTCTGGCGGCGTTCTTCTGTTCGGTCTGGATGAAGATGGGGGTTTTGAAATCTGCGGCGTCTACGATGTTCACGATCTGCAAAAGAAGGTAATGGAACAGTGCAATCAAATGGAACCGCCTGTACGGGGTATTTTTACCCATGCGGAAATCGAAGGAAAGATGGTTTGCTCCGTTGAAATTCCGGGTATGGACTTATCGGAGCGGCCCTGCTATTATAAGGGCACCGGTCGGCTTCGTGGCGCATATATTCGCGTGGGCGATGCTGACCTGCGCATGACAGATTACGAGCTATACAGTTGCGAAGCCTTTCGCAAACATTTGTACGATGATATCCGCCCCGTCGAACGCGCCGGGATGAATATGCTGGACGCTGATCAGCTTTCCGCCTACGTACATCTCAAGCGGGCGGAGCGTCCCGGCTTTGCCCGACTCTCACCGGAGCAAGCCTACGAAATGCTGAATATCTCCCGGGGAAAAGTTCCTACGCTGGCGGCGCTGATGAATTTCGGTCTCTATCCGCAAGGATATTTTCCCCAGTTAGCAATCACCGCCGTTGTGGTGCCAGGTACGTCCATCGGAAATACGACCGAGGATCATATCCGTTTCTTGGACAATAAGCGTATTGAAGGCACGCTGATAAACATGCTGGATGAAGCCATGGCTTTCTGCCTGCGGAATATGAAAACCCGCACAATCATCGATCCGGCCACCGGCAAACGAGCGGATCAAACGGAATATCCGCTCCTGGCTATCCGCGAAGCAGTGCTGAATGCCCTGATTCACCGAGATTACAGCCATTATACGGAAGGAACGCCCATTCAAATCAATTTCTTTTCGGACCGCTTGGAAATCCACAGTCCCGGCACGCTTTATGGCCGGATGACGGTGGAACAGCTCGGAATCGCCCGACCCGATCTGCGGAATCCCGCGCTGGCCGTAATGGCTGAAACCCTGCTGAAAGCGGAAAACCGCTATTCCGGCATTCCTACCATTCGCAGTGAAATGGCACAGGCAGGTCTTCCGCCGCCAGTATTTGAAAACCGAAGGAATGAGTTTGTTGTTACCCTATATAACCGCATGTCAAAGCCATCGATACCTGCCAGATTCTCAAATGACCTGGCCGGCTTCTGTTCTGTACCGCGGACCCGACAGGAAATTGCCGGTTTTTTGGGTGTACAAGCCAATTCCTATATGATGAATCATTATGTACGTCCCCTATTGGAAAAAGGCATTCTGAAAATGACGCTGCCGGATAAACCCAGAAGCCGAAACCAAAAGTATTATGCGCCTCACTGAAAAAAAGAAAGGCAGAATCGCGATGATCACCGATACCTTTGACAATCAATCCCCCGCCATCATTGAGCCGGCCGTCAGCGAAAACACGCCCCGGGTGGACGCCTGCATCCTCACCTTTTCCTGGCAGATCGAACAGTTCGTGCTGAAAAACTATCCCTGCGAGCGCATCGGCTCCTTCTGGTTCGCCACCGGGGAAACGCCGGTGTACGCGATCGATTACAAAGGGAAGAAATTCGGCTTTTTCAAAACCTACGTGGGCGCGCCCGCATGCGTAGGCACGGTGGAGGACAGCCGGGCTGTGCTGCGCACGGACAAATACGTGGTATTCGGCGGGGCGGGGTGCCTGAACAAAGAAATCGCCCACGGCAAAGTGATGGTGCCAACCGCCGCCTACCGGGACGAGGGCACCAGCTACCACTACGCTCCCGCGTCCGACTGGATCACCGTGAAAAACGCGGCAGCGGTGGCCCGGTTCATGGAAGAAAACGGCATCCCTTACGTGCCGGGCAGAACGTGGACGACGGACGCTTTCTATCGGGAAACGCGGGCCAATTTTGAAAAGCGCAAGGCAGACGGCTGCGTTTCCGTGGAAATGGAATGCGCCGCTCTGCAAGCCCTGTGCGATTTCCGGAGCCTGAACCTGTATATGTTCTTTACCTCCGGCGATCTGCTGGACGCGCCTAAGTGGGACGAACGCCGCAAGGAAGGCGAAATCGCGGGCACCCAGCACGACGCGGGACACTTTGATATCGCCATCGAACTGGCATATGCCGTAACTGAATAACGCCCAAAAACGAGAGACCGGAAGGAGCATGATTTGAAGTGCCCCTTCCGGATGTTTTTATGATGTAGTTAGACTGGCTGGCTTTAACTTAGGACATGTGTATTTGAGGATAACGAGTTGCCTTTATGGCTTTCTCGGAGGGGGCCTGGGGGAACCGCTCTTTGGCCCCCAAAGAGCGGTTCCCCCAGAATTTTACCCCTTATTTCATCCATTCCTGGGCCTCGGCGGCCATCTTGTCGTTCAGGGCGTCCACGGCGGCCTGGGAATCGGCGCGGGAGGCCACATACAGCTTGATCTTAGGCTCCGTGCCACTGGGCCGGATGCAGAGCCAGTTTCCGTTTTCGATTTCGTAGTACAGCACGTTGGACTTGGGATAGTCCAGTGCTTCTTCCTTGCCGCCCGCTGTGCGCAGGCCGGTCTTGAAGTCCCGGATGCCCAGCACCTTGAGGCCCGCCACTTCCTTGGGCGGGTTCTCCCGGATGGCGGACATGATGCCCGCGATCTTGGCAACGCCGTCCTTGCCGGGCAGGGTGACAGAAATGCTCTTTTCCTTGAAGTAGCCGTACTTCTGGTACAGCTTTTGCAGCGTGTCGTACAGGGTTTCGCCCCGTTCGGCGGCGGCGCACACCGCTTCGCACAGCAGGAGGGACGCGTTCACGCCGTCCTTGTCGCGCACCTGGGTGCCGCTCAGGTAGCCGAAGGATTCTTCAAAGCCGAACAGGAAGGTGTGGTCGCCGGTTTCCTGGAACTGCTGGATCTTTTCGCCGATGAACTTGAAGCCGGTCAGCACTTCATACAGCTTCACGCCGTAATCGTCGCAAATGGCCCGGGCCATTTCGGTGGACACCACGGATTTCACCGCCGCGCCGTTCTTGGGCAGGGTGCCGTTTGCCTTCTTGCTGCTCAGGATATGATGCAGCATCAGGCAGGCGATTTGGTTGCCGGTGAGGGTATGGAACACGCCCTCGCCGTCCTGCACGGCAGCGCCTAAGCGGTCACAGTCCGGGTCGGTGCCGAACACCACGGTGGCGCCCACTTTCTGGGCCAGGGGGATTGCCAGGGTGAAGGCGTTGGGGTCTTCGGGGTTCGGCGCTTTCACGGTGGGGAAATGCCCGTCGGGCTTTTCCTGCTCGGGCACCACGGTGTAATGCACGCCCAATTCCTTCAGCAACCGCTGCACGGGCACGTTGCCGGAGCCGTGGAGGGGAGTGTAAACGATGTTCAGATCCTTGCCCCTTGCCGCCAGCAGCTCGGGCCGCTGGGCCAGGGTCTTGATCATGGCGATATAGTCGTCGTCCACTTCCTTGTTGCCGATGATCTTGAGCAGGCCCCTGTCGAGGGCTTCCTGCTCGTCCATGGGCAGGCAGTCGGTGTAATTGAGGGCACGGATGTAGCCGGTCACGGCGTCGGCGGCTTCGGGGCCCAGCTGGGCGCCATCGGCGGCGTATACCTTATAGCCGTTGTACTGGGGGGGATTGTGGCTGGCGGTGATGACAACGCCCGCCGCGCAGCCCAAATGCCGCACAGTGTAGGAAAGCACGGGCACGGGGCGCAGGGCGTCGAACAAATAGGCTTTCACACCCGCGGCGGCTAAGGTCAGCGCGGTTTCCTTGGCGAACACGTCGCTCTTGATGCGGCTGTCATAGGCAATGGCCACGCCCTGATCCTGCACGCCCTGGGCGATCAGGTACTTCGCCACGCCCATGGTGGCCCGGCGCACGTTGTACACGTTCATCCGGTTGGTGCCCATGCCCAGCACGCCGCGCAGACCGGCGGTGCCAAACGCCAGCTCCGTATAAAATCGATCCTCAATTTCCTTTTCGTCGTCCGCGATGCCTTTCAGCTCCGCGACCGTTTCCGCGTCGTTTGCGAACATTTCCAGCCAGCGCTGGTATTCTTCTTTGTAGCCCATCTGAATCTACCCCTTTCTCTTACCTCGGATGCATTTATTATACCTGTTTTTTGCCAGAAACGCAAGGCCTTGACGTAAAGCCGCCCGGTATTTATTTTTCTGTATTCCAAAACAGACAAATTGGGATTTGTGGGGATACGCTGGGCGCTCCGCCCCCAGTTCCGCAGGCTCAATAGTCGCAACTCCCCTTCATGGGGAGATTGCTCCTTTTCGCCTGATCTCACCGCCGATGAGATTCCCGCCACTGGCGGTCATCGGCGGTTCGTCCCCCGACCAGGGGCGTGACGC